>JAYRYA010000007.1:0-159395 GCA_041917255.1 Zoogloea sp.
CCTGACGGACCGCCTCGGTCTTGAACTCTTCAGTGAAGCGTTGCTGCGACTTCTTCGTTTCCATGAACACCTCCGATTTGCCTCAGTTGTGAGGCTACAGGGTGTCTAGGAAACCCGGGGCGATTCAGCCTTGTTCTTGCAGCCAAGAGCTATGTGAAGGACCGGAAACGTCTGTTGGGATGATGCGCAGCCTCGGTGTCACCAGAAAATCTCAGTATCTTTGGCACAGGTAGGATGTTCTTTCATGAACTCTGGCAGTGGTCACCACCTTAGTGCCAAAGTTAGTGATAATCTGATTTATAATCAGTAGCTTGCTCTTCATTAACTGTGGCATCCGACAGAGGTTGTCGGGTGACAGAGTTAATGAAATTCTTGCCAAGATAGTGAAATATTGGTGACAGAGATAATGAAAAAAGCTCCCGAGGGAGCTTTTTTCATGGGCATGTTGGACATGGTGGAGATGTCTGGACTTCGGCCTGACCTGCATTTTGCGTGGTGCGCAGAATCAGTCAGTGATGCGATAGTTACCTGCCGTTCCACAAAAAATCCATTGGAGGCGAGCTCTCCATACTTCGCACTCACACTGCCTACCGCGAACGGACCCACTTCAGCCGCGCCTGGCAGTACTGCCCTTGCAGTATCTCGTAACCTTAGTAATGTGCCTGCTTTTTGTGCCGTTTCAGCCCATCCACGTCAAGGCCAGCATCGACTGCCTGACCCCCCTGCTGTGGTTTGGCCTGGTGACTTCTTGTGGGTCACAGTTGATGCTGTATCGAATGATGCTAGGCACGTGTGCCCGTCGGAGCGGCGACGCGTCCCACCTTACATCCGGGCCTGGCCGTTTCCCTCGCCGCCTCTTGGGCCCGAGGTTGCTTAGAAGCAATGTTCCGACGCAGGAAAGGTGCCGCCTCGCACGGCTTCGACATAGGTGCGAACCGCAGCTTCGATACTCGACTGCCCGGCCATGAAGTCCCGCACGAAGCGGGACTTTTTCCCGGGGAAGACGCCCAGCATGTCGTGCATCACCAGCACCTGCCCGGAGCAGTCCGGGCCAGCACCGATGCCGATGGTCGGGATCTCCAGCAGGTCGGTGACCTCCTTGCCCAAGGTCGCAGGAATGGCTTCGAGCAGCACAAGGGAGGCCCCGGCCCTTTGCAGTGCCAGCGCATCGGCCTTGAGGCGGTCCGCAGCCTGGCTCGTCTTGCCCTGAACCCGAAACCCGCCGAGCTGATGCACGTACTGAGGTGTAAGTCCCAGGTGGGCAAACACCGGGATCGCGCGCTCGGTGAGAAACCTAACAGTTTCCGCGAGCCATGCCCCACCTTCGAGCTTCACCATCTGCGCCCCGGCCTGCATGAGTCGCACGGCGTTGTCGAAGGCGGCCTCGGGGGTTCCATAGGTACCGAAGGGCATGTCGGCCGCGAGGAAGGCCCTCCTGTTGCCGCGGGCGACACATGCGGTGTGATACGCGATGTCATCGAGCGTGACAGGCAATGTTGTGCGATGCCCTTGGGCGACATTGCCAAGCGAATCGCCGACCAGCAGCATGTCGACGCCGCAATTGTCCATCAAACTCGCGAAGCTGGCGTCGTAGGCGGTGAGCACCGCGATCCTCGTGCCTTCGGCGCGCATGCGCATCAGCGACGGCACCGTGACGGCTTTTCTGGGAGTCGTACCTTCGGAGTCCTGAATGTAACCGGTCATTTTTGTATGCTGTAGAAGGCTGTTCGAGAAAAGCGCGTGGGACCGCCCCTGAGTCCAGTTAGGCGGTTAGCGGGAGGCGCCAAAGCGCACGTGGGCTGCGCGCTGCATGGCCGCCGAGTCCAGCCCCGGGTCCCCTTGCAGGTAGGCACGAAGCATTGTCAACGAATCCAGCCCCCAGAACAGCCGGTCGCCGACGGTGATCGTCGGTACGCCGAAGATGCCCTCAGCGGCTGCTTTGGTGGTGTTGTCCTTCAGACGAACCTTGATGTCGGGGGCGTTTAGATTGAGTTCGCCCTCCTTCACGCCCAGGCGGGCCAGCGTGCCCTGCCAGGCTTCGTCGCTGTCGGGATCACAGCCGGTGGTGTAGAGCTGCTCGAAGACCGCGGATACCGCCTGCGGCGTGGCCTCGAGCGCGAGGATAAGCCGCAGATAGCGAAGCGGATTGAACGGGTGCACTGCTGGCATGACAAAGGGCTGCCCTTGCTGCTGGGCGGTCCAAGTGCAAAGTTCGTAGGTGAAGTGGCGCTTGCGCTCGATCTCCGCCGGTCCCTTGTGCCCGAAGGCGTTGAGCAGACCGGCAAACAGGACCGGGCGAGGCTCGAGCATGATGGGCAACGGCGCCTGCCGCAGGGCGTGGTCCATCAGGCAGGCCCAGGGCGAGATTACGTCGAAGTAGAAGACGCCCTGGGGCGCGGCAGTCGAGGCGGGTGTCGTCATGGAGCGTTCCTGGTCGAAAGTGCAGTACGGATCTCAGAAAAGTCCGGGTGTAGCGGCGTCGAGGGTCGCTGCAAGCAGGTCGACCCGGTCGCTTCCCCAGAACAGTTCACCTCGATAGACAAAGGTCGGAGCCCCAAAGACGCCTAGCGCTTCAGCGCGTGCCGTCGCCGCACGCAGATCAGCTGCTGCCTGGGTTTCCTGGTAGGCATGCCAGTCCGCGAGATCCAGCCCCGCTGCCGCAAGGGCGGCATCCATCTCGCCCTGGGACTCCAGGTCGAATTCGCGGCGCCAGAATGCAGCCAGCATTGGGTCGCAGAACTCCCACTGCCGCCCCCGGGAATTGGCGAACAGCAGGGCGTGGCTGCCAAGCGTTGCGTCCCACAACTTGGTGGTGGATCGGATCGTCAGCCCCTGCGCCTTGGCGAGGCGCCGGCAATCAACGTAGAGATACTTGACCTTCGCGATGTCACGGTTCGACCGCTCCTCGACCTCGCCGCCATACGCAGACCGGAAATCCGTGATGAACGGCCACCAGTCGAACCGCACCCCACTGCGCTCTGCGAGCAGGCGCGCGGGCTTTAGCGCAAGGTAGGAATAAGGGCTCCGGAGGTCGATGAAGGCATCCACCACCCGGCTGTCGTGTTCAGTCATGGTCGTTCATTCCGTCTTGAAAAGGTTGCGCTTCGCCTCCGCAGAGGTCGATACATCGACCCAACTCTCGCGCAGCAGGTCCACCCCGCGGCCCACCGCCGGGCGGCTGCGCACCCGACCGTACCACGCCTGCACGTTTGGAAAATCGTCGAGGACGACACCCGTCAGCTTGTGGATGCGGATCCACGGAAAGCAGGCCATGTCTGCGATCGAGTACTCCGCGCCGATGAAATCCCGGCCCGCGAGGCGCTGGTCGAGCACACGTAGAATGCGCCGCGCTTCATTCTGGTAGCGCTCAAGGGCGTAGGGAGTCGGCGTCGGGGCATACCGGAAGAAGTGCTGGGCCTGGCCCATCATCGGGCCCAGCCCACCCACCTGCCAGAACAACCATTGCAACACCTCAATGCGTTGCCGAGGATCGGCGGGGATAAACCGCTTTTCCTTGTCCGCAAGATAGAGCATGACCGCGCCACTCTCGAAGACTGTGACGGGCTCGCCGCCATCGAGCGGGGCGTGGTCGACGATGGCCGGGATCTTGGCGTTGGGGTTGATGGCGAGATAGTCCGTTTCGCGCTGAGCGCCTTGGGTAATGTCGATAGGGACGAGCCGGTACGGCACGTCAAGCTCCTCCATGAGGATCTGCACCTTGTGCCCGTTAGGCGCGGGCCAGCTGTAAACATCAATCACGTTTGTCCCCCTTGGCGTCGAAAGGAAGGGTCAGGCTTACTTCTCGACCTTGCCGTGCATGACCATGATGGTCTGCTGCATTAGGGCACAGAGCGTTTCCTTGCCCTCCTTCACGGCAAAGACCTCGGCCCGGGTCACGATCAGCGTGCGTCCCGAGCGGACCACCGCGCCGCGAGCAATGAGCTTCTCGCCGTCCGCGGGCGCCATCAGGTTCATCTTGTACTCGACGGTCAGCACCGACGCCGTCGGGGGAACCACGCTCATGGCGGCGTAGCCGGCCGCCGAGTCGGCAATCATCCCGACCACACCTCCATGCACGAAACCATGCTGCTGTTCCACGCCCTGCCAGTGCGGCAAATGGATTTCCGTGGCGCCACATTCCACGACGGGCAGTGTTGCCTGGATGAGGTGCATGGCGTTCTGCCGAGCAAAACTGGCACGGATGCGGTCGGCGAAATGGGAATCGGCGCTGTCTGTCATGACGTCAGTCTCCGGTAAAGGGAAAGTGACTGGATTAGAATTCATGGATACGTGCCGCTCAACAGAGTTTTTCGGCTTTTAACATGAGTCTCAGGAATGTCTATCCCGCTCGCCAAGATTCCCTCGATTGAACTTCTGCGCGGTTTTGTTGCTGTCGGCCGGCGCATGAGCATCACGCTCGCCGCCCAGGATCTCTTCTTGACTCAGTCCGCCGTCAGCCGGCAGATCCATGGGCTGGAATCCGCGCTGGGGATCAAGATGTTTGAACGGGCCCACCGCGCCATCCACTTCACACCAGAAGGCGAAAGGCTGTTCCTGGTCGCCGACAACGCGATGCAGGAATTGCAGGAAACGATCGGGACGCTCTTGGCCGCCAAGTCAGGCCCGAGACCGGTCACCGTTACTGCGAGCATCTCCTTCGTCGGTCTCTGGCTGCTCCCACGGCTGCCGAGCTTCCAGCAACTGCACCCCCAGATTGAAGTGCGCCTGTCGGCCAACAACAACATCGTCGACCTGCGGCAGGAGGGACTGGACATCGCGATCCGCTACTGCGCTGAGCCCGCCATGCCTGCGGGAGCACGGCGGTTGTTTGGCGAGACGCTATTTCCGGTCGCTCACCCGAGCCTCGGCATCGCCCAGCTTGACGATCCCGAGATCATCCGCCGCTCAGTGCTGCTCGAATTCGATGGAGACCCATCCCCTTGGTGGCGCTGGGATGTCTGGCTGGCGATGCAAGGCTGGCCAGGGATCAAACCGAAGGGGGTGCTCCGGTTCAATCTCTTCGACCAGATGGTCCATGCCGCCGTCGCAGGCCAGGGGATCGCGCTCGGCCGGGGCCAGTTCATCCGCCCGATGCTGACCGACGGTCGCCTCGTGGCCTTGCCGACGCTTCAACCAGGGCCGGAGTCGAACAAGGTGTTCTGCTTGATTCAGAGAGACTCAACTCCCTCGAAGGAGACGCGGGCGCTGGTTGACTGGATCCTGGAGGAGGCCCAGCTGACCGATGAACAGCCGACGAACGGATTCGAGGCGAGTGGCGGCAACTAGGAAACTGCCCACCGCGCAAAGATCCGACGGGCGGATAACGGACTCAAAGCTGACCGATGCTGACTTTCCGCCGAATGACAGCTCTGGCCGAGGAAGAGCCCGTCGGATCAGCGCTGGACCTCGGCCGGAGTTTATGAAGAGATGCCTCTGGAACGACGACTCCCATTCTTTGCCTCAGTGTCCGAAGTCGACGCTCGATGCCGCCGCAATCCCGGGTAGTCCAACACAAGATGAGCCGCCCCGCCTCCCATAGACGCCATTTCGTCTAAGTCAGGCCAGCGTTGTAGCCCGACTGGCGAGTTGCCGGTCGTTGTTTGCCTCAGCGTCGGCCGGGGAAATGTACCCGATGGGTTCGAGCAGCCTGTGGTGCTTGAACCAGGACACCCATTCCAGCGTTGCCACCTCCGATGCGTTTAGGGCAACCCTGCGGGGCTTTGAAGTCGATGAGGAAGATGAAGCTTGATGTCTGGCGGCTAGCTGCGGGAGCCCGCTTCAGGCCCCTCTTTCCTCCTCCCTCAGCTCCCGGAGCCACACCGCTGCCTCGAACCGGTTCCGCAGGTTCAACTTCTGCAGCACGTGTTTCACATGCACCTTCACCGTGCTCTCGGCGATGCCCAGCGATCTCGCGATGATCTTGTTCGAGGCGCCCTTGGAGACGAGCTCCAGCGTCTCCTGCTCGCGCACGGTGAGGGAGGCCCAGCCGGCGTCGATGCTTTCGCGGCTGGCCGCCTGGGGTTTGGCGAGGACGCCGCCGACTTCGGGTGACAGCACGGTGCCGCCGGCGGCCACCTGGCGGAGCTTGCGGCAGAACTCGTCGGGTTCCATGTCCTTCAGCAGGTAGCCGGCGGCGCCGGCCTTGAGGGCTTCCATCACGTCGAAGCTGGAATCCGACACGGTCAGCATCACCAGCCGCGCGGGGCTGCCGGCGCTTTGCAGGGCGCGGAGCACCGAGATGCCGTCGAGGCCCTTCATGTGCAGGTCGATGAGCGCCACGTCGGGGCGGTGGGTGAGGACGGCCTCGATGCCTTCGGCGCCGCTGGGGGCGTCGGCCACCACGCGGATGTCGGGGTACATGGATAGCAGCTGGCCGACGCCGCGGCGGAACAGGGCGTGGTCGTCCACGACCACGATGCGGATCGGCGGGCTGCCGCCGGGGGTGTCGGGCAGGTTCATGGGGTGCTTTCCCGGAGGTTGAATTCGGTGGGCGCGGTACGGGGGCGGAAGCGCATCTCGACGCAGGTGCCGCCGCCGCCGCTGGGGCCGACGCTGAGCGTGCCGTCCAGCTGGCGGGCCCGCTCGCGCATGATCGACAGGCCGTGGTGGCCTTCGCCGCCGGCGTCCGGGGCGATGCCGCGGCCGTCGTCCTCGACGCGCACGGCCACCTCGCCGCCGGGCAGCGGCGCCAGATGCACCACCGCGTGGGCAGCGCGGGCGTGGCGGATGACGTTGGTGAGCGCCTCGCGAACGATCTGCAGGAGGTGGAATTCTTCGTTGGCGGTCAGGGGCTGGCTGCCCAGTCGGAAATCCAGGCTCACCCCGGTGCCGGCGCGGGCTTCCAGCTCGTCCACCACCTCGCGCAGGGCCTGGTGGAGTCCGCCGGGCGGCATGGAGGTGCGGAAGGCCGACAGGAGTTCGCGCAGGTGGCGGTAGGCGCTGTCGAGGCCGGTCTTGATCTCGCCGGAGATGTCGAGCATGGCGCTGCCCGGCGCGCAGGCGGTGCAGCTGCGGCCGATCTCCAGCTGCAGGCGGGCGATCTGCAGCTTCATGTACGAGAGCGCCTGGGCCAGCGAATCATGCAACTCGCCAGCGATGGCGCTGCGCTCGTCCATCAGCGCCAGCCGGCGCCGCCGCTGGTTGCGCTGCAGGTTGCCCAGCGACAGGGCGAGCAGCCCGGCCACCGCATCCACCAGCCGGCGGTGGCGGCTTTCGAAGAAGAAGTTGCCGCGGGCCTCCATCACCAGCACGCCGTAGATCTCGTCGGCGTCGCCCACCGGCACGGCCAGTTCCACCACCTCGCCGTCCGGGCCGCTGGCCGAGCGGCGCAGGCCGCCACCCCGGGCCAGCATCTCCGGGTCGAACTCGTCGAGCAGTGCGGGGATGCGCGGCGCGCCGATCTGCTCCGGTACGCCCAGGCCGTCGGACACCGGCTCCAGCAGCGCCAGCGCGCAGGCCCGGGCGTCTAGGCTGTCGGCGAGGTCTTCGAGCATCGCCTGGAGAGCAGTGGCGCGGCCTCCGTGGCCGGCGAGGCTGGCGCAGGTGCGGTAGATGAATTCCAGCGAGCGGGTGGCAAAGCGCTCCTGCTCCTCGGCCTGGCGCGACAGCCGGGCGCTGTCGGCGATGCGGCAGGCCAGCTGGCCCGACACCGAATCGAGGGCGCGGGCCAGCCGGTCGATCTCGTCAGTGCCTTCGCCGCTCACCGTCACCGCACCGGCGGTGTGCGCGGCGACCCGCGACAGCGCGATGTTGGTGCGCTGCACAAGTGCGGTCCACGCCAGCCGCAGGGTCAGCACGCAACCGCCCACGTAGAGCAGGCCGAGGGTGGCGATGGTCAGCTCGACGCCCGCCTGCTGGGTGGAGAGGCTGGTCGCTTCCAGCCGCGCCAGCAGGCCGGCACAGGCAAACAGCGCCGCTGCCAGGCTGGCCAGACAGGCCAGCAGCAATCCCAGACGGGCAAGGAGCGGATAACGGGCCAGCACGGGCTAGGCGTCTCAAGGGGTTGGAGTTGAGAGTAAAAAGCAACTTTTGCGCCTGTAGTGAAACAAGACAGATGGGCGAGTGGAGTGATTCCTGCTACACGCAAAGCGCCCCAATCCTGCAAAAGGTGCACGCCGATGACACTCTTCCTGGTTGCCACGCTGCTTGCCACCAGCCTCTCCGCGCTGGTGCTCAGCCAGTCCGGCCATGGTCTGCCGCTGCTGTGGAGCCTGCCGCTGTTGCCCGCTGCCACCTGGACCGCGCTGCGCCTTGCGCCGGGTGGGTGGCGGCCGCGACTGGCCCGTCAGGTCGAAGGCGCCAGCCGGCCGCTGGCCCACTTCGCCCAGTACAGCAGCCTGCCGGCGCTGCTGGTGGAGGATGGCCGCATCGCCCACGCCAACCGGGCGCTGCTCAAGGGGCTGGGCCTCGCCGAGCGGGGCGACGAGGTGATCGGCATGCCCCTTGAGAACATCGTCCATCCGCGCCACCACGGGCAGGTGGCGGCGTTGCTGGCGGCCGAGGGCGCGTCGGGCGACGCCGGCACGGTGACGCTGCTGCGCGCCGACGGCCTGCCGTGGGCAGCGCGGCTGTCGCTGTTCCGCGCGGATCGCTCGTCGGTGGCGCTGCTGCAGTTTGCCGCGCCCGACGCGCTGCCCGAGGCCGGGCCCGACGGCCAGTGGGGCAACCGGCTCGCCCACGAGGCCGGGGAGATCCTCTTCGCGCTGGACGCGCAGCTCGCCGTCACCTGGCTCAACCCCCAGTGGGCGCGCAGCACCGCGCGATCCCTGGCCGACTGCCAGTTTGGGCCGTTTCTGCCGCACTTCCATCTGGAAGACCGCACCGCCCTCACCAAGGGCCTGCGCCGCCTGCAGGCCGGCGGGCGCGACAGCCTGTGCCTGGAGGTGCGCCTCGTCACCACCCGCGGCGGAACGCCACGCTGGGTGGAACTGCGTGCCTGGGCTGATGGCGATGGCGGCATCGTCGGCCTGCTGCTGGACATCGACCAGCGCCGCCGCGGCGAGGAAGCCCTGCGCGCCCAGCGGCGCAGCCTGCACACCATGCTCGACAACCTGCCGGGCATGATCTATCGCGGCCAGAACGACAAGCACTGGACGATGGAATTCGTGAGCGAAGGCTGCTTCGAGCTCACCGGCTACACCCCGCTGGAGCTGGTGGACAACCAGTCGGCGCGCTTTGCCGAGCTGATCCACCCGGAGGACCGGGACTTCGTGTGGAACTACGTGCAGATGCGCCTCGCCCGCCGCGAGCGTTACGAACTCAGCTACCGCATCATCGACCGCGACGGCCAGACCCGCTGGGTGTGGGAGCAGGGGCGCGGCATCCATTCGAGCCGGGGCGAGTTCCTTGGGCTGGAGGGCTTCATCACCGACGTGAGCAGCGGGCGCGAGGCGCAGGAGGAATCGCGGCGCCGGCTGTTCTTCGACAACGCCACCGGGCTGCTCAGCTTCAGCCTGTTCCTCGACCGGCTGCAGCATGTGGTGGCCCACTCGGCGATTGCCGGCTACCCCTTCGCGTTGATCCACCTGGAAATCGACGCGCTGGAATCGCTGGCCGCCACCTACGGTCCGGCGATGGCCGAGCGGGTGATTGTGGAGACCGGCAAACGCCTGCGCGCGGTGCATGGCGACTGCAACGGCGCGACCCGTCACGGCAACGGCTTTGCGGTGCTCATCACCGATTTCCGGCCCGCCACGCTGGCCTGGGCGGGGCCGGCTGCGTTGGGTGGGGTGGGCGATCTGGCCGCCGCCCTCGCCGGCCTTGTGGAGCGCCCCCTGCGCATCGATGGGCACGCCATCAAGCTGCAGGCCCGCATCGGCCTTGCCCCCTCGCCCTCCACCTGCACCGATGCGTCGGCCCTGCTGGCCGAAGCGCTCAGGGCCGCGTGAGCGTTGCCCCGCTGGCGAGCGTTCGGCGCCGAAGCACCCGACCCGTGGGTCGGGCAGGCATCGCCAGAAAAATATTTTCAGATACCTGCATCCAGATCGCTCCGTCGTGGGTAGTGACTACAGCAGCGCCTTGCGCGTTGCCCCTAAAAAGGCTTACCGCAGCCCCAACCCACGGAGAAACGATCATGAAAACCGCCATCGTCACCCTTGCTTCCGCCCTTGCCCTCGGCGCCTGCTCCACCACCCCCATGAGCAGCGCCTACAGTCAGGACGGCCTCCCCGACAGCATCCGGGTGCCCGCCGGGCACGCGGTTGCCTGGGAGACCGTCGGCAGCGGCGACATCACCTACGAATGCCGTGACAAGGCCGGCGCCAGCGGGCAGACAGAATGGGTCTTCGTCGGCCCCAGGGCGGTGCTCAAGGACCGCGCCGGCAACGTGGTGGGCAGCTACTACGGCCCCCCCGCCACCTGGGAAGCCAGCGACGGCTCGCGGCTGACCGGCACCCAGCTGGCCGTGGCACCCGCGGGGGTCGGCAACCTGCCCTATCAGCTCGTCAAGGCCAACCCGGCGATGGGCCAGGGCGCCCTCACCGGTGTCACCCACATCCAGCGTGTCGCCTTGAAGGGCGGCGTGGCGCCTGCCGCAGAGTGCAGCCCCGCAACCCGCGGCAAGCGCGAAACGGTGACTTACCAGGCCGACTACATCTTCTGGAAGGCACGTTGACCGTCGCCTGCCCGGTCACGGCCGTCATGCGGTGTCGGGTAAGATAGGCGCAGGCTCTTACCTCTCACCCGTGTATCCGTGTCCTCCACCTCTGGCGATTTCGACTACGAAGCCACCCTGGCGGCCTGCGCCAGGGGCGAGCGCAACGCCCTGCACGCCCTGTATGCCCAGGAGGGCGCGCGATTGCTGGGGGTGGTGCGACGCATCGTGCGCGATAACGCCCTTGCCGAGGACATCGTCCACGACGCCTGTGTGAACATCTGGACCCGTGCCGCCGCCTTTGACCCCACCCGAGGCTCCGCCCGGGGGTGGATCTACAGCGTGGCCCGCCACCTGGCCCTCAACGCGGTGCGCGACGGGCAGCGTGAAATCGTCGTCGATGACGACACCGCCGCCGCCCTCGACGCCCGCGCCTCGGTGGATGCCTGGCACGACATGGCCGACGCCTTTGCCTGGCAGGCGAGCGCCGGACGCATCGCCCACTGCCTCGAGCAACTCGAACCGGTACGCCGCAACTGCGTGCTTCACGCCTACGTTGACGGCTTTTCCCACGGCGAGATCGCGCGGCGCCTCGACGCCCCTCTGGGCACGGTGAAGGCGTGGATCAAGCGCAGCCTCGCGGCCCTGCGGGAGTGCATGGCATGAGCACGCAGCACAGCACCGGCGTCTCCGCCGACGACCACGAACTGGCCGGCGAATACGTGCTGGGCACCCTGGATGCCGCCCAGCGCCGCGCCATGCAGGCCCGCCTCGCCGATGAGCCCGCCCTGCAGGCCGCCGTACGGGCCTGGGAAGAGCGCCTGTTGCCCCTGGCCGATCTGGCCGAACCGGTCACACCCCCGGCCCGGCTGTGGTGGCGCATCGAACGCAGTCTGGACGCCCTGAAGCCCCCGGCGCCGCGCCGGGTGCCGGCACCGTGGTGGCGCAACTGGCACAGCCTGTCCCTGTGGCGCGGTCTGGCTGCGGGTGGTTTTGCCACCGCCGCGGTGCTGGCCAGCGTGCTGGTGACGCGCGAGATGGCCCCGCCGCCCACCACCCGTTTCATGGTGGTGCTGGTGGCCCCCGATGACAAGGCGCCGGGCTGGGTGGTGCAGACGGGGGGCGCCAGTCGCATCGAGCTGATTCCCCTGGGCAGCGTCGAAGTGCCCGCCGACAAGGCCCTGCAGTTCTGGACCAAGGCTGACGGCTGGAGCGGGCCGGTATCCCTTGGCCTGGTCACGCCGGGTCATCGCCTAGAGGTGCCCACCGACAAGCTGCCCGCGGTGCAGCCCAATCAGCTCTTCGAGCTGACCCTCGAGCCGCGTACCGGCTCACCCACCGGCAAGCCCACCGGGCCGATCCGTTTCATCGGTCGGGCGGTACAGGTGCTGTAGCGCGCGGCCGCCCTGGCGGGCCGGGTGTCATGGACCGGCGGGCAGCCTGATGTCACCGGTCGTTGCGCTGCGCAGCCTGCGCCAGGTGGTCAGCGCCGCCAATCCAGGCGCCAGCCACAGGGACAGCCACAACCCCGCAAGGACCGCCAGGGCCAGCGCGTTGGGCCCCGACCGCGTGATGGCGTAGATGATCGCCAGCGCAATCGCCGTGATCGAGACGCCGAGCGCGATATAGACGGTCGCCAGTTGTCGCAGGAAAACGCGGAGGAAGTCCCACAGGGGCACCGCCGCCAGGTGCAGGCCGCCCCTGCGGAACGCCACCGCACAGATCAGCGCACACAGGGCCACGGACGCGCCGGCAATCTGCAGCCAGAACGCGGTTGTCCATTCGGCCCGGCCCCGCACGAAGAGGGTCAGGATGACCGAACTGGCAAGCGCGCTGGCGGCAAACACGACGCGCAGGGTTTGATTGGGGGTGTTCATTCCAGGAATCCCGAGTGGCAGGCGGTGTACTTATAGCCTGCAGCGCGGGGCCCGTCCTTGACGGGCGTGAAGTTGTCCTGGCGCGGTGTGGCGACGTCGGTCGCCACGCCGCCCGCCACAGGTGCATGTCAGGCCCGCACGCGCGCCTTGGTGGGGTCGAAGTGCGGAAAGCCCACCACCGTCGCATCCAGCCGCTTGCGGTGCCCGTCGAGCTGGCCGATCTGCAGCGCGGTGTCGATGGCCGAATACGCCACATCCACCCGCGCCAGGGCGATCTGGGCGTCGAGGATGGGCGAGCGCACGGTGCTGGTGATCTCGCCGACCTTGGCGCGGCCCACGTACAGGCCGTCGCCGTGGGCGGCCGGCTCGTTGCTGGCGATGGCGAGGCCGACCAGCTTGCGGCGGGGGTGGGCCTTGCGTTCTTCCAGCGCGGCCCTGCCGATGAAGTCGTCGGGCTTCGAGAGCGCCACGGTGAAACCGATGCCGGCCTCGAAGGGGTCGGTCTGGTCGCAGAACTCATGACCGGCAAAGGCCAGGCCGGCTTCGATGCGCAGCATGTCCAGGGCGTCGAAGCCGAGCGGCACGATGCCCAGCGGCGCGCCGGCTGCCATCACCGCCTGCCACACGGCAGGGCCGTCCTTGGGGGCGCACCACAGCTCGAAGCCCAGCTCGCCGGTGTAGCCGGTGCGCGACACCACCAGCGGGATGCCGGTGGGGCCGCCCAGGCGCGCGGCGGTAAAGCGGAACCAGCCCAGCTCGCCGATGGCCGGCTGGATCGGGGCGGTCCACAGAATCTTGGCCAGCAGCTCGCGGCTCTTCGGGCCCTGCACCGCGAGGTTGTGCAGCGCGTCGGTGGCGTCGCGGATGCGCACGTCGAAGCCGCCGGCAGTGGCCTGCTCCTTCAGCCACAGGCCGGTGGTGTCCTCGCCGCACACGAAGCGGAACACGTCGCGCCCCAGGCGGAACACCGTGCCGTCGTCCATCATGCCGCCGTGGGCGTGGCACACGGCGGTGTAGACTACCTGCCCGACGGCCAGCTTGCGCATGTCGCGGGTCTGCACCTTTTGCAGCAGCGCCTCGGCGTCGGGGCCGGTCACGTCGAACTTGCGCAGGGCGGAGAGATCCATCACCGCCACCTTCTCGCGGCAGGCCCAGTACTCGGAAAGCAGGCCGTGGCCCACGAAGCTGCGGGGCAGCCAGAAGCCCTTGTAGTCGATGAAGTCGCGGGTGAGGGTTTCGGTGACCGGCGCGAAGGCGCTCGGGCGGGTCAGGCGGGCGGGGGCGTCGGGCGTCATGCGATGGGCCAGGGCTCGGGGGAAGTGATGGGCGGCATCGAAGACGCGCGCCTCGATGTCGGTGGGCTGCCAGGCGTTGGCGGGGTCGATGTCGTCGGCGCAGGACGACACGGCCACCACCAGATCCTTCAGGGCGCGCAGCAGCACGTAGTCGCCGGGCTTGGACCACGGTTCGGCAAAACCCAGGCTGCCGCAGGGCTGGATGTAGGTGTTGTAGAAGAAGTTGATCGCTGGCCAGCCGGCGCGCGGCTTGATGCCGAAGGGCGCCAGCGCGGCCGAGAAGTTGTCGCTGCAGTTGGGGTGGCCGGGAAATCCGGCGTCCTCGTAATACTTGGCGGTGCAGGCCAGCGCGAAGGCGTCGTGGCGGCCGACGGTGTCCTGCACGGTCTCGAGCAGCGGCTGCATGCGCGCGTCGAAATACTTGGCGTGGAGGCCCGGCAGCGGATAGGCCGAGCCGGCGAGGGTGCGGGTGACGGTGGGGTCGAGGCCCCATTCCTCGCCCGCGGCGAGCGCTGCGGCGTCGAAGGCGAGGAGATCCGAGCACTGCTTGCCGTCCACGTCGATCACCTGGATGAACTGGCCGGCCTTGACGGTGAAGGCGCGGGCGCTGGCGGCGGTGACGCGGATCACTGCCAGGGGCTCGGGGAAGGCCTGCGGGGCCGGCGGCGAGGCGTCGGTGTCGAGCAGATACGGGTCGGCGCCGGCAGCAGGGTCGAGGGCTGAAATCGGGGTCGGGTCGTTCATGCAAAGGCCTCCTGGCTCGCCAGGCTGCGGTAGCGGCCGCCGCTGAAGATCAGCGGTTCGCCATCGCGGAAGCGCAGGCTGCGTACCTCGCACACGAAAATGGTGTGGTCGCCGCCGGGGTAGCGGGCGTAGGGCACGCATTCGAAGGTGGCCAGGGCGCCTTCCAGCCGCGGGCTGCCCAGCTCACCGGTGCCATACACAAGGTCGGCCCACTTCTCGGCGCCGCCCCGGGCGAAGCGGTTGGAGAGGGCTTCCTGCTCGTGGCCGAGCACATGGATCGCCAGCGGCCCGCCGCTTGAGAACACCTCGCAGGCGGCGCTGTCGCAGGCCAGGCTGAACAGCACCAGCGGCGGCGTGAGGGACACCGAGTTGAAGGAGCTGACGGTGGCACCGACGGGGCGGCCGTCGGCGTCCCAGGTGGTGACGATGGTGACGCCGGTGGGGAAGAGCCCCAGCACCCGGCGGAACAGGCGGGCGTCGAAGGGGGCGCTGAGCAGGCTCTCGGTCGGCGCGGAGGGGCAGAGGGCGGTGGTCATGGTGGCTCCGGTTCGGGTGGGCGGAGGGGCGGGCCGCCGCGGGGCGGCCCGGCTTGCATCAGGCCTGGGCTTCGGCCAGCAGCTTGCTGGCGAAGGCGGCTTTTTCGTCCTTGCTCATCTTCTTGAGCTCGTTGTTGAGGACGCGTTGGTTCACCGACTGGTTCCAGTAGTCGAGCACTTCGAAGCCGAGCAGCGCGGCCTTGCCGACGAACTGGCGCAGCACCTCGTTGGTGGGGCCCATCACCCAGCCGGCCTTGCCGTCGCGCAGCAGGCGCTCGATGCCCAGGGCCGGCTTGTAGCCAGTGCCGCCGCAGGCGTGGAGCATCTTGTCCACCACGAAGGTGACGTTCTTGGAGGCGAAGAACTTGACCTGCCACAGCCAGTTGAGGATCTGGGTGCGTGGCAGGTGGTCGATCTTGGCGTGGGCGGACCAGTCGCAGCCGTCGGTCAGGTCGTCCAGCGCCTTGGCGGCGAGATAGACGTAGCTGCGGCTGGCGTTGGTGTCGATCAGGCACTCGCCCACGTAGTCCTGGATGGTCGGGTAGTCGGCCACGCGCATGCCCACGTCGTTGTGCACCTTGCGGGTGGTGTGGTTCTTGGTGATGTCCATGGCGGCGAGGCAGATACCATTCCAGCAGGCCGACGAGCACACCAGGAAGAAGGGATCGACCACCTCGTCGTTGGACTTGGCGCCATCGCCGATGGGGCCGACCAGCGCGTCCGGGGCGATGTCGACGCCGTCCACCGAGATCGGGCCGGACTGGTTGCCGCGCATTCCGAGGCCGTCCCAGTTGGCCGGGTCGGCGTGGATCTGGTCCTTGGTGACGAGGAAGCAGGACAGGTTGGAGTAGTCGCCGCCGAAATCGGGCGAGGTGGTCTGGATGATGTACCAGTCGGCAAAGCCGCCGGAGGTGGTCCAGGAGGCCTTCTTGAAGACCTTCCAGCCGTTATCCGTGCGCTCGGCGCGGGACGACATGGGATACCAGAAGTGGGAGCCGGTCTCCGGGTCGGAATACGACAGGGTGCCGATCAGCACGTCCTGGTCCACGCGGCGCAGGATGTCCTTCAGGCGCTCGTTGTCGTGGTGGCGCAGGAGTGCAGCGGCGCAGGCGCCCAGGTGCATGGTGTAGCACATGGCGGTGGAGGGGCAGCCGTAGCGGGCGATGGTCTCGACCACCATCGCGGCGCACACGTGGCTCTCGCCGCGGCCGCCGAGTTCCTTGGGGATGGTGAGGCTGAGGAGGCCCATCGATGCCAGCGCCTCGAAGTTCTTGCGTGGGTAGATGTACTTCTTGTCGCTTTCGATGGCGTTGGGGCGCAGGGTGGTCTCGCACAGGGCGATCAGGTCGGCCTGCAGGGCCTGCTGCTCGGGGGTAAGCAGCCACTGGGGGCTCCATTCAGCGCCGATGCCGGTGGGGGAGAGCTGGGTGGGTGCGTTCATGGTGGTCGTCCTTTTGTCAGTTTGAAGAGGGGGAATCCGGGGCCGCCCGTCAGGGGCGGGCGAGGGTGGCGATGCCTGGCTCGATGCCGATGGGCAGTTCGCGGCCGTCGTCGTGGGCGGCGAGCCAGTCCAGCGCGGTGGGCAGGTAACGGGTGAGGCCCTTGTAGTCGACCAGCTCGGGCGGCAGCGTGGACAGCACCCGGTGCAGGCGGGCGCCCCACTTGGGCACGCGGGCCAGCTCGTCGAGGGAGGCGAGGTAGCAGCGGATCGGGAACAGGATCGCGTTGCTGCGGGGGAGCCGCCACAGGGTCTGCAGTTCGACGCGCAGGTGCAGCTTGCGGCCGATGTTGTCCGGGGTGAGGCTGGCGCGGTCCGGGCCCCACTCGGGGTAGCTCTCGGGCGAGGTGTCGAGGCGCGGGTTGATGGTCATCGTCCAGTTGAGACGGCGCATCGGCTGGCCCAGGCGCAGCATCAGCAGAAACTTCAGCGCCCGCTCGAAGACGCCGGCCTGGTGGGCCAGGGGCACCGGGCCGTGCCACTCCATGAAGCTCATGCCCACGTCGAATTCCAGCGACCAGTCGGCCTGGGAGGTGACCATCCCGGCGTCCATGAACAGGTTGTTGTCGCGCTGGTCGCAGATGGCGAAGTCGCCCTGGGCCTGGCGGGCGATGTACTCGAAGGGCTCGCAGGGCAGGGTGTCGGGGTTGCCGAAGATGAAGCGCTGCTCGATGCCCAGCGGGCGGTTGATCCAGGTCCACCGGCTGCCGAAGTCGTCGCCTTCCTTGATGAGGGCGAAGTGGGCCGGGTAGTCGGCGGCGAGGCTCTCCATCAGTAGCTCGAGGGTGTCCCACTGGGCCAGCATCATGTGGGGCAGGGCTTGGCAGCGGCTGGGGTCGCGCTCGAGCGTGATGGCCTTGTCGCGGCATTCGGCGATGTAGTGCTCATCCACGTCGAAGGGGCGGTGGAAGACGTCGGTCGGGCCGCTGCGGGTGTGCGGCTCGATGTTGACGCTGTACATGTAGCGGTCTTCCGGGAAGGGGAAGGGGAAACGCAGGATCGCGGCGTCGCTGTTGCGGTAGGTGTAGTCGCCGCGGAAGGTTTCGTCGGGTTTGAAGGCGAGGGTCATGATCGGTCTCCGGGGCAGGGTCACAGGTCCAGCACGAGCCGTCCCGAGCGCGCCCGCGATACGCAGGGCATGATCAGGCGGCCGCTTTCGCGCTCGGTGGGGGACAGAAAGTGGTCGCGGTGCTCGGCGTCGCCTTCGAGCAGCGGGGTGACGCACACGCCGCAGGCGCCGCCGCGGCACAGGCAGGGGGCGGCCACGCCGGCGCGCTCGATGGCTTCCAGCAGGCTCTCGTCCTCGCCCACGCTCACCTCGATGCCGGAGCGGGCGAGGAAGGCGCGGAAGGCTTCGCCACCGCTGAGGGCCGAGCCGAAGTGCTCGCAATGCACATGGCTGTCGGGCCAGCCGGCGTCGCGGGCGGCGGCGATCACCGCGTCGTTCATGGCCGCCGGGCCGCACACGTAGAGGTGGGTGCCGGCCTGCTGGGCGGCGAGGAGGGCCGGGATGTCGAGCCGGTGGCCGTCCGCATCCCAGTGGAAGTCCGCCTTGGCGCCCGCCGGCAGCCACGGGGCGAACACCTCGCGTTCGTCGGGGCGGCAGCACACATGCAGCGCGTGGGATGCGCCGCTTTGACCGAACTCGGCCAGGTACGACAGGAAGGGCGTGATGCCGATGCCGCCGGCGATCATCAGCTGGTGGCGGGCGGTGCGCACCGGGGGGAAGAGGTTGCCCGGCCACGCGGCCTCGACGGTGTCGCCCACCGTGAGCTGTTCGTGGATGAAGGCCGAGCCGCCGCGGGAGGCGTCGACCCGCCGCACGATGATCTCGTAGGCGTCGCGGGCGCCGGGGCGGCTGACCAGCGAGTAGGCGTTGCGGTGGGTGCGCGCCGCGGCCTTGAGGCTGAGCTGCACGTGGGCGCCGGCCGCGGCCGGGGGCAGCTTGCCGCCGTCCGCCGCCACCAGGCGCAGGTGGCGCAGGGTGGGGGCGATGGCGGTGGCCGCATCCACCCGCAGCAGGAGGGTGTCGCCGATCATGCGAAGACCTCCTCGCAGGCGGGCACCTGGCCGGGCACCTCGGCATCCACCATCACGCCCATGAAGGCGCCCAGGCGGCGGGAGAAGTGGTCGCGCACCAGCAGGTGGCGGCCGCAGCCGGCGCAGTCGGCGATCTGGGTGGTCACGTCGTCGGTGATGCTGTGGCAGTGGGTGCACCACACCCGGCGGCGCAGGCTGCCGGCGTGGTGGAGCTGGATCTGCCCACTGGCGAAGCCCACGTGGCCGGCGGCCTCGGCCACGCGCCACAGGAAGGGCTCGGTGCCGCTCACGTACAGGCGGTCGCCGATGCCGAAGCCGCGGCTGGCGCAGGAGAGGCTGTCCTCCACGTCGGCCAGGCTGCCGAGCCGCCACAGCCGGCCCGGGTGGGCGCCCACGTCCTGCGGGCCGCCCACGAGCCAGGTGTGGAGCCGCGGCGCCACCGGTCCGAAAGCGCTGGCGAGGGCGGCGAGGGTGGCCGGGGTGAGGGTTTCGCCCTCAACCACCAGCAGGTGGCCGCTGGCGGCGGGCTCGGGGGCCAGATCGCGGTAGACCGGGCGGCTCTTGATGTCGGAGATCATCATGGCGGCGGCCTCCTCAGACCACGGCCACGGCGTGGGCGATGGCGATCACCGCCGCGCCACCCACCAGGGTGAGCCAGGGGAGGATGCCGGCGCGGGTGCCGACGCCCGATTCGCTGCCCAGGTGCATGTCTTCCAGCATCGCCGCCGGGAACTGGCCCTTATCGACGATGTAGTGGCGGTAGAAGAACACCGGCAGGATCATCGCCGCCGCCAGCAGGCCGGTGGCCAGGGTGCCGGCGCCCCAGATGTCGGCGCCCATGCCCATCAGCGCCAGATTGACGAAGGCCAGCACGGTGCCCACGGCGATCAGCCACGTCGGGGCGCGGTAGGGGCGCGGCCAGCGCGGGCGGTCGATGCGGTGGATCCAGGCGGCGTTGAGGTTGAGGAAGTTGAAGAGGATGTAGCAGACGTTGGAGATGGCCAGCACGAACACGTAGTCGGACATCAGCAGCAGGAGCAGGTTGAAGCCCAGATCCGTCCACATCGCCGCGGTGGGGGCGCCGTTGCCATTGACGTTGGAGAGGTACTTGGGCAGCCAGCCATCCACCGAGGCCTGGTAGAGGGTGCGCGACGAGCCGGCCATGGAGGTCATGATCGACAGCACCAGGGCCAGCACCAGCATGGCCATCAGCACGTGCTCGACCAGCGGGCCGCCGCCCAGCATGTGGGCCATGGCCTGGGCCACGCCCATGCCGCTGTAGATGTCCGGCGACAGGATGCCGTCGTATACCGCCGGGGTGACCACGTTGCCGGCGGCATCCAGCACCGCCGGGGTGACCAGCTGGCCCAGGCCCAGGCTGCCCTGGAAGGCGAGGGGCACCACCGTGAACACGAAGATGCACAACAGGCCCGAGTACAGGATGGCCTTGAAGGTGTCGGAGCGCGGGTTGCGGAACTCGCGGGTGTAGCACACCGCCGTCTCGAAGCCGTAGGTGGACCACGCCGCCATGAACAGCCCGCCGGCGATCAGGGTGAAGCCGGCCATGTCCCAGGCGCCGTCGATCACCGCCCCGCTGGCGTCCTTGGCGAGGGGGTAGAGCGGCGCCAGGTTGGCGCCCGGCACGTCACCGGAAACCAGCGGCCACAGGCCGATCAGCATCAGCGGGGCGAGGGCGGCGACGCCCAGCACCATCTGCATGCGCGCCGCCTGCAGGATGCCCCGGTGCTGGATCGCGAAGGCCGCCAGCAGCACCGCAGCGCCCACCACGAAGGTGGCGTTCACCCGCAGCGCCAGGCCGCCCTTGATGAAGCCCAGGTCCATCAGGGTGATCTGCCAGGTGTTGATGGCGGCGTCCGGCGCGAACAGGATCGACAGGATGTAGCCCGCCGCCAGCCCCGAGCCGATCGCCAGCACCGGCGACCACGCCAGCCAGTTACACCACACCGACAGCGGCGCCAGCATCTTGCTGTAACGCACCCAGGCCACCGCCCCATACACCGACGCGCCGCCCGACTTGTGGGGGAACAGCCCGGCGATCTCGGCGTAGGTGAAGGACTGCAGGAAGCCGAAGGCGATGGAGATGATCCACACCGCCCACGACGGCTTGCCCACCGTGGCGGCGATGGAGCCGATGGAGAAAAGCACCAGCGCCGGCACGCCGCTGGCCACCCAGAAGGCGCCGGCCCAGCCTATCCGGCGGTGGAGCGTCGCGCCGCCACCCTCGATGCCGCCCGATACGGCATCCACTGTCGTCGTGTTCATCTGCGTACTCCTCGAAAGTCGAAAAAGTCACACCGCAATCCGTGCGATACAGCTGCACTCTCGGCTTCGTTGGTGCACTGAACAATTCGACTTTGGGAGTAGGTCGGAGGGGGAATTGAGGATCACCGCGCGCGGGCGTGAAATGGCATCACCCCAACACCGACAGAGGCATGACCATGAAAACCACGACCCCGAAAGCCCTGCGCCTGGCCCTTCTGCTGGGCCTGCCGGCGCTTGCCGCGCCAGCCTTCGCCGAGGATGCGCCGGCCCCCGCCCCGGCGCTCACCAGCAACGTCGGCATCGTGTCGGAGTACGTCTTCCGCGGCATCCGCCAGACCTGGGGCAACCCGGCGCTGCAGGGCGGTGTGGATTACGCCCACGAGAGCGGCTTCTACGCTGGCGCATGGCTGTCCAACACCAGTGCGAACCTGTACGCCAACGCCAACATCGAGGTGGATCTGTACGGCGGCTACCGGGGCGCGGTGGATGACTTCAGCTACGACGTGGGCGTGCTGCAGTTCCTCTTCCCCGGCGCCAACTACGACAAGATCACCCCCGCCGGCAGCTACGCCAGCAAGCGCTACAACTCCACCGAGCTGTACCTTTCGGGCACCTGGAAGTGGCTCAACGTGAAGTACTCGCGGGCCATGACCGACGTGGGCTACTTCGGCTTCAACAACAACAACGCCGGCCCCGGCGCCTTTCCCGGCAATCCCGGCGCGGGGGTGAGCGGAAGCGACACCTCGGGCTCGTGGTACATCGAGGCCAACGCCAGCTACGAATTCCTGCCCGGCTGGACCGGCTCCCTCCACGCCGGCCGGCAGACCATCACCCACTCCAGCGGCCTCAGCTACTCCGACTACAAGGCCGGCGTGACCAAGACGATGGATGGCGGCTGGGTGTTGGGCCTTGCCTACACCACCACCGTGGGCACCGACTACTGGAAGAATTACCCCAGCGTCGCCGGCAACGGCACCACCAAGGACATGGGCGCGGGCACGTGGATCGCGTCGGTGAATAGAACCTTCTGATCCCGCGTCAGGCAGAAATGCAAAAAGGCGGCCCCGGGTGCGGGTGCCGCCTTTTGTCGTCGTGGTGCCGGGGGCTTACGCCGGGCAGTCGATCACCAGGATCGAGATGTCGTCGTGGGCCGGGGTGCCGGCGAGGTGGGTGGTGATGGCACGACGCAGGCGGGCGATCAGGTCCTCGCTGCGGGGGCTGGCGAGGCTGTGGGCGAGGCGGGCCTCGCCGAAGGCTTCGCCGTGGGGGGCGGTGGCCTCGACGACGCCGTCGGAGAGCATCACCAGCCGGGCAGGCTCGGTCCAGCTGAAGCGCTCGAAGGCGCGGATGCCGTCTGCGTCGCGGGTCACACCCAGGGGCAGGTTGCGGGATTCGAAGCGGCGCACGATGCGGCCGTCGTCGTCGACCATCTGCACGCCGGGGATGCCGCCCACCCACACCTCGCCTTCCCGCGCGTTTTCGTCGAGGCTGACGAAGGCGGCCGCCACGAAGCGCCCGGCCGGCAGCGAGTTGGCGAGTACGAAGTTGATGGCGTCCACGATGCCGGAGAGGGGCTCGTTCTGTTCCACCAGGCGGTAGAACTCCTGCACCACCGGCAGCACGCTCACCGCGGCGGCCAGGCCGTGGCCGGTGGCATCGGCCAGCAGCGCGTGGAGCCTGCCGTCCGGCGCACGGGCGGCGAGGATCAGGTCGCCCGAGAAGTGGGTGGCGGGTATCACCGTGTAGTGGATGCCGGCCTGACGGATGAGATCGGTGCGGATCTGGTGGTCGAGGATGCGGCGGGCCATCCTGGCCTCGCGCTCGTGCTCGTCGTAGTGATGCTGGAGCAGGCTGGCCTGCTCGGCCACCTTCATCTGGATGAGCTTGCTCTCGGTGTTGTCGCGCAGGGTTTCGACCACCGCGATGAGCTTGCCGGCCTCGTCGAACACCGGGCCGGCATCCACCGCCAGATAACGCTGCATGCCCCGCCGCGGCATGGTGCACCAGTTTTCGGCGTGCACGCCGTGGGCCGGGGTGTTGGGTTCGTCGTGGGTGGTGTAGAGCTTGTCGATCAGCGACCAGTCGTTGCGCGCCACCAGATCGGCCAGGCAGGGCCGCGGGCTGTCGTAGAAGGCCCGCCAGTGATCGCTGGTGCCGATCACGTCGCGAGCCGGGATGCCGGTGAGGCGCTCGCAGGCGCGATTCCAGACGAGCACCCGCTGTTCGGCGTCGAGCACGAAGGTGGGCACCACCAGGTGCTCCATCAGGGTGATCGCAAAATTGGTCGGGTTGGGCTGCGTGGCTTGGCTGGCGGCAGCAGGCGCGTGGAAGGTGGGCATCGCAGGTCTCCGGCGGAATGGGCGGCCGTGTGCCACAGGGGCACGTCCGGGCGTTAACGGCCGGTGACTGCGATATTTGAACGGCGTAGGGCGCGGCGCCCGGGCCGGGGAGGCGCCGGGCGCGGTCGGCCGGTGAATCAGCCGGTGATGGCGGTCTCGATGGCGGCCACCAGCTTGTCGGCGTCGGGGGCGGTATCGGGCGAGAAGCGGCGCAGCACGGTGCCGTCACGGCCGATCAGGAACTTCTCGAAATTCCACACCACTTCGGGCGCGGCGGTCGGCTCGATCTTGTAGCCGCGCAGCATGTCTTCCATGCCTTTGCGGTCTTCGGTCTCGGGCTTGGCAGCGGTGAGGGTGGCGTACAGCGGGTGCTTGTCCGGCCCGGTGGCGACGAGCTTGCTGTACATCGGAAACTGCACGCCGAAGTTGGCGGTGCAGAAGCTGGCGATCTCGGCGTCGGTGCCCGGCTCCTGCCCGGCAAAGTCGTTGGCCGGGAAGCCCAGCACGGTGAAACCCTTGTCGGCAAAGCGCTCATGCAGCGCCTCCAGCCCTTCGTACTGCTTGGTGAGGCCGCACTTGGAGGCCACGTTGACCACCAGCAGCACCTTGCCGGCGTGCTCGGCGAGGGTGGCGGGGGTGCCGTCGATCTTGTTGAGGGGGATGGCGTAGAGGGATTGGGTCATCGTTGTTGTCCTCGGTTGGGGGGGTAATCAGGATTGCGCCTTGCGTTGGGCGGCCTTGGTGAGCCGTTCGTACATGCGTTTGGCCGCGTTGCGGGTTTCTGGTTCCAGCACATCGAGCAGATCGGGCTTGTCTTCCACTGCCGCCTCGAAGGCGAGGAGCAGCGGGCGGGCATGGCGGTCGTAGCCGAGACCGTGCAGCAAGCCCAGTACGCTGGCCGCCTGGGTGCGGTTGACGAGCAGCGGGGCGAGGAAGTCTTCGACGAAGGTTTGGCTGACGAGGGCGGTGGGGACGTCGCCAGCGTCGGCGAGGAGGGTTTCCAGGGCGGCGCGGGTGTCGGCGAAGTTGAGGGCGGCGAGGGCTTGGGTGGCGGCGGTGGTTTGGCGGCGAGAGCGAACCAGATCGAGTTCAAACTGCCAGCGACCTTGGAGTTCGGTATCAAGGGCGATGGCTTTTTCTAGGGATGCTTGGGCCGCATCCAAGTCGCCCTGATTGGCTTGTAGTCGTCCCAAATTACCAAGAGCTCGGCCGTAATTCGGGTTGATTTCTATGGCCTTGCGATAGGCGGCTTCGGCTTCCTTGGTGCGGTCGGGTTGTTCGGCGAGGACGATGCCAAGGTTGTTCCACGCAAAGGCATGAGCGGAATCAATCTCAATGGCTTTACGACATGCCGTTTCGGCTTCTGCGTTTTTGCCAGGTTGATCAAGAAGTATTAGGCCAAGGTTGCACCAAGATCCGAAAATCGTGGGGTCGATCTCAACAGCCTTACGGTATGCAGCTTCAGCTTCGCTCGTGCGGTCTGCTTGCTTGGATATGAGGACGGCGAGGTTGTGCCACGGCCACGCGAATTTTGGGTCGATTTCAATGGCCTTGCGGAACGCAGCTTCTGCTTTATCCACTTCACCGAGCTGTTCGGCGAGCAGGATGCCGAGATTGTTCTGCGGCCAAGCAAAGTTAGGGTCGAGATCGATCGCTGTGAGGAAGGCGCTTTCGGCTTCTCGGGAGCGGCCATGTTGAACGGTGAGAAGGCTCCCGAGCCCGTCCCACGGCCATGCGAAGGTTGGGTCAATCTCGATTGCCTTAAGGTAAGCGGCTTCCGCTTCGCCGTTACGCTCAGGCTGTCTTGCGAGGATGGCTCCGAGCCCGTTCCATGGCCTAGCGTCTTGTGGATCTAGTTCGGCTGCTTGAAAAAAAGCCATTTCGGTGCCGACCGAGTCATTGTTGATTGCATCAAGCAAGCATCCCCGTTCGTATTCGGTCCGAGCGGTGATACCGCTGTGGATCGCTTCATCGAGGGCATGTTGGGCTTGAGTTAGTTGTCCTGAGCATCGTAATGCTCCGGCAACGTTGGCCCAAGCGTCAGCGCCAGCCTTGGCTGCATGCGCTCGTCCCCAGGTGATCCAACGTTCTGCTGCGGCTTCGTCGGTGAGTTCGACGCAGTTCCACGAACCCACCAGCCGCCACGCCAGATCGTCGATGTTTGCTTGGCCACTGGCTTTTTGCGCTGGCGCAACGTCTTCCGGAAGAAGGTTGGGCAGCGGGAAGAAGCCGCGGGCGCGCAAGTTGTAGAGTAGCGGCAGATCGCTTTCCAACAGGCCGTAGCGCAGCAGCTTGCGCCGCTCCGCGAGTTGGTAAGTGCGCACGCGCTCGGCTTCGGTGATGGCGGTGTCGGGGGTGCTCAGTGCATCGACGGCAGCGCGTTTGGCTTCCAGACGCAGATCGAGCGCGCCGACCAGCGCATCCTGTTCGGCGGCGGTGAGGCCGTGGTCGTTGCAATTGGCTAGGCGCGTGCGCAGGGTTCGCAGGGTGGCGAGGTCTTCGCTCAAGTCGCTACTCGGAAGAACTTCATCCATTTCTGCGCCTGCTTCGGCGGCGTAACGGGTGGCGCACTCGGCGCCCCAAGCCTCAAGGCTGCGCCGGTCGGCGCGGTTGCCCCGCATGTCGGCCATGGCTAGGGCGAACATGGCTTCAGCGCGGGCAGAGCCGCTGGCACCCTGCAGCGCCGCGGCGAGTTCCTCCTCGTCGTACATCGCCTCGAGAAATTCGCTGAGCCCAAGGGCGCTCTGGCGGACGCGGCGGTTGCCGCGCATTTGCAGCCACAGGCGAAAGAGTTGTTCGGCGATGCGGTATTGGGTGCGGCCGTGGGCGGCGGATTTTTCGAGGAGGCCTTCGCGCTCCAGCACGTCCAGTTGGGCGGAGACGGTGTTGGTGGGCAGACCGGCGTGGGCGCCCAGCTCGGCGGCGGTGTGGCCGAAGCGCAGGCCGCTGCCGTCACCGGGCCGGCGTACGGCGAGGGCATGCATCACCACCTGAGCCTGCTCCGACAGGTCTTCGAAGCGGGCCTTGTAGTAGGGGGTGGTGAGGTCCATCAGGCGCTCGAAGTCGTCCACGGCGCGGCTATTGGGGCCTTGCTGGAGCAGGGTGAAGATCAGGCCGATGGCGCGGGGGTTGCCGCCGGTGAGGTCGTAGAGGGCTTCGATGCGGCTGGGGCGGGTCTTGAGGCGGGTCTTGAGGCGGTCCTTGATCTCGGGGCTGCCCTGGCGGTCGGCGAGGTGTTCGAGCACCTGGCGGACTTCGGCGAGTTCGAGCCGGCCCAGGCGCTTGGGGATGAAGAAGTCGTAGAAGGCTTTGTCGTAGTCGGTGAAGGGCTCGGAGAGGCGCACCGAGCCGCCGATGACGATGGGCGAGCGGGTGGTGGACAGGGCTTCGCGCAGTTCCCAGTAGGCGGCGGCGTGGGGGTCCTTGCGCTTGCGGCCTTGCTTGTCGATGCGGTCGAAGACCATGTCCAGGTTGTCCACCAGCATTACCGGGCGGCGCTGGAGCTTGTCGCAGGTGTCGAGGAGCAGGGTGAGGCCGGCGTTGGCGGGTTGGTCGCCGCTGCGAGAGGCGCTGCGGCCGGCGTCGGTACGGTCCATCAGGGCGTCGGCTTCGGCGCCGCGGCCCAGGCGGTCGAGTTCATCCACCAACGCTTCGCAGGCGGCCCACCAGAAATCGGCCAAGTCCTTGACCTGATAGAGCTCTTCGGGGAAGGACAGGGCGATGAGGTGGTCGGAGAGGTCGGCGTCGCGGCGGATGGCGACGGCGAGGCGTTTGAGCAGGGTGGTCTTGCCGGCGCCGCGCAGGCCGATGAGCAGGTAGTGCTGGACGCTGCCTTCGAATGGCGCGCGGGCGAGTTCGTCACGCAAGAAACGGAACTCCGCCTGACGGACGATGAAGCCGGCGACGAGGGCGTCGTCGCTGAGCCAGTCGGGGTTGTAGTGGTGGGTGGCGACGCTCACAGGCTGTTCCTCCGGTTCCACCAGCGGCGCAGGGGTTCGAGGGCGAAGCGGTAGTGGCGGGCGCCGCTGCTGTCGTCGGCGAGCCAGTAGGCGTCGCGAAGGAGGATGTCGCGCAGGCGCACGAAGAGGGCGCGGGCTTCGTCGTCAGTGGCGTCGGGGTGGCGTTGCTGGACGGTGGCGAGCAGGTTTTCGGCGCGGGTTCCGCGTGCGAGGGTGGCGCTCTGGTTGAGCAGGGCCTTGGCGAGGGTGGCGAGGGGTGCGCTGAGCTGCATGTTCAGGCGGCTGTCCCAGTGGTGGAAATCGTTATCGGCGCCGACGCCGGGCTGGATGATCAGCTCGATGGTCTTGTCGATGAGATCCTGCGGTGGCGTGCCGGGGTTTGCGGCGATCAGGCTGCGCAGTTGCTGGAAGGCGATCTGGAGGTAATAGGGCTGGGGCCAGCTCACGGCATCGACGAGGCTACGGACGGCTGTGTCGTCGAGGGCCATGGTGTAGCTGGTGGCCAGTTCGCGGATCAGCTGGCAGGCGAGCGGGTCGGTGAAGGGCGGCAGGTTCTGGTGATTGAGGCTGTTGATGGTGTCGGCCATGCCGTGCTCCTGCACCAGCGTGTCGAGGCCCACCGAGCCGGAGATCAGCCAGCGCACCTTGCCGGCGCTGGCGAGGGCGCGCACGTCGTTGCGGAACCAGTCGAGAAAGCGGCGCACCCGCTGCACGCCGTTTGCCGAGTCTTGCCGGATGATGTTGAAGAGCATGATCGGCAGCTCATCCACGTAGATCAGCCAGTGGTCGTCGAGCTCGCCGAGGAGGGCCAGCAGGTCGTTGCCGACCGTGGTCCAGTCGTCGGCGTCGGTGCCACCGAGCCCGACTTCGGCGGTGGCGCCAAAACCGCCGAGTTTGAGGGATTTGATGCGCTTGCCCAAGGCGCCGAGCTTGTCCCGCATCCCGTCCCACAGCTTGCCGGTGAAGGAGTCGAGGGCTTTTTTGAGGGCATCTTCGAGTTTGTCGAGAAAGCCTTTTTCATCGTTACACGAGGCAACGACGATCTCGACGACTTTCCAGCCGTCCTTGTGGGTGATGGCCATCACCGCGCGGGCGAGGGAGGTCTTGCCGATCCGCCGGGGGCCGAGGAGCAGGATGTCGTCGTGGTTGAGGATTTCGCGGAGATGGCGGGCGACGTCGTTGCGACCGAAGAAGTTGTCGCCCTCGACGGGAGAGCCGGCGATGTTGTCCATGGGTATGGTCTTGGGGTTTGCGCAAAGAAAATATAGTGCAAAGAATTCTTTGTGCAAAGAAAATTTTGTACTGAAGTGCCTGTTTCAGGTGTCAACAAAAAAGGGCGCCCCGCAGGACGCCCTCTCGATCAACAGTTGGAGTCGCTTACACCACCCCCGCACCATGCGCCTGCTGGTCGGCCCAGTAGCTGGAGCGGACCATCGGGCCGCAGGCGGCGTTCTTGAAGCCCATCTTGAGCGCTTCGGTCTCGAACATCTTGAAGGTGTCGGGATGGACGTAGCGCAGCACCGGCAGGTGGCCGCCGGAGGGCTGGAGGTACTGGCCGATGGTGAGCATGTCCACGTTGTGGGCGCGCATGTCGCGCATCACTTCGAGGATCTCGTCGTCGGTTTCGCCGAGGCCGACCATCAGGCCGGACTTGGTGCTCACATCTGGGTGGCGGGCCTTGAACTGCTTGAGGAGCTCCAGCGAGTAGGCGTAATCCGCACCCGGGCGGGCCTGCTTGTAAAGGCGCGGCACGGTTTCGAGGTTGTGGTTCATCACGTCCGGCGGGGCCTGGTCGAAGATGTCGAGGGCGATCTCCATGCGGCCGCGGAAGTCGGGCACCAGCACCTCGATGCTGGTCTTGGGGCTGGCCTCGCGGGTGGAGCGGATGCACTCGACGAAGTGCTGGGCGCCGCCGTCGCGCAGGTCGTCGCGGTCCACGCTGGTGATCACCACGTAGTTGAGGCGCATCGCGGCGATGGTCTTGGCGAGGTCGGCCGGCTCGTTGGCGTTGAGGGGCTCGGGGCGGCCGTGGCCCACGTCGCAGAAGGGGCAGCGGCGGGTGCAGATGTCACCCATGATCATGAAGGTGGCCGTGCCCTTGCCGAAGCATTCGTGGATGTTGGGGCAGGAGGCTTCCTCGCACACGGTGTGGAGCTTGTGCTCGCGCAGGGTGTCCTTGATCTCGTTGAAGCGCTCGACCTCGGCGCCGGCGCCGAGCTTGATGCGGATCCACTCCGGCTTCTTCAGGCGTTCGGCCGGGACGATCTTGATCGGGATGCGGGCGGTCTTTTCGGCGCCGCGCTGCTTGCGGCTCTCGGATTCCATGGGGGCTGCGTCCTTTGGTCAGGCAGTGGGGGCGACGTCGGGAAAGTGCCGCCGCAAATGGCCGAGCAGGCGCTCGGCAACGGTGTCGGGCGCTTCGGTGACGCCGAAGTCTTTGAGTTGGATGGTCTTGAGCCCACTATAGCCGCAGGGGTTGATCCAGGTAAATGGTGTCAAGTCCATATCGACGTTGAGGGACAGACCGTGGTAAGAGCAGCCGTTCTTCACCCGCAGGCCCAGCGCCGCGATCTTGGCGCCGTCGATATAGACGCCCGGTGCGCCATCCTTGCGGCGGGCGTCGAGGCCGTAGTCGGCGATGCAGTCGATGATGGCCTGCTCGAGCAGGCTGACCATCTCGCGCACCTTGAGCTGGCGGCGGTGCAGGTCGAGGAGCAGGTAGCCCACCACCTGGCCGGGGCCGTGGTAGGTGATCTGGCCGCCCCGGTCGATCTTGACCAGCGGGATGTCGGTGGCGTGGATCAGGTGCTCGGGCTTGCCGGCCTGGCCGAGGGTATACACCGGCGGGTGCTGTACCAGCCACAGCTCGTCGGGCGTGCTTTCGTCGCGGGTGGCGGTGAATTCCTGCATGGCCCGCCAGGTGGGCTCGTAGGGGGCGAGGCCGAGGTGGCGGACGATCACAGGACGACCTTCACCATCGGGTGGGACGACAGCTCGCGGTACAGGTTGTCGAGCTGCAGCTGCGAGGTGGCGTTGAGGGTGCAGGTGATGGCCAGGTAGTTGCCCTTGGACGAGGGCCGCATCTGCATCGAGCCGGGCTCGAAATCGGGGGCGTGGCGCAGCACGACCTCCAGCACCGTCTGGGCAAAGTGATCGACCCGCGCGCCCATGATCTTGATGGGGAACTCGCAGGGAAACTCGAGCAGGGTCTGGCGTTCTTCAGTCATGGCCTGGATGGGGATGGGGAGGCGTGTGGGGCGTGAAAAGCGCATCCCAAGACACCGGATGCTCTCAAGATGGGTGCGACCGGCCGAAAGTTCAAGGCCGGGATGAATCCCGGCCCCATTCAGCGCTGGCTCAGAGGTTCTTGAACCACAGGCGGATGGCGTCCCACATGCGGCCAAACCAGCCGGCCTGGGGCACTTCGTCGAGGGCGACGATGGGGTAGTCGCCAATCGGCTTGCCGTCGAGGGACAGCTGCAGGGTGCCCACCGGCTGGCCCTTGGCCAGCGGCGCCATCAGCGGCTGCTGGCTGATCACGTTGGCCTTGAGCTTGGCGGCGTCGCCCTTGGGCAGGGACAGCACGAAGTCGTTCAGGAAGCCGGCCTTGACGCTGTTCTCGCTGCCCTTCCAGACGCGGAACTCATTGACCGCCTGGTTGGCGCCGTACACCTTCACGGTGTCGTAGGCCAGGTAGCCCCAGTTGAGGAGCTTCTGGCTTTCCTGGGCACGCACCGAATCGCCGGTGGTGCCGACGACGACCGACAGCAGACGGCGGTCGTTACGCTTGGCCGAGGCGATCAGGCAGTAGCCGGCGCTGTCGGTGTGGCCGGTCTTGACGCCGTCGACGGTCGGGTCGAGGAACAGCAGGCGGTTGCGGTTAGGCTGCTTGATCTTGTTGTAGGCGTATTCCTTGATCGAGTAGATCGGGTAGAACTCGGGGAAGTCGCGGATGATCGCCGAGGCCAGGATCGACAGGTCGCGCACGGTGGTGAGGTGCGACGGGTGCGGCAGGCCGGTGGCGTTCTCGAAGTGGGTGTTCTTCATGCCCAGGCGGGCGGCTTCCTTGTTCATCAGCTGGGCGAAGGCTTCTTCGGAGCCGGCGATGGCTTCGGCCAGCGCCACGCAGGCGTCGTTGCCCGACTGGATGATCATGCCGTGGATCAGCTCATCCACCGTCACCGGCTTGAGGGGCTCGATGAACATCTTGGAGCCGGGCACCTTCCAGGCCTTTTCGGACACCGGGATGGTCTGGTCGAGGGCCAGCGTCTTGTTCTTGATGGCCGCAAAGGTGAGGTAGGCGGTCATCAGCTTGGTGAGGGACGCCGGCTCGATCCGCTGATCGGGTTTTTCGGTGGTGAGGATCTGGCCGGAGCCCACGTCGAGCAGCAGCCACGCCTTGGCGGCGACCGGCGGCGGCGTCAGTTGGGCGAAGGCGAGGGACGGCAGAATCAGTAGAAGCAGGACGATGCGTTGCAGCATGGCAGGGGCAAAAAGCGAAAAAAGTGCGATTATAGTCGCGCAGTTCTCCACGTCTCCCGCGGAATTTTCGGTCACGGCCGGAACTCGCTCGCCCGTCTGCGGTCTTGATTGTTGCAATGCACACATTTCGTCTGCTTCTCCTTCGTTTCATGTCCCTTGCGCTCGCCGGCGTCGTGCTTGCGTGGGCGGGGACCGTTTCGGCGTCCGAAGCCTTCGATTCGGCTACCGATCTGGTGGAGCAGATCAGCGAACAGAGTAGCCCTACGCTGAGCGCCTACGACGGCGTGGATGAGCCGCTCGATTGTCCCGCGCTCATCAGTGGGTTCAGCCTTGTTCCGCCGCCCTTCTTCGGGACGCGTCGCGTGACGCCGCCGCCTGCCTTCAGTTCGATTCTCCCCCGCCCCACGTCGCCACCTCCGCGGCACGCCTGAGTTCCGTCAGTCCGATCTGGAAGGCACGACCGGCCCTTGGTCGAGCCATTCCGCGCCCCCCGTGAATCGACACCAGCGGCTCGTTGAGCGCTGAAGGATCCCCATGTTCTCCAAGTCCGTTCTGGCCGTGGCCCTGTTGGCAACGGCTGTTCCGGCCCTGTCGGCGCCCGCCGGCCGAGCCCCCTCGGCAGCGCCCGCGCCTCAGGCAGTGCCGAACGCCGCTACCCCGGTCTATTCGCTGCCTGCCTTGCGTGAGCTGGCGCGTGGCGGCCATCCGTCCCTCGCCGCCGCCGAGGCATTGGTGGAGGCGGGCCGGGCCCAGGTCACGGCCGCCTCCGCCTATCCCAACCCCGATGTTGAATTCCTCGCCGGCCGCACCCAGGCGCGGGTGCCGGGGGTGAGCGGTGGGAGCGCCCAGACCCTCACCGTCCAGCAGCGCATCGACAACCCGTGGCAGCGCGACGCGCGCATTGCCGCGGCCGGCCATGGGCTGGAGGCCCGCCAGGCCGAACGTCGCGGGTTTGAAAACGATCTGCTGGCGCGCCTCGACCAGCGCTTCTTCGAGGTGCTCCGGCGGATCGCCGAACTGCGCGCGGCCCGCGAGGATCTCCAGCTGGCCGAGCAGATCCGCAGCAAGGTGGCGGTGCGCGTCGATACCGGCGAATCGCCCCGCTACGAACTCATCAAGGCCGACACCGAACTGCTCAACGCCCAGAAGTCGGCCGAGAGTGCCGACCTGCGCGTGGCCCAGGCCAGGGCGGCGCTGCGGGCGCTGGTGGGCCCCGGCTTGCCGGCGGATTTCCAGCTTGAAGGGTCCTTGTCGGGCGCGGTGAATGTGCCGCCCCTCGAACAACTGCGCACCGAAGTGCTGGCCCGCAACCCGGAGCTGCTGCGCAACCAGGCCGAGGTGCGCCGCGCCGAACGCCAGCTGGATCTCGAACGCCTGCGCCGCCAGCCCGAAGTCGCGCTGAAGGTGGCGGAGGATCGCGACCACGAACTGCGCGACACCCGCCTTGGCGTGGTGGTGTCGGTCCCGATCTGGGACCGTCGCCAGGGCCCGGTGGCCGAAGCCGGCGCGTTGCTCACCCGCAGCCGCAGCGAACTGGCGGCCCAGGAGCTGGCGCTGATCCAGGCGCTGGAAGGCGCCTACCGCCAGTACGAGATCAACCGCAACCAGGTGAGCGCCCTCGAGACCGGCATTCTTCGCGAGGCCGAGGCCGCCCTGAAGGTCGCCGAGGCCGCCTACCGTTTCGGTGAGCGCGGCATCCTCGATTATCTGGACGCCCAGCGCGTCTTCCGAGCCGCCCGCAACGAACTCATCGCCGCCCGCTACGAACTGCAGCTGGCCGTCATCGACATCGAGCGCCTGCGCGCCGCTCCCTGAACCGGACCGTTCCCATGAAACCCCACGCATCCCTTCAATCCTTCGCTCTGGCCGCGCTGACGGCCGCGCTGCTCGGTCTGCCGCTGGCGGGCTGTAAGGATTCCGCCCCGCCTCCCGACAAGGCCGCCGCCCCCACCACGTCCGCCCTTTCCGAAGGCGCGCCCGAAGATCCGGTCGGTCCTGTCGATCCGCTGTTGGTATCGGTACCCGCCAACTTCGGCGCCGATATCCGGGTTGCGCCGATGGCCGCTGCCGCCCTGTCCGACACGCTGAGGGTCGCCGGCAAGGTGGATTTCGACGAACGTCGGGTGAGCCGTATCGGCGCCACCGTGACCGGCCGCGTGATCGAGATCGACGCCCACCTGGGACAGCAGGTGAAGGTTGGCGACCCCTTGGCGGTGATCAACAGCACCGAACTTGGCCAGGCGCAGCTGACTTACCTGAAGGCCCGTGCCCAGGCCGACCTGCAGTCGCGCAGCGTCGAGCGGGCGCGCCAGCTGTTTGCCGCCGACGTGATCGGCCGGGCCGAGCTGCAGCGGCGCGAGAGCGAGCTGGCGATCGCCTCCGCGGAACAACGTGGCGCCGCCGACCAGCTGCGGGTGCTCGGGATGTCGTCGACGGCGATCAACCGGCTGGGTGGCAGCGGCGCGATCAATTCGGTGACGCCGGTGGTGTCCACCATGGCGGGCACCGTGGTCGAGCGCAAGGTGACCCAGGGCCAGGTGGTCCAGCCCTCCGATGCGCTGTTCACCGTGGCGGATCTTTCGCAGGTGTGGGTGACCGCCGAGGTGCCCGAGCAGCAGGCGGCGCTGGTCAAGGCCGGTCAGGCGGTGGATATCGAGGTGCCGGCGCTGGGCGCGCGACTCACCGGCAAGCTGATCTTCGTGGCCGACACGGTCAATCCCGAGACCCGCACGGTCACCGTGCGCAGCGCCGTGGATAACGCCAGCCGCCAGCTCAAGCCGGCGATGCTCGCCACCATGCTGATCCAGGCCGCGCCCACCCAGACGCTGGTGGTGCCGGCTCAGGCGGTGGTACGCGAGGGTGATGCCGACAACGTGTTCGTCGAGGTCGGGCCCAACCGCTTCCGTCTCACGCCGGTGCGCCTGGGGCCGGATGCCGACGGACGCCGGCCGGTGCTGTCGGGCCTTAAGGCCGAGCAGCGCATCCTCGTCAGCGGGGCCTTCCACCTGAACAACGAACGCAAGCGGAAGGAACTGGAATGATCGAATCCCTCGTCCGCGCCGCCCTCCAGCAGCGTCTGGTGGTGGTGGTGGTGGCGGTGATCCTGCTTGCATTCGGCCTCAATGCCGCGCACAAGCTGTCGGTGGATGCCTTCCCCGATGTGACCAATGTGCAGGTGCAGATCGCCACCGAAGCCAAAGGCCGCTCGCCCGAGGAGGTGGAGCGCTTCGTCACCGTGCCGCTGGAGATATCCATGACCGGCCTGCCGGGGCTTGAGGAGATGCGCTCGCTCAACAAGCCGGGTTTGTCGCTGATCACGCTCGTCTTTACCGACGCCACCGACGTGTATTTCGCCCGTCAGCTGGTGATGGAGCGCCTGCTCGAAGTGGGCAGCCGGATGCCGGAAGGTGTGGTGCCGGTGCTTGGGCCGGTGTCCACCGGTCTGGGCGAGGTGTACCAGTACACCCTCGACCACCCGGACGACGGCGACCGGAAGCTCACCGAGAAGGAGCTCACCGAGCGCCGCATCGTGCAGGACTGGGTGGTGCGCCCGTTGCTGCGCTCGATCCCCGGGGTGGCAGAGATCAACTCCCAGGGCGGCTTCGCGCGGCAGTATCAGGTGCTGGTCAATCCGGATCGGCTGCGCCACTACCAGCTTACCGTGCGTGACGTGTATGAGGCGGTGGCGCGCAACAACGCCAACTCCGGTGGCGGTGTGCTGCCCCAGTACGCCGAGCAGTACCTGATCCGCGGCGTGGGCCTGGTGAAGAGCCTGTCCGACATCGGCGCCATCGTGCTGAAGGAGGTCGGCGGAACGCCGGTGTACGTGCGCGACGTGGCGGAAGTCACCTTCGGCCACGAGGTGCGTCAGGGCGCCGTGGTCAAGAACGGCAATACCGAGTCGGTGGGCGGCATCGTGATGATGCTGCGCGGCGGCAACGCCAAGGAGGTGGTGAGCCGGATCAAGGCGCGGGTGGCCGAGATCAACGACAAGAACATGCTCCCCGACGGGCTGAAGATCGTGCCCTACTACGACCGCTCCGAGCTCGTCGATGCCGCCCTGTGGACGGTGAGCAAGGTGCTCATCGAGGGCATCATCCTTGTCGTGGTGGTGCTGTTCCTGTTCCTGGGCGACGTGCGCTCCAGCCTCATCGTGGTGGCCACGCTGGTGCTCACGCCGCTCATCACCTTCATGGCGATGAACCGCTACCACATCTCGGCCAATCTGATGTCCCTGGGCGGGCTGGCGATTGCCATCGGCCTGATGGTGGACGGCTCGGTGGTGGTGGTGGAAAACGCCTTCGGGCGCCTTGGCCACGCCGGCAAGGGCGAAAGCAAGGTGCGCATCATCTTCGATGCGGTGAAGGAGGTGGCGACGCCGGTGATCTTCGGCGTGGGCATCATCATCCTGGTGTTCCTGCCGCTGATGACCCTGCAGGGCATGGAAGGCAAGATGTTCGCGCCACTGGCCTACACCATTGCCATCGCGCTGGCGGTGTCGCTGTTCCTGTCGCTCACGCTCACGCCGGTGCTGTCGTCCTACCTGCTCAAGGGCGGCGCCGAGCACGACACCTGGCTCATCGCCAAGCTCAAGGCGCCGTATCTCAAGATGCTCCACTGGGCGGTGGCCAATAGCCGCAAGACGGTGGTGGGCGGCGTGGTGACGCTGGTGGCAACCCTGGCAATGTTCCCGCTGCTGGGCACGGCCTTCATCCCCGAGATGAAGGAAGGCTCGGTGGTGCCGGGTATCAACCGGGTGCCCAACATCTCGCTGGACGAGTCCATCAAGATGGAAATGCAGGCCATGAAGCTGGTGATGGAGGTGCCGGGCGTCAAGTCGGCGATCTCCGGCGTCGGCCGCGGCGAATCGCCCGCCGACCCCCAGGGTCAGAACGAGTCGACCCCCATCGTGAGCCTCAAACCCCGTGACGAGTGGCCCGCCGGATGGACCCAGGACGACATCGCCGAGGCCATGCGCGAGAAGCTCAAGGTGCTGCCTGGCGCCCAGGTGGTGATGGCCCAGCCGATCTCCGACCGGGTGGACGAGATGGTCACCGGCGTGCGCTCCGACGTGGCGGTGAAGGTCTTCGGCGACGACCTCGACCTGCTCAAGAAGAAGGCCGAGGAGATTGCCCGTGTGGCCGGCGGCATCCAGGGCGCCACCGACATCCGGGTCGAACGGGTGAGCGGTCAGCAATACCTGTCCATCGAGATCGACCGCGCCGCCATCGCCCGCCACGGGCTCAACGTGTCGGACGTGAACGACGTGATCGAGGCGGCCATCGGCGGCAAGCAGGCCACTGAGATCTACGAGGGCGAGCGGCGCTTTGCGGCGGTGGTGCGCCTGCCGGAAGACTTCCGGGACAAGGTCGAGAAGATCGGCAACATCCTGGTGAGCGCGCCGGGCGGCGTGCAGGTGGCGCTGGAAAACCTGGCGACCATCCGCGTGGCCGACGGTCCTGCCCAGATCTCCCGAGAGCTGGCGAAGCGCCGGGTGGTGGTGGCGATCAATGTGAAGGACCGCGACCTGGGCGGCTTCGTGGCAGAGCTGCAGAAGACCGTCGGCGCCCAGGTGGAGCTGAAGGAAGGCTACTACCTCGAGTGGGGCGGCCAGTTCCAGAACCTGGAGCGGGCGATGGGGCATCTGACCATCATCATCCCGGTGACGGTGGGGGCGATCTTCTTCCTGCTGTTCCTGCTGTTCGGATCGTTGAAACTTGCCTCACTCATCATTCTGGTGCTGCCTTTCGCCAGCGTTGGCGGGGTGATCGGGCTGTTGGTCACCGGCGAATACCTGTCGGTGCCGGCCTCGGTGGGCTTCATCGCCCTATGGGGTATCGCGGTGCTCAACGGGGTGGTGCTGGTGAGCTATATCCGCAGCCTGCGGGGCGAGGGCACACCGCTCGCCGAGGCGGTGGTGAAGGGCGCGACCCTGCGCTTCCGCCCGGTGATGATGACCGCCACCGTGGCGCTGCTGGCGCTGGTGCCCTTCCTGTTCGCCACCGGGCCGGGCTCGGAGGTGCAGCGGCCGCTGGCGATCGTGGTGATCGGCGGCCTCATCACCTCAACCTTGCTCACGCTGGTGGTGCTGCCAACGCTCTACAAGTGGTTCGACGATACCCCGTACGAGGCCTGATCCGCCCGAGCAATTTGAAAACCCCTGTGTGATCACTCCCCCGGCCGGTTGGCCGGGGGAGTGACTGCAGTACCGTACGGTTCTGTTTGAGAAAGACCGGGCTGCCCGGCGACGTTTTGAGAAGGACATGCAATGAAGGAAATTCGCGCCGTCATCCGCCCCCAGAAGCTGCCTCGCCTGCGCGAGGTGCTGCGGGGACTTCCCGGTTTTCCCGGAATGACCATCAGCAAGGCGGTGGGCTGCGGTGCCACCGTGCGTCACGCGCCGAGCAACATCCGCGAGGAACTCACCGATTTCACCGACAAGGTGCGCATCGAGATCGTCGCCCCGGACGAGATCGCCGACACACTGGTGGAGTGCATCGTCCAGGTGGCCAGCACCGGCCAGACGGGCGACGGGTTGGTGTGGGTGACCGACATCGAGCGTGCGGTGTTCATCCGCAAGACGGTTGCCGGCTGAGGGCCGTCGGGGTCAGAGTTCGACCGACAAGGACAACCAGCCCATCGTCGCCACCGGATTGACCGGTGTGCCGCGGTGGGCCGGCAGGCACTGTTCCGAACGGTCCGTGATCTCCTGGTGTTGGCCGCCCAGGTTGATGCCGTTGATCGACACCTCGGCCCGCCTGCCGTCAACCCTGAATGCCCGGGCGATGCGCAGGTCGGCGGTGGTGTAGGGCCGGGCGGCGTAGTCGCAGCCCGGCACGTAGCCGTAGCCGCCAGCCAGCGGGCCCATCCGCAGCAGGCTGGCGGTGCTGCTCCAGCCGTTGCCGTAATCCTGCAGCCAGGTGAGGTTGGCGGTGTAAGGCGCCGTTCGCTTGGCAATCTCCGGGGCGTCGGTGTGGCGGTCGATCAGCGTGTGGCTGAACAGCACCTCGGTACCCGGCCGGGGCTTGGCCCGAAGCTGGTATTCGATGCCCCTCAGCACCACTGGCGAAGACATGTTAACGAACTGGGAGCTGGGCAGCGGGAGCAGCGCACCGCCCGATGGCACGATGCGGCGGATCACGAAATCGCTGATCCGCTCACTGAAGACACGCACGTCGAGGGTCGCATCGAGCGTGTGGAAGCGCCCGAGATAGCCGATCTCGATCGTGTCGACCCGTGGCACCCTCAGGTCGGGATTGGCCTGGTATGGCCAGGCGAGCAGCATGGACGGGTTGCCCGGCACCGGTGTGCGCACGTCGCCGTAGAGTTCGAAGAGGTTGCGCTGAAGCCAGGCACGGGCGTAGCCGGCGCGGAAGGTGTCGCGGGCGCTGGGATGCCAGTTGACGAAGGCGCGTGGGATGAACTGCGGTGCGATGGTGCCGTTCTTCTCGAGCAGGCCGCCTAGATTGAGCTGCCACTCGGGCGTGAGGCGCCAGTCGAGGTTGGAGAAGGCCCGGTACAGCTCCAGCACCGGCGGCCGGCCGCCGGCGAAGAGGTAGGGCGAGTTGGTCTCGTCGCGGCGCGTCTCGACACCCCACACCATTCGCGCCTTCGGGCTGAGGGCGAAACGGTGCTGGAGTTCAAGGTTGGTGCGTAGGGCTTCACGGTTGCGGTCGAGGGGCACGGCCGGATAGGTCGGCGGTGCACTCGCCAGCCAGCGCTCGACGCCGTTTTCGTGGTTGCGGTAGGCGCTCACCAGCCATTCCTCGTCGTCGCCGAGCGTGCGCCGCCAGGTGAGGTGCAGGGTGCCGCCTTCGGTGCCGGCGGTGCGTTCGGCGTTGTTGCCGAACACCGAGTCGGGATAGCCGAGGTCGCGGGTGATGCGGTTGTAGCCGGCGCGCACGGTCAGTTCGTCACGGGCGCTGAGGCGGTAGTCGCTGCGCAGGCTGACCGTGTGGCTGGTATGGCTGTCGAAAACCCGGCCAAAGCCGCTGTCGCGTTGCTGTGCGGCCGTGAGGCGCAGGCCCAGGTCATCGCTGCCGCCGCTCCAGCTGGCCAGGATGTCATTGATGCCGTGGGAGCCGAGGTTAACTTGGCCGCTCGCGCCGCGGTCCTGCTGGCTGTGGCGGGTGACAATGTTGATCACGCCCAGGAAGGCATTGGCACCGTAGGCGTTGGAGTTGGTGCCGCGCACCACCTCGATGCGCTCGATCTCGTGGATCGTGAGGGGCAGCGCCGACCAGTCGACACCACCGAACGAACTGGGCGCATACACCGAGCGGCCGTCGATCAACACCTGGATCTCGGTCGGATAATCGCTGCCCAGGCCGTGGTAGGTGACCCACTGGGCGTGGCCGCGCTCCTGGCCGATCTGCATGCCGGGCACCAGGCGCAGCAGGCGGGCCACATCGCGGTAGCCGGTGGCGCGGATGAAGTCACGGTCGAGAATGGTCACCGCTCCCGGCGCCTCGTTGAGGGCCTGGGGTAGGCGCGAGGCCGACAAAACGGTCGGCAGTTCCTCGAAGAAAGGGGATTCCCAGCCTTCACGATCAGCCACGGGGCCTGCGGCGTCGTTCAGCGCAGGCAGGGTCGCCATGATTGCGGCGAGCAGGATCCGTCGTGATGGCGGCAAGGACATCGGGGTGTGTTGTTATCGATCCGGTACGGAAAATCACTTCCTACCGGAATTTCCACGGTGTCCGGATTATAAACAGCCCGCTTGACGCGGGCTGCTGAATCTTGTCACAGCGCCGGGTTCGCGATCAGTCCATTCGCAGGGGCACGAAGATCCGGCTGTTGCCTCGCTGGACGAGCAGGGCAAAACGGTTGCCAGCGGATTCGATCAGCTTGCGGAAGTGGTCGATACTGGTGATCGCCTGGTTGTTCACCCCAACGATGGCATCACCGGCCTGCAGGCCAGCCTTGGCCGACGGGCCGCTCACCGATTCCACCACCACCCCGCCGGGCACGCCGAGGCGCGCAGCCTCCTGCGCGGTGAGCGCACGGCCGGTGACGCCCAGCTTGCCGCTGGCCGAAGGATTCTTCCTGTCCGGGCTGCCCATCGCCGCGACCTTCTCGCCGGCCTGTTCGCCGAGGGTGACGTTCACCTCGCGGGCCTTGCGGTCACGCCACACGGACAGGCGCACCACCGATCCGGGCTTCTGGTCGCCGATGATGCGCGGCAGATCGGCCGAGCTGTCGACCTTCTGGCCGTTCACTCCGAGCACGACGTCGCCGGGCTGCAGGCCGGCCTTCTCGGCCGGGGAGCCGGGCTCGACATTGGCGACCAGCGCGCCATTCGGCTTGTCGAGGCCGAAGTTCTGCGCCAGATCCGTGTCCAGCCCCTGGATCGCCACGCCCAGCCGGCCGCGGGACACCTTGCCGTATTTCTGGAGTTGATCCTTGACCTTCATCGCCACGTCGATGGGGATCGCGAACGAGATGCCCATGAAACCGCCGGAGCGGGAGTAAATCTGCGAGTTGATGCCGATCACCTCGCCCGCCAGGTTGAACAGCGGGCCGCCGGAGTTGCCCGGGTTGATCGCCACATCGGTCTGCAGGAAGGGCACGTAGTTCTCGTCGGGCAGGCGCCGCGCCTTGGCGCTGATGATGCCGGCCGTCACGGTGTTCTCGAAGCCGAAGGGCGAGCCCATCGCCACGACCCACTCGCCCACCTTGGCGCGCTCGGCGTCGCCGGTGCGCACCGCCGGCAGGCCGGTGGCGTCGATCTTGAGGAGCGCCACGTCGGTGCGTTTGTCCACGCCCACCACCTTGGCCTTGAACTCGCGCTTGTCGGTGAGGCGCACGGTCACCTCGGTGGCGCCATCGACCACATGGGCGTTGGTCAGCACGAAGCCGTCGGCGCTGACGATGAACCCCGAGCCTACGCCTTGCTGGATCTGCTCAGGCGCGCGTCCACCGCCGCCGCCAGGCATGCCCGGAACAGGCACGCCGAAGCGGCGCAGGAAGTCGTAAAACGGATCGCCGGCGAAGGGGTCTTCGCCGCTGGCACCGCTGTTGCCTCGGCTGAGGCGCTGGGTAGTGCTGATGTTCACCACCGCCGGCCCGACCTGTTCGACCAGCGCCGAGAAATCCGGCAGGCCGTAGCGTCCCGCCGGTGCCTGGGCCGGCTGGACGGCCGGCACGGTGGCCGGCGTGGCGCCGTTGGCTGCGTGGGAGGGGGAGATCGCGCCGCCCTCCTGCAGGCAGCCGGCGAGCGCCAGCGCGATGGCGGAAGAGACGAGGGCGGATCGGACGACGGCAGGTTTCATGCAGGGCTCCTGTTTTTTCACGGGATGGTGGACGCGGGGGGAGGCGTGCTGTTCCCGATACAAACAAACGCTTACAAAGCGTGCGCGACGCGCAGCACATCGGGTATGAGATGGGGGCGGTGGGTAGCGATTGCAATCCCTTTCAGCCCATTTCCGCTCACCCGCTTCCCGCGGGCGACTTCCGATGTATAGTTAATCACTATCGTGATCGCCGGGAGTGCTTGATGACGTTGACCGATCTCCGCTACCTCGTTGCGCTGGCCCGCGAAAGGCACTTTGGCCACGCTGCCGAACGCTGCAACGTTAGCCAGCCCACGCTCTCGGTGGCCATCAAGAAGCTCGAGGACGAGCTGGCCGTCACGCTCTTCGAGCGCAGCGCTGCCGACGTGAAGATCACCGACATCGGCGCCCGCATCGTCGCCCAGGCTGAAAAGGTGCTCCTCGAAGCCGGCCAGATCAAGGAGCTTGCCACCGCCGGCCGCGATCCGCTGTCCGGCCCGCTCAAACTCGGCGTGATCTACACCATCGGGCCCTACCTGCTGCCGCACCTCATCCCGCGCGTGCACCGGGCGGCGCCGTCGATGCCGCTGCTGATCCAGGAAAACTATACCGCCCGGCTGGCCGAATCCCTCAAGCGTGGCGACCTCGACGTGATCGTCATCGCGCTGCCCTTCGAAGAGCCCGGCATCGTCACCCAGGCTGTGTACGACGAGCCCTTCCGGGTGCTGATGCCCACCGGCCACCCGTGGGAACAGGCGGCTGCGATTCCGGCCAAGCAGCTGGCCGAAGAGCAGTTGTTGCTGCTTGGTGCCGGCAACTGCTTTCGTGACCAGGTGCTGGAAGTCTGCCCCCTGTGCCGCCCCGGCGAGGGCCTGCAGCGCACCCTGGAAGGCAGCTCGCTGGAGACGATCCGCCACATGGTGGCCACCGGCGCGGGCGTCACGGTGCTGCCCAGCACCGCCGCGGCGCCGATCCCCGGCGGCAATCCGCTCCTCACCGTGCGGCCCTTCGAGGCGCCGGAACCCTTCCGCCGCATCGCGCTGGCGTGGCGCGTCACCTACCCGCGCAGCGGCGCCATCGACGTGATCCGCCAGGCGATCCTCGGCAGCCCGCTCGACGGCGTGCGTCCGGTGCGCTGATCCGGCGGCCGACGCCGACGCCCGGCGAGGGCGCGGCATCGGCCTGGCCGGGCGTTCAGCCGGTAGCCTTGAGGCTGGCGCCGTGCTCGTCGGCGATCAGGCGTTGCATCAGGCGACGCACCTTTACGGGCGCCACGTCACTCGTCAGCAGCACCGGGTTGAGGCTGAACAGATCCGTCGTGCCCATCTCCGCGTGCTGGGCGTCGAGGATGGGGCCATCCTCGGTGACGAAGGCCTCGTGCATCGCCCTGATCTTCATCTCGTTGTAGTCGGCATCCTCGACGTTGTGGTTGCGCCGCGTGGCGAAGAAGTAATGACTCGACCCCTCCGTCTCGGGCGTGCTGGTGTGCAGGTCGTACTGGCCGACACAGTCGATCAGGTCGAGCCCTCCGTCGCCCTGGGTGGCCCCCACCGAGAGCTGGATGTTGGCCGGTGCGGTGAAGGTGATGTCGAAGAAATGGCGCGCCTCGGCCTGCGGATCGGGCAGGAAGCCGGCAAAGATCATCATCGCCGGCGTCTGCTTCCATTCCCAGCGGGCCGACACCGTGGTGGCGGTCTCGCGCAGCTTGGGCACCTGGGGCGACAGCTGGCCGCGGGTGGTGATGATCTCGCCGTGCAGGTGGTCGATGTGGCTCAGGTCCATCACGTTGTCGGTGATGAGCGCGTAGTTGGACTTGCGGTACATGTAGGTGAAGCCCACGCCGCGCGGGTCGCCGTCGGTGAGGGGGCTGAAATCCGGCAGCAGCGAGAGGTCGGCGGCCTCGTCGCCCATCCAGATCCACAGGAAACCGTAGCGCTCGACCAGCGGGTAGGTGCGCACCCGCGCTGCCTGCGGGATGTGCCCGGTGCCGTGGGGGTTGTGGTTGCACTGGCCGGTGCAGTCGAACTTGAGGCCGTGGTAGGCGCAGACCACGTCGTCACCGCTGCGCTTGCCCATGCTGAGGGGCACGAAGCGGTGGGGGCAGCGGTCGTGCATCGCGACGGCGGTGCCGTCCTGCCGGCGGTAGATCAGCACCGAGGTGTCGAGCAGCCGGCGCGTGAACAGGCCTTCGGCGCCGACTTCCGTCGCCAGGGCGGCGGCGTACCAGGTGTTGAGCAGGTAGGGGCTTTTGTGGTTTGTCTCCATGTCACTCTCTTTTCTTGTGGGTGGTGATGAACGCCGGGCCGACGCCCGGCGGGGCTGGAGGCCGGCCGGGGCCGGTCTCCGGGACGATCCGCCGTGGGCGGGGCGATTCAGAAATCGACGACCAGACGTGCGCCCCTGGCCCGCGAGCAGCACGGCAGAAAGCGGTCGTTGGCGGCCTTTTCGGCGTCGCTCAGGAAGAGGTCGCGGTGTTCGGGCACGCCGTCGAGCACGCGCATCAGGCAGCTGCCGCAGATGCCCTGCTCGCACGACAGCGCCACCGGCACGCCGTGGGCAAGCAGGGCCTGGGCGACGCTGCGATCTGCCGGCACCCGGGCGACCACGCCCCGGCTCGGCACGCAGACCTCGAAGCTGCCGACGGGGATATCGGCATCGGCGGTTGGCGCCGGTGCCGCGAAGTACTCGAAGTGGATGCGCCCGTCGGGCCAGCCCTGCTCGCGCGCGGTGGCGATGACGTGGTTCATGAACCCCGAAGGGCCGCACACGTACAGCCGGGTGTCGGAGGGCTGCGCGGCGAGGCGTGCCGCCACATCAAGGCGACTGGCCGGTTCGCCATCGACATGAAGATGAACCCGCGACGCAAACGGTGCGGCGGCGAGACAGTCGAGATAGGCGGCGCCGGCCTGCTGTCGGACGCAGTAGTGCAGCGCGAAATCGGCGCCGTCGCGGTGCAGAGCCCAGGCCATCGACAGCAGCGGGGTGATGCCGATGCCGCCCGCGAACAGGAGCGAGCGGGCTGCCGGTACCAGCGGAAAGTGGTTGCGCGGCGTGCCGATGCGGAGAATGTCGCCCTCGGCGATGTCCCGGTGCGCGCTGCTCGAGCCACCACGCCCCGCAGGCGCCAGCAGCACGCCGATCTCGTAGGTGCCTGCCTGCCCGGGCGGGTTGCACAGGGAATACTGCCGGATCAGGCCGTTCGGCAGCGCGACGTCGATATGGGCGCCGGCCGTGAAGGGCGGCAGCGGGGTGTCGTCCGCGGGGATCAGCTCGAAGCCCGCGATGTGCTCGGTGAGCCGCGTCTTGCGGCGCACCCGAACGGGAAAGAATGCGGATGCCGGGTGGGCAGCCATGGTCTCCTCCTGCTTGGTCTTTTTGTCGGTCAGGTGCCGGGTCGAGCCGGCGAAGGCCGATCTGCAACTGGCGTGCCAGGCCGGCGCTGCGTGGCAAGTCGTTGATCTGACAGGAAGTTGGTGGCCCAGAAGGTTTTGGTGATGTGCGGTGTTGGCAAAATATTTCTGAAATAACGAAACGCCGTTTCTTCAAAAGCGGAAATTTCTCTACCATGTGCTTTCGACCGTCACCTCTACCTCGCCGATGCCCCACGCGTCCCGCAGCCCGCTGACCGCCATCGTCGAGGCCATCGACGACGAGGCCCTGTCCCGCAACGTGCGTTTCGAGCCCGACAGCGGGCAGATCCTGCTATTTGGCCAGCGCATGTTGCTGATGCACGGCTTCTCGCTGGCGGCGCTGCGCCGCGAACTGATCGAGCGCCTGGGGCTCGACAAGACCCGCGAGCTGTTCACCCGGCTTGGCTACCAGCAGGGCACCGAGGATGCGCGCGGCCTGCGCGAGGGCGCGCCCGGCGGGCTGGAGCGCACGCTGGCGCTGGGGCCGCGGCTGCGGGAGATCGAGGGTTTCGTCCGCAACCAGGCGGTGGACCGGATGCAGTTCAACACCGAGAGCGGCGAGTTCTGGGGCGATTACTACTGGGAGTCGTCGTGGGAGGCGGAGGCCCATCGCCAGCACTTCGGCGTCAGCGGTTCGCCCGCGTGCTGGATGATGACCGGCTACGCCTGCGGCTTCACCACCGCGCTGATGGGGCGGCCGATCCTGTGGCGCGAGCGCGAATGCGTGGCGATGGGGCACGCCCGCTGCCGGGTGGTGGGTGAGCCGCTGGAGGATTGCGACGACGCCGAGGCGCATCTGCGCTTCCTGCAGATCGAGGATTTCGTCTCGGCCCCGCGCCATCGCCGGGCCGGCCCGTCGGCCAATGGCGAGGCGGCGGTCGGGTGCGGTGTGTTGCCCGATCTGGTGGGGGCGTCGCCGGGGTTCAACGAGGTGGCGCACCTCATCAAGCGCGTCGCGCCCACCGATGCGACGGTGCTCTTCCTGGGCGAGAGCGGGGTGGGCAAGGAGCGCTTCACCAAGACGCTGCACGCCATCGGCCCACGTGCGGACAAGCCCTTCATCTCGGTCAATTGCGCGGCGATCCCGGGCGAACTGGTGGAGGCCGAGCTGTTTGGCGTGGAGAAGGGGGCGTTCACCGGCGCCACAGTGTCGCGGCCCGGTCGTTTCGAGCGGGCCCATGGTGGCACGCTGTTCCTCGACGAGATCAGCAGCCTGCCGTTGCACGCCCAGGGCAAGCTGCTGCGGGTGCTGCAGGAGGGCGAGGTGGAGCGCGTCGGCGACGTGCAGGTCCGCCCGGTGGATGTGCGGATCGTGGCCGCCGCCAACTGCGATCTGCGCGAGGAGGTGCGGGCAGGGCGTTTCCGGGAGGATCTGTTCTTCCGGCTCAACGTGTTCCCGATCGAGATTCCGCCGCTGCGCGCGCGGCGCGAGGACATCCCGTTGATGGTCAATGTCTTCGTGAAGCGCTTTGCCGCGCGTTTCGGCAAGCGCCTGACGGGCATCACCCAGCGGGCCAGCGAGGCGCTATGGGCCTACGACTGGCCGGGCAACGTGCGCGAGCTGGAGAACATCATCGAGCGCGGCGTGATCATGGCCGACGAGGGTGGCAACCTCGATGTGCAGCACCTGTTCTCGGGCGGCGAGCGCTTTCCGCAGGTGTCCATGCGCACTGCCGATGCGGGTGAAGCATCCGCAATGCGAGCGGCCAGCGCCGCGCCGCTGCCGCTCGACGATCACATCGCGGCGCTGCTGGCGGCGGCGGGATCGTTCGGCGCGGCCGAATCGCTGATCTTCGCCCACGCGCTGGCACGCACCGACGGCAACCTGTCGGCCGCGGCCCGCCTGCTTGGCCTGCGCCGGGGGCAGCTGGAGTACCGCACCAAGGGCCGCGACGGGCGTGGCGGCAGCTAGCGGGCGCCGGTATGCCAGCAGCCCGCCTCGGTGACCAGCCAGTCCATCGGCTGGTCGTGGGGCTGGGGCCAGCAGGTGTCGGCGCGGGCCAGCTCGAAGGCGATGCCGGCGGTGAGCGGTGCGGGGTCGAGGGCCGCCAGTGTGCGGTCGAAATAGCCGCCGCCATAGCCCAGCCGGAAGCCCGCCGCATCGAACGCGTTGAGCGGCACGAGGATCAGGTCCGGCTCGATCCGTTCGTCCCCCGCCGGCACCGGAATCCCGTGGTGGTCGGTGGCCATCGGTGCTTCCGGCCGCCAGCGCAGGAAGATCATCGGCTGGCCGGCCGCGCGCACCACCGGCAGCGCCGCCTGACGGGCCGGATCGGCGGAAAGCCAGCGGCCCATCCACGGCACCAGATCCACCTCGCCCCGCCACGGCCAGCAGAAGGCCAGGCGGTGGGGGTGCAGGCGGTCGACCAGGGCGTCCAGATGTCGTTCGATGTGCGCGGTGCGTGCAGCCCGCTCGATGGCGGGGAGTGTTTCGCGGGCGGCGATCCGGGCATTCCGGAGGTTTTTGCGCAGCGCAGAAATTTCGGCTTCAGACAGGCTCCCGGAAAGGGGGGAGGAGAGGGTCACTGTGCTATTCTCCGACGGCATTTTGGTGAGACGTAGAGCGATGAAGAATAGCGCGTGGGCCGTCCTGGCGGCAGTTTTATGGATGGCCATGCCGGCCGGTGGCGATCCGGGTGACGAGCGCATCCTGCTCGCCCGGGACGCGGCCCGTAGCGGCGACCGCAACCGTCTCAACCTGTACGCGCCGCCCACCGGCCACGTGCTCGACCCCTACCCCGAGTTCTGGGCCCTGTCCAACATGCTGGCTCGGCCCAGTGATGTGGATTTCAGCCGCATCCGCGACTTCCTGCAACGCTATCCGGGCAGCTGGCCTGCCGAGAAGCTGCGCGCCGACTGGCTGCGCTACCTCGGCAAGCGCGGCGATTTCGGCCCCCTGCTGGCCGAGTTCGGCAACCTGGAGCAGCCCGACCAGGACATCAAGTGCTACCACCATCAGGCGCGCCTGAGTAGCGGCGATCCGGCCCTGCTCGAAGAAGTGCGCCCGATGTGGTTCACGCTGGTCGACACCCCTGATAGCTGCGTGCCCATCCTCCAGGCCCTGGCCCGGGAGGCGCTGGTCAGCCCGGACGAGATCTGGGGGCGCGTGCGCCGTCTGATGGAGGCCAAGCGCACCACCGGTGCCAAGGCTGCGGCCAGCTGGCTGCCCTTCGACCAGCAGCCCGGCTCCATCGACCTGGAGCGCGCCGGCGCCAACCCGTCCACCTGGCTCGACCGCCAGCCGGTCAATTTTTCGGCCAGCCGCCCCGGCCGAGAGCTCGCCCTGATCGCCCTGGCCCGCCTTGCCCGCGACGACCCGCAAGGCGCTTACACCCGCTATCTGGGCCTCAACGAGCGCTTCTCGGCCACCGAGCGCAGCTACGCGCTTGGCCAGATCGCGTGGCAGGCTGCGGCCAAGCTGATGCCTGACGCCAACGCCTGGTTCAAGGCTGCCGGCGACACCCCGATGTCCGAAGAGCAGGCCGCCTGGCGTGTGCGCGCAGCCCTGCGCGCGGGCGACTGGAAGGCCGTCCGGGCCGCCGTCGAGGCGATGTCCGCAGACCAGCGCGCCCAGCCCGACTGGACCTACTGGCTGGGTCGCGCCTACCAGACCCTGGGCAACCGCGAGGCCGCCCGCAAGGAGTTCGAGCGCATCGCCGGCCACCCTAACTTCTACAGCATCCTCGCCGACGAGGAGCTTGGTCGCACCTTCGCTCTGCCCAAAAAAGCCCGCGCTCCCAGCAGCGCCGAGTTCGAGCAGACCCGCCAGACCCCGGGCATCCAGCGCGCCATTGCCCTGTTTCGCCTCGACCTGCGCACCGAAGGCTCGCGCGAATGGAACTGGACCCTGCGCAACCGCGACGACCGCTTCCTGCTCTCCGCCGCCCAACTGGCCCAGCAGCTCGGCATCTACGACCGCGCCATCAACGCCGCCGACAAGACCCGCAACGAGCACGACTACAGCCTGCGCTACCTCGCCCCCTATCGGGAGCGCGTCGAGCCCAATGCCCGCAGCCGCGATCTCGACCCGGGCTGGGTGTATGGCCTGATGCGCCAGGAGAGCCGCTTCGTCACCGCTGCCCGCTCCGGCGTAGGTGCCCAGGGGCTGATGCAGATCATGCCTGCCACCGGCAAGTGGGTTGCCGGAAAGCTCGGGATGAGTGGCTACAACGTGGGTTGGCTGCAGGACCCGGACACCAACGTGATGCTCGGCACCACCTACATGCGGATGGTCCTCGAAGGGCTCGACAACCACCCGGTGCTCGCCTCGGCGGCCTACAACGCCGGCCCCGGCCGCGCCAAGAAGTGGAAGGACGTGAAGCCCCTCGAAGGCGCGATCTACGCCGAATGCATCCCGTTCAACGAGACCCGCGACTACGTCAAGAAGGTGATGGCCAACGCCGTCATCTATGCCGCGTTATTTGAAGGCCGTGCGCCATCCCTCAAAGCCAGGCTCGGCACCATCGCGGCGAGCGACGGCAGCACCCGTGGCCTCGGCAGCGCCGCGCCGGGGGCTGGCCTCGACGAGCCCACGCCCGGCGCCGGCAGCAGCGAATAAGGTTGACCGGGTCGGGAATTCGTCGCTCGCTCTGCAATCCAACCGGCTGATTCCCACCCCTGCAACGGAGACCGGCCATGTCCCTTCCTCGCAAAGTCCTGCTCGTCGGCGGCAGCGGTTTTGTCGGCACCGCGATCGCCGAGCGGCTCGCCCGCGACGGCGTTGCCCTTGTGGTGCCCACCCGCCGGCTCGCCAACGCCCGTCACCTGCGCCCGCTGCCCACTGCGGAAGTGGTCGAGGCCGATGTGTTCGACCCCGCCGCACTCGCGGGCCTGATGACCGGCGTCGATGTCGTGGTCAGCCTCGTCGGCGTGCTTCACTCCCGCCCCGGCACCCCGTGGGGCCCGGCCTTTGCCCGCGCCCACGTCGAGCTGCCGACCCGGCTGGTGGCCGCGGCCCGGGCGGCAGGCGTCGGGCGCATCGTGCACGTGAGTGCCCTCGGTGCCGATCCCGCCGGGCCGTCGGAATACCAGCGTTCCAAGGCCGCCGGCGAAGCCGCGATCCGCGCCGGCAGCCCCGATGTGGCATGGACCATCCTGCGGCCGTCGGTGATCTTCGGGCCCGGCGACAGCTTCCTCAACCTCTTCGCCGGCCTCGTGCGGCGCTTTCCGCTGATGCCGCTCGGGGGCGCCGGTGCGCGCTTCCAGCCGGTTTACGTGGGCGATGTGGCTGAAGTGGTGGCGGAGTGCCTTGCGCGCCCGGACGCTGCCGGCCAGACCTACGAACTTGCCGGCCCGCAGGTCTACACCTTGCGCCAACTGGTCGACTACGTCGGGCGGCTCACCGGCTGCCGGCGTCCGGTGATCCCGCTGCCCGAAGGTCTGGCGATGCTTCAGGCGGCCGCCCTCGAATGCCTGCCCGGCCCGTTGATGAGTCGCGACAACGTGCGCTCGATGCGCGCCGACAACATCGCCAGCGGCCCGCCCCTGCCCTGGGGCCGAACGCCCACGTCACTGGAGGCCGTCGCCCCGTGCTACCTGGGCACCGCCAACAAGCGCGGCCGTCTCGATGCGGCCCAGCTACACCGCGACTAGCCTCCGATCCCGCAATCTCGGTCTGCCCCATGGAAATCTACTGCGTCGGCGGCGCCATCCGCGACGAACTGCTCGGTCTGCCGGTCAAGGACCGGGACTGGGTAGTGGTCGGTGCCACCCCCGAAACCCTCCTCGCCGAAGGTTACAAGCCGGTCGGCAAGGATTTTCCGGTCTTCCTTCACCCGCGCACCCATGAGGAATACGCACTGGCCCGCACCGAGCGCAAGACCGCGCCGGGCTACGCCGGCTTCGTGTTCCACACTGATCCGTCGGTGACCCTCGAGGAAGACCTCGCCCGCCGCGACCTCACCATCAACGCCATCGCCCGCGGCGCCGATGGCGCGCTGGTCGATCCCTTCCACGGTCGCCGCGATCTCGCCGACGGCGTCTTCCGCCACGTGAGCCCGGCCTTCGCCGAAGATCCGGTGCGCATCCTGCGCTTGGCGCGTTTCGCGGCCCGCTTTGCCGAGTTCCGGGTGGCACCCGAAACCATCGAGCTGATGCGCGGCATGGTCGCCGCCGGCGAGGTGGACGCGCTGGTGCCCGAGCGGGTGTGGCAGGAGATCGCCCGGGGTCTGATGGAAGCCCGGCCGTCGCGGATGATCCAGGTGCTGCGCGACTGCGGCGCGCTGGCCCGCCTGCTGCCCGAGGTGGATCGCCTGTTCGGCGTGCCCCAGCCGGCGCAGCATCACCCCGAGGTGGACTGCGGCGTGCATCTGCTGCTGGTGCTCGACGAAGCGGCCACCACCGGCCAGCCGCTGGCGGTGCGCTTCGCCTGCCTGCTCCACGACCTGGGCAAGGGCATCACCCGGCCCGATCTGCTGCCCCACCACTATGGCCACGAGGCGGCCAGCGAGCGGCTCGCCAGGGCGGTCTGCGAGCGCCTCAAGTGCCGTGCCGACTGCCGCGACCTGGCACTGATGACGGCCCGCGAGCACGGCATCGTGCATCAGGCCCTGATACTGCGCGCCGCCACCGCTGTAAAGCTGGTGGAACGCTGCGACGGCCTGCGCCGGCCGGAGCGCTTCGCTGCGATGCTCGACGCCTGTGCCTGCGACCATCGCGGCCGCGCCGGGCTCACCGGGCGGCCCTATCCACAGCGGGATCGCCTGCTCGCAGTGCTCGCCGCAGTGCGTGGCGTGGATGCCGGCGCCATCGCCCGCGGTCTGACCGACAAGTCGCAGATCGCGGCCCAGGTGCATGCAGCCCGGCTGGCGGCGGTGCGGGCGCTGGGTTTGGGTGAAGACACGAATGTTGACAGTTTGTCCCCGAGGGGCAGGCAGTAATCCCGCGGCTGCCCTGGCAGCGGGCGGCATACAATGCCGGCCACTCATGTCCTCGAACCCGGTTTTTCCTGTGCTTTCGGCCCCGCTGTGGCGAACCGCGCTGACCCTGCTGATCGTCGGCGCCGCCACCGCGGCGCAGGCTGTTCAGCCAATCCCGGCCTTCGCCGAAGTGAAGGCTGGGGCCACGCCGTCGGTGGCGGTGCTGCTCGCCCGCGACGGCACGCCGCTGGCCGAGCGGCGGCTCGACTTGCGTGTGCGGCGGCTTGAGTGGGTTGGCCTGCCCAATCTGTCGCCCGCCCTCAAAGAGGCCTTGCTGGCCGCGGAGGACAAACGTTTCTTCGAGCATTCCGGGGTGGACTGGCGGGCCTTTGCCGGCTCTCTTTGGCACAACCTGTGGTACGACCGCAAGCGTGGCGCCTCGACCCTGTCGATGCAGCTCGCCGGCCTCCTCGACCCCGAACTGGCCCTCGGCCGTGACGGCACGCCACGCCGCTCCATCGGTCAGAAGTGGGATCAGGCCCTCGCTGCCCAGGCCCTGGAGAACCGTTGGACCAAGGAGCAGATCCTCGAGGCCTACCTCAATCTGGCGCCTTTTCGGGGTGATCTGCAGGGCGTGCATGCCGCCTCCCGCGCGCTGTTTGGCAAGACCCCGGCGGAGCTCGGCCGCCCTGAGGCGCTGGTGCTTGCGGTGTTGCTGCGCGGCCCCAATGCCAAGGCCGACGTGGTCGGGCGCCGGGCCTGCGTGCTCGCCGAGCGTATCGGCAATCCGTCGGCCTGCGGCCCCGCCCAGCGCATCGTGGAGGCCACCCTCGACCGTCAGCAGCTCGGGCCGCGCTGGGATCTGGCGCCGCACCTCGCCCGTCAGCTCCTCCAGCAGCCCGGCGAGCGCCTCCTCACCACGCTCGACGCCGAAGCCCAGCGCCTGACCCTGACGGCCGTGCGCCGGCTCGGTTCCACCGACACGTCGGCGGTGGTCCTCGACAACACCACCGCCGACGTGCTGGCCTACGTGGGGGCGCCGGATGCGGCCCAGGCCGACCAGGCCGCGATCCTGCGCAGCAGCGGCAACCTGCTTCTGCCCTTCGCCTACGGTGTCGCCCTGGAACGCCGCCAGCTCACCGCCGCAACCTTGCTCGACGAGCCGCTCGCCAACCACGCGCCGACCAACCCCGACGAACGCCTGTGGGTCAGCGCCCGCCGGGCCCTGCTAGAGAATCTCACCGAGCCCGCGCAGGCGGTGTTGCGGATGGTGGGCGAGCAGCTGCCAGAGCGCTTCCGCATGGCCGATGTGGACGTGGGGCGCAGCGCCCAGGCAGATCTCGGCCTGCTCGCCATCGCCGGGCTCTACCGCAGCCTGGGTAGCGGCGGGCTGTGGCTGGCGCCACGCAGCACACCCGGCAGCGAGCGGCTCGCCCGGCGCCTGCTGCGGCCCGAGGCAGGCTTCATCGTGAGCGACATGCTTACCGAGGTGGACCCGGAGGGCATGCCGCAGCCCTTCGTGATCCGCCAGTACGTACCCGATGGGCGTGAGACGCTGGTGGCGGGTTTTTCAGATCGGTACACCGTGGTCATGTGGTCGGCCGGTACCCGCGGCACGCCGGCACTGGCCAACGCGGCCTGGCACGAGATACTGCGCGGCCTGCACCGCAACCAGCCTGCCGTCCGGCCGGTACCGCCAGCGGGCGTGGTATCGACGCTGGTGGTCTTCGAGCCACCGGTGGAAAGCCCGCGTCGGGAGTGGTTCATTCGTGGCACCGAAGTGGAGCGGGTGGCCCTGCCCCGCAGCGTGCCCAGGATCACCTGGCCCGCCAACGGCATGCTGGTGGATGCAATGGCACTTGCCGGCGACCCGGGCTTTCGCATCCATTTCGAAGGGAGCCGCTTGCCGACTGGTGCCTGGTGGCGTCTGAACGGCGAGCGGGTGGGGAACGGCAATGGCAGCGCCAACGGCAATGGCGGACGGATGAGCTGGAAGCCGGTGGCCGGCCGTCACGTGCTCGATCTGATGGCAGGAGACGGCCAGTTGCTCGACAGCATCACCTTCGCGGTACGCGCACCCGTCGGCGATGAGCCGTCAAAGCCAGCGGACCAGCAGCCAGACCGCCAGTGACATCAGCAGTGTGCTGGTGAACGGGATGTGGATGTGACGCCCGAAGACATCGAAATGCAGATCGCCGGGAAGATGCCCGATCCGCCAGCGCCGCAGCGGCAGGCCGGAGCTCAGCCCGGACACCACTGCCAGCACCACGATTGCCAGCAACCACTTGAGCATCGGCCCTCTACCTGCCGTCGAGAATGAAGCGTCGGGCAGGCACACCGGGCACCGGTCCATAACGCTGGAGCCCGGACCTTACCGCGTTTCCGGGGTGCCGTGTTGTCGGCGGACGGGAAGCCGGCGGCCAAGCACTTGGCCGCCGAGGGCCACGTCTGCCAGCCCGACGAAGGCCGGTTCGCTGCCCGGCGTAGGGTGCCACACGCGTACAGCGCCTGGCCCGCCCCGTCGCCGTAGAACGAAATGAACAGGTTTGCGCCCACTGGAGCGCCGGTGTCCGGGTGGAGCAAGGTGGTGCAGCAGGTGGCCCAGCCGGCAATCTCGACATTGTTATAGATGAATGGTGCCGCGTTGGCGTTCAGGGATAACAGTGCGCCAACGGCGTCGCAGACCAGTTTCCTGCGCATTTCCGCGTTCGTGAAAAAATCCGGGAAATTCAGGAGAAAATATGACCAAAATTGGTTTTCATATATAAAACAATTGGTTATAAAATTCCTTAACGTAAACTGCCTTAAAATTCATGGACGCCCGACAGTGCCGCATGGATGTGTGGGCGTGTCTTTTTCTTTTCTCTACCCCCATGCTGGGGTAAGTTCTCCGCCTGAACACTTCCAACGCCCAAGCCGATGACCCTTTTCACCGCCAGCCGTCCCCTTCGCCCGATTGCAGGATTTCGTCCATGAACCGCTCCCGCTTCGGCGATCTGGAAGTGCTGTGTCATATCCCCTCCGGCCCGGCCCGTGAGACGCCGCTCCTGTTCGTGCACGGTGCCTACACCGCCGCATGGTGCTGGGAAGAGCAGTTCCTGCCATGGTTTGCCGCCCAGGGCTATGCGTCGTACGCGGTATCGCTGTCGGGTCATGGGCGTAGCCGTGGCCGGACCTACCTCGACAGTTTCTCGATCTCGGACTACGTGGACGACGTGGCGGAAGTGGCCGGCAAGCTGCCCACCACGCCAGTGCTCATCGGTCACTCGATGGGCGGGATGGTGGTCCAGAAGTATCTGGAGCGCCACGCTGCGCCGGGGGTGGTGCTGATGTCGTCCGTGCCGCCCCAGGGGCTGCTCGGTTCGGCCTTTGGGCTGGCCTTCTCGCGGCCGCACCTTCTGGGCGATCTCAATCGCATCATGGGCGGTGGTCAGCCCCAGATGGAAACCCTGCGCGACGCGCTTTTCCATGAAGCCATCGAGCTTGAGCGCCTGCGGCGCTATTACCACCTGTGCCAGCCCGAATCCCATCGGGCGATCTGGGACATGTCGCTGTTCGACCTGCCGTCGCTGGCGCGCATTGCGCTACCGCCGATGCTGGTCCTTGGCGCCGAGCACGACGTACTGATTCCACCCGATCAAGTGCGTCTCACAGCGCGCCGATACGAAGTCGAGTCGCAGATCCTCCCGGGCCTTGGCCACGGCATGATGCTGGAGAGCGACTGGCGCGTGGCGGCCGATCCGATCCTCGCCTGGCTGAAATCACTCGATCTGTGACGGCAGGTCCCATTCGCCGCTGGCCGTGAACTTCGTCATTGCGGACGCTCCTTTTGTGTTCCATCCTGAAATCGTGCGACTGGCGGTGATTTCGGGGCTTTGAAACAGGCTTTCGGTGTTGTCCGCCGGGTTTCCTTCAACCTTTGGAGGCCACAGCCGTTAAGAACAACAAGGGGACACGTCTCTCACCCTGGAACGGAGGCCGAAATGGTGATCTTCATGGATATGGAAAGCGGTGAACGGAGCTACCTCGAGCCCGAGATGTCCGATGGGCTGGCCTATGATGATGAAGTGCTGAATGCCAACCTGCTTCCCCCCGAGCTTGCGCTCGGCCTGCAGGAAATCCCGGCGACCGGCCACGAGCATCACGCGGTGCCGACAGACGTGGATGCCTTCCTGAGCGCGGTGTATCGCTTCCAGGAATAGTCAGTCTCAGCGTTTCAATCAAGAAAACAGCCCGCCGGTGCGATGTGCCGGCGGGCTGTTTGCGTGTGGAGCGTCAGCCTTACAGACTATGCAGGCGGTCGCCGCGCAGAAAGCCGATCAGCGGCTGACCGATGTTGCGGGACAGGGCGATGACCTTGAAGAGTTCGCCCATCTCGTGGGGCCCGGTGAGGCGCAGTACCGCCTTGGAGGCTCGGATGTAGTCGGCGCTGTCTTCGGGTGCCCGGCGCGCGAGGCAGGCCAGCACGCCGCAGTTGAAAAGGAAGTTTGCCTGGTCGGCGTAGCCCATCACGTCAAGCCCAGCCTCGAAACCCGCTTCGGCGATGGATGTGAAATCCACAAAGGCGGTGATGTCGTTCAGCCCCGGCCACAGAAACGGATCGCCGTGGGCGTGGTGGCGGTAATAACACAGCAGCGTGCCGGTGCTGCGGCTGGGCAGGTAGTACTCGGCACGAGGGTAGCCATAGTCGATCAGGATCATCGCGCCCTGTTCGAGGCGCGCTGCCCATTCGGCGATCCAGGCTCGGCCGGCGAGGTTGATCTCGCTGACGTATTCACCTTCCGGTGGCAAGGGCAGCGCAAGCGCCTCTGCCGCCTCGGCTACCCGGCCGGCAACTGTACGGTCGGCCCACACGAAGCGGCCCTCGTCATCGAGGCCGACGCCACGCTCGAAGATGCCCTCGGGCCGCCACGCCACCAGATGTACCGGCATAACGTCGAGCACCTCATTGGCCACCAGGGCGCCGGAGAAACGATCTGGAAGGGTGTCCAGCCAATGTACGCGGCTGGCCAAGTGCGGCACTTTGGCGGCCAGAGTGTCGAACTGGCGCTCACGCAGCTCGCCCGATACTTCCAGGATGCCGTAGCTTTCGGGCAGCGCGCCCTGAAGCTCGAGTTCGAGGAGCAGATCGGCGGCGAGCAGCCCCGTTCCGGCGCCGGCCTCGATGATGTGAGGGGCCGAGAGGCTCATCACCTGCTGAACCTGGCTGGCCAGAGCCTGGCCGAAGAGCGGGGTGAGTTCCGGTGCGGTGATGAAATCGCCCCCCGGCCCGAACTTGCGCGAGCCGCCACTGTAGTAACCCAGCCCAGGTGCGTAGAGGGTTTCGGCCATGTAGTCTGAGAACGGAATCCAGCCGCCGTGGGCGTGGATCAGGGCCTGCAGGCGGGCGATGAGGGCAGCGCTTTGTTCGAGGGCGTCGGCTGACGGCTGGGGCAGATTCATGGCGGCGCTGGCGTGTAAAATCGTAATTTTAACCCGCCCCGGCGCCGAGCCGCGGCGTAAGGGCGCCGCACGTCGCACGACATCGCCATTTCGGCTGGCGGCGCCGTATGATATCGCTCCCCACTGAACCCTGTTTCCAGGCAGTCATGATTCAACCGGCAACCGCGCCTGTCGCCCTTGTGACCGGCGCCGCCCGGCGCGTCGGCGCTGAAATCGCCCGTCACCTGCATGCTGCAGGTGCGCGGCTGGCGCTCCATTGCCGCCAGTCGCGGGATGAAGCCGATGCGCTCGCGGCGGTCTTCAATGCTGCCCGGCCGGATTCGGCTTTGGTGGTGCAGGCCGATCTGCTGGATGCCCATGCTTTGGAGGGTTTGGTGGGCGCAACTGTTGCCCATTATGGGCGGCTGGATGCATTGGTCAATAACGCGTCGAGCTTCTTTCCCACGGCGATGGGCGCCATCGACGAGGCGGCTTGGCTCGATCTGATCGGCTCAAATCTGAAGGCGCCGCTGTTCCTGGCCCAGGCGGCGAACCCCTGGCTGCAGGCAACGCAGGGCGCAATCGTCAACATCGTCGATATTCACGCCGAGCGCCCGTTGAAGGGCTACCCGCTGTACTGCGCTGCGAAGGCCGGTCTGCTGGGCCTGACGCGTGCGCTGGCCCTCGAGTTGGCCCCGCGGGTGCGCGTCAATGGCGTTGCGCCCGGTGCGATTGAATGGCCCGAGGACGGGCAGTTTCCGCCCGCCGAGCGCGAAGCGGTGGTGGCCCACACCCTGCTGCAGCGCGTCGGTGCGCCGTCCGACATTGCCCGGACGGTCTGTTTTCTGCTCTTCGATGCGCCCTACGTCACAGGTCAGATCATTCCGGTGGACGGCGGGCGTACCGCGCACTTATAACGTATTTAACATTTATCACAGTCGGATCATCTTTTGGCCCGGCTTATAATCATCGAACATCTGGAAAACAATGGATCACGCAGTGGCAGTCCCCGCGCCGGTGGCAGACGACTCTTCCGAAACGGAATCCCGTTTCTCCAATTCCTTCCTGCGTCTCAAGAAATTCCTGATGCGCAAGACAGGGGAGGCGATCGTCGACTACGGAATGATTGAGGAAGGCGACGTTGTGATGGTCTGCGTCTCGGGCGGAAAAGACTCATTCACCCTGCTCTCGCTGCTGCTCGAACTGCGCGAACGTGCTCCGATCAATTTCCGTGTCGTGGCCATGAACCTCGACCAGAAGCAGCCCGGCTTTCCCGATCACGTGTTGCCGGCGTACTTTGAATCCATCGGCGTCGAATACAAGATCGTCACCGAGAACACCTACAAGATCGTCAAGGACAAGATACCGGAGGGCAAGACCACCTGCTCCCTGTGCTCCCGTCTGCGTCGCGGCATCATCTATCGCACGGCCAAGGAAGTCGGCGCCACCAAGATCGCCCTGGGCCACCACCGGGACGACATGATCGAGACCATGTTTCTCAACATGTTCTTCGGCGGCAAGATGAAATCCATGCCGCCCAAGCTGGTGAGCGATGATCGTCAGAACGTGGTGATCCGGCCGCTGGCCTACTGCTCCGAGAAGGACATCGAGCGGTTTGCCCGGGGCATGGAGTATCCGATCATTCCGTGTAACCTGTGCGGCAGCCAGGAAAATGCCCAACGCAAGCAGATCAAGGCCATGCTCCGTGACTGGGATAGTCGGTTCCCCGGTCGCATCGTGTCCATCGCCACCGCGATGAAGAACATCGTTCCGTCCCATCTGGCGGACGGCAAACTGTTCGACTTCCTGAACGTCACGCGCAGCACCGATGTGGAGCAGGGTGACATTGTGTTCGATGCGCCTGAACTGTCGTCTGGCGCGCCTGAAGATGCCTCAGCGATCCCTATCGGGATCTGGAGAAGTTAGAACTTATGGATCGCCCACCCAGCTCTTCGCGCACGTTCGAGCGATTCCCTGTGACGGACACCCTCTGTCGGCCGGCCATTATCGGAGCATGCGGCGATGAGTGAGCGCGCAGCCTCCCGGTGTCTTCTGTACGCGGATGTGGCGGGTCGCATCCGTCTGGCCGTCAAGTTGGGTGAAGCGGAGGCCGGTTATGCAGTCGAGCGCTGCCTGAACCGCATGTCCCGCTGCGCAGAGGCGTATTCGGCCGAAGGGCTTGAGTTGCGCCCTGAAGTGATAGTCGCCCATTTTGGCGATGCGGATTCTGCGTTGCTGGCGGCCCGTGAGATGCGCGAACGCGTACGGGCGTTGCCTCCGATGAGTGGTATCAAGCTGGTCTTGCGGGCCGGTGTCGTGCTTGAATCCGAAGGGGGGGACGGCGAGGTTGGTGCAGAGAAGATGGCAGCGCAGTTGGTGGATGGCTGCAACCCTGACACCATCACGGTCTCTGAGAATCTCTCCGAACTCCTTTCTCCTTCGATGCGGAGGTTGCTCGGCAAGCTCGACGATTCCGCCAGCGGCGTGCCCTTTCCAACCCTTGAGCTGGGCAATGCACCGCCGCCTACCGCGTCTGAGCTTCGTCAGGAGGCGTTGCAGTCGGTAAGGCAGCTACGGGTCAGCTTCAGGGGGCAGAAGTGGACCATCGATACAGCGCATCCTACCCTGCTGTTCGGTCGCGAGACGGGGAACGATATCGTCATCTCCGATCCGAGGGTTTCACGCCAGCACGCACGCATCGAACTGCGGCAAGGCCTGTTTTATCTTGTGGACTCGAGCACCAATGGCACCTATCTGCTCGAGGAGGGGAGCGCCGAGCACTGTGTGAAGCGCGACGAGTTCCTGCTCGCCGAAAAGGGCCACATCGGCTGCGGCTTTTCGGTGGGTGACAACATGCTTGATGCCGTGGCGTTTGCCATTGATTGAGCCTGGCGAGGCAGTTCGCTCGGTAAAAGCTGAGGGCCCTTGCGGGCCCTCGGCGCTTCATAAGCGTCTGGGGGCCGGTCAGCCCTTGAGACAGGTGCTCATGAACTTCTTGCGGTCATCCCCCTTCAGCGCTTTCTCGCCGGCTTCCTTGTTGCAGGCCTTCATCTTTTCCTGCTGTGGCGTGCCCTTGGCTTCCGCAGCGGGCTTGGCGGAGAGGCATTCCTTCATGAAGGCCTTGCGCTCGTCACCCTTCTTGTCGGTGGCGGATGCGTTGCACTCCTTCATCTTGTTCTGCTGGGTCGTGGCCGCGAAGGCTGCGGGTGCCAGACCGGCGGCAAACATTGAAACAGCGACACTCAGGATCAATTTTTTCATCTGGCCACTCCTCGTACGGCGGGTTGTCGGGACTGCAACATCATCTTAAACGGGACTTGGGTGAATCCGTTGACGGGCGTGGCCGCCAAGGATGCGAGGCGTTGTGTCTTTTGGTTAAAAGCCGCCGTCTTCCATCGCCCTGCGCTGACGGTCAACGAACTCCTGGGTCGAATCAATGCCACGTAACAGCAGGATCGTTGAGCGCACGGCGGCTTCGAGGAGTACTGCCAGATTTCGGCCGGCCGCCACGGGCAGCACAACGCGGCGCAACGGAATGCCGAGGATCACCTGCTGTTCGTCGTCGAGGGAAAGACGCAAGGGGTCCTGATCGCCGGGCTGGCGGCGCTGGAGATGAACCACCAGCTTGAGCTTCATCTTCCGCCGGCAGGCCGTCTCGCCGAAGATCGTGCGGATGTTGAGAATGCCGAGGCCGCGTACTTCAATCACGTCCTGGAGCAGAGGTGGGCAGCGGCCCTCCAGGACGGTCGGTGCGATGCGGGAGAACTCGACGATGTCGTCTGCCACCAGACCGTGACCACGGGAGATGAGTTCGAGGGCGAGTTCAGACTTGCCGGCACCCGAATCCCCGGTGATGAACACGCCCAAGCCCAGTACGTCCATCATCACCCCGTGCAGCGCAACCCGTTCTGCGAGCTTGCGCGACAGGTAGCTGCGAAGGAGATCGATGACGTTGGCGGCAGGCAGGGGGCTGGCGAAAAGCGCAACGTCTTCGTTGGCGCAGACCGTGCGGATCAGGCTGGGGATGTCTTCGTCGTCGGCGACAATGATCGCCGGCGGTCCGTACGAGAGGATCTCGCGGACGTGGTGGATCACCTTCTCGCGGGTCTGGCGGCGGGCCCAGGCAAGCTCCGACGAGCCGAGGATCTGCAGGCGGTCGGGGTGGATCAGGTTGAGGTGGCCGACCATGTCGGCGGGCCAGATGCGGTCTTCGGAGACCGAGATCCGAGTATCGAGGCTGCCGCAGATATGGCGCAGCCTCAGGCGATCGAGGTTGTCGTCAAACAGCCGCGCTACGGTTGTCTGGCGCATCGCTGCCCCATTGGGCGAAGAGGGAGTGGGCCGCGAGGGCGTCCGGTGCGGCCAGGAGCTGATCGCGGAAACTGCGGTCGCTGAACATCTGGGCGAGTTCGGAGAGGAGTTGCAGGTGGTGTTCGTTCGCTTGTTCGGGCACCAGTAGCACGAACAGCATCGATACGGGCCGGCCGTCGGGGGCGTCGAAGGGGACTGGCTCGGCGAGGCGCATGAACGCGCCCAGCGCATCCTTCAGGCCCTTGATGCGTCCGTGGGGAATCGCGATGCCCTGCCCGAGACCGGTCGAGCCGAGCTTCTCGCGGGCAAACAGACTGTCGAAGACGGTGCTTCGGGCGATGCCGTGATTGTTCTCGAACAGCAGGCCGGCTTGCTCGAAAGCGCGCTTCTTGCTGCTCGCTTCGAGGCTGACAACCACATTGGCCGGAGGCAGAAGTTTGGCGATGAGGTTCATGGGCGGGACGCTCCTGTACGCGGTGGGACCGGGACAGGTTTCCGGGAACGAATCTGGAAAATCCGGGGCGGATGCCGCCGGGGCCGTTGTGTCAGTTGGGGCGCATTATAGCCACAACGGTCCCGGGCAGAAGGGGATTACTTGGGGGCGACGATCAGGATTCGGCGAGGTGCTGCTTCAGGGAGTCATGGCCATGGTTGGAGGCCTTGTCCTTGTACTTCAGAACCTGGCGGTCAAGCTTGTCGGTCAGGGCGTCGATGGCGGCATACATATCAGCATCCTCGCTCTCGACGTGGATGTCCTTGCCACGCACGTGAACCGTGACTTCGGCCTTCTGACGCAGCTTTTCCACCGAGAGGATCACGCCGACGCTGGTGACGTTGTCGAAATGACGGATCACGCGATCAAGCTTGGAGGTGACGTACTCGCGGATGGCCGGCGTAACTTCGACGTGATGCCCCGTGATGTTGAGGTTCATGGTTCTTACCTTTCTGTCAGATGGTTTTGCGCAGACTGACCGGCGGGATATCGAGGGATTCGCGATACTTTGCGATGGTCCTGCGTGCCACGACGATACCCTGCTGGCCCAACAACTCGGCAATCTTGGCGTCGGACAAGGGTTTCTTCTTGTCTTCCGCGGCAACCAGCTGGCGAATCAGCGCCCGAATCGCCGTCGAGGAAGCCGCCCCACCGGTGTCGGTGGCGACGTGACTGCCGAAAAAATGTTTGAACTCGAAAATGCCTCTTGGCGTGGCCATGTACTTCTGGGTGGTCACCCGTGAGACGGTAGACTCGTGCAATTCCAACTGCTCGGCGATTTCACGCAGTGTCAGAGGGCGCATCGCCACATCGCCATAATCGAAGAACTGACGCTGCCGGTCAACGATCGCTTGCGACACGCGCTGGATGGTGTCGAAGCGCTGTTGAACGTTCTTGATGAGCCAGCGGGCTTCCTGCAGGTGATTGGACAGGGAGCCACTGGCGCCGCGGTTGTCCCGCAGGATCTGGGCATAAAGCTGGTTGATGCGAAGCTTGGGCATCGCATCCGGGTTGAGGCTGACGACCCAGGTGTTGCGCACCTTGCGGACGACCACATCCGGTACCACATAACGGATGTCGGACTGGGCGAAACGGGCGCCGGGGCGTGGGTTGAGATCAAGGATCAAGGCATGGGCTTCGCGCAATTCGTCATCGCTACAGCGCAGTGCGCGCTTGAGCTTCAGATAGTCGCGAGCCGCGAGTAGTTCAAGGTGCTCCGCGACGATGGCCAGTGCCAGTTCGCGTTCGCGGCTGGGCGGCTGGGCGCGCAGCTGCAGGCTGAGGCATTCGCTGATGTCGGCGGCGGCGATTCCGCAGGGGTCAAGGCTCTGGATGTGGCGCAGGGCGATCGTCAGGTCGTCCAGATCCACCTCAAGCTCGGGCGGCAGCAGCGGCAGGAGGTCTTCAAGGGCCTGACTGAGGTAACCGTCGTCGTCGAGGGCCTCGATCACGAAGCGGGTCAGGGCGCGGTCCCGATCAGACAGCGGGGTGAGGGAGATCTGGGCGTCCAGGTGGTCGCGCAGGGTGGTGACGGTAGCCTGTAGATCATGGAAATCGTTGTCGTCGTCATCGTCCCGCTGACCACCGCCGGAGCCCTGCCAGTCGCCACCTTCGGCGAAGTCGAACTCCCGGTCAGTGTCGCGCTCGCGCTGGTCGGATTCGCGGGCCTGCTCCTGCTCGCGCTCCTGGGCGGCCTCACTGCCAGCCGGGGCGGCCGGGCCGGGGGCTTCGAGGCGGCTGGAGCCGAGGTTGGAGTCAGGCTCGTCCCGCTCGATCATCGGGTTCTCGAGGAGGATCTTCTCGATCTCCTGATTCAACTCGAGGGTCGACAGCTGCAGCAGCTTGATCGACTGCTGGAGCTGGGGCGTCAGCGCGAGATGTTGGGAGAGTTTTAGCTGGAGGCTGGGCTTCATGGCAACAATGATGCCTCAGAGCCGGAAATGCTCGCCGAGGTAAACCTGACGGACCTGCTCATTCCGGACGATGTCTTCCGGACGTCCGCTGGCCAGCACTTCACCGGCATTGATGATGAATGCGCGGTCGCAGATGCCAAGGGTCTCGCGGACGTTATGGTCGGTGATGAGGACGCCTATCCCCTTTTCCTTGAGGAAGCGGATGATCTTCTGGATGTCGATGACGGCGATGGGGTCGACGCCGGCAAAGGGCTCGTCGAGGAGGATCAGCCGGGGGTCGGAGGCGAGGGCGCGGGCGATCTCGCAGCGCCGGCGTTCGCCGCCTGAGAGGGAGATTGCAGTGTTGTCGCGCAGGTGTTCGATGCCCAGCTCGCCGAGCAGTTGCTCGAGGCGTTCGGCCATTTCGGCCTTGCTGAGATTCTGAAGTTCAAGCACCGCCTGGATGTTTTCGGCCACCGTGAGCTTGCGGAAGACGCTCATCTCCTGAGGCAGGTAAGACAGGCCAAGACGGGCACGCTGATGGATCGGGCGATGGGTCAGCACCTGGTCGTCGAGGGTGATCTCGCCGTCGTCGGCGACCACGAGACCGACGATCATGTAGAAGCAGGTGGTCTTGCCGGCGCCATTGGGGCCGAGCAGGCCGACCACCTCGCCGCTGCCGACGTCGAACGAGACGTCGTGGACGACGGTGCGCGCCTTGTACTTCTTGCGCAGGTTGCTGACTTTAAGCAGGCTCATCGCCGGGATGTTCTTTCAGGACTCTACGAATGATTTCGGTCGAGAAGCCGCGACCTTGAAGAAAACGCGCCTGACGGGCCCATTCTCGCGCGTCTGCCGGCGCTGCGGAGAATTTTCGGCGATGGACGTCGGAGGCGCGTTCGAATTCGCTCTCGGTGCAGTTATCTGCGATGGCCAGGCCGATCTGCTCAGCGCCCACGCCCCGCCGGCTGAGTTCACTGGTGAGCCGCGCGGTGCCGAAGCGGGCTGCCTTGGCGCGGACGTAGGCGTCGGCGAAGCGGGCGTCGGAGAGGAGGCCGAGTTCGACCAGCCGGTCGAGTTCGGCACTCACTTCCTCGTCGCTGCCGAGGCTGCTCAGCTTGCGTGCAAGTTCTGCGCGGGAGTGTTCCCGTTGAGCCAGACAACGCAAGGCTCGCTCATGCAGACCGGTACCCATGGACGACCGCTTTCCTCGCCGACGAGGTTCAGGCTGCTTCGGCGGAGGGCGCAGGCGGAATCACGGCCATCTCGGGCAGCCCGACGGCGACGCGGATCTTGTTTTCGATCTCGCGGGCGATGTGGGGGTTGCTCTTGAGGAACTCACGGGCATTGTCCTTGCCCTGACCGATCTTTTCGCCACCATAGGCGTACCAGGCGCCGGACTTGTCGACGAACTTGTGCTGCACGCCCAGGTCGATGATTTCGCCCTCGCGGGAGGTGCCTTCGCCATAGAGGATGTCGAACAAGGTCTCCTTGAACGGCGGTGCGACCTTGTTCTTGACGACCTTGACCTTGGTTTCCGAGCCGATCACCTCGTCGTTCTTCTTGATGGTGCCGATGCGCCGGATGTCCATCCGCACCGAGGCGTAGAACTTGAGGGCATTGCCGCCGGTTGTCGTTTCGGGGCTGCCGAACATCACGCCGATCTTCATCCGGATCTGGTTGATGAAGATGACCAGGGTGTTGGTACGCTTGATGTTGGCCGTGAGCTTGCGCAGGGCCTGACTCATGAGGCGTGCCTGCAGGCCGGGGAGCTGATCGCCCATCTCGCCTTCGATTTCTGCCTTAGGGGTGAGCGCGGCGACGGAGTCGATGACAACGACGTCAACGCCACCCGAGCGCACCAGCATGTCGGCGATCTCGAGGGCCTGTTCGCCGGTGTCGGGCTGGGAGATCAGCAACTCGCCCACATTGACGCCGAGCTTCTGGGCGTAGGTGACGTCAAGCGCGTGCTCGGCATCGATGAAGGCGGCGGTGCCGCCGAGCTTCTGCATCTCGGCAACCACCTGGAGGGTGAGGGTTGTCTTGCCGGACGATTCGGGACCGTAGATTTCCACGACCCGGCCGCGCGGCAGGCCGCCGATGCCGAGGGCAATGTCGAGGCCCAGGGAGCCGGTGGAGACGGTCTGGATGTCGCTTTCGACTTCGCCGTCGCCCATGCGCATGATCGAGCCCTTGCCGAACTGCTTTTCGATCTGGGAAAGCGCGGCGGCGAGGGCCTTGGCCTTGTTGTCATCCATCTGTCGTGATCCTTGTAAAAAGGGTTTTGGAGATTATGGCACAGAGTTTGCATGCAGGTGATCGCGCGTCGTCACGAGAGGTATCGGAGCGAAGAATACAGCGCGAGCTGATATTTTATACAGTTACGGCGCCGAGTCTACAGAATTCGCCAACGCATTGATGCGGATGGGGTTTCAGGCGTATCGGCGGATGAGTTCGGTGAGGGCGAAGACCACCGCCTGGCGGCGGACGGCCTCGCGGTCGCCGTCGAAGTGGCAGGTGACCGTCTGGGGAGATTCGCCCGTCCGACCCCAGCCGAAGCACACGGTGCCGACGGGCTTGTCGGCCGAGCCGCCGCCGGGGCCGGCAATACCGGAGATCGACAGGGCGAGGTCGGCCTCGGCGCGTTCGAGGGTGCCGCGGACCATCGCCGCAGTGGTTGGTTCGCTCACGGCCCCGTGGCGGGCGAGGGTCATCGGAGAGACTCCGAGGAGCGCGCACTTGGCGTCGTTGGAGTAGGTGATGAAGCCACAGTCGAACCAGCCGGAGCTGCCGGCGGTGGCGGTGACGACTTCGGCCACCCAGCCGCCAGTGCAGGATTCGGCGGTGGCGAGACGCCAGCCGCGGGCGGCGAGGTGGTCGCCGACGAGGCGGGAGAGGGTTTCGAGCTGGGCGTCCATCAACCGAGGAGTCTCACGAGCAGGGCCAGCGCGAGCAGGGTATAGCCGGCGGCGACGATGTCGTCGAGCATCACCCCGAAGCCGCCGCGGGTGCGTTCATCCACCCAGCGGATGGGTTGCGGCTTGACGATGTCGAAGAAGCGGAACAGCACGAAGGCGGCGAACTGCCAGCCGAAGCCTTCGGGGGTGAGCCACAGCACCAACCAGATGGCGACGATCTCGTCCCACACGATGCTGCCGGGATCGGCCACACCCAGGGCGCGACCGGTGCGTTCGCAGGCGATCACGCCGAACAGGAAGCAGGCCACCAGCAGCCCGGCGAACAGACCGTCGGTAAGCGGTGCGCGGATGAAGGGAAACAGCAGCCAGCCGGCCAGGGTGCCCGCGGTGCCCGGGCCCTTGGGCCACAGGCCGGAGCCGAAGCCAAGGGCGATGAAGTGGGCTGGATCGGATAGCAGGAAGCGGAGGTTGGGCTTCATGCGGCGCCGCCGAAGTGGTCGTAGCCGCGCGCAGCCAGGTCGCGCAGGGTGCCGCCGGCGTCGCGCAGTTGCAGACTGTCGGTGGGCGAAGTGATGCTGCCGATGCGGTGCAAGGGCAGGGCCAGTCGGGCGGAGAGGTCGGCCAGGGCGGCGCGCTGGCTCGCCGGTGCGGTGAACAGGAGTTCGTAGTCATCGCCGCCCCCGGTGCAGGCGGCAAACGCCCGGGCCGGATCGCCACAGGCGGCAACCAGCGGCGCGAGGGGCAGGTTGGCTTCGTCGATCACCGCGCCGACGAGCGAGCTTTCGAGGATGTGGCCGAGATCGCCGAGGAGGCCGTCGGAGACATCGAGCATCGCGCTGGCGACGCCACGCAGGGCGACGCCGAGGGCGACGCGCGGCTGGGGCCGGTGAAGGGCGGCGAGGTAGTCGTCGCGATAGGTGTCGGCGAGATGGGTGTCGCCGCGCAGGTGAGCCAGGCCGAGGGCCGCGCGGCCGGGGGCGCCGGACACCCACAGGTCGTCACCGGGCTTTGCGCCGCTGCGGGTGATGGCGCTGCCAGTGGGTACCTCGCCGAAGATCGTCGGGCACAGGTTGAGCGGGCCGCGGGTGGTGTCGCCGCCGATGGCGTCGATGTCGAAGGCCTCGCAGCAGGCGAAGAAGCCGTTGGCGAAGGCTTCGATCCAGGCTTCGTCGGCGCCAGGCAGGCTGGCCGCCAGCACCACCCAGCGGGGTTGGGCGCCCATCGCGGCGAGGTCGGAGACGTTGACCGCGAGGGTCTTCCAGCCGAGATCGGTGGGGTTGGTGTCGGCGAAGAAATGGGTGCCGGCCACCAGCATGTCGGTGGAGATGGCCAGCTGCATGCCGGGCGCCGGACGGATCAGGGCCGCGTCGTCGCCCACCGCCAGATCGGTGTGGCGGGCGGGACGGGTGAAGTGCCGGCGGATCAGGGCGAACTCGGACGGCATCGCGCGGGGGCGCTCCGGCGGGTGGCGGGTCAGGCCGACTTGTTGCCGCGGGCGGCCTGACGCTCGCGGGCGTTGGCCTCGACCTCGTCGGCGCGCAGGCGGGCGGCGAGCTTGTCGAGCACGCCGTTCACGAACTTGTGACCGTCGGTGCCGCCGAAGCCCTTGGCCAGTTCGATGGCCTCGTTGATGATGACCCGGTAGGGGGTTTCGGGGCGGTGGGCGAGCTCGAAGGTGGACATGAGCAGGATGGCGCGCTCGACCGGCGACAGCTCATTGATCGGGCGCTCGATGTAGGTGGCGAAACCGACCTGGAGTTCGGGTGCGTTGCTGATGGTGCCGCGGAGGAGGCCGACGAAGAGTTCGCGGTCACACTTGTCGAAACCGGCGACCTCGGCCAGCTGCGCTTCGATGGCGCTGATCGGGGACTGATTGAGCAGCCACTGATACACGCCCTGCAGGGCAAACTCGCGGGCGCGGCGGCGGGGTGATTTGTTGGCGGCGCTCATGCCAGTGCCTTCAGGAGGCGGGCCATCTCGACGGCGGCCTGGGCGCAGTCGGCGCCCTTGACCTGCATGCGGGCGAGCGCCTGGTCGTCGTCCTCGGTGGTGAGGATGCCGTTGGCGATGGGCACGCCGGTGTCGAGGGTGACGCGGGTGAGGCCGGCGCCCTGCTCGTTGGAGACGAGTTCGAAGTGGTAGGTCTCGCCGCGGATCACCGCGCCGAGGGCGACCAGGGCGTCGAAGCGGCCGCTCTTGGCCATCGTCTGCAGGGTGAGGGGCGCTTCGAGGGCGCCGGGCACGGTGGCGATGGTGATGTCGTTCGCCGCGACGCCGAGGCGCTGCAGTTCGGCGGTGCAGGACGACAGCAGGCCTTCGCACACGTCAAGGTTGAAGCGGCACATGACGACGCCCACCTTGAGGCCGCGGCCGTCGAGGTTGGGTTCGATTTCGGGGATGTTGTCGTAACGGGGCATGGTGTTACCTGGAAAGGAGTGGGGGCCGGGTCAGGCGTCGGGGGCGGCGTGGCCGACGACGGTGAGGCCGAAGCCGGTCATGCTGGGGATCTTCCGCGGGCTGGCCATCAGACGCATCTTGCCCACCTGCAGTTCGCGCAGGATCTGGGCGCCGACGCCGAACAGGCGCGGGTCCCACTTCTGGGCAGGGCGCGGAGCAGTGGGGTCGGTGGCAAGCTGGGCGAGGAGTTCCTGGCCGCTCTGGGGGCGGTAGAGCAGGACCACCACGCCGTTGCCGTGCTGGGCGATGCGTTTCAGCGCGGTGTCGATCGGGAAGGTGTGGCGACCGCTGGTGGGGTCGAGGAAGTCGAGCACCGAGACGGGTTCATGGACACGCACCAGGGTTTCGACATCCGGCGAGATCGCGCCATAAGTCATGGCCAGGTGCACGTCGCCGGAGGTACGGTCTTCGAAGGCCGACAGGCGGAAATCGCCGTGGGGGGTGCTGACGGTCTTCTCGCTAACCTTCTCGATGAGCTTTTCGGTGCGGGCGCGGTATTCGATGAGATCGCTGATCGCGCCGATCTTGAGGCCGTGGAGCTGGGCGAACTCGATCAGCTGCGGCATGCGCGACATGGTGCCGTCGTCGTTCATGATCTCGCAGATCACCGACGCGGGCTCGAGCCCGGCGATGCCGGCGAGGTCGCAGCCGGCTTCGGTGTGGCCGGCGCGGATCAGCACGCCGCCGGGCTTGGCCATGATCGGGAAGATGTGACCGGGCTGGACGATGTCGGCCGGGCGGGCGTGGCGGGCCACGGCGGCCTGAACGGTACGCGCGCGGTCGGCGGCCGAAATGCCGGTGGTCACACCTTCGGCGGCCTCGATGGACACCGTGAAGGCGGTGGAGAACTGGCTGCGGTTGTCGCGGGCCATCTGGTTGATGCCCAGCTGGCGGCAGCGTTCTTCGGTGAGGGTGAGGCAGATCAGGCCGCGGGCGTGCTTGGCCATGAAGTTGATGGCTTCGGGCGTGATGTGCTCTGCCGCGATGACGATGTCGCCTTCGTTCTCGCGGTCTTCCTCATCGACGAGGATGACCATGCGGCCGGCCTTGATGTCGGCAATGATCTCCTGAATCGGGGCCAGCGCGCTCATGCGGGGCTTCCTTCCTGCTCGGTGCGCCAGGCCTGCATGCGCTCGACGTAGCGTGCGATGAGGTCGATCTCGAGGTTGACCGTGCTGCCCGCGGCGAGGCGCTTGAGCGTGGTGACCTGGACGGTGTGGGGGATCAGATTGATCGAGAAATCACAGCCCTTCACCCAGTTGACGGTGAGGCTCACGCCGTCGACGGTGATCGAACCCTTGCGGGCGATGTAGCCGGCGAGGGCGGCGGGGGCGCGGATGATGAGTTCGTGGCTCTCGCCGATGGGCGCGAACTTCTGCACTTCGCCGATGCCGTCCACATGGCCGGTGACCAGGTGACCGCCGAGACGGTCCGCCAGGCGCAGGGCCTTTTCGAGGTTCACCTCGCCGGGGGCGCCGAGGCCGACGGTGCAGTTGAGGGTTTCGCGGGAGACGTCGAAGCTGACGACCTTGCCGTCCTGGGCGATGACGGTGAGGCACACGCCGTTGTTGGCGATGCTGTCGCCGAGCTGGACGTCGTCGAGATCGAGGGTGCCGACATCGACGGCGAGTCGCACGCCGTCTTCAAGGGGCGTGACGCTCAGGATGCGGCCCGTGGCGGCAACGATTCCGGAGAACATGGGATTGGGCTGACTTGAGGGGAAACCGCGATTTTAGCGCGATTTGAACGGTTTTCCGCGCCGGCTTGACTGCCGGACGCGGCACCGTATCGATGAAGGCGGAGGCCGTGGCCGCAAGAAGGGACGCGGCCGGCCACCGGGAGGTCAGAGGATTTCAGCGATGTGGTCGCGCTCGACGAGCTCCTGCTCGAACTGATGGATCTCCAGCCCGAGGGCGTTGCGCGCCGACACCATGCCGACCGGCTTGCCGTCATCCACGACCGGCACATGGCGGAAACCGCCCTCGAACATCATGTGCAGGGCGTGGGCGAGGGGCTTGTCGGGGCTGGCGGTCTGGAGCTTGGTGGTCATCACCGCGGCGAGTTGCGTGGTGTCCGGATCGAGACCACGGGCGACGACGCGGTTGAGCACGTCTCGCTCGGTGAACAGGCCGGCGAGCTTCCCGGCGGCGTCGACCACGAGGATCGCGCCGACGTTGTTGCTGGCCATGGCGACCGTTGCGGCGCGGACAGTGGTGTCGGCCTGGGTGGATACGACGGTCTGGCCTTCGACGACCTGACGCAGGGTTCTGTGGGGCATGAATTGTCTCCTGATGGGCTTGGGATGGGCGGCGGGCGATCTTGGTGAGGCGCGTTGCCGCGCCCTCGCTGTTATGTGCTGCCGGGAATCACGTGCTCGGCTTCGGTGTCGCCGGTTTGCTCATCTCGGGCTTGCCACTCTTGGCGCCGTTTTCGCCGCACGCCTGGGCGCCAGCGGCAAAACCCAGGGCAAGGGCGAGTAGAAGTGCAATCTTGCGGATCATCATGTCATCTCCTGCAGGGCGGTGATTTCATCATGGAACGTCCTGACCGCTTTCGCAAGGTCCGAACGTGCGTTTCAGGCCGGGGGCCTGCCGTGCCGAATTGTGTCAACGACCGCACAAAACGCAGTCAGCTGGCGCGGCTTCGGCTTAACATGGCCGCCTGAGCGTGGTGGCTCATGGTCCGGTGAAGAGATGACCGACGAAACGAAAAAAAGCTCCCAAGCGTCCGATATTCAGTCCGATTTCCTTGCCGGCGAGCCGGCCGATCCGGATGCAGCCGAAGACGCCCAGGCCTTCCAGGCCATCCTGACCCTGGTGTCCCGCGAGAGCGGCGTCGATATGCGCTGCTACAAGGAGCGCACCCTGCGCCGCCAGACCCTGCGGCGCTGTCGCGCCCTCGGCTTGGCGGGGCTCGGCGACTATCTGGCCCATCTGTCCGTCAGTGCCGACGAACTCGACCGGCTCCAGCAGAGTTTCATGATCTCGGTGTCGTCCTTTTTCCGCGACCCGGAGGTGTTCCACGAGTTGGCCCTTGCCTTGCAGGGCGTGGTGGACGGCAAGCAGCCGGGTGAGGCGCTGCGGGTGTGGGTGCCGGCCTGCGCCACCGGCGAGGAGGTCTACTCCATCACCATCGTGCTTGCAGAGCTCCTCGGCGAGCGGTTCGACAAACTGGAAATCCGGGTGTTCGCCACCGACATCGACGAGGAAGCCCTCGACGTGGCCCGGGCAGGCCTCTATTCGGCGGAGGAAGTCACTGGCCTGTCGCCGGAGCGGCTGGCCCGCTGGTTCTCAGCAGACGGCGACGGCTGGCGGGTGGCCAAGGTGCTGCGGGAAATGTGCGTCTTCTCGGTGCACGATCTGGTCGGGCATCCGCCTTTGGTGCGGATGGATCTGGTGAGCTGCCGCAACATCCTGATCTATTTCAAGCCTGGCCGGCAGGCCGAGCTGTTGCGCAGTTTCCATTTTGCCCTCAAGCCCGGCGGCTTGCTGCTGCTGGGCAAGTCAGAGTCGGCGGGCATCGATGGGGACGGCTTCGAGGCGTTGGACGCCAGCGGCAAACTCTACCGGAGCAGCGCGCTGCCCGTCGCGCGGCCGCATGTGAGTCACGTGGTGGCGCCAGCCCGGCCGATGGTTCAGCGGCCAGCCGGCCCGGCGCGGCGCGAATCCCTGGTGGAACTCAGCCGGAAGGTGCTGCTGGATGCCTATGGGCCACCGGCGGTGCTCATCGATGCGCGCTTCGAGCCGCTGCATTTCTTTGGGGCATCGCGGCGCTACTTCGCCCTGCCGGCAGGCAGTGCCGATTTCTCGGTGTTCGGCCTGTGTCTGCCCGAGCTGCGCAGTGAACTGCGCGCCCTGTGTTCCCGGATGCGCCAGGAGCAGCTCCAGGAGCTTCAAGGACTCGGCACCCTGCTGCGCTTCGGCGACGAGATGCTGAAGGTGCGCCCGGTGGTGAGGCGTGTCGAGAGCAGCGGCGCCGACCCCCAGTGGGCACTCCTGATCGGGTTCGAGGAGACCCCGGCGACGCCAGTGGTGCGCGCCGCTGGCGCCGTCGAGGTGCTCCCGCCCGGCGAGGCCGCCGACGAGATCGCCCGCCTGCGCCATGAACTCGCCGACACGCGCGACCACCTGCAGGCAGTCATCGAGCAGCTCGAGGCCTCGAACGAGGAGCTGCAGTGCCTCAACGAGGACCTGCAATCGGCCGGGGAGGAGTTGCAGGCGTCCAACGAGGAACTGCAGGCCACCAACGAGGAACTCACCAGCCTCAATGACGAGCTGCAGGTGAAGTCGGTCGAATACGCCCGCCTCAACGCCACCCTTGGCAACATCCAGAACTCCATCCGCACCAGCCTGATCGTGCTCGACCGGGACGGTCGGGTGACCCGCTTCAATCCGCTGGCCTCGCGCATCTTCGGCTTGCTGCCCAACGATCTCGGGCAGTTCCTGTACGGCGTGCCGTGCTATCTCGAGCTGCCGCGCCTGCGCGAGTGGGTCGAGGGCGTCGTCACGCGCAACGAGTCCACCGTCGAACACGTCCACCAGCGTGGCTTCCACTACCTGATGCAGATCGACCCCTACCGGGACGAGAACGACCTGAATGCAGGGGCGGTGCTCACCTTCACCGACATCTCCGACCTGCACCGGGCCGAGGAGGCTCAGGCCCGCAGCGAGGCGCGCTTCCGTCAGGTGTGGGACTCCAGTGTCGATGGGCTGGCCGTGGTGTCGGGCGAAGGCTGCATGGTGCTGGTCAATCCGGCCCTCGAGCGGATGTTCGGCTATTTGCCCGGGGAACTGACCGGCGCTTCGGTCGAGCAACTGGTGCCGGAAAACCTGCGTCCCAACCACGCGATCCAGCGCGACATGTACCGGGTCCGGCCGAGCCAGGCCCAGATGCTGATGAACCGGCGCAACCTCTTCGGCCGCTGCAAGGACGGCACCGAGCTGGCCGTCGAGATCAGCCTGGCCGGCCTGTCGCTGGATGGGGTCGAGCACATCCTCGTCACGGTCACCGACGTCACCGAGCGCAGCCTGTCCGAAGCGCTGCTGCGGGCCAGCGAACGGCGCCTGCGGCTGGCCCTTGACGCCGCCCGGGCCGGCACCTGGGAATGGTTCATCGACAGCAACAACCACTTCTGGTCCGACGAGTTGTGGGACCTCTACGGTCTGCCTGCCGATGGGGTGATCCCATCGTCCGAAACCTGGTGGCAGACCATCGACCCGGACGACCTCGACCGGGTGGTCGCGGTCGTCACCGACGCCCGCCAGGCCTCCGCGGCCTTCGAGACCGAATGGCGGGTGATGCTGCCGCCCGACGCCCCGCCCCGCTGGCTGCTGTGCCGCGGCCAGCCGGTGTTCGACGACACGGCGCGGCTCATCAGCTACATCGGCATCGTGCTCGATGTGACCGAACGTCGTCTTGGCGAAGAGCGTCGCCGCGAGAGCGAGGAGATGCTCGCCACCATCCTCGACAACGTGGGCGCCTATATCTACATCAAGGATGTGGACTACCGATACACCTACGCCAACCGCGAGGTCTGCGCCCTGTTCGGCGTGGAGCGCGAGGCCGTCGTCGGCAAGGGCGACGACGTGTTCTTCGATGCGCCGACCGCTGCCCACCTGCGCGAGAACGACCGCCGGGTGATCGCCGGTGGCGAGCGGATCGAGCTCGAGGAGACCAACCGCGACTTCAACACCGGCCAGACCCGCAGCTTCCTGTCGATCAAGCTGCCGCTGCGCCGGGAGGACGGCACGATCTACGCCCTGTGCGGCATCTCCACCGACATCACCGAACGCAAGCGCGCGGAGGAACAGCTGCGCATGCTGTCCACCGCCGTCGAGCAGAACCCGGGCAGCATCGTCCTCACCGATCTGGATGCGTGCATCCTGTACGTCAATGCCGCCTTCGAGCAGGTCTCCGGCTACACCCTCGACGAAGTGCGCGGTCGTAACCCGCGCCTGATGCAGTCCGGCCAGACTCCGCCTGAGGTCTTCCGCCAGATGTGGCGGGCCCTCACCCGAGGCGACACGTGGCGGGGCGAACTCATCAACCGCCGCCGCAATGGCGACGTGTACGTCGAATGGGCGGTGATATCGCCCGTGCGCCGGGCCGACGGCAGCATCTCGCACTACCTGTGCATCAACCGGGAGATCACCGAGGAGAAGCGCATCGAGCAGGAACTCGAACGCCACCGCGCCCACCTGGAGAGCCTGGTCGAGGCGCGCACCCGCGAACTGGGCCTGGCCAAGGACGCCGCCGAGAGCGCCAGCCGCGCCAAGAGCGCCTTCCTGGCCAACATGAGCCACGAGATCCGCACGCCGCTCAACGCGGTCCTGGGCATGGCCCACATCATGCGGCGGGAGGGTGTCAGTGCTCAGCAGGCCCAGCAGCTCGACAAGATCGACAGCGCCGCCCAGCACCTGCTCGGCGTCATCAACGACATCCTCGATCTCTCCAAGATCGAGGCCGAGAAGTTCCTGCTGGAAGACAGCGAGTTCGCCCTCGACAGCATCGTCTCGAGCGTCGCCTCGATGCTCAATGAGCGGGTGAGCGCCAAAGGGCTGCGGATGGAAATCAACATCGAGAGCCTGCCCAGCCTGGTGCGCGGCGACGCAACCCGCTTCACCCAGGCGATCCTCAACCTCGCCAGCAACGCCGTCAAATTCACCGACAAGGGCATGGTGTCCCTCGGGGCGCGGGTGATCGAACGGCGCGACGGGCGAATCAAGCTGCGGGTCGAGGTGCGCGACAGCGGCGTGGGCGTGCCGGCCGATGTGCTGCCCAAGCTGTTCGGCGCCTTTGAGCAGGGCGACGCCTCCAATACCCGCAAGTACGGGGGCTCCGGTCTTGGGCTGGCGATCACCCGCCGGCTGGCCGAGCTGATGGGCGGCGAGGCCGGGGCCGAGAGCACCCAGGGCGTGGGCAGCGTGTTCTGGTTTACCGCCTGGGTGGGGGTTGGTCGGCCGGTGAATGCCCAGGCCGCGCTGCCCTCCGAGGCCGGTCAGGCCGACGTGATCCTGCGTCGTGACTTTGCCGGCGCGCATGTGCTGCTGGTGGAGGACGAGCCGGTCAATCAGGAGGTCGCCCGGCTCTTCCTGCTCGATGCGGGGCTGGACGTGGCGATTGCCGGCAACGGCGCGGTGGCGGTGGACATGCTCGGCAACGCGCCCTTCGACCTGGTCCTGATGGACATGCAGATGCCCGAGATGGATGGCCTCGAGGCCACCCGCCGGATCCGGCAGCTCCCTGGTCGCGAGACGGTGCCCATCGTCGCGATGACCGCCAACGCCTTTGCCGAGGACCGGGCCCAGTGCATGGCCGCGGGGATGGACGACTTCCTCTCCAAGCCGGTCGAGCCCGACCGGCTGTTCTCGACCATTCTGCGCTGGCTGCGGCGCGGCGCGGTCAAGCCGTCGGACTGATCGTGGCAGGGGCGGGCTTCGGCCGCCCCTCCGGTTTTGCGGGAGGCGCCTACGCAAACCCTTCCAGCACGATCTTGCCCACCGCCTTGCCGCTCTCCAGCATCTGGTGGGCCTTGCGCAGGTTGGCGGCGCAGATCGGGCCGAGCTTCGCCTGCACCGTGCTGCGGATCGCGCCCTGATCCACCAGGTCGGCGATGGCGTTCAGCAGGCGGTGCTGGGCGTCCATGTCGGCGGTGTGGAACAGCGACCGGGTGAACATCAGCTCCCAGTGCAGGCTCAGGCTCTTGCGCTTCATCAGGCGCACGTCGATGGGTTCCGGGTCGTCGATCAGGGCCAGATGGCCTTGGGGCGCCAGGGCTTCCACGATCTGTGCGAAGTGCTGGTCGGTGTGGGTCAGGCTGATGGCGTAATCCACCGGCGGTGCGCCGAGGGCTTCGAGCTGCGGCACGAAAGGCTGGGTGTGGTCGATCACGTGGTGGGCGCCCAGCGCCAGCGCCCAGGCGCGGCTTTCCGGGCGCGACGCGGTGCCCACCACGGTGAGCCCGGTGCGCTGGCGGGCCAGCTGGATCAGGATCGAGCCCACTCCGCCGGCGGCGCCGACGATCAAGAGCGTGCCGGGGCGGCCTTCGCCGGCCAGCGGCACTTGCAGGCGGTCGAACAGCAGCTCCCAGGCGGTGATGCCGGTGAGCGGCAGCGCCGCGGCGTCGGCCGGGGAAAGGCTGGCCGGCTTGCGGCCGACGAGGCGCTCATCCACCAACTGGAACTCCGCATTGCTGCCGGGGCGGTCGATGGCGCCGGCGTACCACACCGCGTCGCCGGGGTGGAACAGGGTGGCGTCCGGCCCCGTCTCGCGGACGATGCCCACCGCGTCGTAGCCCAGTACCTTGTATTCGCCCTCGGGCGGGGCGGTGCTCCTGCGCACCTTGGTATCCACCGGGTTCACCGCAATCGCCTGAACCTCCACCAGCAGGTCGCGGCCGGTGGGCACGGGGCAGGGGATCTCGATATCGATCAGGGCGTCGGCGCGATCGATGGCGCCGGGTTGCCGGTAGCCGACGGCTTTCATGCGGGCTGCTCCTCGGTGGTGTGGGCGGGGTAGTCGATGTAGCCGCGGGCGTTGCCGCCGAAGAAGGTGGCGGGTTCCGGCGTGTTGAGGGGCCAGTCGTGCTGGAACCGGTCGGGCAGGTCGGGGTTGGCGATGAAGAGCTTGCCGAAGGCCACCAGATCCACCTCGCCGCTGGCCAGCACCGCCTCGGCGCGGGCCTTGGTGTAGCCGCCGGCCACGATGATCGGGCCGGGGAAGGCGGCGCGCAGCTGCTGGCGCACCTCGCTGGCTTCCGGGCTGTCGTCGCCAGGCTCGTTGGTGTGCAGGTAAGCCACGCCGCGCTTGGCCAGCCGGGCGGCGGCCTCGATAGCGGTGGGGATGCTGTCAGGGCAGTCCATGCCATTGGCCCGGTTGCGCGGTGACAGGCGCACGCCGGTGCGGGCCGCGCCGATGGCGCCGGTCACCGCGTCGGTCACTTCGAGCAGAAAGCGCAGCCGGTTCTCGCGGCTGCCGCCGTAATCGTCGCTGCGCCGGTTGGACGTGCTGCGCAGGAACTGGTCGATCAGGTAGCCGTTGGCGGCGTGGATCTCCACCCCGTCAAAGCCCGCCTCGATGGCGTTGATGGCTGCCTGACGGAAGTCCGCCACGATGCCGGCGATCTCGGCAGTTTCGAGCGCGCGGGGCGTCGGGCACGCCACCATGCCGCCCTGGCCATGCTCGCCGGCCTTCCAGATCTGCCCCGGGAAGGCCACCGCCGACGGCGCCACCGGCAGTGCGCCGTTGTGGAAATCCACGTGGGACATCCGCCCGCAATGCCAGATCTGCAGGAATATCCGCCCGCCCGCGCGATGCACCGCGTCGGTGACGAGCTTCCAGCCGGCGATCTGCTCGGGGCTGTGGACGCCGGGGGTGAGGGAATAGCCTTTGGCGTCGGCCGAGATGTCGGTGGCCTCGGCGATGGTGAGCCCGGCGCCCGCCCGCTGGGCGTAGTAATCGGCGTTCATCGCGGTGGGCACGTTGCCCGGCTGGGCCGCCCGGGCGCGAGTGAGGGGCGGCATCACGATGCGGTTGGGGAGCGTGAGTTCGCCGATGCGGGTCGGTGCGAAAAGCGGAGAGGTCATGGCGGCAACAGGTCGTTGGGGACGATGGCCGAAAGTCTAGGACGGGCGATCTGCTTTGATAATTGGTCTATCCTTTGACGCAATATCAAACGAGATTTGAAAATGCTCCATCTCCCCGACGTGCAACTCTTCATCCGCGTGGCCGAGCTTGGCAACATCAGCGCCGCCGGCCGTGCCGTGGGCATGAGCCCCGCGGCCGCCAGCGCCGCCATCAAACGGCTGGAGCAGCGGGTCGACAGCCAGCTCATCGAGCGCTCCACCCGCTCGCTGCGCCTCACCCAGGCTGGCGAGACCTTTCTTGCCTACTGCCAGCAATCCCAGCTGGCGCTGGAAGAGGGCCTCTCCGCGCTGCGCCAGGGCCGCGAGCAGCTCTCCGGCGACATCCACCTGGGCGCGCCGTCCGACCTGGGCCGGGACCGGCTCGACACCCTGCTCGAACCCTTCCGCCAGCGCCATCCCAACCTGCGGCTGGTGATGCACCTGTCGGACGGGCTCATCGACCTCTACCGCAACCCCATCGATCTGGTGCTGCGCTACGGCCTCAGCGAGGATTCCGGCCTTGTCGGCCGAAAGCTGTGTGACAACGGCCGCGTGCTGGTTGCCTCGCCGGACTACCTCGCCCGCCACGGCCACCCCGAAAGCTTCGAAGACCTCGCCCGGCGCAACTGCATCTGCTTCTACCGCAACGGCGAGCTGTTCAATCGCTGGCGCCTGTTCCACCGCGGCCAGCACCGGGAGATCGAGGTGACCGGCGACCGCGCCGCCGACGACGGCGCCCTCGTCCGCCAGTGGGCCGTCGCCGGCCACGGCATCGCCTACAAATCCCGCATCGACGTGCAGGCCGACCTGGACGCCGGCCGCCTCGTCGACCTCTTCCCCGACGCCACCTACGACGCCACCCCCCTCTACGTGGCCTACCCCAGCCGCCGCTACCAGCCGGCCCGGATCAAGGCGCTGCTGGACTGGCTGGGGGAGGGGTTCGGGAGTGGGAGCGTCGGTTGAGGGGCTCCGTTGATTCCGCTGCCCGGCATCAGATGGTTGTCGGCTCCGGGAAATTCGTCTGACAGGCCACGCAGTAGGCCTTGCCGCGGAAGCGTGACTTGCGGTCCCAGCAGAACTTGCCGACTTCCTTGGTGATGGGCACTTTGCAGGCGTAGCAGTAGTAGCGTTTGGCGCTGCGGTCTTCGGGCTGAACGTCGGTGTCGGTGGCAAGTTCGGGGGTGGGCGCCGGTGGCGCGGATTCCGTGGGGGCCGTGACGGCGGGATCGAAAGGCTGCTTCCAGGCGCAGCTGCCGTCACGGTTGCCAAGGCAGGCGAGAAAGCGCTCGCGGCTGCCATCGGCCCTGGCCGGGCCGGCGGCGATGGCGAGCAGATGTTTGCCGCAGGCCGGACAGGGGGCGCCAGCTTGCGGTGGCGCGTCGGGGGCTGCGTCTATCCGGGGGGATAGGCGGGTGGCTGCGGCTGCCGGGGGGGCGGCAGGTGTAGGCGCCGGGACTTCGGCGGCCGGCTTATGAAGCGGCGTGTGGTGCCGCAGGAGGAAGCGCGCGGTGGCGAGGGCTTCGCTACGGCTCATTTCCCAAGGTAGTTCGGCGAGGGGGTTGATGCTGAGGAGCGTGTCGCGTTTTTTGCGGTCGGCCAGGCGAAGCTCGATCTCCGGCGCCACTTCATCGGCCTTGAACACATGCTCCGGCAATGGCGTCTTGCCGACCAGCTTGAAGATGGCGGAGGTGGACACGCCGACCAAGGTATCCACCGGGCAGTTCCTGTAGCCCTTCTGCATCAGGCCCAGCAACTTCCCAAGGATCTGCTCGGGGTTCTCGCAGAGGAACTCGTGGAGCAGTCGCCCCTGTTCCTGAACCTGCCTCACCGGGGACGGGATGCCCTCCTCGCGGCCACGGAAGCTGCGGCTCCAGTGCTCGCGCTTCTCGTCGTGGCGGGTGATGCTGACCGTGCTGTGGATGCTCTTGGATTCTACGAGGAAGAGGCCGTAGCGGCTGACGACCAAGTGGTCGATCTGAAAGGCTTGCCGGCCCTTCTCGATGCGCAGGTCGTGCAGCAGGAAGACGTCGTCCCGGCTGTCGAAGCGTCGGTCCAGTAGGAAGGCCATTTGCTTTTCGGCGTCGTCGCCAGCCTGCCGACGGGGGTCGGCAGAATGTGTGAAGGTTTTCGGCTTGATGAGCATGGCGTCGGGATTCCTGCAGAGGGCAGGGATTATCCCGTCGGCGCGTCATGCCGTAAATGGCATATGCCTTCGATGTGGCGAGCGCTCGCCCGGCTACGCTGCGCTCACCGCCCCCGCCGCGTCCCATCCCCCTCAAACCGCCCGCTGCGGATCGCCATCAGGTCGGATTCGTTCAGCCCCATGTCGGCCAGCGCCGCGGGGGTGAGGGGGTAGTCGTCGTCGGGCCGGCGCTGGAGGCGGGTGCGCAGGGCGGCGAGCCAGTGGCTGACGAAGCCCGCGACCGGCAGGCTGAAGGCCGGATGGGTGGGGTGGGGCAGGGTCTTCATGGCGATTCCTCCGGTTGGGCGCTGCCTACTGGCAGAAGGCCAGCCCGGCGACGAGGTTCAGCACGTGGGTCGGGTTGGTCCAGCCCGAATACGCCACGGCGATCGCCGCGGCGAGCAGCAGGGCGGTGAGAAGCGGCAGGAGCTTCATGGTGTGGCCACCGCGGGGCGGACGATCTCGCGGTCGTCGATGGGCCAGTGGAGCAGGGCCGCGACAACACCCAGCCCGATGCTGACCAGCCAGATCAGGTGGTAGGAGCCGGTGGCGTCGAACACATAGCCGCCCAGCCACACGCCGAAGAAGGCGCCCAGCTGGTGGCCGAAGAACACGAAGCCGAAGAGGGTGGTGATGTACTGCACCCCGAACACCTGCGACACGATGCCGCTGGTCAGCGGCACGGTGCCGAGCCAGATGAAACCCATCACCGCGCAGAACACGTACAGGCTGGTGGGGCTCACCGGCAGCAGCACGAAGGCGGCCATCGCGGCGGCGCGCAGCAGGTAGATGCCGGCGAGCAACTGCTTGCGCCGGGCCATGCCGCCCAGCCAGCCACAGACGTAGGTGCCGGCCACGTTGGCCAGCGCGATGATCGCCAGCCCGGCCACCGCGTGGTTGCCGGTGAGGCCCCGGTCGATCAGATAGGCCGGCAGGTGCGAGGCGATGAAGGCGAGCTGGAAGCCGCAGGCGAAGAAGCCCGCCACCAGCAGCAGGAACCCCCGGTGGGCGAAGGCCTCGCGCAGCGCGGCGGGGAGGCTCTGGCGGGCGGCGTGTGCGGAGGGCTTGTCGTGCAGTGGGATGGCGCAGGGGAGCAGCACTGCGCAGGTCACGCCCAGCACCACCAGCGCGCCGGCCCAGCCGAGGCCGTCGATCAGCCCTTGCGAGGCCGGCACCAGCACGAACTGCCCCAGCCCGCCGATGGCGCCGGTCACCCCCAGCGCCCAGCTGCGCCGCTCGGCCGGCATCAGGCGGCTGATGGCGCCATACACCACGCCGAAGGCGGTGCCCGACAGCGCCACGCCCACCGCCAGCCCGGCCGACAGGGTGAAGGCGGCGGGCGTGTCGGCCTGGGACATCGCCAGGAGGCCCAGCGCGTAGCACAGCAGCCCGCCGACCAGCACGCGGCGCGAACCGAAGCGGTCGGCGATCATCCCGGTGAAGGGCTGGGCGATGCCCCAGATGAGGTTCTGCAGCGCGATGGCGAAGCCGAAGGTCTCGCGGGACCAGCCCCGGTCGAGGACGATCGGGAGCTGGAAGATGCCTTGGGCGTGGCGCACGCCGAGGCCGGTGCCCATGATGAGGCCGCCGGCGATGACGAGGAGCCAGGGGTTGGCGAGCCACGCGGGCCCGGGCTTGGGGTGATCGGTCATTGTGCTTGCTCGCATTCCGTTGATGAATCCACAATGGCGTGGGGCTCACGCCGTGCTTTGATTAAAGCGGGGCATGGAGTGGCGCTCAAACGAGTTTTTCGATCAACTGGGATGAGGAATCGGAATGTCAGCACCGCTTGTACGGTTGCCCTCGCTGGATCTCGTGCGCGGCTTTGTGGCGGTGGGGCGGCGGATGAGCATCACCCTCGCGGCCCAGGATCTGTGCGTCACCCAGTCGGCGGTAAGCCGGCAGATCCACGCGCTGGAAGTCGCGCTGGGCCTCAAGCTGCTGGTGCGCGGGCACCGCTCCATCGCGTTCACGCCGGAGGGCGAGCGGCTGTTCCGCAGCGCCGACAGCGCGGTGCAGCAGCTGCAGGACGTGGTGGGCGAGCTCAAGGGCCCCATCGGCCGGCGCATGGTGACGATCACCTCCACCATGGGCCTCACCGGGCTATGGCTGATGCCGCGGCTGGGCAACTTCCTGGCGCGGCATCCGGATATCGAGGTGCGGGTGTCGGCCAACAGCCGGGCGGTGGATCTGAAGGCCGAGGGCATCGATCTGGCGATCCGCTACGGCGCGCCGGGCACGCTGCCGGAGGGCGCCGAGCTGCTCTTCGAGGAGAGCATCGTGCCGGTGGCGCACCCGTCGCTGGGGCTTGCCGCGCTGGATTCGCCCGAGGTGCTGGCCGGGCAGGTGCTGCTGGAGTTCGACGGCCCCTTCCGCCCCTGGCTGCAGTGGAGCGAATGGCTGGCGCGCTTCGGCTGGGAGGGCGTCAAGCCCCGGGGCGTGCTGCGTTTCAACGTGTATGACCAGCTCGTCCACGCCGCGGTGGCGGGGCAAGGCATCGCGCTGGGTCGGCTGCCGCTGGTGTCGCCGATGCTGGCCGACGGTCGGCTGGTGCGTCTGACCATCCCCCGCCCGGGGCCGCATCCCGAGCACGCCTTCTGGCTGCTGCACGCCGAGGAGCCGATGCGGTCGGAGGTGGCGGCGGTGGTTGAATGGATTCGGGAAGAGGTGACGGCGGGGGGGTAGTGGGAGGTAGGTCGTGGGAAGCGGGCGCGGCCACTACTCCCCATTACCCATTACCCGTTACCCCCTCCCCATTCACCCACTACCTCGCCTTTCGACGTCGGTGGCAGGCGGCCGTGGCGGAGCCATTCGAGGGGGATCTTCCACAGGTCGTGCTCGAAGCGGCTGTGGAAGAACGCGAAGTGGCCGATGGCCGTCTGGCCGATGGCGTCCGGGCGCAGGTGCAGGTGGGTGCGCGGGCAGCGCTGGTAGTAGCCGAGCAGGCGCTGGATGGCCGAGGTGGTGCCGAACTCGTCGTCGGACACGCTGACGGCAAGGGTGTCGGCGCGCACGGCGGCAAAGCGGCGCACCAGTTCGTCGCGCTCGCTATCCGGCAGCACGCGGGGGCCGCGGCGCCAGGTGTCCTCGAAGCGCGGGTGGCGGGCGGTCCAGTCGCGCACCACGCCCTTCGGCGTGTCCTCCAGCCAGCCCAGCCGGCTGCCGGGAAAGTAGCCGAACACGGCGGTGAGGGCCGGCATGGCCACGTGCCACTTGAGCAGCAGCCCGGCCCGGCGGGTGGGGGCGTAGTCGCGCCAGTAGGCGTACTGGGCGCCCATCGTGAACACCCGCGACACCCGGTGGCTGGATTCGGCCAGCCCGATCAGGAAGCCGCCGACGCTGTGGGCCACCACCTGCACCGGCTGGCCAGGGAAGCGGGCAAAGGCGTACTGCAGCGCGGCTTCGAAGTCGAGCCGGCCCCAGTCGATCCAGCCGGCCTCGAAGTGGCGCATCCGCGCCGGGCGGGATTCGCCGATGCCCCGGTAGTCGTAGCTCAACACGTCAAAGCCGTGGCGGTGCAGAAAGGCCGCGAAGCGCGCGTAATAGCGGCAGCGCACCGAGGTGGCCGGGTTGATGATGACCACCGGCCGGCGGGTGTCGCCATCCGCGTGGCGCCAGCAGAAGCCGCGGAGCAGGTAGCCGTCGCTGGCGGTGAATGAGATCGGCGTGTTCGTGTCCAAGGTGGCTGCCCGGGTGTCGAGTGGTGTGAGCGATGTTAGGGGCCCGCCGGCGAGGCTTCAAACGATTCGTCGGCATGCTTTGCATGCGGCGGGCGAATGCGGCCGGCGGCCTTTGCAAGCCCGGGGCGCGCTTGTAAATTGCGCTCCGTCGATGAGTCGTTGAAGGAGGATGAAGATGCATTCCCTGATTGCCGAACTGCAGCGCCTGTTTGGCCGCCCGGGGCAGGATCTGCCCGACCCGCTGCCCGAGACGGGCTTCGCCCTCGATCTGGTGAGCCCGGACGCGCGGGTATGGACGATGGTGATCGGCATCGCCCCCGCGGCGGGCTGGGCGTCGGTGGCGGCGCTGTGCGAAGGCGTGGTGAACGAACTCGAGCTGCCCGCGCCGGCGGTGTCGGTGGCGGGCGACGCGGGCTACCGGGTGTGGTTCTCGCTGGCCGATCCGGTGCCGCTGGAGCGGGCCGAGGCTTTCCTCGCCGGCCTGCAGGGGCGCTTCCTGGCCGAGGTGTCGGCGGCGCTGGTGAGCCTGTTGCCGTCCGCCGCGGCCCGGCTGGCGCCCCTCGCCCCGGCCCAGGCGGCGGGCGATGGCCGCTGGACGGCCTTCATCGATCCAGCCATGGGCGGCATGTTCGCCGGCGAGACCTGGCTCGACATGGCCCCCAGCCCCGAGCGTCAGGCCGATCTGCTGGCCGGCTTCAAGTCGATCTCTGCGGCGGATTTCCGTCGCGTCATGACCATGCTGGCGCCCGGCGGCCCGGTGGTGCCCGCCACGGTGGGGGCGGTGGCGGGGCTGGTGATGGAGCCGCCCGTCGTCCCCGGTTCTGCGCCGCATATCGGGCTGGCGGTGGGGAGCGGGTTTGTCGATCCGAAGAGTTTCCTGCTGGCGGTAATGAACGATCCGGGGGCGAGCGCGGATCACCGGATCGAGGCGGCGAAGGCCTTGTTGCCGTATTTCGAGGGGTGAGTGTCGGGGGGCTGCGGTTTGTAGGGCTTGGCCGGGACCCGGCCGAGCCCCGCTAAACGAAGGCACTCGCCTGGGGAGAAACTTGCGGAAGCAGGAAGCGGATTTACAGCGCCCCCAGAAAGGTGCTCCGGCTTTCGGCAAACGCCTCCACCAACCAATCCGCCACCGCCGCCACCCGCGGCTGCTGCTTGGCATCCGGGTGGATCAGCAGCCACAGCTCCCGCGTCACCACCGGCGCCGGGCCGCTCTGGCGGATGAGGCCAGGGGTGACGTCGGCGATGTAGCTGGGCAGCACGCCCTGGCCGATGCCGGCGGCCACTGCGCGGGTGAGGGCGTCCACGCCGTTGCTGCGTAGCCGCACGCGGCTGTCGGCGATCCGGGGCGTGAGCCAGCGCATTTCGGGGGTGTGGGCAAGCTCTTCGTCGTAGCACACCCAGGCGTCCGGGGGCGCGCCCAAGGTGGGCGCATAAACCGCGAAACCCACGTCGACGAGCTTGCGGATCAGGAAATCGCCGGTGTCGGGACGGGCCAGGCGGATGGCGATGTCGGCCTCGCGGCGGGCTACGTTGAGGTTGTCGTTGCTGCCCACCAGCGCCACGTCGAGCCCCGGATGGCGGGCGTACAGCTCAGGCAGGCGCGGCACCAGCCAGTCGGCGATGATTGCCGCCACCGAGGTGATGCGCACCGTGCCGTGGATGCCGGGCCGGCCGGCGTCTGCGATGCGAGTGAGGCCGGCCACGTCCTCCTCGATGCGCTGGGCGCGTTCCAGCACTCGGGCGCCGGTGGCGGTGGGTTGCCAGCGGCCGTCGCTGCGCTCGAAGAGCGGCGTGCCGAGGGCGTCTTCCAGTGCCCGGAGGCGGCGGGCGACGGTGGTCTGATCCACCTTCAGGCACCGCGCGGCGCCGGCCAGGGTGCCTTCGCGGCCGATCACCACGAGAAAGCGCAGGTCGTCCCAGTTCATGGATGGGGCTCCGGGTTGGGTGCTGCAATTTTGCAGGAACGACTGGCAATCGTGTGCATTTACGCAGGGATTGGCCGGGCCTAAGCTGCAGCCATCCCAACCCACACAAGGAGACACGTCATGACCGAAGCCTTCACCCTGCGCCAGCTGATGGGCAAACCCGCCGCACCGGCGCCCCTGTCCCAGTCGGTGCTCATCATCGTCGATGCCCAGAATACCTACCTGGGTGGCCTGATGAAGCTCGACGGCATCGAGGCGGCGCTGGACGAGTGCGCGACGCTGCTGGCCCGGGCGCGGGCCGTCGGTGCTCCGGTGATCCACATTCAGCACGACGCCGGCCCCGGATCGCCCTTCGACGTGGATGGCGAGAGCGGCGCGATTGCCAGCCAGGTGGCGCCGGTGGCGGGAGAAGGGCGGGTGGTGAAGCGCCACGCCAACGGCTTCATCGGCACCGATCTGGAGGCGCAGCTCACCGCGCTGGGTGACAAGCGTCAACTGGTGATCTGCGGCTTCATGACCCACAACTGCGTCAATTCCACTGCCCGCGGCGCGGTGAACCTGGGTTGGCCGGTGTGCGTGCCGGCGTCGGCCACCGCAACCCGCGCTCTGCCGTCGCCCGATGGCGGTGTGGTGCCGGCGGCCGAGATCCAGCGCGGCAACCTGGCCGGGCTGTCGGATGCGTTTGCGCTGGTGGTGGCGAACGGCGCGGCGATTGCGGACGCTTAGGTCTGCGCCCGCGACAGGAGGTGTTCCCGGCGTGCCGGGAACACCTGGCCAATGGACTGATGGCTAATACTCGTTCCGTTTCCCCTTGGCTTTCGTCGAGGCCCGCACGATCTTTCCGAACGCCCGATCCTTCTTGCGCTTTTCTGGCTGCGACATGCCATGAAACCCGGATTCCTTCTTGAGCTTCTGGTAGTTCTGCAGATGTGCCGGGTCCAGCGCACCCTGGGCGACGGCCTGCTGAATGGCGCAGCCCGGCTCGCTGGTGTGCGTGCAGTTGGCGAAGCGACAGCGCGATGAATAGGCCTCGACATCGGAAAAACTGGCGTCGAGGCCTTCGTCGGCTTCGAGCAAGCCCAGCTCGCGCATGCCCGGCATGTCGATCAACAGCCCGCCGTTCTCGAGCGCGATGAGCTGACGCCGGGTGGTCGTGTGGCGGCCCTCGCCGGTGTGACTCACCCCGCCGGTGGCAAGGTCGGATCTGCCGATCAGGCCATTGACGAGGGTCGTCTTGCCGACGCCGGATGAGCCGAGAAGGCAGTATGTCTTTCCGGGCTCGATCAGCGCGCGGACCACCTCAACGCCCTGCCCGCTGACCTTGCTGACGGGGATGACGCGGGCGACGATGCCTGCACGGCGGATGCGCGCGAGCAAGTCGTCCAGCGCCTCAGGTCCGATCAGATCGGTCTTGGTGAGCAGGATGACCGGCTCGATATGCCCGTCGCGCGTCATGACGAGATAGCGCTCGAGTCGTCGCACGTTGAAATCGAAGTGGCACGACTGAACGATGAAGGCCACGTCGATGTTGGCCGCAATCATCTGGTACGCCGCGTTGCCACCAGGGCGGCGCCGTCGCAGAAACGACGTGCGCGGCTCGATGTCGAGGATGCTCGCACGGGTGCCGGCGTCGTGATAGCGGATGCTCACCCAGTCGCCGACGCAGGGCATCGCCACCGGGGATTCGGCGGAATGGACGGCCCGGCCGGTGAGCCTTGCAGGCACTTCGTGCTCGGCGTGCCTGACGATGTATTGGTCGCGATCGACCGCCGTGACTCTGGCGACGGCTTCGTCTGGATGAGACGTGGGGGACGGATTGGCAGGCGTGCGCGCGAGCGCCTGCTTCGGCTTGGAAGTGGTCATGTTGGACAACCATTGGCAGTAATCTGAACGAACAGAAACGGCAAGCCACCAGCCGGTGGCATGCCAAACGTTTTTGATCGCGATAACCTGAATGCGCCTGCGGGAGCAGGGATCGGGTTATCGGATTACTGCAAGCTCCAACATCCAAACCTCGATGAAAGACGCGCGCCGACACTGGCTGCACCAATCGATGTTAGCCACGGGGGCAGGGGAAATCAACAAGCCGGAAATCCGGCTGGTCGGGGGTCGGTCAGGCACGTGCCTCCATCGTCCGGCGCCGGGCGAGGAAGGTGGGGCCGAGCTGGGTGGCGAGGGATTCGGCGCGCATCCAGATTTCGGGGTGCGGGCGGAAGCTGTCGCGCAGCTGTTTCCACAGGGGCGAGGCCTTGTGGAGGAGTTCGTGGATGAGGGTGTCGAGCAGATCCAGTGCGTCGTCGTCCGACAGGCGGGCGAGGTAGCGCGGGTTGAGCCGCAGGGTGTCGGAGTGCCACCGATACTGGCCGAGCACCCGGCCCGCCGGTGACAGGCGACGGGTGCACAGGCGCCGGGGGATGCCCAGGTCGGGCAGGTGCTCGCGCACCACGTCGAGGGCGAGGTCGATGTCGCGTTGAGTCATGGCCGCCGGGCTCCGGCCCGCTCAGACGCCCCAGGTGACGGGCACCTTGTCTTTCAGCGATCGTTCGAGCAGTTCGAGGAGCGGCACCGCGCGCTGAAAGAAGCTGACCGCGCCGCCGGGGGTCTTGGGTTCGTCGTCCTTGTCGGCTTCGGGCTGCTCGGCTTTGCGCGCCTTGTCGGCGTCGATGGCAGCCTTCAGCGTTGCGATGGCGGCGGGGAGCTGTTCGACGGTGATGATGCCCTTGGGGTCGGCCGGATCCTTGTCGAGGACGGCGAGCATTTCCTTGCCGTTCTTCTCAAACATGATCACGTCGCCGCTGGCGGAGGATTTGAAGATAATCAGCATGATGGGCCGTCCTTGCAGTGGAATGTCCCCATTGTAGCGCGTGGGAAAACCCGAACGGTCATTGCTGGCGCCGAGTGCTATCGTGCGGCTCCGAATTCTCTCCGGATTCCCGTCGTGGAAAAAGGCAGAACCCTCGCCGGCATCGGCTTTGGCCTCGGTGCGTATGGCATCTGGGGTTTCTTTCCGCTGTTCTTCCGCCAGCTGGGCCACGTGAGCCCGGCCGACGTGCTGTGCAACCGCGCCCTGTGGGCGTGCCTGTTCGTGAGCCTGATCCTCACCGCCAACCGGGGCTGGCGCCGGCTCGGCGCGGCGGCCCGGCATCCCGGTGCGGTGCCGCGGCTGGCGCTGGCGGCGCTGCTGGTGGGGTCCAACTGGCTGGGCTTTCTGTGGGCGGTGGACCAGCGCCTGGTGATCGCCGCGAGCCTGGGTTACTTCCTGACCCCGCTGGTCAATGTGATGCTGGGCATGCTGGTGCTCAAGGAGCGCCTCAACCCCAAGGAGTGGCTGGCCGTGGGGCTGGCGGTGGCGGCGGTGGGCAACGAGTTTGCCGCGCTGGGCAGCCTGCCGTGGGTGTCGCTGTTCCTGGGGGGCACCTTCGGGCTGTACGGGCTGGTGCGAAAGCAGGTGCCGGTGGATGCGATCTCCGGCCTGTGGCTCGAAACGCTCACCATGCTGCCGCTGGTGGGGCTGTACGCCCTGTGGCAGGGCGCCCACGGCCACGGGGTGTTTGCCGGTCACGACGGCATCACGCTGTTCCTGCTGGCGATGTCCGGGGTGCTGACGGCGCTGCCGCTGATGCTGTTTGCGGCGGCCACCCAGCGCCTCAACCTCGCCACCGTGGGTATGCTCATGTACATCAACCCGACGATGCAGCTGGTCACCGCCGTGTGGCTGTTCGGCGAGGATCTGCCCCCGGCCCGCCTCGCCACCTTCGCGCTGATCTGGATCGGGCTGGTGTTCTATAGCTGGAGCGGCTGGCAGAAGTATCGGGCGGCGGGTCAGGCGGCTTCGGACGGGGGCGGTGGGAGCAGCCGGTAGTCCGGGTCGCCCCAGGCCTGGTAGGCGGCCCAGGTGGTGAGATCGGGCGTGGCCTTGAAGCTCGCGCCGCGGGCGGCGTCCACCGCGTCCTCGAAGCGGTGACCTTCCGACAGCGCAGCGAAAAAGGCTTCGGAGAAGGTCGCCGCGCCCATGTCGTCCACCGCCCAGCCGGGGGCGACCACCACCTTCACGCCGGCCTTGAGGAGCTCGAGCACCATGTCCTGGGGCGAGCCGTCGTCGGCGTTTGTCGTCCGGCGGCCGGTGTGGCAGCCGTTGAGGAAGACTACCTCAGGCAGGATGCGCATCTGGCGCAGCTCCATGGCGGTGAGAAAGACCCCGTCGCTCAGCACAAAGCCGCTCACCCGCTTTTCGCCCACCGGGTGCTCGTGCACCGAGGTGCCGCTGATCAGGAGCACGCGGTAATCCTGAGCAAAGAGCCGGCTCATCACGGACGAGGCGTTCTCCTCCATGCCGACGCTGACCGCGAATCCGGCGTTCTGCAGCGATTGGGCCACGGTGGTGATCTCGTACCGCACGCCGTGCAGCGGCGGCAGGCCGTCCTCGTACCCGGGGAGCGAGCGGGCAGTTTGCGGGTTGCCGATCAGCAGCGCCTGGAAGCCGGCGGACTGGCGCAGCCCGGCCGCGTGCAGGCCGTCCAGGTGGCGCAGCACGTTGCACGGGCCGAGGTGAGCGAAGGGGTCGTCCGGCTGGTGGAAGATCAATTCCCAGGGCAGCGCGGCGGTGTCGGGGCCGAGGGTGAGGTGGTAGCGGGCAGGTACGGTCAGCGACGCGAACTCCCGGGGCAGCACCAGCTGGCGGAGCGCTTTCACGGCGTCGGGGCGCACGTGGGTGTCGGCGAGGAGTTCGAGCACCAGTTTGTCCACCAGCGTGCGCTGCAGGTGCACGGTGGCCTCGATGCGCTTCCCGTCGGTCAGCAGGATGAATTGCAGCCCGCCTTCGCCCCGCTGGCGGATGGTGAGCTCCCAGGTGGCGGTGGGGATGGGCGCCGCCTCTTCCGACTGCGCCGCCTCCGCGGCTTCAGCCCCTTCGGCGGGCGCGGCGCTCAGCGAGATGGCTTCGGCGATGCGCCTGGCGGTGTCGGCGATGGCGGCCGGGCGTTCGGCCTCGGACACGGTGGCCAGCCACCGGACGTAGCCGCTGTCATCGGTGTTCGCCGCCCAGCTTTCGAGCAGCGTGGCGGGTTCCTTGATCGGATCGACGAGCACCGGGAACAGGCGCTTGCCCTGCTGCCTCGCCCGCTCGATCTCGGCCAGCGGGTAGGGCCGGCCGGTGGTGAGTGTGCCGGCCACGGCCACCAGCGCGTCGGCCTCGTCGAGCATCGCGGTGAGCCTTTCCTGCCAGTTGTCGCCGGCCTTGAGGTCCATGTCCCAGGCCACGTCGATACCCTCGTCGCGCAGGGCCCGGGCGAGGGGGGCGGCGTACTGGCGGTATTCGTGAACGTAGGAGATGAACATCCGGGGCCGAGGCTGGGGCGGGACGGGGTCTTGGGCGAGGGTTTCCGGTTCGGGCGCTGCCGGGCGACGCACGGGTGGGCGCAGGTTGGGGAGGGTGGCGTAGACGGGGCTGTCCACGGCGGGGGTAGCCATGGCTTCCTTGAGCCAGTGGGTGATTTCGGATTGCAGGCGCTGGGCTTCGGCGCTGTCCAAGTGGTTGCCGCCATGCCGATAGCGCAGGATGCGCAGCGAGGCGAGTTCCGGCGGAGTGCGGTAGCCCTCTTCGGCGAGGAGCAGGGTGCGGCCCGGCCGCAGGCCGTGGCGCAGGCCGAGCTGGAGCAGCACGTCGGGCAGGCCGAGGGAGAGGTCGACGATGGCGAGAGGGGCGCGCAGGATAAGGTCGAGGGCGCCGCTGGGCAGTTCGGCTGGGGTGATGTCCGGCCGGACGCTTTCGAAACCGACTGCCGTCACCGCGGCTGCAATCACCGCGTACGACTGGTCCAGATCAAGGCTGCGGCCGGTGATGGGATCGGTCCTGAGGCCCATGCCCTGGAGCACCGGGCAGACGGTAGTGAGGTCGCCCGGTGAATCGGGTGGGAGCGAATCCGGCGCGGCGGCCTTCTCGTCGGGGGCAAGGAAGGGCGGGCGTTCCACGTTGCTCGGCGGCATGGCCAGCGCCCACAGGATCGGGTTGTGGTGGCCCAGATCCGTCGACTCCGGTTCGCTCAGGGCCTTCTGGATGCCCGGCGCGAATTCCTGATGTCCCGAGGTCGAATACCGGATCACGCTGCCGAACAACGCAGGCGGCTGCCACGCCGACGCCTGTGCTTCGGCGATGAGCGACACCTTGTGGGCCGCCAGCGCGAAGCAGACACCCGTCAGATAGTGCACTGCGACATCTCTGGTGCTCAGGTCGCAGATCACCACGTCGGCGCTCAGGATGTTGCGGAGCAGATCAGGCCATTGCGCGTTGGCGCTGAAGACGAGGGCGAGGAGGTCAGCGCGGACGCAGTCAAGGCCGGCGTCGGTGGCCATTTCGCGGATCACTCGATAAGCGGCATCGAGGTCTACGACGCGGCCGTTGTCGGGGTCGGTCCAGGTGCCGACGGGCTGGATCACCAGACACGTCCGCCGCGCTTTGCCGCCGCTTGCCTGCTCGCCCGTCGTTGCCCCGGTGGCCCGGTAATCCGCCAGCACCGCCTCCGGCGACTTCAGCACGATGTCGCCCACCCGGATCTCGTCGCTACCCAGCGCGCCCAGCAGGCGCTCGGCTTCTGCGTCGTTGCCACTGGCGAGGGCGTCGAGGCCGCGGGCGTAGGCGAGGAGCTCGGGCTGGCCAGCGAGGGGGAGTTCGATGGCGGCGGCGAGGCCGCCCAGGCGCAGGGCCACGGTGCTGCCGTCGGCGTGGGTCTGGCGCAGGGCGTCGGCGAAGGCGTGGGCGGCGCTGGCGGGCTCGAGGAAGGCCAGGGCGACCCAGCGCTGGACGTCGAGGAACTCGGCCAGCTGCGGGTCGGCGGCGCGGCTGGCCTGGTGCTCGCGGGCTTCCACGTAGCGCCACAGCAGTTCGGCGATGCGCCGGATGCGCGGGCGCGGGTCGTGGCGGTAGAGGGAGCGCAGCATCACCAGGCAGTGCCAGCGCACCTGGGCGTCGATGCGGTAGTAGCCGCCGCCCAGGGCGGTGGCGAGGGGCGAGAACAGCACGTCGGCCTCGAGGCTGGGGTCGGGCCCGTGGGCAGCGAGGAAGTTCACCCGGATCAGGTTGAGCAGATCCGGCCGCAGGGTTTCGGGCACCGCCGCGTGCAAGAGCAGCAGCAGCGGGTCGCGGCCGTAGTCGGCCACGTACTGTTCCAGCGCCGCGTAGGCTTCGTGGGTTTCCAGCGGGCGTTGGCCGAGGGCGGCGGGATAGGGCATGGCGGTTTATTTGTTGCCGCGCAGTATGTCGATGGCGCGCAGCAGGTGCGGGGCGTCCACCGGCAGCATGGGCACCGGGCCGTCGGCGATGAGGCCGGCGGTGGTGCCAGCCCAGCGCCGCCGGGGCATGGGGTTGAGCCACACGGCGGCGGGGAAGATGCGCCGGGCTTCACCGAGAAAATCGGCCGTCTGCAGGGCGCGGCGACGGTTGAGGGCGCCCCGGGCGCTGCCGGCGTCGCTCACCACCAACAGCGCGGCGCCGGCGTGGCGACGCAACACGTCGTCGCGGGCTTCGGGCTCGGTGAGGGCGGGGGTGGCGTAGAGCTGTCGGCGCGGCTGGTTGCTGAAGTAGCGCACCTCGGCCCGGGCCAGCCGGCCCAAGGGCAGGGATTCGGCCAGGGTGGCGAGGAAGGGGCGCCAGGGGTCCATGCTGGGGCTGGCGTCGGCGAGGATCAGCAGCCGGGCGCTGTTGCTGCGGCGGGGGCGGCAGACCGGCTGGCACAGCAGGCCGCGGCGGCAGCGTTCGCGCAGGGTGGCGGCGAGGTCCATCTCGGTGCGCGGGCCATGGCGGGTGCTGCGCCGGTAGCGTCGCCACAGCACGGCCATATCCCGCGGGCTGATGAGGGGCTGGGGGGCGAGGACGTAGTCCTCGTCGATGGCCGGCGCGCTGGCGAGGCGCGGGATGGGCAGACCGCTGCCTTCGCGGGCGGCGGCGAAGGAGACCCGGGCGCGTTCGGCCTGGGTGGCGGTGGCTTCGGGGGAGATGCCGGTTGCGGGGGCTGGCGTGGTGCCGGTGCCGGGCTGGGCCGGGGGCCGGGTGACTTTGGTCGGGGCCGTTCCGGTGGGGGTGGGTGCAGGGGTGTCGAGGCGGTCGAGCTGCTCGTCGAGGACGGCGGCGAGGGCGTCGTCGGGCGTTGGTAGTACGTCGAACCAGCGGTTGATGACGCGGCGCTCTTCGTCGCTGCGGCCCCACAGGGCAATGGCGAGGTCGCGCAGGGCGGCGCGGCCATCCTGACCGAAGCCCAGGCGCAGGGCCTCGATGCCGTCCAGGTAGTCGCGAACGCCCACCGGCACGCCGTTGGCCTTGAGCTCGCGGAACAGCCCCAGCAGCAGGGGCGGCAGGGAGTGGGTCACCGCCCGGCCTCGTCGTCGGTGCGGGCGCGGTAGCGTTCGATGTCCTGGCGGATCTTGAACAGCACGGCTTGATCCACCGCGTTGAGGGCGTCCACCGACACGGCCTCGGCCTTGCGGCCCTGCCAGTGGAGCACGCGTACCCAGTCGACGAGCTCGGAGGTGGCGGGGAGCTTCTGCATGCCCAGCTCGCGGCCGCGCTCGCGGATGCGGCACAGGCGCTCGACGGCGCCGGTGATGAGTTCGTCGCTGATGGTCTCGGCCCGGGCGGCGAGGTTCTTGCGGACGATCTCGGCGAGCATGGCCGGATCGCTGGCGGGGAAATCCAGCTGCACGTAGAGGCAGCGACGCAGGAAGGGTTCGGGGAGCTGCTTTTCGCGGTTGCTGGTGATGAGCACGAGGGGCCGCACGCCGCCCTCCGGGCCGGCGACGTTGCGGCCAAAGCCGCGGGCTGCGCGGCAGGCGTCGTCCTCGGCGCGGGGCAGGTCTTCGATGTCGAACTTGAAGCGGTCGAGCACGTCGAGCAGATCGTTGGGGAAATCGATGTCAGCCTTGTCCACCTCGTCGATCAGCACCACCTGGGGCTGGCCTTTGTGGATGGCGTGGCCGAGGGGTTCCAGGTCGATGTAGGGGTGCACCTGACGGGCGTCGGTGTTCTTCGGGTCCTGGGCGTCCTGCAGGCGGCGCAGGGCGTCGAAGCGGTAGAGCAGATCCTTGGCCTGGCTGGTGCTCTTGACGGTCATTACCGTGAGTCCGACGCCCAGCTCTTCGGCGATGGCGCTGGCGAGGCAGGTCTTGCCGCAGCCGGCCTCGCCTTCGACCAGCAGCGGTCGGCCGAGGCGGATGGCCAGGTTGACGATGGTGGCGGTGTGGGGCGCGGCCACGTAATGGGTGGCGCGGGTGCCAGTGAATTCGGCATAGGCGGGAGTGTCGGGCACGGTGGCGGTCCTCAGCGGGCGCGGCTCCAGAAGCCGTGCAGGTTCAGGCGGTTGTATACGTCGGGCGGGTTGCCGTCGGGTGTGGTGGCGTAGGTGGCGATGGCGTCGCGCTCGTCTTCGTCCAGGCGGACACCCGCGCTCTTGCGGATGTCGCTGAGCCAGTTGCGCACCTGGCCGGCCGTCAGGCGGGTGAGGGGCGGAAGGGCGAGGATCTGGCGGTAGTCCACGTCGTCGGCGTCCAGGTCGAGGGTGCGGAAGCCGGCGGGCGGCGGCTCGGCGAGCGGGGCGTGGTCGGCGACGAAGCAGTAAAGCCGGCCCCGTCCGCCGGGCTGGCGGGCGGTCAGGGCGGAGTGCAGGGGCTGCCAGAAGCGCTGCTGGAACAGGGCCAGGCGGGTGGCCTCGCGCCCGGCGGTGCGCAGGATCAGCACCACCGAGCGGCTGGCCAGCCGGGTCGCCAGCAGGCCGGCCAGGGCGTCGATGGTCGGTTCGCCCAGCAGGGGCTCGCCCAGCTGGCTGCAGGTCCAGCAGATCAGGGATTCGGCGCTGTCGGGTTCGTCGGCCTGGCCGCTGCGGATGTCCATGCCGTCCCACTCGTCGTGCCATTCGCGCAGGAACTCGATGAACTCCAGCTGGCCGTGGTTCTCGGGGCCGTGGATGAGGAAGGCCGCGGCCCGCTCGGTGCGGCGGTCGCGCAGGGCGTTCAGGGCGTCCTGGAGGGCGTCGATCTGGGCCTTGCGCCCGATGCGCCCGAGCTCGCCCCGGTCGATGTCGCCCGCCGCCTGGTAGCGCCCGCGGCGGGCCTTGCGCAGGACGTTGAGATCCCAGTTGGCGATGCAGAAGGCGGCGCGGGCCTCCAGTTGCCGCTGGTCGTCGTAGAAAACCTGGATGCGCCCGTTGGAGGCCCATTGGTCGACGCTGGCGAGAAAGGCGCGCTGGGCGGCCCGGTCGGCTTCGGCTTCGGCGGGCGGCTGCTTGTCGTGGAAGCGCGCGGCCTGCGCCTGCAGGTGCTGCTCGGCCTCGGTGCCGGGGCGCGGGCGCAGCACGAAGATCGGCGCCTCGCCTTCGCGCCAGCGATCCACCGCCCAGCGGAACTCCAGCTCGGTGATGGAGCTGCGCTGCAGCGGCGGCGTCCAGCCGTAGCGGAAACCGAACAGCCCCATGTAGGCGTCGCAGTCGTCCACCTTTTTCTTGCACACCGGTTCGACGAAATTGCCGCCTTCCGCCCAGTTCTCCTGGAGGAAGACCTTGGCGTGCTCGATGTTGTCGTGGATGAAGTCGCGCACGGCTTCCCGGTAGATCTTGCAGTCCTGGGCGGTGGCGCTCAGGAAGATCTGCCGGATTTCCGGGAGGTCGGCTTCGTGGGGCATGGTGCGGTGGGTGGAGGTTTGTCCTTGCCCTCAAGAATATGCCAGCCCGCGCGCCCGTGCACGGGGCTTATCATCCGGCCATCCTTTCTACCGGACAGCGGCACCATGCGCATCGGCATCGACCTCGGCGGCACCAAGATCGAAATCATCGCCCTCGGCGAAGGCGGCGAGGTGCTCGCCCGGCGCCGGGTGGCGACGCCCCAGGGCGACTATCCGGCGACACTTGCGGCGGTGGCCGGGCTGGTGGCGGCGGTCGAGGTGGAGCTGGATAGACGCGGCAGCGTGGGCGTGGGGATGCCGGGGGCGCTGTCGCGGCGCACCGGGCTGGTCAAGAACGCCAACTCCACCTGCCTGATCGGAAAGCCCCTGCAGGGCGATCTTCAAACCCTGCTGGAGCGGCCGGTGCGCCTCGCCAACGACGCCAACTGCTTTGCGCTGTCAGAGGCGTCGGACGGTGCGGCAGCGGGGGCGGCCGTGGTCTTCGGGGTCATCATCGGCACCGGCGTGGGCGGTGGCATCGTGGTGGACGGTCGGGTGCTGGAAGGTCCCGACGCCATCGCCGGCGAGTGGGGCCACAACCCGCTGCCCCTGCCGGAAGGGGCCGATCTGCCGCTGCCCGGCTGTTACTGTGGGCGCGCGGGCTGTGTGGAAACCTACCTTTCGGGCCCCGGGCTGGCAGCGGATCATCTGCGCATGGGCGGCGCGGTGCTGACGCCCGCGGAGATCGTTGCCGGTGCGACGGCAGGCGAGACGAATTGCGCGGCGACCCTGACGCGCTACGCCGACCGGCTGGCGCGGTCCCTGGCGGGGGTCATCAACCTGCTCGATCCCGATGTGATCGTGCTCGGTGGCGGGCTCTCGAACATTGATGCGCTTTATGATGAAGTTCCCCTGCGCTGGTTGCCCCACGTGTTTTCCGATGCGGTGTCGACCCGTCTGGTGCGGGCCGCGCACGGCGATTCGTCTGGCGTGAGAGGTGCGGCGTGGCTTTGGCCGGCTTGACAGGCGGGCGCGCACGCGCACAATGGGGGACGTTTGATTTTGTGGCCAAATATTTCAGCAAGATGAATGTGCCGATAAGATCAGTTTATGTCGGAACCCTGCGCGCTCTGCCCCCTGAGGGGCAGCAGACGGGCATGTTCAAGACGCCGGTGAGCGGTCCGGTAGCCATCGGCCTGAACGGGCTGGCCGGTGACATGCAGGGTGACCGGCGCGTTCATGGTGGCCCAGAAAAGGCGGTGCATTACTACCCGGCCGAACACTACCCGCTGCTGGCGGCACGGGTGCCGGCCATCGCGGCGAGTCTCGTGCCCGGCGTGCTGGGCGAGAACCTCTCGGGCATTGGCCTCACCGAGGCCAATGTGTGCATCGGCGACATCTATGCCGCCGGCAGCTGTCGCCTGCAGGTGAGTCAGCCGCGTCAGCCCTGCTGGAAGATCAGCCACCGCCTTGAATACGACCCCATGTCCCGGCTGATCGCCGACCTGGGTTGTACCGGATGGTATTTCCGCGTGCTGCAGGAAGGCACGCTCAGCGCCGGCGATGGGCTCGAACTGGTCGAGCGCCCGGCCCCCGGCCTGACCCTCGCCCGGCTGTGGGCGGCCCACACCGCCCATCGCCCCGACGCGGCCGAGCTTGCCAGCCTGTCCGCTGCGGCGGGACTCAACGCAGACTGGGCCCGCCGACTGCGCGAGCGGGCCGCGTGGCTGCTTGACTCTGCCCGCCGCTAGGCTAGAAAAGAATTTGGTCTGCCCGACCGCTCCTCGAGATTCCGACCATGCTGCCAACACCCTCCCTGCCGATTTCCCCCGCCTCGTGTTCGCTGCCGGTCGCAGAAATGTTGGGGCGCGTGTGGCTGGCTCAGGTGGATCTGGCCCAGCGAATGCAGTTCCTGACCTTCCGCCTGTCCATCGGGCTTATCGAAAGCTACGCGCGCAGACAGATCCAGCAAGTGGACGAAACCTTCTATGCGGCCGATCTGGCGGAAGTCGAGGAGCGGACCGCGCTGCTGATGGAGGCGGGCAGCGAAGGCGTCGTGACGATCATGCGCGGCTACATCGAGGAGCTCACCCAGGCGCAGATCAGCTGTGTGGCGGCGAGCTTTCGCCCGGTGCTACCGGATGACGTGACCGCCCAGCTGCTGGCTTTCAAACCGCCCACCTATGTGCCGACGCGCGGCCCGGTGCGGCGCCGGGCGCGTCTCAGCGCAGGGGGATGACGACCGGCGGCAGGCCGATGGTGATGGCCGGTGCGGTCGGGTAGGCATACACGGGCGCGGGCCGGTACACAACGGGCCGCTCGATGACCATCGGCGGCGGGGCCATGTAGACCGGTGCCGGCGCGTAGGCGTAGCCACCCCGAAAGTGCTTGTGGTGGCGCGGGTGATGATGGTGGCGTTCGCCCCAGCCGCGTTCGCCCCAGCCGCGGTCGCCCCAGCCGCGGTCTCCATGGGCGCTGGCGGGCAGGGCGATGCCGAAACCCAGGCTGCCGAGCACGGCGGCGGCGATGATCTGACGGATGTTGCGCATTTTGTCTCTCCTCGGGCCACAGGCCCATGGCCTGGATGAGCCAAGAATAGCGGGCGATGCGCGCTGCCCCGGCGGAGATTTGTAAGCGGATCTGTGCCTGTACGGTGGATTTGCCCGCGGCGTCAGGGCCGACGGTGGGCAGGTGCTTACATTTTGTCGCCGTCGCGTTGCTGTTCGAGCTGGCGCATGGCCACCAGCCGCTGGCGCCAGCCCTCGATCACTGTCGCCAGGGCGACCTGGCTGATCGGCTTGGGCAGGTAGTCGTCCATGCCGGCGGCGAGGGCTGCGTCGCGCTCCTCGTTCATCGCGTCGGCGCTCACCCCGATGATGTAGGTGCTGTTGCCGGCGTCCCGCAGCGCCCGGGTGGCGGTGAGGCCGTCCATCCGTGGCATGCGTGCGTCCATGAAGATCAGGTCGAAGCTGCGTTCGGCACAGCGGGCGAGGGCGTCCTCGCCGTTGGCCGCAAAGCTGATGTCCTGGGCGCCGAAGTGTTCGAGCATCCGGGCGATCACGGTGCAGTTGATCGGGTTGTCCTCGGCCACCAGGATGCGCGTGCCTTGGCGCAGGATGGGGCGCGCGGCAGTGGTACTGCCCGTCTGGGCTTCTGTCGCGCTGCTCTCGAGCTGGAGCGTGAACCAGAATCTGGATCCGATGCCTTCCTTGCTCTCCACGCCGATCTCGCCATCCATCAGGTCGCACAGCATGCGGCAGATGGACAGGCCCAGGCCGGTGCCGCCGTAGCGTCGGGTGGTCGACATGTCGGCCTGCTCGAACGGGGTGAAGATGGTCCGGCATTTTTCGGGCGCGATACCGATGCCGGTATCGGAAACACTGACCTTCAGTTCGACGCGCCCGCCTTCGCGGTTGCCCACGCCCACCATCACCTCGATGCGGCCGTTTGCGGTGAACTTGAAAGCGTTGGAGACGAGGTTGACGAGGATCTGGCGGACCCTGATCGGATCGCCCATCAAGGCATGGGGTACATCCCCCGCGACGGCGGTGGTGAAGGTCAGACCCTGGTCGGCCGCCTTTGGTCGGAACAGCTTGTCCACGTCGCTGACGATCTGGCGCAGGTCGAAGCTGATCTTTTCGAGGTTGAGCTTGCGGGCCTCGATCTTCGAGTAGTCGAGGATGTCGTTGATGATAGACAGCAGGGCTTCGCTGCTCGACAGGATGGTGGCGATGTAATCGCGCTGATCGTCGGTCTGCGGCGTCATGCGCAGCAGCTGCGCCATGCCGATGATGCCGTTCATCGGGGTGCGGATCTCGTGGGACATCATGGCCAGGAAGTCGCTCTTGGCCTTGCTGGCGGAGGTGGCGGCGTCGCGGGCGGCGATGAGGGCCTGCTCGGCCTTGTGACGCTCGGTGACGTCGGTGATGCAGAACACCCGGCCGATCACCTCGTCGTCGTGGCGGGCGGGGCGGGAGCTGGCCTCGAAGACTCGCCCGTCAAGCAGCGGCAGGGTGTCGAAGGTCTCGCTCAGATCCTGGCTATGGGTGGTGAGCAGGGCGCGCAGGGCGTCCGGATCTTCGACGGCGTCGATCAGGTGCTCGATGATGGCCTCGTCCTCGTGGCGGGCCAGGAGTTCTTCGGGCAGCCCCCACAGGCCGGCAAGGCGGCGGTTCATGTTGACAATGCGTCCGTCGCCGTCGAGCACCAGGATGCCGTCGGCGGTGGCTTCGAGGGTCGCCCGCAGGCGTGAGCTCATTTCGGCAAGCTCGTCCTCGGTGCGGCGCTGGGCGCCCACGTCGGTGGCGCACACCAGGATGCCCTCGGGCAGGCGGCGGACGGTCTTGCGGGCTTCGAACAGCTTGCCATCGACGCGCCGGTAGAGGCCTTCCATGGTCTGTTCGTCGGTGACGCCGCCGGCACGCACCTCTTCCCAGAAGAACACGTCGGAGAGGGCACATTCGATCTCGGTGATCGGGAGGCCTGCCAAGGCCTCCGGCGGTCGGCCCAGAAGGCGTTCGGTGGCTGGACTGGCGGCGAGGATGGTGAGGCTCGCTGGATCGACCAGGAGCAGGATCTCCCCCGCGGCGGCGAGCAGGATGTCCTGGTAGCGGCTGTTCATGGGTTGCGCCCCTGCCGGGAGTCTGCGTCGAAGTAGTAGGTCACGCGCTTGCGGGGACTGAGGTATTCGTACACGTCTGGCGGCAGGTGGATCGGGCGCAGAGCCTTGGCGATGTTGATGTCGGGCTCTTGCTCCAGGTCGAGCATGATCGCCTCGTCGCGGGGGATGTTCGGGTCGAAGACGGTCACCCACGGGCGTAGCGGCTTGACCGGATTGACCGACGAGACGAGCGCCAGCGCGTCATTGGACAGGCGCACAACGGAGCCCGGCGGATACACGCCGAGGCTGCGGATCATCACTTGCAGGGCCTGCCCGTCGAACTTGCTGCGGCGCTGGGCGAACATCATCGACAGGGCTTCGTGGGGTGTCAGGGCCTTGGCGAGATCGCCCGGGTTGCACAAGTTGTCGTAGTAATTGACCAGCGCCACCAGCCGCGCCAGCGGGTCGATCTGATCGCCCTTGAGGTGTCGCGGGTAGCCGCTGCCGTCGGCGAGTTCGTGGTGCTGGGCGATGATGCGCAGCACCGGCTCGGACAGGCCGAGCTGCTTGCCCAGGCGCACGCCGTAGTCGCAGTGCAGTTCGCGCAGGTTGCGCTCGGGGGTGGTGAGCTCGTGCTTTGCCCGCGCAACCCGCTCGGGGATGTCGGCGAGGCCGACGTCGTGGAGGAGCGCGCCAACGCCCAGCAGCTGGCTCTGGCTGCGTGAAAAGCCGAGATCCTTGGCGAGCATCATCGACAGGATCGATACGTTCAGGCCGTGGAAGTACGCCTCCTCGCCGGCGGCGTGGTCGCCCATCACGTGGAGCGCGGCCTCGGGCTGGTCGAGAAAGGCGATCACCATCTGGTTGACCAGCTCGTCCACCTCTTCGAGGCATTCCTTGGGGCGGGCGAAAAGGTTCTTGTTGATGTTGCGCATCACCCCGGCGGCCTTCACGAAGGCTTTTTCCACCTCGATGACCTGACGCTTGCGCTGGGCCAGGCGGGCGATGCGCTCGCGCTTGGCGGCGAGGGCCGCGCTGGTGGCGGGGTCTTCCTCGGCGGGCGGTGCAGGCGGCGTTGCAGGCAGCGGCGCCGGTGCTGTGCCGTGGGGCTGTACATCGGAGCGCTCGGGGTCGTAGCGGAAGCGTGTGACACCCAGCTCGCGCAGGGTCTTCAGCTGGTCCGGCGAGCGGATCTTGAAGCTGTTGAAGCTGAACGGGTGGCTGAACCACGGCAGGTCGAGGTGGACGAACATGCCGACGCACAACTGCTCGGGCGTGACGAGGTGGTCCTGGGGAGGCTCGGGCGGCATGATTCGTAAGGCTTGGGGTAATGTCCAGTTTTCGGCGGGGACGCAGGGAAGTTTAGGGCACCTGCGAGCGTCCGGCGAGGTTTGTGGCATCGTGCACGCCCGTTTCTGGAAAGTGCCTGCCATGCACATCGATGCCACCGGCTGGATCGTCACTGCGATCGCCATTCTGCTCACTGGAATTTCCAAATCCGGTCTTGGCGGCGCCCTGGGCGGGCTGGCGGTGCCCTTCATGTCCATGTGGATGTCGCCGCGGGATGCGGTGGCCGTGATGCTGCCGGTACTGATCGCGATGGATTTGTTCGGCATCCGGGCCTGGCGGGGCAAGGCCGACTGGGCCGAGCTACGCCTGCTGCTGCCGGCGTCGCTGGTGGGCATCTCGGTGGGCACGCTGGCGTTCGGGGTGATGTCGGACCGGATGGTGAAGGCGGCGGTGGGGCTGATCGCGGTGGTGTTTGCCGCTGACCGGCTGCTGCGCAAGTCGAAGTCCGAAGCTCATACGGCGCCACTGCCACGCCTGGCCCGGCTGTGCGGCCTGGGGGCAGGCTTCACCAGTACCCTGGCCCACGCGGGCGGGCCGCCGTTGATGATTTACCTGCTCACCCGCGGCCTGCCCCGGCAGGCCTTTGCGGCGACGTCGGTGTTCTTCTTCGCGGTGCTCAACCTGGCCAAGCTGCCTTTCTATCTGGGGCTGGATCTGTTCACCCGCGACACATTGACGATGTCGGCAATGCTGCTGCCGCTGGTGCCGGTAGGCGTGTGGACGGGGATGCGCCTGCTCCAGCGCATCCCGGAGCGGCCGTTTTATCTGCTGGCCACCGCGGCGTTGGGGCTGTCGGGACTCAAGCTGGTGTGGGATGCCGTGGCAGGCTAGGTGCGGGAGGGGGCGGGGCGTTCGAGCCAGCGCAGCAGGGTGATGAAGAGCTGATCGGGGTCGGCCGGCTTGGGGATGAAATCATCCATGCCGGCTTCGAAGCAGGCTTTGCGGTCTTCGTCGAAGGTGTTGGCGGTCATCGCGACGATGGGCGCCCGGGCACAGGGGCCGGGGCGGGCGCGGATGTTTCGGGTGGCCGTGAGGCCGTCCATGACCGGCATCTGGATGTCCATCAGGATCAGGTCGTAGGCGGTGGCGGCGGCCATCCGCACGGCTTCGGCGCCGTCGGGGGCCAGGTCGACCTGCAGGCCCAGCTCGTTGCGCAGCAGTTCGAGGGTGACTTCCTGATTGACCCAGTCGTCCTCCACCAGCAGCAGGTGGCGGTGGTTGTGGTTGGCGCGCAGGCGTTGTTCGGCTTCGGCGCCGGAGATCTCGTCGGGCAGGGGGCCATTGCTTTCACTGGGCAGCACGCCAATGCGCAGGGTGACCCAGAAGGTGCTGCCCGTGCCGGGAGTGCTGGTCACTCCGATGTCGCCGCCCATCAGGTGGGTGAGGCGTCGGCAGATGGCGAGGCCTAGGCCGGCGCCGCCAAACTGTCGGGTGACGGAGCTGTCGGCCTGCTCGAAGGGCCGGAAGATGCGCTCCTGGTCAACGGGTGTGATGCCGATCCCGTTGTCCTGCACCTCGATGTGGAGCAGGGCGCCGCCGCTGTGAACGTCGGTGAGGCGGGCGCGGATCGCGATCGTGCCGGCGCTGGTGAATTTGATGGCGTTGCCGACGATATGGGCGAGTACCTGCTGGATGCGCAGCGGGTCGCCGATCAGCGGTCGGGTGGCGAGGTCGGGGGCGATCTCCAGCTGCAGGCCGAGGCCCTTGCTTTCCAGGCTGGCGCGGAGCAGGTCGGTGACCCGGCCGACGCGCTCGCCGATGGCGAAGCGGGTCTGCTCGATGGGAATCCGTTCGGCATCGATGCGGGCCAGCTCGAGCACGTCGCCCAGTTGCTGGAGCAGGTGGGTGGCGGCGTTGGAGATCTTGTCCAGCCGGGTGTGCTGGTCAGGGTCGGTGTTGTTGCGGCGGAGCAGGTGGGTGAGGCCGATGATCGCGTGCATGGGCGTGCGCAGCTCATGGCTCATGTTGGCGAGGAAGCTGTTCTTGGCGCGGTTGGCGGCTTCTGCGGCCTCCTTGGCCACCGAGAGGTCGGCGGTGCGGGCGGCGACGAGTTCTTCGAGGTGGTTGCGGTGGCGGGTGAGTTCGGCCTCGGTGATCTTGCGCTCGGAGATGTCGCGCACGTTCGCGTAGAGATAGTCGGTGCCGTCGGCGCTGACCAGGCTGGCGGAAACCGCCACCGTGATCTGGCTGCCGTCCTTGCGCCGGTGGGTGGATTCAAAGACCTCCGAGCCGTTGGCCCACACCCGGCTCCACAGCGCGCTCCAGCAGGCTTCGCTGATGTCCGGCGCGATCTCGGGTACGCGCAGGGTGAGCAGCACATCGGCCGGATAGCCGAGCAGTCGGCTGGCGGCAGGATTGACCCGCACGATGCGGGCGTCCGGCAGCACCCAGAACGCGGCGTCGGGGGACTTGTTGATGGAGATGGTGGCGAGGGCGAGTTCGCGGTTTTTGGTGGCGAGGTCGGCGGTCTGGTGGTCCACCTGGCGCTGGATGATCCAGGTGCGACCGGTGAGGCTCATGAAGAGTGCCTGCAGCAGCGTGGTGAACAGCAGACCGGCGACGCCCACCGCCCATGCGTTGAGGGAGCGCTGGGATTCGCGATAGCGTTCGTCGGCGCTCACCTTGAGTAGCCATTCCCGGTCGCCGAACTTGAGCTTGTGCTCCCATTGGCGTTCGGTGTGGCGGCTGGAGTCGGACGCGTTGCCGTTGTCGAGGCGGCGCACGCTGCCGAGGGCGTAGGGATCGATGAGGGTCACGTCAAGACCGGTGGGCAGCGTGTCGCGCAGGGTGCGCTCGATGAGCTGCCCGACCTGGATGATGGCCACCGCAAAGCCCCGGAGCTGGGCGCTGCCGGGCTGTAATACCGGCGCCAGGGTGAGCACCGCCACCTGGTTCTCCTGCACCAGCAGGATCGGGGCGGTGACGTAGAAGCCACTGCGCTGACCGAGGGCGCGGTTGACTGCGTCCCAGCGGATCGCCTCGGAGGCGATGTCGAAGCCGATGGCGCGCAGGTTGCTTGCCGCTGGGGCGATGAAGGTAACCGGCACGTACATGTCGCGTTTGCTGGCGCGCTGCAGGATGCCGTCGACGGTCCGCTCGGTGATCTGGAAGTCGGGGCGGCCAAGCTGAAGGCCCATGGCAGCCTCGAACGCGGCCCGGTCGGCATCCCGCACGAAGGTGTTGAAGCTGAGGGCGTGGAGATCCGGGTTGTTCTGAAGGGTGCTGCGGGTGAAGGCGTTGAAGCGGCTGTCGGTGAGATCGGGCGTGACCTCGATGAAGCTGCGCAGCGACTGCAGGGCCTCCCGATGGCTGAGCAGGCGGTCGCTGATGCGCTGGTGGATGCGCAGGCCGTCGTTCTGCAGTTGGTGTTCGAGTTCCCTGCGCTCCCAGCTCGAGGCAGCGTGGAAGGCCGCGGCGGCCATCGCCAGGGTGGCCGCCACGGGAATCACCATGCGCCGGCGCCGGGCCTGCCAGAGGGGATCGTTGGTGAGGAGGAAGCAGAGGGTGAGCGGGGTGAAGGTGAGCACGCCGAAGGCGTCGCCGGCAAACCAGTTCCACCAGGCGAAGGGCAGCGCCGGCCGGCTGAGCACGCCGGTGAGGAACAGGCTGAGGATGCCGATCGTGGCCGACACCAGGCAGGCCAGCGGGCCGCCCAGCAGCAGGAAGCGGAACACCGCAGCGGCGTTGTCGAGGGTGCGCCACTCGTCGCCCTGCCAGCGCTGAATGAGCGCCCGACCCACCCCTGCCTGGGCCGTTGCGCCGCTGGCGATGGCCATTGCGGCAATGGTGTCGGCGAAGCTCAGGGACGAGTTGGTGTAGGCCAGCAGCAGGTGCAGCGCCATCGATCCAGCCCACACGCCGGGAAGCACGGCAGGCCCCAGATAGAGTGCCGCTGCCAGCGCCAGGCCGGCCGCCGGGAAGATCGGGCTGGCGTAGCCTCCCGCCACGGCGAGCCCGGTCGCCAGCCAGCCCAGGGCGACATAGGCCAGGCTGACCAGCACGTTGTGCGTCACGGCGGTGGGGAAGGAGGCGGTCGGAGGCATGGGCCGGATAAGACGGATTCTCACTGTCGACGGCGCGCCAGCATGAATCCTTTACACGGAAATGGCAAAAACCCGTTGTGCGTGGATGTCCGGGACGGGCATGCGGCGCCCGGCGCCGGGGTGCCCCGCTCGGGAGGTTCAGCGCGTCAGCCGGCCGCCCCGTTTGCGGGTACCGATGCCGGCCATCGCGGCCAGCCCGCTGCTGCCGTGGGCATGACAGATGGCGCAGGCCAGCGCGTCGGCAGCGTCGGCCGAGGGGCTGGCGTCGAGGGCCAGCAGACGTTCGACCATGTGGCAGACCTGCTCCTTGGCGGCCTTGCCGTGGCCGACGACGGCCTGCTTGACCTGCAGCGCGGTGTACTCGGCCACCGGCAGATCGTGGGACACGGCACCGCAGATGGCCGCGCCCCGGGCCTGGCCCAGCAGCAGGGTGGATTGAGGATTGACGTTCACGAAGACGATCTCGACCGCGACCTGGTCTGGCTGATAGGTGGCGATGACCTGGCGCACCCCGTCGAGGATCACCTTGAGGCGCTCGGGCAGGCTGCCCTCGCCGCTCTTGATGACGCCGCTGGCCACGTAGCGCAGCTGGCTGCCCAGGGTGTCGATGACGCCGAAGCCGGTGTGGCGCAGGCCCGGATCAATGCCCAGGATGCGCGTGGCGACAGTGGCGGAGGCGGCGGGTGTGCTCATTTGCGGGCCAGCCATACGCCGAACACGGTGATGCCCATGCCCACCAGCGCGAGGCCGGTGAGCGTCTCGCCAAAGGCCGCCCAGGCGATGAGCGCGGTGGTGGGTGGGGTGAGGTAGAACAGGCTCGCCACATTCACGGCGCTGCCGCTGCGGATCAGCAGGTTGAGCAGGCTGATCGCGCCCACGGATAACACCAGCACCAGCCACAGCAGCGCAAACACGAACTGGCCGGACCACTGGATGGCCATCGTCTCGGTGTGGGCGGCGAACAGGCCGCTCACCAGCAGGCAGGGCACGAACTGGATCACCGCGCCGGTGCGCAAGTCGAAGCTGGGGCAGAAGCGTTTCTGGTAGAGGGTGCCGGCGGTGATGCCGGCCAGCGCCAGCAGTGCTGGCACGAGCATCGCCTGCAGGCCGTTGCCGCCGGCCACCGCCACCACCTTGCTCGACACCACCAGCCCCACGCCGCCAAAGCCCAGCACCAGCCCGGCCCACTGGCGCGGCAGCACCCGCTCGCCCAGCAGCAGCCCGGCGCCAAGCGCAGTGAGGAGCGGCTGCAGCCCGACCACCAGCGCGGTGATCCCGGCCGGCAGGCCCTGGCGGATGGCGGAGAACACGCCGCCCAGGTAGAGCGCATGGACCAGCAGCCCGGTGATGCCGATGTGCAGCCACTGGCGTCTGTCGGCCGGCCATGGGGCGCGGGTGGCGAGGGCGACGAGGCCCATCAACCCGATTACCAGCCCGTAGCGCACGCACAGGAAGGTGATGGGTTCGGCGTAGGGCAGGCCGAACTTGGCGCCGATGAAGCCAGTGCTCCACAGCAGGACGAACAGGAGGGGATAGAAACGGGTCACGGGCGGTGCGGAAGGGGCGGGCCTGCCGGTTGGCAGGCAGACAGGTTAGCGTGGCGGATGTTTGGCCCGGTACATGCGGGTGGAGGCGGAGACGATGATCTGGACATCCTCGGGCGGGATGTCGGGGAACTGGTCGCGCACCACCCTGTAGGCCAGGTGTTCGAGGGTCTGGCCGTTCCAGGCATTGGCAGGGTCGAAGAAGGGCTCGATGATGAGGTAGGCCTTGTCGACCAGTTCACGCAGGCTCAAGTTCTTGCGGCGTTCGGGGGAGATGCTCATGGCGTGGCTCCGGTGCAATCGGTGGGATGATACCCCGCCGCTCAGGCCGGGTCGGGCCTGCGCGCGGGCGGTGCATACCAGTTATCGGGCGCCACGCGCTTTTCTGTTGCCGGATCGTCGAAGTAGTGGGGCGACATGATCTGCACGCCGTACTCGTTGAACACATCCTGGATGTTGGCGTGGAGGCGCGACAGCAGCTGGGCCCGCGGCTCGGCACCGACGGGAGTGGCGTGCACCACCAGGCAGTATTCGGGGTAGAAATCCGACAGGGCCGTCTGGAAGACCCGCGGGGCAGGATCGGCGGAGACGCCCGGGGTGCGGCGGGCGGCCTCGGCAAGCATGGCCTCGACCTGCCGCCAGGGCGTGTCGTAGCCGATGGTGACGGTGGTGTCGAGCACAAAGCCGCGCCCGCCCAGGCTGCGCGAGTAGTTGCGGGTGGCGTTGCCGACGATCAGCGCGTTGGGCAGGGTGATCTCGGCGCCGCGGCCCGTGCGCAGGCGGGTGTTGAACAGGTTGATGGCGACCACGGTGCCTTCGTGGTCGCCGATGCGCACGTATTCGCCGGAGCGCAGGGTGCGGGAGTACATCAGGATCAGCCCGCTGGCGCCCTGGCCGACGATGCTCGATGCCCCCAGTGAAACCATCAGGCCGATCAGTACGGACATGCCCTTGAAAGCCTCGGTCTGGGCGCCGGGCAGGTAGGGGTAGGCCATTACCAACGCGAAGATCCAGATCAGGATGTTGGCGATCTTGCGGGTCGGCTCGACGGTGTCCTTGTCGAGCCAGCCCAGGCCCTTGTTGTCGCTGGCCACGTGGTCGAACACCGGCTTGAGGAGGCCCACCACAGCCCGCGCAAGCAGGAACATCAGCAGCGCGATGAGCAGGTTGGGCACGGTCTCGAGCACGCCCAGCCCGAGCCGGGCCAGCACGCCCAGCAGGTAGTCGTCGAGCTGCTCGCCCCACGCCCGGGTGTAGGGGAAGATCGCCAGCACGCGGGCAATCCAGGCGTAGGCGAGCACCGCCGCCACCAGCCAGAAGACCGCTGCGCTGAGCCAGGCGATGGCGGCCAGGATGCGGTCGCGGCGGATGAGTTCGGTGCCGCCCAGCCTGAGGCGCTCGGATTGGCGAGCAATTGCGCCGGCCAGCTTGCGGGCCACCCAGCCGCGCAGCCGGCCCAGGGCGTAGAGCAGCGCGAAGAACACCAGCGTGGCGCCGGCGGATTTGGCGAGGCCCGTGGCAAGTTGCCGGCTGTCGCGGCTCTCGCGGGATGCGGCGATCACCGTGCCCAGGGTGGCAACGCTCCTGTTGGTGAGCGCATCGAGGCGCTCGCCGGTCAGCTTGTCGGTATCCGCGTCCGTGACGATGAAGGCGAGCTGGCCGTCGATCAGCACGATGTTGCCCACCGGGTTGGACTGGACGGTCACCTCGTCGCCGGCGGTGCGTTCGAGGATGGTGGTGATGGTGGACTGACCGCGTTCGGCCCGCTGGCGTGGCGTCGCGCCCAGGAGGCGCCCACGGAAGCGCACGATTGTGCGGTTCATCAGGATCAGGTCGGCCTCCTCGACGGGCGGGTCGGCCGTGGGTGCGGGGGGCGCAGCAGGGGCGGGTGTCGGGGCGGGCGGAGGCGGTGCAGGGTGCCTGGCGGCCTGCGCGCTGCCGGCGACCAGCATCGCCAGCGCAGCGAGGATCGACAGCACGAGGCGGATCACGGTGCCCCGGTGCGGGTGCAGGTTGAGCTTGGCTGAGCGCATGGCGGCGGTCTCACGCTTCGGTCGGATGGGCAGGCAACCCGGAACGGCTCGGGGCCGTCCGACATCATAGCCGCGGTGACGGAAATCCCACTTGTGCTTCGGTCGGATTTCGGCGAAAACGAAGGCCGACGCCCACCTCCCGAGGAGCCCGCGATGCGCTACTGGCTGATGAAATCCGAACCCGACGATGTCTCCATCGACGACCTGGCACGGCGCCCCGACCAGACCGTGCCCTGGTACGGCGTGCGCAACTACCAGGCGCGCAATTTCATGCGCGATGCCATGCAGGTGGGTGACGGGGTGCTGTTCTATCACTCGGGCTGCGCCGAGCCGGGCATTGCCGGCATCGCGAAGGTGGCGAGCACGGCCTATCCCGACGCGACCCAGTTCGATCCGTCGAACACATACTTCGACCCCAAATCCACCCCCGAGAACCCCCGCTGGGTGCACGTGGACGTGGCTTTCGTGAAGAAGACGCGCCTCGTGGGTTTGCCCGAATTGCGCAGCCACCCGGAACTCGAGAACATGCGCGTCCTCGCCCGCGGCAACCGGCTGTCGATCACGCCGGTCGAGCCGGCCGAGTGGCGCTTCATCGTCGGGCAACTGCTCGGCGCAACGGATCTTCAGGACTGGAAATGAACATCGGAATCGAATGGCTGGCCGCCTATCTTGCGCTGGGCGCCTTTGTCGGATTCTTTGCCGGGCTGCTCGGCGTGGGCGGTGGCGCGATCATGGTGCCGATGCTCACCACGTTGTTCGCCGCCCAGGGTTTTCCGAAGGAGCACATGGTACATCTGGCGCTGGGAACGTCGATGGCCGGTATCGTAATCACCTCGATCTCCAGCCTGCGTGCCCACCACGCCCACGGCGCGGTGCGCTGGGACATCGTCAAGGGCATCGCGCCGGGTGTGCTGGCGGGCACTTTCGCCGGCACCTTCGTCGCGTCCCAGGCGCCCACCAAGCCGCTGGCGATCTTCTTTGCCTGCTTCACGGCTTACGTGGCGGTGCAGATGATCCTCAACGTGAAGCCCAAGCCCACCCGCGAGCTGCCCGGCACCGCCGGACTGATCGGCGTGGGCGGGGTGATCGGCGCGATCTCTTCGCTGGTGGCGATCGGCGGCGGTTCGTTGTCGGTGCCCTTCATGACCTGGTGCAACGTGAAGGTGCATAACGCCATCGGCACCTCGGCCGCCATCGGCCTGCCCATCGCCCTGGCGGGTGCGCTGGGTTACCTGATCAACGGCTGGTCGGTGCAGGGGCTGCCCGAGTGGTCGGTAGGTTTTGTCTATCTGCCGGCGCTGGTGCTGCTCAGCATCCTCTCCAGCCTCACCGCGCCCATCGGTGCCCGGCTGGCCCACACGCTGCCGGTCGCGACGCTCAAGAAGATCTTTGCCGGCGTGCTCGTGCTGCTGTCGGCCAAGATGCTGCACACCGTGCTGGGGAGCTGAACGCCTAAAGTGGGCGGGTTTCTGTCCGTGAACCTTCCGACCAATACCGTTCGGGTGGTTCCATGTCCGCTGCCAATGTGCGTCTCCAGCTCCAGTTCGATCTCGAACTGATCGCGCCCGACTCCATCGCCACCCTCGACCACGCGCGGCTGTGCCAGAGGCTGGCCGAACTGCTGGGGCCGACGGTGATTCAGGGTCTGCCGGCGATCGCCGGCAAGCAGTTCGCCAAGGCCGAGGTTCGCGTCGTCAGGCACCACCACCGGCTCGATGCCCAGGCGAAGGCGGTCGCCCGGGTCGAGCCGGCGCGCATCGTCGAAGCCGCGCCCCATCTCACCGACGCCGAGGTGGCAACCCTCGCCGCCCGTGCCGCCGCGCGCCTGCCGGCCGCCGAAGCGGAGCAGGCAGCCTACCTGCGCGGCCAGGCCCTGGCCCTCGTCAACGAATACCGGCTGGTGGGCTGCCGGGTGGATGCCCTGCTGTCGAGCGGCAAGCCGATCGAGATCGAGGGCAAGCTCAACCTCACCAACGGGCACATCTTTCTGGATGCCTCCCATCGCCAGACGCGCCTGCAACAGGCTCAGGGGCCGCTCCGGGTGGCAGTGGGCGAAACCGACGTGGTGCTGGCCGCGGAATGCTCCGGCCACACCCTCACCGGCCCGGTGCTCGATGTGGCGGTGAAGCAGCTGGTGCCCCACCGTGCCGCGCTGCTCGCCCGCTGGCAGGCGGGCTGACGGGCCGCCGGGGCTTCAGCGCCCCTTGAACACCGGCGAACGCTTGCCCAGGAAGGCGTCGAGGCCTTCCTTGTAGTCGTCGGTGGCGAGAAAGTCGAAGGCGGCGCGTTTTTCGTCGGCCGTGAGGGGCGTGCCCTTCATCAGGCGATGCACCCACTGCTTGTGCCACCGGGCCACCAGCGGCGCGCCCTTCACGATGCGACCGACGGTGGCGAGGGCTTCCCTCTCCACCTCCTCGTCGTCCACCACCCGGGTCAGCAGACCCTTGGCGAGGGCCTCGCGGGCAGAGAGGATGCGGCCTTCGAGCAGGATCTCCAGCAGCACGGCGGGGCCGACGAGTTCCAGCAGGCCGGCCATCTCGCCCGGATACATCGAAAACCCCAACTTGTTGATCGGCGCGCCGAAGCGGCTCGACTCGCCCGCGATGCGGATGTCGCAGCAACCGGCGATCTCAAGCCCGCCGCCAACGCAGGCACCCTGGATCATCGCCACCGTGGGCACCGGGCAGGCGCGGATGGCGTCGAGGGCGGCGGCGACGAGTTCCTCGTGATAGTGCAGGGCGTCATCCACGGTGGCGCGCACGACGAGGAACTCCTCGATGTCACCGCCGGCCGCGAAGGCCTTGTCACCGGCGCCGCGCAGCACCACGCAACGCAGGTCGGGATCGGCGTTGATCCGGCTCATGCTGCGCTGCAGGCCGCGCCACATGCCGGCATCGACGGCGTTGAGCTTGTCCGGGTTGGAGAGGGTCAGGGTGGCGATGCCAGCATCCTGATTGAAGAGGATTTCTCCGGGCATGACGGCGATTCCGTAGTGGCGGGGTTGATAAAATTTTCTTATGAGTCATCAAAATATTTCCATACGCCGTGGTATGGGGTCTTTTGTATGTTATATCATCCGGTTGGGCGTTGTATTGGCGCGGCATCGCCCTGCGAGAAGCCTTCACAATAAAAATCGTACAGATCGCTGTCCGGGTCCAACAGGCAGATAGCGCCACATCAAATGACTTTCCATAGGGAGGGAAATCATGTCGAGCACTTCGTCTCAAAGTGCGGTCTACGCACGCATCAGACGCAATCCGCGCTTTGCCGAGCTGGTGGCTAAGCGCCAGGGTTTTGCCACCATGCTGTCGGTGATCGTCCTGGCGATCTTCTACGGCTTCTTCATGGTCGTGGCGTTCCAGCCGCAACTCATCGGTCAGCGTCTGTCCGAAGGTTCCTACGTCACCGTCGGGATCGCCTTCGAGTTGTTCATGTTCATCTTCTTCTGGGTGCTCACCGCGGTCTACGTGAAGCGCGCCAATGGCGAATTCGACGCGATCACCGCCGAAGTCATCCGTGATGCATCCAAGGAGGTGAAGTAATGCTGGCCCGTCTGAATCTCGCGCTGCTGGCGCTCCTCGCTCCGGCCCTGTCGTTCGCCGGTGACGCGATCTCCGCCACCGAAAAGCAGCCGCTCAACCTGCACGCCATCGCGATGTTCGTGGTGTTCGTGGGCATGACCCTGTTCATCACCAAATGGGCGGCCGGTCGCACCAAGTCGGCTGCCGATTTCTACACGGCGGGTGGTGGCATCACCGGCTTCCAGAACGGCCTCGCGATCGCCGGCGACTACATGTCTGCCGCGACCCTGCTGGGCCTCACCGCGCTGGTCTACACCAAGGGCGTCGATGGCTACATCTACATGATCGCCTTCTTCGCCGGCTGGCCCATCATCCTGTTCCTGATGGCCGAGCGCCTGCGCAATCTCGGCAAGTTCACGTTTGCCGACATCACGTCCTATCGCCTCAACCAGAGCAAGGTGCGCACGATGGCGGCGGTGTCGTCGCTGACCGTGGTGTGCTTCTACCTGGTGGCGCAGATGGTCGGTGCCGGTCAGCTCATCAAGCTGCTGTTCGGTCTGGACTACAACATCGCGCTGTTTGTCGTCGGCGCGCTGATGATGGTTTACGTCACCTTCGGCGGCATGGTTGCCACCACCTGGGTGCAGATCATCAAGGCCTGCATGCTCCTCGCCGGCGGTACGCTGGTGATGATTCTGGCCATGTCTCAGTTCGGCTTCAGCTTCGAGAACATGATGAGCCAGGCGGTGTCGCTGCACACCCTGGGCGAGAAGCTGCTGTTCCCGGGCTCGCTGCTGCCGGATCCGGTCACCGCGCTGTCGCTGGGCCTCGGCCTGATGTTCGGTACCGCCGGTCTGCCGCACATCCTGATGCGCTTCTTCACCGTGACCAACGCCAAGGAAGCCCGCAAGTCGGTGCTCTACGCGTCCGGTTTCGTGGCCTACTTCTTCAACGTCATCCTGCTGATGGGCTTCGCGGCCATCATCATCGTCGGCCAGAACCCCGAGTTCTTCGAAGGTGGCAAGATCGGCGGCAAGATCGTCGGTGGCGGCAACATGATCGCCATGCACCTGGCCAAGGCCGTGGGTGGCAACCTGCTGCTGGGCTTCCTGTCGGCGGTGGCCTTCGCGACCATCCTGGCGGTGGTGTCCGGTCTGGCGCTGGCTGGGGCGGCGGCCATCTCCCACGACATCTACGCCCGCGTGATCCGCAAGGGCAAGGCGACCGAGACCGAAGAGCTGCGCGTGTCCCGTTTCGCCTCCGTGGGTCTGGGCCTCGTCGCCATCGTCCTCGGCATCGCCTTCGAGAAGATGAACGTGGCGTTCATGGTGGCCCTGGCCTTCGGTATCGCCGCTTCTGCCAACTTCCCGGTGCTGATCCTCTCCATGTACTGGAAGGGCCTGACCACCCGCGGCGCAATCGCAGGCGGTTACGCCGGCCTCGTGGCTGCGGTGCTGCTGGTGCTGCTGTCCAAGTCGGTGTGGGTTACCGTGCTGGGCAACGCCCAGGCGCTCTTCCCGTACGACCAGCCGGCCCTGTTCTCCATGCCGCTGGCCTTCCTGGTCACGTTCATCGTCTCCAAGCTCGACAACAGCGCCGAAGCCCAGGCCGAGCGCGCTGCGTTTGAAGACCAGTACGTGCGTGCCCAGACCGGGTTTGGTGCTGCCGAAGCCAGCAGCCACTGATCCCGCTGCGCCCTTCGGGGCGCTGGGTCAAACAAAAACCCCCGCCGGGTGACCGGACGGGGGTTTTGTGTTTTTGGCGTCGCCGGTGATGTCAGGCGGTGCTTTCCTTGCGGGCCGCGATCTTGGCCAGGGCCTTGCGCCCGCTCGAGATGTGGTCGCGCATCGCCCGCTCGATCCCGCTGGCGTCACGTCGGCCGAGGGCCTCGAGGATGATCCGGTGCTCGGCCAGGGATTGCTCGAGCCGACCCTCGCTGAACAGCGAATGATGCCGGGACAGCTTGATGACCTTGCGCAGGTCGGTGATCGTCTGGGTCAGCCAGCGGTTGTCGGCGATCAGCTGGACCTCCTGATGAAAGGTCTGATTGGCATCGAAGAAGCCGTCGATGTCCTTGTCGGCCGCGGCGCGCTCCAGGTCGTCGTGAATGCTATGCAGGCGGGCGAGATCCTCGTCGGTGGCCTTGCGGGCGGTGTCGGCAGCGCATTGGCCCTCGAGAAGCGACAGCACGGTGAAGATCTCGTCCAGATCGCGCTCGGAAATTTCCGTCACGTAGCAGCCACGGCGCGGCTTGAGCGTCACCAGGCCTTCGGCGGCAAGCACCTTGAGGGCCTCGCGCAGCGGTGTGCGGGAGATGCCGTAATCGGCCGCCAGGGCCTGCTCGTCTACCCAGGTGCCGGGGGGGAGTTCGTGGGCAAAGATGCGCTGGCGCAGGCGTTCGGCGACTTCCTGGTAGAGGGCGAGGGGGGCGATGCGGCCGGCGTTCATGGAGGATGTGGACTTGTGTGTGGGTGAGGTGGATTCGGGTATTGCATCCATAATTATGGATAAAGTATTATCCCGAGGATAGCAAGTCAAGTTCCTGCGCGGGGAGTAAACCTTGTTGCAGCCCGGTGGTCCAGACCATCGGCGCTCGAAAAACAGAGGGAGGGAGAAAACTCCCCGCGCAGGGCACGGCAGCCGGCCGTGGTCAGGGACCACGGCCGGTACTGGCGTCCCGGTTTGCAGACGAGTCCGGCGCGATGATCGGGCAGCAAGCACCGGCGAACGCGTATCCAGCACAGAATAGAGGCCGCCTCTGCGGCCCGCACTAGCGAGGGTAGAACCATGGCGAACCAAAACGAACCGACCTTCCCCCAACCCGATCTGGCCGCCTGGAACAAGGCCGCTGCCAAGTCGGCGCCTGAAGGCGATGTCGCCAAGCTGAACTGGGTGACGCCGGAGGGCATCACGGTCAAGCCGCTGTACACCGCGGCCGATCTCGAAGGCCTCAAGTACGCCAATACCCTGCCGGGTTTCGAGCCCTTCCTGCGCGGCCCCCAGGCCACCATGTATGCCGCCCGTCCCTGGACCATTCGCCAGTACGCCGGCTTCTCCACCGCCGAGGCCTCCAACGCCTTCTACCGCAAGGCGCTCGCCGCCGGCGGCCAGGGCGTGTCCGTGGCCTTCGATCTGGCCACCCACCGTGGCTACGACTCCGACAATCCCCGCGTGGTGGGTGACGTCGGCAAGGCCGGCGTGGCGATCGATTCCGTCGAGGACATGAAGATCCTCTTCAACGAAATCCCCCTCGACAAGATCTCCGTCTCCATGACCATGAACGGCGCCGTGCTGCCGATCCTCGCCGGCTACATTGTGGCCGCCGAAGAGCAGGGCGTCTCGCAGGACAAGCTGTCCGGGACCATCCAGAACGACATCCTCAAGGAGTTCATGGTCCGCAATACCTACATCTACCCGCCGACGCCGTCGATGAAGATCATCGCTGATATCTTCCAGTACACGTCGACCCACATGCCCAAGTTCAACAGCATCTCGATCTCGGGCTACCACATCCAGGAAGCGGGCGCGAACCAGGCCATCGAGCTGGCCTTCACCCTGGCCGACGGCGTCGAGTACGTGCGCACGGGCATCAAGTCCGGCATGGATGTGGACACCTTCGCCGGCCGCCTGTCCTTCTTCTGGGCGGTGGGCATGAACTTCTACCTCGAGATCGCCAAGATGCGTGCCGCGCGCATGCTGTGGTGGCGTCTCATGAAGCAGTTCGAGCCGAAGAGCCAGAAGTCCATGATGCTGCGCACCCACAGCCAGACCTCCGGCTGGTCGCTCACCGAGCAGGACCCGTACAACAACGTCGTGCGCACCACCATCGAGGCGATGGCCGCGGTGTTCGGCGGCACCCAGTCGCTGCACACCAACGCGCTCGACGAAGCCATCGCGCTGCCCACCGAGTTCTCGGCCCGCATCGCCCGCAATACCCAGATCATCATCCAGGAAGAAACCCACATCACCAGCGTGGTCGATCCGTGGGCCGGCTCCTACATGATGGAAAAGCTCACCCAGGACATGGCCGACAAGGCCTGGGCGCTGATCGAAGAGATCGAAGCCATGGGCGGCATGACCAAGGCCGTCGAATCCGGCTGGGCCAAGATGAAGGTCGAGGAGTGCGCCGCCGAAAAGCAGGCCCGCATCGACTCCGGCAAGGACGTCATCGTCGGCGTCAACAAGTACAAGCTCGCCAAGGAAGACCCGATCGACATCCTCGACATCGACAACCACGTCGTGCGCGAGGCCCAGATCGAGCGCCTGGCCCGCATCCGCGCCACCCGCGATCAGGCCGCTGTCGACGCCGCGCTGGCCGCGCTCACCGCCTGCGCCAAATCCGGCGACGGCAACCTGCTGGATCTGGCCGTCAAGGCCGTGCGTCTGCGTGCCACCGTTGGCGAGATTTCCGATGCCCTCGAAGTCGAGTTCGGTCGCTACCGCGCCAACCCGCAGGCCGTCTCCGGCATCTACAACTCGGTGGTCGAAGGTAACGAAGACTGGCAGGCCCTGAAGGCCGACATCGACGCCTTCGTGGCCGAAGAAGGTCGCCGTCCGCGCATCATGATCGCCAAGCTCGGTCAGGACGGCCACGATCGTGGCGCCAAGGTGGTGGCCTCGGCCTTCGCCGATCTGGGCTTCGACATCGACATCGGCCCGCTCTTCCAGACCCCGGAAGAAGCCGCCCGTCACGCCGTCGAGAACGACGTCCACGCCGTGGGCTGCTCCAGCCTCGCCGCCGGCCACAAGACGCTGGTGCCGGCCGTCATCAATGCCCTCAAGGATCAGGGCGCCGACGACATCATCACCTTCGTCGGAGGCGTGATCCCCGCCCAGGACTACGACGCGCTGTACAAGGCCGGTGCGGCCGGCATCTTCGGGCCCGGCACGCCGATCCCGACCGCCGCCCGCGAAGTGCTGAAGCAGATCCGCGCCGCCCGCAAGGCCTGAGCGAATCCCTGAGGAACAGCGCGCCGGCGAAAGCCGGCGTGCGCGTCATTGATGTCTTCCATGAACATGCCTGCCGACATCCCGCAGCGTGACGCCATCGATCAGGCCCTGGTCGACGGCGTGCTCAAGCATCAGCTGCGTCCGCTCGCCAAGACGATCACCCTGATCGAATCCCAGCGGCCGGACCATAAAGCGCGTGCACGCAGCGTGCTCGAAGGCCTGCTGCCCCACACCGGCAACTCGATGCGCATTGGCATCTCCGGTGTGCCGGGCGTCGGCAAGTCCACCTTCATCGAAGCCCTCGGCCTGTACCTCATCGAGCAGGGTCACAAGGTCGCGGTGCTGGCGGTGGACCCGTCCTCCAGCGTCACCGGCGGCTCCATCCTGGGAGACAAGACGCGGATGGAACTGCTATCGCAGAACACCTCGGCCTTCATCCGCCCCAGCCCCTCGGCGGGCAGCCTGGGCGGCGTGGCCGAGAAGACCCGCGAAGCGATGCTGGTCTGCGAGGCCGCCGGCTTCGACGTGATCATCATCGAGACCGTCGGTGTCGGTCAGTCCGAGACCGCGGTGGCCGGCATGACCGACATCTTCTGCCTGCTCCAGTTGCCCAACGCCGGCGACGATCTGCAGGCGATCAAGAAGGGGATCATGGAGATCGCCGACCTGATCGTCATCAACAAGGCCGACATCAACCCCCAGGCGGCCAACGTCGCCCGCTCCCAGATCAAGAGCGCGCTGGGGATGCTGCGCCACTCGTCGCCCAACTGGACGCCACCCGTGCTCATGCTGTCGGCCTTGCAAAAGCAGGGTGTCGCCGAATTCTGGAATACCATTGAGGATTACCGCTCCACCATGAAACGGAGCGGTGAGTTCGACGCGCGCCGGCGCCAACAGGCCCGGGCGTGGATGTGGGAACTTATCGATCAGGGCCTGCGGGCCCGGTTTGCAAGCCATGCAGCAGTTCAACAAGATCTTCCCGGCTTGCAGGCGGCCGTCGAGTCCGGCCAGACAACACCTTCCGCAGCCGCAGCCCGGCTGCTCGGCCATCTGGGCTGAAAGAACACACCCGAATCATTGACTGGAGGTTGTAAATGCACGACATCATCCACCAGCTGGAAAAGAAGCGCGAAGCGGCCCGCCTCGGTGGCGGCCAGAAGCGAATCGACAGCCAGCACAAGAAAGGCAAGCTGACTGCCCGCGAGCGTATCGAACTGCTCCTCGACCCGGATTCCTTCGAAGAATGGGACATGTTCAAGGAGCATCGCTGCGTCGATTTCGGCATGGACCAGTCGGAAAAGACCCCGGGTGACGGTGTCGTCGTCGGTTACGGCACCATCAACGGCCGCCTGGTGTTCGTGTTCTCCCAGGACTTCACCGTGTTCGGCGGTTCGCTCTCCGAAACCCACGCCGAGAAGATCTGCAAGGTCATGGACCAGGCCATGAAGGTCGGCGCCCCGGTGATCGGCCTCAACGACTCGGGTGGCGCCCGTATCCAGGAAGGCGTGGCCTCCCTCGGCGGCTACGCCGACGTGTTCCAGCGCAACGTGATGGCCTCCGGCGTCGTGCCGCAGATCTCCATGATCATGGGCCCCTGTGCCGGTGGCGCGGTGTATTCCCCGTCGATGACCGACTTCATCTTCATGGTCAAGGATTCGTCCTACATGTTCGTGACCGGTCCCGAAGTCGTGAAGACCGTGACCCACGAAGACGTGACCGCAGAAGAGCTCGGCGGCGCCGTCACCCACACCACCAAGTCCGGTGTGGCCGACCTGGCCTTCGAGAACGACGTCGAAGCCCTCTCGATGCTGCGCCGCTTCATGAACTTCCTGCCGGCCAACAACCGCGAGCAGCCGCCCGTCACGCCGACCAACGACCCGGCCGACCGTTTCGACTACTCCCTCGACACCCTGGTGCCGGACAACGCCAACAAGCCGTACGACATGAAGGAGCTGATCGTCAAGGTTGTCGACGACAGCGACTTCTTCGAGCTTCAGGCCGACTACGCCAAGAACATCATCATCGGCTTTGGCCGCATCGATGGCTCGCCGGTGGGCATCGTCGCCAACCAGCCGCTGGTGCTGGCCGGCTGTCTGGACATCAAGTCCTCGATCAAGGCCGCCCGTTTCGTGCGCTTCTGCGACGCCTTCAACATTCCGGTCATCACCTTCGTCGATGTGCCGGGCTTCATGCCGGGCACCACCCAGGAATACGGCGGCATCATCAAGCACGGCGCCAAGCTGCTCTACGCCTATGCCGAGTGCACCGTGCCGAAGGTCACCGTCATCACCCGCAAGGCCTACGGCGGCGCCTACGACGTGATGTCGTCCAAGCACCTGCGTGGCGACGTGAACCTCGCCTGGCCGTCGGCCGAAATCGCGGTGATGGGCCCGAAGGGCGCGGTGGAGATCATCTTCCGCGAAGAGAAGAACGATCCCGCCAAGCTCGCCGAGCGCGAAGCCGAGTACAAGGCCAAGTTCGCCAACCCGTTCGTGGCCGGCGCTCGTGGCTTCATCGACGACGTCATCATGCCGCACGCCACCCGCAAGCGTATCGCCCGCTCGCTGGCCATGCTCAAGGACAAGCAGCTCGACAACCCGTGGCGCAAGCACGGCAACATTCCGCTGTGATCGCTGAGGACGCCAAGAACATGTTTACCAAGATCCTGATTGCAAACCGCGGTGAAATCGCCTGCCGCGTCATCAAGACCGCCCGCAAGATGGGCATCGCCACCGTCGCCGTGTACTCCGAGGCCGACAAGGACGCCCTGTTCGTCGAACTGGCCGACGAAGGCGTCTGCATCGGCCCCGCGGCCTCGAAAGAGTCCTACCTGGTCGCCGACAAGATCATCGCCGCGTGCAAGCAGACCGGCGCTCAGGCGGTGCACCCCGGCTACGGCTTCCTGTCCGAGAACGCCGAGTTCTCCCGCCGTCTTGAAGAAGAAGGCATCAAGTTCATCGGCCCGAAGCACTACTCCATCGCCAAGATGGGCGACAAGATCGAGTCCAAGAAGCTCGCCATCGACGCCAAGGTCAACACCATCCCCGGCTACAACGACGCCATCGCCGGCCCGGCGGAAGCCGTCGAGATCGCCAAGAAGATCGGCTATCCGGTGATGATCAAGGCCTCCGCCGGCGGCGGCGGCAAGGGTCTGCGCGTGGCCTACAACGACGCGGAAGCCTTCGAAGGCTTCTCCTCCTGCGTCAATGAAGCCCGCAACTCCTTCGGTGACGACCGCGTCTTCATCGAGAAGTACGTGCTCGAGCCGCGCCACATCGAAATCCAGGTGCTGGGCGACTCCCACGGCAACTACGTGTACCTCAACGAGCGCGACTGCTCCATCCAGCGCCGTCACCAGAAGGTCATCGAAGAAGCGCCGTCCCCCTTCGTCGACGCCGAGATGCGCAAGGCGATGGGCGAACAGGCCGTGGCCCTGGCCCGCGCGGTCAACTACGAATCCGCGGGTACCGTCGAATTCGTGGTGTCCGGCGCCACCAAGGAGTTCTACTTCCTCGAGATGAACACCCGTCTCCAGGTGGAACACCCGGTCACCGAACTCATCACCGGCCTCGACCTCGTCGAGCAGATGATCCGCGTCGCCTACGGCGAAAAGCTGCCCCTCACCCAGGCCGACGTGAAGATCAACGGCTGGTCGATGGAATGCCGGATCAACGCCGAAGACCCGTTCCGCGGCTTCCTGCCCTCCACCGGCCGTCTGGTGAAGTTCCTGCCGCCCAAGGAGACCACCGACGACAAGGGCACCACCCGCGTCGATACCGGTGTGTACGACGGTGGCGAGATCTCGATGTTCTACGACTCGATGATCGCCAAGCTCATCGTGCACGCGCCGACCCGCGCCCAGGCCATCGACCGCATGCGCGATGCCCTGAACGGCTTCGTGATCCGCGGCATCTCGTCGAACATTCCGTTCCAGGCTGCGCTGATGCAGCACGAGGTCTTCCACTCCGGCATCTTCGACACCGGCTTCATCCCCAAGTACTACCCGACGGGCTTCGATGCCTCGATGGTGCCTCACGATGATCCGGCGCTGCTGGTTTCGGTGGCCGCCTACGTCTACCGCGCCTTCACCGACCGCTCCGCGTCCATCTCCGGTCAGCTGCAGGGGCACGAGCGTCTCGTGGGCGACAACTGGATGGTCGTGCGCCTCAACAAGGATGGCAACGAGCACCACCCGGTGGTGGCCCGTCCGGTCGAGGGTGGCTACCACGTCGAGTACGCCGGCAAGAGCTACGAGATCAAGTCCAACTGGAAGCTGGGCGAGTCCCTCTTCAACGGCACCGTCAATGGCGAGCCCTTCACCCTCCAGGTGGAGCGCCACAAGACCAAGTACAGCCTGTTCCACTGGGGCACCCGCGCCGACTTCATGGTCATGAGCGCCCGCGCCGCCGAACTGCTGGCCCTGATGCCCGAGAAGCTGCCGCCCGATCTGTCCAAGTTCCTGCTGTCGCCCATGCCGGGCCTGTTGCGCGAAGTCTCCGTCAAGGTTGGCCAGGAAGTGAAGGCCGGCGAGAAGCTCGCGATCATCGAAGCCATGAAGATGGAAAACATCCTCAAGGCCGAGCAGGACTGCAAGGTCAAGAAGATCACCGCCAGCGCCGGCAGCAGCCTGACGGTGGACGAAGTCATCATCGAGTTCGAGTAATTCATTCGCCGCCTCGTCGGGCCGCTCCAGCCCGGCGAAGCGAGAAAACGCTTTCGTTCGATGGGGAGGGAGACTCGTTCTTCGGGGCGGGTTCCTGTCGAGGGATCGGGGTCGTCCTAGGACGGCCCCTTTTTTTTTGTCTGCGCCGCCCGTTGGGGGCAGCCCAGGCAGGCCGTCATTCATCAATCCCCTGCCAAAGCTGAACTTTTTTGTATCGGATGCCGATTTAACTGACAGTGCCGTTCAACACTTAACGGTGTTCGCGCGTTGGATACCCGAGAATCATCTCAAACATCCGGAGCCTGTTGCCGTGCCACCGCTGCTCATCGTCAAGCTGGGCGATTACACCCCGGTCCTCGCCAATCGCGAGGGCGACTTCGAAAGCTGGATTTCGTCCGGGCTGGGCGACGTGCCGGTGCGGGTGGTCGACCCACGCAAGGGCGAGGCCCTGCCGGCGGCGGGCGAGGTGGCGGCCGCGGTGCTCACCGGCTCGCCGGCCATGGTCACCGACCGCGAGGCCTGGAGCGAGGCCACCGCCCGCTGGCTCGCCGGCCGCGTGGCCGAGGGCCTGCCGGTGCTGGGCATCTGCTACGGCCATCAACTGCTGGCCCACGCCCTGGGCGGCGAGGCCGACTGGCACCCCCAGGGTATGGAGATCGGCACCGTCAGCGTGCGCAAGTCCGACGCCGCGCGGCACGACCCGCTGTTTGCCGATCTGCCCGAGATCTTTCCGGCCCACGTGGTGCACAGCCAGACCGCCCGCCGCCTGCCGCCGGGCGCCCAGTGCCTCGCCTCCAGCGACTTCGAGCCCCACCACGCCTTTCGTTTTGGCGAGGCGGCCTGGGGCGTGCAGTTCCATCCCGAGTTCGACACCGTCGCGATGAAGTGCTACATCGCCCAGCTCTCGAGCTGCCTGCGCCAGGGCGGCGCCAATCCGGACGCCCTGACCGCAGCGGTCACCGAAACCCACGCCGCCACCAGCCTGCTCCGCCGCTTTGCCGATTTCGTGATGGAGCGGGCCAGCGGGCCCGGCAGCGAGCCCCTGCCTCAGCCGTAACGTCGGGCCGCCTCCACCGCGAGGCCGGCGCCGATGCTGCCAAACAGATCGCCCTCCACGCTGCGCGCCGTCGGCAGCTCGGCCGCGATGCGCGCCCGCAGCTGCGGCACGCCGCTCGCCCCACCGGTGAAATACAGCGTATCCACCCGATCCCGCGCCACCCCGGCCTGATCCAGCAGCTCGGCCACCGTGGCCGCCACCCGATCCACCAGCGTGCGCGTGGCGGCCGAGAAAGCCTCGGCGGTGATGTCATGGACGAGGCCCGCCTCCAGCCTGTCCAGGTGCAGCCGGGTGATGCTGGCCGTGGACAGGTCGATCTTTGCCTGTTCCACCTGCAGCGCCAGCCAGTGGCCTTCGCGCTGGCCGATCAGCCGGGCCAGGCGGTCCAGCTCGCGGCGGGCGGCGGCGTCCCGGTAGATGTGCTGGAAATCGGCAAAAGCCTGGCGGGTGTAGGCAAAGTTGATGGTGTGCCAGGTGGCCAGCTGGAAGAACAGCCCGGACGGCACCTCGGCGCCGCTCTTCATCAGGCCCCGGTAGCCCAGAAGCGGCATCACGCAGTCCAGCGACAGTGCCCGGTCGAAATCCGTGCCGCCCACGTGCAGGCCGGCGTTGCCCAGCAGGTCGTCCTTGCGATCCCCATGGCGGGCCCGCTCGGGCGACAGGCGCACCAGCGAGAAGTCCGCCGTGCCACCGCCGATGTCGGCGATCAGCACCAGCTCTTCCCGGTCCAGCCCTGCCTCGTAATGCCGCGCGGCGCCGATGGGCTCGAACTGGAAGCTCACCTCCTTGAAACCCACCTGTCGGGCGATGGCGGCCAGCGTATCCTCGGCGCGCTGGTCGGCGCTCGGGTCGCCATCCACAAAGAACACCGGCCGGCCGAACACCGCCTGCTCGAAACCACGGCCCGCCTGCGCCTCGGCCCGGCGCTTGAGCTCGCCAATGAAGCTCGCCAGCAGATCCTTGAAGGGCAGGGCGCGGCCACCCACCTCGGTGCTGCCCTCCATCAGCTTGCTGCCCAGGAGGCTCTTCAGCGCCCGCATCAAGCGGCCCTCGTAGCCTTCCAGGTACTCGGCCAGCGCATCGCGACCGAAGTGGGTGGATTCCTCGTCGGCATTGAAGAACACCGCCGACGGCAGCGTGGGCTTGCCGTCCTCGAGGATCAGCAGCGTCTCGGCCCCGGGCCGCAGCCAGCCCACGGTGGAGTTGGAGGTTCCGAAGTCGATTCCGCAGGCGCGGGCGGGAGCGGCATTCATGGGCAGCCGTGGGCAAAGGGGGCGCCGAATGTTACGCCGCTTGGGGGTGGCGAGGAAGAGGGGCGCCGGCCTGCCGCAGACACTCGGCGACCCGGGCGATGCTGCCGACCTCGTCCGGACGCTCGAAGGCCTTTCGGGCAGCTTCCCCTCAAACACAAAATTCCTGACACTCCCGCTCCTGCAATCATTCCACGACGTCGTGCACCCGCTGCAGGACGTCCTGCGGCAGTTGCCGGACGTCCTGCAATCGCGGCCGGACGTCCAGCAGTGACGGCCGGACATCCGGCGATCATTCAAGGACATCCGGCTGTGTTTGCTGGACGTCCGGCAACCGCAGCCGGATGTCTGGCAGCCGTTGCCTGATGTCCGTCGATGACTGCCGGACGTCCGGCAGCCATCGCAGGATGTCCTGCAGCAGGTGCACGACGTCGTGCAGCGATTGCCGCACAGCGGCCAGAGCTTGGCCGACGTGGCGGAGCCAGCGCAGTCCGTCGTCCGTGGCTTGGCGGGCGAGGTGACGCGGCGTCGCGCCAAGCTGGCGCATCTCGGCCGCCCCACGCTGCTCCGCCCCTGTTAATCTGCCCGTCACAAAACCATAACAGCGTTGGGAGACTCGCCATGCCGGTCAAACTCGTCGACCGTACGCCGGACGCGTACGCTTATCCGCTGCTGATCAAGCAGCTTCTGCACACACCGCTGGCCACTGCGCCGGATCAGGAGATCACCTACATGGGCGGGCGGCGGCACAGTTACCGCACGCTGCGCGAGCGCATCGGCCGGCTGGCCAGTGCGCTCGCCGGGCTGGGGGTGGATGCCGGCCACACCGTGGCGATGATGGACTGGGACAGCCATCGCTATCTGGAATGCTTCTTTGCCGTGCCGATGATGGGGGCGATCCTGCAGACGGTGAATGTGCGCCTCACGCCGGAGCAGATCCTCTACACCCTCAACCACGCCCAGGCGGATGTGGTGCTGGTGAATGCGGAGTTCTTTCCGATCATCGCCGCCATTGCGCCGCGACTCACCACGGTGCGGCGTTTCGTGCTGATCGAGGATGCGCCTTCCGATACGCCGCCGCCGGTGGATTTTGCGGGGGAATACGAGGCGCTGCTGGCCAACGCGTCGCCCGATCACGACTTTCCGGATTTCGACGAGAACGCCAAGGCGACCACCTTTTACACCACCGGCACCACCGGGCTGCCCAAGGGGGTGTATTTCAGCCACCGGCAGCTGGTGCTGCACACGCTGTCGGTGGCGGCGGCGCTGGGCGGGGCGCCGCGCCAGGGCCGGCTGCACCGGGACGATGTGTACATGCCCATCACGCCGATGTTCCACGTGCACGCCTGGGGCCTGCCCTACGTGGCGACGATGCTGGGGCTCAAGCAGGTCTATCCGGGCCGCTACGTGCCTGAGACGCTGCTCAAGCTGGTGCGCGACGAGGGCGTGACCTTCTCCCACTGCGTGCCCACCATCCTGCACATGCTGCTGGTGCATCCGCTCTCCAAGGTGATCGACCTCTCCCGCTGGAAGCTCATCATCGGTGGCTCGGCCATGTCGCAAGCCCAGGCCAAGGCGGCCCAGGAGCGCGGCATCGACGCCTTTACCGGATACGGCATGTCGGAGACCTGTCCCATCCTCACCGTGGCCTTGCTGCCCGAGGCGGCGCTGGACGGCGGCCCGGCGGATCAGGCGCCCCTGCGCAGCCGCACCGGCCTGCCCCTGCCACTGGTGGACATTCGCGTGCAGGGGCCGGACGGCGCCGACCTGCCCCGGGACGGGCGCAGCGTAGGCGAGGTGGTGGCCCGCGCGCCGTGGCTCACCCAGGGGTATCTGCACGACGCCGATGCCTCGGCCACCCTGTGGCAGGGCGGCGTGCTGCACACCGGCGACATCGGCCACCTCTCGCCGGATGGCTGGCTCCAGGTGACGGACCGGATCAAGGACGTCATCAAGACCGGCGGCGAGTGGACCTCGTCCCTGCAGATCGAGGACGTGGTGGCCCAGCACCCGGCGGTGGCCGACGTGGCGGTGATCGGCGTGCCCGACGCCAAGTGGGGCGAACGCCCGCTGGCCAAGGTCATGCTCAAGCCCGAGCACGCCGGCACGGTCACGCCCCACGAGATCCGCAACTTTGCCGCCAGGCTCATCGAATCGACCGGCGTCAGCCGCTACGGCGTCCTGCTGCAGGTGGAGTTTGTCGAGGTGCTGGCCCGCACCAGCGTGGGCAAGCTCAACAAGCGGGCAATGCGCGAGGGGCAAGAGCACACACCCTGAAGGGGCATTCCGCCTGCCGTGACGACGACGGGCGATGTCAAAGCAGCATGAAATTCGGGTTTTGCACCACAAAAGGGCGTCAACTCAGCACTATTGTGGTGCATCCAGGCGCCCGCACCGCTTCCGCCGCAACACTCGCAGGGCCCGCGCGCACGCCATTCAGGCATCCGCGCGCCCTGAAAGCCCCTCAAGCGGCCTAAGTCGCCCGTGCAGAGGCCTTGCGAGCGCCATCGCGCGGCAATGTCCGTGGGGTAAACAGGCTGGCTTGAAGCTTGCTACTATCCAACACCAGTCCGAACCATGCAGCCACACGAACGGAGTCTCCCGTGACCATCCATGTTGCCCTCAATCACCTGACTTCCTACAAGTACGACCGCCCGATCAACGTCGGCCCGCAGGTCGTCCGTCTTCGCCCGGCGCCTCACAGCCGCACCCGAATCCTCTCTTACTCGCTGCGCGTACTGCCCAAGCCGCACTTCATCAACTGGCAACAGGATCCGCAATCCAACTACCTTGCGCGCCTGGTCTTCCCTGAAAAGGTGACCGAGTTCAGCGTCGAGGTCGACCTGGTGGCCGAGATGTCGGTCATCAACCCCTTCGACTTCTTCCTGGAGCCCGAGGCCGAGAACTTCCCTTTCGCCTACGACAAGACCCTTGCCCACGAGCTGGCGCCCTTCCTGCTGAAGGAAGAGGCCACCCCCGCGTTCGCCGAATACCTCGCCACCATCCCCCGCGAGACGATGCGCAGCGTGGATTTTCTGGTGAAGGTGAACGCCGATCTGCAGCACCACATCGGCTACGTGATCCGGATGGAGCCGGGCGTGCAGACGCCCGAGGAAACCCTCACCAAGCGCACCGGCTCGTGCCGGGATTCCGCCTGGCTGCTGGTGCAGCTGCTGCGCCACATGGGCCTGGCCGCGCGCTTCGTGTCCGGCTACCTGATCCAGCTGAAGGCCGACGTGAAGGCCCTGGATGGCCCCTCCGGCACCGAAGTGGACTTCACCGACCTGCACGCCTGGACCGAGGTCTACCTGCCCGGCGCCGGCTGGGTCGGCCTCGACCCGACCTCCGGCCTGTTTGCCGGTGAAGGCCACATTCCCCTGGCCGCCTCGCCCGACCCGTCGTCCGCCGCGCCGATCTCCGGCCTCATCGACGAGTGCGAGTGCGAGTTCGAACACCGCATGGCGGTCACCCGCGTGAAGGAAGCGCCGCGGGTCACCAAGCCGTACACCGAAGAGCAGTGGGCCGAGATCGAAGCCCTGGGCCACCTCATCGACGTGGACCTGGAAGCCAACGACATGCGCCTCACCATGGGCGGCGAGCCGACCTTCGTGTCCATCGACGATCCGGACGGCGCCGAGTGGAACACCGAGGCCATGGGGCCCAACAAGCGCATCCGCGCCGAAGACCTGTACCACCGCCTGCGCGACAAGTACGCCCCCCAGGGCCTGGCCCACTTCGGGCAGGGCAAGTGGTATCCCGGCGAGCAGCTGCCCCGCTGGTCGCTCACCTGCTTCTGGCGCAAGGACGGCGAACCGATCTGGACGCGCTCCGATCTCATCGGCGATTCGGCCACGCCGGGTGACATCAAGGTGGACAAGGGCCACACCTTCCTCGCCGGTGTGGCCTCGCGCCTCGAGGTGGACCAGCGCCGGGTCTTCCCGGCCTATGAGGACGCCTTTTACTACCTGTGGCGCGAGCGTCGCCTGCCGGGCAACGTCGATCCGTTCGACGCCCGCCTGGACGACCCGCTCGAGCGTGACCGCATCCGCCGCGTGTACGAGCACGGTCTGCCCAACCCGGTGGGCTACGTGCTGCCCATCTCCATCAACAGCTACACCGGCGCGTGGCAGACCGGGCCGTGGTTCCTGCGCGACGAGCGCTGCTACCTGATTCCGGGCGATTCGCCGGTGGGCTATCGCCTGCCGCTGGATTCCCAGCCGTGGGCCGCGAAGGGCGACTACCCCTACGTCAACCCGGTCGACAGCAACCAGACCTTCCCGCCGCTGCCTTCCCACTCGGCGATCCGTCGCCAGCTGCCCGGCGGCCAGACCGCCGTGCTCAACGCCCTCACCGACGACGAAGCCGGCTTTGGCACCTCGGCCGCGGCCCGCGCTGCCGAAGCCCTCAAGGCGGCCCGCGCCGCCGAGAAGCTGAGCCCCACCGACCGCCAGCCCCAGCCCTTCCAGTCGGCCGACTGGATCGTGCGCACCGCCATGTGCGCCGAGCCGCGCAACGGCACGATGCACATCTTCATGCCGCCCCTGTCCAGCCTCGAGAAGTACCTGGAGCTGGTCGCCGCCATCGAGGCCACCGCGGCCGACATGTCGATGCCGGTGGTGCTGGAAGGTTACGAGCCGCCGCAAGACCCGCGCCTCACCCACTTCCGCATCACCCCCGACCCCGGCGTGATCGAGGTGAACATCCACCCGGCCAGCAACTGGGAAGAGCTGGTGGACCGCACCACCCACCTCTACGAAGCGGCCCACTACTCGCGCCTCACCACCGAGAAGTTCATGGTGGACGGCCGCCACACCGGCACCGGCGGTGGCAACCACTTCGTGCTGGGCGGCGCCACGCCGTCGGATTCGCCCTTCCTGCGCCGGCCGGACGTGCTGCGCAGCCTGATCTCCTACTGGCACAACCACCCGAGCCTGTCCTACCTGTTCTCCGGCCTGTTCATCGGCCCGACCAGCCAGGCCCCGCGGATCGACGAAGCCCGCAACGACTCGGTGTATGAAATCGAGACGGCCTTCCGCCAGTTCCCCAAGATGGGCGAGAACGTGCCGCCCTGGCTGATCGACCGGCTGCTGCGCAACCTGCTGATCGACGTGACCGGCAACACCCACCGCTCCGAGTTCTGCATCGACAAGCTCTACTCGCCCGACGGCCCCACCGGGCGGCTCGGTCTCGTCGAGATGCGCGCCTTCGAAATGCCGCCCCACGCGCGCATGTCCCTGGCCCAGCAGCTCCTGCTGCGCGGCCTCCTGGCACGCTTCTGGGAAACCCCCTACGCGCCGGAACGCCTGGTGCGCTGGGGCACCGAGCTGCACGACCGCTTCCTGCTGCCGCACTTCGTGGATCAGGATTTCGGCGATGTCATCGAAGACATGCAGGCCCACGGCCTCGGCTTCAAGAAGGACTGGTTTGCCCCGCACCTGGAGTTCCGCTTCCCGAAGATCGGCGATTTTGCAGTGCGCGGCATCGAGGTGGAGCTGCGCAACGCCCTCGAACCCTGGCACGTGATGGGTGAGGAGGGCGCCATCGGCGGCACGGTGCGCTTCGTGGATTCGTCCGTCGAGCGCCTGCAGGTGAAAGTGTCGGGCATGTCCGACGACCGCTTCCAGCTGGCCGTCAATGGTCGCACGGTGCCCCTGCAGCCCACCGGCACCGTGGGCGAGTACGTGGCCGGCGTGCGCTACCGCGCATGGCAGCCGCCGTCCTGCCTGCACCCGACCATCCCGCCCCACGCGCCGCTCACCTTCGATCTGGTGGACACCTGGAGCGAACGCTCCCTGGGTGGCTGCCAGTACCACGTGGCGCACCCGGGCGGACGCAGCTTCGAAACCTTCCCGATCAACGCCTTCGAGGCCGAAAGCCGTCGTCTGGCGCGGTTCTTCCGGATGGGTCACACCCCGGGCGAGCCGAACGTGAAGGTCTCGCCGGTGGAGAAGGAGTTCCCCTTCACCCTCGATCTGCGTCGCTAAACCACCCGCGCAAGCGCTATTGCAACCCCTCGTGAGGTGCCCGGTGATCGCTTCACCGTGCACTTCACCCTTTACGCCCACCCGGCAACGTCAGTAGCCTATGTGAACGGTGAGGGATGAGCGTGTTTTCCGCTAGAGCGCGGTCCGCCTTCCTCTCTCCGGCCCCACCACCTGCCGCGACCGCATGACAAGTCCTCTCCTCGCCCACTATCCCTATCGCCCCGACGTCTACGACGAGCTGTGTGGCGAGGACGGCGTCCGCCCCCACTGGCAGCAGTTCATCGATCACCTGGACGAATCCGGCAGCGATGTACTGAAGTCCCGTGCGGCGCAATTGGAGCGGGGCATCCAGCAGAACGGCGTCACCTACAACGTGTATGCCGACCCGCGGGGGATGAGCCGGCCGTGGTCCCTCGATCTGCTGCCGCTGATCCTCGAAGCCGACGAATGGCGCGGCATTGCCACCGCCATCGAGCAGCGCGCACGCCTGCTCAACACCTTGCTGGGCGATCTGTACGGCCCCCAGACCACCCTTTCCGAAGGCCTTCTGCCGCCTCAGCTCGTGTTCGGTCAGAAGCGCTTCCTGTGGCCTTGCCAGGGCATCAAGCCGGCGGGCGGCAACTTCCTGCATCTTTACGCCGCCGATCTGGCCCGTTCGCCCGACGGCCGCTGGTGGGTGATCGCCGATCGCACCCAGTCGCCCTCCGGTGCGGGCTACGCGCTGGAGAACCGCCTGCTGGTGTCCCGCGCCTTCCCCGATCTGTTCCGCGACATGCAGGTGCAGACGCTGGCGCGCTTCTTCCGCAGCCTGCAGCGCACCCTCGCCACCCAGGCCCCCACCGACGGTGAGCCGCCGCTTACCGTGCTGCTCACCCCTGGGCCGTTCAACGAAACCTATTTCGAGCACGTCTACCTCGCCCGCTACCTGGGCTTCCCCCTCGTCGAGGGCCAGGATCTCACGGTGCGCAACGACACCGTCTATCTCAAGACCGTCTCGGGCCTGGAGCGGGTGCACGCCATCCTGCGCCGCCTGGACGACGACTTCTGCGATCCGGTCGAGCTGCGCGCCGACTCGGCGCTGGGCGTGCCCGGCCTGCTCGGCGCGGTGCGTGCCGGCCGGGTGCTGGTGGCCAACGCGCTGGGTTCCGGCCTGCTCGAATCGGCTGCCCTGCCCGGCTTCCTGCCCGCCATCTGCCGCCACCTGCTGGGCGAGGAGCTGGCCATGCCGTCCGTCGCCACCTGGTGGTGTGGCGAGGAACCCGCCCGCAAGGAGGTGATCGCCAATCTGCGCAAGCTGGTGCTCAAATCCACCTTCCCGGGGGTCTCCACCGAAGTCATCTTTGGTGACCGCCTCGGCGAGGAACAGCTTGCCGCCGTGGCCGCACGCATCGAATCCGACCCCTCGGCCTTTGTCGCCCAGGAACTCGTCAAGCTCTCCCGCGCACCGGTCTGGAACGACGGCCAGCGCCGCAAGCTGCGCTCCCGGGCGATGGGCCTGCGGGTGTATGCGGCGCTCACCCCCGAGGGCTACACCGTGCTCCCCGGCGGCCTCGCCCGGGTGGCCGGCGTCGAGAACACCCGCATCCTCACCCTGCAGAAGGGCGGCAGCAGCAAAGATACCTGGGTACGCGCCGACGGCCCGGTGTCGGGCGTCAGCCTGCTCCACAGCAGCACCATCCGGGTGGAGGACCTCATCAAGGAAACCGAGACCCTGTCGTCCCGGCTGGCCGAGAACCTGTTCTGGTTCGGGCGCTACTCGGAGCGCTGCGACGCCATCGCCCGCCTCGCCCGGCTGGCCCTGGCGCGGCTGTCGGAAGGCCGTCAGGCCCAGCGTGCCGGCGCCCTCACCTCGCTGCTCCAGCTGGCCGCGGGCGCCCAGTTGATCGAACCCGAAGTCGTCGACGCCCCGGTGGCCAAGGCCGAACTCGACCTCTTCCGCGCGGTGCTCGACGGCCATGCCGAACACGGCCTCGCCGCCAACCTGCAGCGCCTTACATGGTGCGCCGGCCAGGCCCGCGAGCACTTGTCCCTGGACCACTGGCACGCCCTCAAGCGTCTGTCGGCCGAGATCGAAACCTGCCGCAAGCGCGTCTCGGATGTGCCGGCGCTGCTCGATTTTCTCGACGAAGCCCTGACCACCTTCGTGTCCCTGTCCGGCTTTGCGATGGACAACATGACCCGCGACATGGGCTGGCGCCTGCACATCGTCGGGCGACGCATCGAACGCCTCGACTACCTCGCCTCGCGGCTGGCCACCTTCCTGCGCGCCCACGCCGAGACCGCTGCCGCCCTGCACCGGGAGCTGGCCATCGAGGCGCTGCTGGAGCTGTGCGACTCCATCATCACCTATCGCACCCGCTACCGTGCGCAGCCCGCCCTGCTGCCGGCCCTGAACCTGCTGTGCATGGACCACGCCAACCCCCACGCGCTGGCCTTCCAGATCCGCATGCTGTCGAACTACCTCAACCGGATCGACGATGTCGAGGCGCCGTTCGGCCTTGCCGCCCTCAAAGATGCGTTCGACCGCCTGCGGGCCTTCCCGTGGGACGAACTCGAGGAAGACCGCGAAGAAGCCGCACGCACCACCGCCTGTCTGGCCCTCGCCGCCGAGCTGGATCAGTTGGCGATCGTCAGTCGCGGGCTGTCCGACCAGCTCGCGATGCGCTTCTTTACCCACACCGGACGTACCGCCCAAGCGACTTTCGCGGCATGATGGCACTGCCATGACCCGAAGCATCGACTACATCGTCATCCACGAGACCGAGTATCCGCCCTGCGGCGTACCGGTTTCCCTCGCCCAGCACCTGCTGCACCTGATCCCCCGCGACCTGCCCTGGCAGACCCGCACGTCGGCGGCGATCACCATCGACCCCGACCTCTCGCGGCTGATCGAAGGCGAGGATGTGTTCGGCAATCCGGTGGCCTGGCTGTCCCTCGACACGCCCCATGACGGCCTGCTGGTGCGCGCCGAGAGCCACGTCACGGTGATCGGCCGCAGCCTGCCCAAGCCCGCCGACTCGCCCCCCTGGGAAGCCGTGCGCGAGTGTTTCCGTTACCGGCCCGAACCTTGTGCGGCCAACGTCCTCGACGCCCAGCGCTATCTGTACGCCTCGCCACGGGTGCCCTGCGACGCCGCCCTGGCGGCCTTCGCCAAGCAGGTCTTCAAACCCGAGGTGCCGCTGCTGGTGGGCGCCCAGGCGCTGATGGACCTGATCTTCAAGACCTTCACCTTCGACGCCGAGGCCACGGAAGTGGGCACATCGGTGCACGAGGTGCTGACCCGCAAGCGCGGCGTGTGCCAGGATTTTGCCCACCTGATGATCGCCGCGCTGCGCTCCATCGGCCTGCCGGCGCGCTACATGTCCGGCTACCTGCTCACCGATCCGCCGCCGGGCAAGCCGCGCCTCGTCGGCGCCGACGCCTCCCACGCCTGGGTGGCGGTGTGGTGCCCCGAGAACGACTGGGTCGAATACGACCCCACCAACGACATCCAGCCCGATCTGCGCCACGTCACCCTGGGCTGGGGACGCGACTTCCAGGACGTCTCGCCGCTGCGCGGCGTGATCCTCGGCGGCCTCGCCCAGGCACCGGAAGTCCGTGTCACGGTGATGCCCGAAGCCGAGTGGCGGGCGCGGGAGAGCGCTGAAGCCATCGCCGCAGCAGCCACCAAGAAGTAAGCAGGCAGCCGACGCGCCTGTCACCCTTTCCGCATCCCGGATCACGATATGGGCGCGCAGCCCATGGGGGCGATGCGGAGTGTGGAGCGGGTGGCACGCCCGATTCACGTCGGGCAAAGGCTTCGTCGGTCGACTAGAGACGTCGCAGCGGCGGGTTGTCGGCCAATCCGGTCATTGGGTCGGCTTGCTGAATCGTTCAGTAATACGTCGGTAAGCGGCCCTACAGGAAGAAATTACCCTGAAAGGCCGCTCTTCCAAGTCAGCGAATTCTTCCTCCCGACCGAACCGGCCGTAGCACTGGACAGCGGCCATGTGGCTATCACTGAATCTCAGATGCCTCAGACCTGGAACTCCACCGACGTACCGGGGCTCGGGCTGCCCATTTCGAGGCTGAAAGTCTGCACTTTCACACGCCATACCTGACCCTTCGGGCGCTCAAGTGTAATGAGATTGAAACCTCTGGCGGCACCGTCTGGGCGTCTGCGAACCCCTGATGAAGAGGTGGCCGCAAGGTGCGAGGTGGGCGCCATGACGCGCAGAAACTCCTCCTCACCTAGTTGGCCATCCGCTGGCCGTCCTCCGATCTTCGCGGGCTGTCCATCCCAGCCGAGTCGCTCGACCCGGCGCTCGTGCCCATGACCATGGATGAACATCCGCACCCTAGCAGAGCACAGATAGCCACCGACATCGGGCCAGTTCTCTATCCCGCCATCCAGCCCGGTCTGGGTAGTGGCCGGGCCATGATGGGCCAACGCGATGGAGAACAAGTGGTCAGGTTCACGGAGAGATGGAATCAGCTTGCGCAGGGTATCCTTTGGCAGGATTGCTCGCGCCGGATTATTGCAGTCGAGCTCTGTTACGGTATTGAGAACAATGAAGCGCAACCCGAGGTGGCGGTAACTCTCATTGATCCAGCACAAGTCCCCACCACCCAACCACCGCGGGTCCCCGGTCAGTTCCCAGGCGAATCGGGAGAACGGCTCCAACGCGAATCGCCTCTGTCCCGTCGGAGCGCAGCCTTTCTTACGTACTGCGGGGCGACCTGATTTGAAGTCGAAATCCACACAGTCAGCGGCGGCCAGACGCAGATTCACATCGTGATTGCCCGGTACGAGCAACAGCCTCTCCTGCCCGCCAGTGCCAAATATCTGGCTGAGTAAGCCCCCAATCCGGGTTCGGGCCTCGTCGAACTCCGAAGGGAGGCCCTGATAGGTAATATCGCCAGTGATCGCGACCAAGTGAAGTCTGGGGCACAGCTTATGGAGAAACCTTGCGACCTTCTCCTCCGTAAAGCCTGCCCAGCCGTCGGTGTCCGGATCCCCGTACTGAGGGTCGGACAAATGCAGAATATGGATCGGCTCATCATCGCCGACCGAAATCTGCGTATAGCGTTGGGCCTTGGCAATGGCGAGCCGCAACTGTTCGCGCACCGCCCTGATTTTCAGCGGAGCGGTACCTGCACTGAGGTCATCAAGTATGAGGATTTGTACGAAATTCGCATCTTTGGCATCGGAGAGTACCTCCCGTATTACCCTGATCGTGGTTTCTTCGTGCCATCGTCCGCTCGCAAAGATGATGGGAATCGCGGGGGGAATAGTCCTGACCGCCTCGCTGAGTGGCATGTGGCGCCATCCGGTTAGGTTGATATCAAGTATCACAGCATCGTACTTGGAGAAGTCAGTGTGTTCGAACTCGTCCCGGGTCCCGACTAATTTCCATTCGAAACCGTCGTCAGGGTCATCGAGCAATAGTGCAAACCGATCACGGTTCAGATCTGGCTCATCATCCGCCACCAGCACTTTGTATCGCATCATGGTCAGCTCCGTTCGCCGCTTGGGGCAGGAATGTCGAGGAAGAATGAGTAAGGAAGTCGGATTGTGGTCTGCAGTAGTTTGGCCGCATCTGGATTAGAGTAGGTAACACCACCGCCAAGCTCCTCGAAAGTCTTGATCCAAGATTTGTCCTCAGTTCTTGCCGAGACTTCTTCGGCACGTATCTTGGCACGGTTTCGCAACAGGATCGCTACATACTCTTTCTGGATATCGAGACGAACCCAAAGGTGTGCTGTTTCTGCCTGTTGATCGCGGGAGGCGTCAGCTGTCTCTGGCCAAGGACAGGGGATTGGTTCCTTGTCAGCATGCCTGACATTGGACAGGATGCGGTCTAAAGCATTACGGATCAGCCTGTCCCAAACCACGTAATACTCCTCCTTGCCCGCGTCCAGGCAGCGCGCTGCTTCGCGGTAGTCGAACTCTGTCAGTTCAGCAATAGCAATGAATCGGTCCCCCTTGCGAGCAAGGCTCACAGCATTATGTAATTCGTCCATGACAAAGGGACGATGTTTATTCCGTAGTCTTGCGAGACCAAGCGGAGTGAACACCGCGAGGGCGACACGATGCCCATCGGCTAGCACGTCTGTCGCCAGATCCTTGCACTGATCAAGGTCAACGTTGGAGGTAGTCACTCGGGGCCTTGAATCAAGAATTTTTATTAAAGGTGCGGTGAGTTGCCCCAAACGATCCCCTACCGCCTTGCGAAAGTCATCGAAATTTTCGAACAGTGGTGCAACTCCGTTGTGGTAACGGAACCAGTCGGGACTAATCTGTTCAAGCCGACGCTGTAGGCTTGCCGCAGCCTCGATAACTCGCTCCAGGTGGCCGCGGTCGGCAGACTTTACGGGTAATGACAAATCCTTAAGCCGACTAAACGGGGAAGAGTGATGATCAGGTTCGCCGCTGCAAATGGTCTCCTGCAAAAGTCGGTAGGTCTCGCGCCGCACGGGGGCCGAAAATATTGCAGGTGACGGTCTAAGAGTGCTGCGGATTCTGGTCTCCGTCACGTTGCTGAGTTCAAGTAGGGTTAGGAAGTCCAGATTGGTCTCGCGGTCGGAAACGACACTATCATCGCCAGATCGCCGAGATGCCTGAAGCCATTCCAAGGCCTCTGTCAAGAACTTATTGCCACAGGCAAGAAGAGTGATGGCAGCCAGGGCGGTATTGCGATCGTGGAATTGTGCCTCGAATAGGGCAAGTACCAACTGACAGCCAAGCTTCGCTGCAAGGTCGCGGTCGAACTCACCTTGGAATAACAGCAGTTGGGACGCGCACAATTGGATACGGACCTCGGGGGTCAGTTTGTCAGAATTGGGGGCCAGAAGCTTAACGGCCAAGTCATCCCGTGCTGTGATCGAATGAAGCTCCGTTACCCAAGCCACCAAGCCCGCCGAGTTGGTCAGCACGATCTCCTTTCCGTCGGTGCCAGCTTGCTTCCATGCAGTCGAATTGTTGGGGTCCGGAACGATGCAGAACTTTCGGTTGGCCTTATTCAGCTCCAGAGGGATCGGTCGCAGCCCCGCATCGCCCCAGTCGGTCGCCGGGCTGCGATCCATCCAGATGTCCAACCAATGTAGGGCGCGTTCACGCCGCTCTGGGCTCTTGATGCCCCCGGCCAAGTCCTTCACGCGCCCGAGCCCCTTGCACAAAGGGCAGTGCGCGCGGCTGCCAATCGTGGGAGCGTCTAGGCGCCAATAACACACGTTCTGATAGTTCGGCGCCTCGCCCTTGAGAGATAGATTAACCTGGCGGTTGACGTGGTGGGCGGAGGGCAGTCTTTGCCGGTCTAGCATGGTCAGCGAATACACCCGATGAAAACCCAGCCCATATAACAGGCTCTTCATCTGCTGGAAAGTGTGGCCGGAGATCATCGCATCGTCGAAAAACGTGACCGGGGGTACGCTGTCCTTCGTAACAAAGGACTGCAAACGTTCAAGGGTCAGCCCGGACAACTGAAGACCTGACCCCCCCCGATGCCGACGCAAAGGCAGGATGGGCACGCAATGGTTTAACACAGTATGCAACATGTCCTGATCCTGTAGCCAACCGGTCAGCCGCCCGAGTACGTGGTCGGTTACCGGGTGAGATGGGAAAATCAGGATGCCGCCATACTCAGCATTACCCCCTGGTATCAGCCGGCGAAAAGCATCCTTCTCGATCATGTCCCATAGGCGCTTGCCGTCGTCTTTCAGGTGTTCGCGCGAGATGCCTAGTGCCCTAAACAGATTGGCGTATACGAAACGAGCCAACTTGCCACCCAACGCTAGGCTGATCTGATCGAGTTCCGTATCGAAGGCGAGTAACAAATTCACCGTCAGCAGGTCGTGATGACCACCGTAACTCCAATGGCCGAGTCTTAACGGGGTGCGACTTGGGTCTTGCCAGGCTACATAGGTTTCATGGGGTGTCGCCTCATACTGGCAATGACCTTCTTCGTCGAAACGTGGGACACGGAAGGCTTTCCAGCCGCCCTGGGCAATTCCTGGAGTGCGCCCTATGCGGCGGTACCTATCGCGCGGTTGGGTTGCTGCGCTGCAATCATGCGGTGGAGCGCCGCGCAGCGGCTCCAACCATGGTAATAAGTAGTAGCCTGAACTGCCGTCACTCGGTCGCCCAAAGGAATCTCCACTCGGATGACAAAAAAAGTGGAACACCGTCGGGTTTTCGTTCTGTGAAGTGTGGTCCTGCTCCGTAAATCCTGTGACCCGGATGCTACCCACATAGACATCGATTACGCCGGCACGCGTATCGTTGGTGAACGCGGAATTTCGTGGCCGCTGCTGGGCACGAAAACGGATAACAAGGCTTTCCACAAGGTTATCCAGCGGAATGAGCCGACAGTCCCGTTGCGGGAACAGCGCGGTCAGGTGTTCGAGGGTCAGGTTGTAGATTGCCCGGCAGATCGGATTGGTCAGAGTGGCGGGAAAATCAAGATAGCCGTCGAGGCAACGTCCATCGTGCCAATCCACCCACTCACGGCGAAACGCCGACTGTGGCCCATCCTCGCCACTATCGATGGTCTCCCAAAGCCGTCGACCGTCGTGGGATCGTAGCGCGTGAAAATAGTCAGACAGCGACCATAATGACTTGCCGCTGACGAAGGCCGCCGTGCCATCCCCGTCCTCCTGATACAGCCCATCCTGAAGGCAGAGCACTATGCTACGAAGGTCCCGGGTAACCAGGATGATACGAGCAGGAACCGCGTTAAAGTCTGTGACGAGGCGACGCGCGCGACGAATTGCTAACAGGTAGGTGAGGGCCTCTTCAGAAACGATGTCTCCGACCACAAGCGTGCCGTTCGGGCGCAGACGATTAGCATTCACGGGCTCGGCTAGACGATCCTGTATTCGGTTTTTCATCCAGTCGCGATGGGGTAGTACCATCAAGATATCAGCGCCCTGATCGTGGGCTTGGCTACTCCAGGCCGATTCGGTTAGGCGCCAATCCTCAACGCTGATGGACAAGTCTGAAGTCTCCGTAGCATTGCTGCGCAGTATCGCCAGCAGAGGATGACGATCCTTCTGGGTCATTTCGCGCCAGTTGCCGACCTCGGGTAATGCTGCGCTGTCCATGCGATCCAGCCAGGACAGGCGAGCTGTCCAAGCGAGCCCGCTAACGGGGCGACAATCGTGTCTAGCAGCCCCGGCGTCAGCTGTGAATTGAGCCGCAGGGGTTGTCTCTGACTGGGTCATTGGTAAGGGTAATTCCCGTCCCCACCAAGCATCAGCATCTCGGGCCCGCAGGTAGTCTCTTGCAGGCTCCAGCAGGTGACGCAACAGATAAATCCCGCCTTTCTCCGTTGGACGGTCTGGCCGAGTGCTACGACCGTTGAAGACTTCCCGCATCACTTCGTTCAGCGGGTTTGGCAATTTTCGCAGGTGCTGTACGGCCTCGTTTTGCAGCAACCGTTCGATTAGTCCACAACCCCCATCAAGGATGTAGACCTCAAAGAAGCCGGCACGGGTCCTTGAAAATGCCTGGTAGGTTGGAAATGCTTTCATCAACGCGATACGGCTGCCGTCGTCCTCTCGTTTAATATGCGGCTCCATCGCGCTCCATGCAGTCGGGGCTTGGCCTAAGCGACCCTCGCGATATCGGACATAGACCGCCGCCAGACCGCCGTCTTTGCCATATGCGTGTTCAACGATGTTGTGCAATGTCTCGCGCAGCAAAATCTGTAAGCGATAGAGCAAACCACCATGCGCCCAGGCCGGAACCTTGTCCATCACAACGGGATGGATACGTGTTTGAATGGCCCGCCTGACCCATTGATCAATACGCTCGAGGGTATCCGTAACGGACGAGGGTGGTTCCGTAGCGAGATCCAGTAGTACTGCCGGTACGCAGGTGCTCTCCTCGAACGCGAGCGAGGGACGGAGTTCCCGCAACTCCGGGATGCGTTCCGTCGTCAGCGGTTGTGTACCGGACCAGGTTTGCCGTGTCTGCTGCAACGGCTTTGATGTCCCTTCCAACGTGGTAACCGGCTGAGCCCGGGCGAGCAGGTCCAAGAAACCTTCGCGGGCCATGAACTTCAGCAGCCGTTCTCGATCTAGGCACTCCCGCTGGTGAATATTCTGCCCGCTGTCGGCACGTTGAATAACGCTTGGCTTTGGGCATGTCTCAGGTAGGAACAGCCGAACCTCGCCACCCTTGGCCTCGAAATTTGCAAGGCTCAGCGCCAATGACAGCAGCGGCAACGGGTCTGCCCACCGGCAGGGGCGCAAGTCGATCACGCAGACGCGGATATCATGTCCCTTCCACTGACGCTCATCCAGGGCGGCTTGGAGTTCACCAAACCAAGCCCCCCACGAGCGCTCATTCAGATCCCGCGCAGCGACGAGAGTCAATACCCCTTCGGTGAATTGCCTCTCGAAGAGCTTCGGAAGGGACGACCTCAGCCTGCCAGGCGTTCTAGGTGCATCTGAAGCATCCATGGAATAGAGTAATGTCATTATTATTTAGACGGATAATTGAAATCTATTGTATGCCACACGCAAGAATTACTGTCCTGAGCGGCATTCACCGCAGCTTGCTGTTGATAGGCAGGTGACCGGCCCATTGCTGACTGAGTCAGGCCCGATGGTTACGGTCGGCTTAGGCCGATATGCTGTCCTTCGCCTTAACTGCCATCTCCTAGCACGTGTTTCGCACTTCAATATGAACCGCACCAAATGTTAGCGTGCCCATCACCTCTTGCCCATATGCCATAAGTCATAGCCCCGCCTCCGCGCCGCTATTCTTGACCCACAACAGGGCGCCTCCCGCCCCCCGCCGCTATAGTCATCGCCGCATCCCCGCCCTGCGGTAGCATCGCCTGCGTAGCCGGGCGTGGGCTCGGGGATTCGAGGAGAGATCAGATGGCAGTTCTGGCAGGCAGGCGGGCGTTGGTCACGGGTTCCACTTCGGGGATCGGGCTTGCGGTGGCGCGGGCGCTGGCTCACGCGGGGGCGAAGGTGATGCTCAACGGTTCGCGGGTGGCGGCGGATGCAGAATCGACCCGCGCGGCGCTGGCCGCCGAGACGGGCGCGGAGATCGCCTATACGCCGGCCAACCTGGCCGATCCGGCGTCGGCGCGGGCGCTGGTTGAGGCGACCATCGCGGCCTTTGGCGGGGTGGACATCCTCATCAACAACGCGGGCATCCAGCATGTGGCGGCGGTGGATGCCTTTCCCGACGACACCTGGGATCAGCTGCTGGCGATCAACCTGTCGTCGGTGTTCCACACCACCAAGGCGGCGCTGCCGGGGATGAAGGCGCAGGGCTGGGGGCGGATCGTCAATATTGCGTCGGCCCACGGGCTGGTGGCGTCGCCGTTCAAGGCGCCCTACACGGCCAGCAAGCACGCGGTGGTGGGCTTCAGCAAGGCGGTGGCGCTGGAGGTGGCGGAGCAGGGCATCACCTGCAACGCGCTGTGCCCGGGCTATGTGCGCACGCCGCTGGTTGAGAAGCAGGTGGTGGATCAGGCCAAGGTGCACAACCTGCCGGAGGAGCGGGTGATCCGCGAGGTGATCCTCGCCGCCCAGCCCACCAAGCAGTTTGTCGAGGCCGAGGAAGTGGCGGCCTATGCGGTGTTCCTGTGTTCGGACGCGGCGAAGTCGGTCACCGGCTCGGCGCAGTTGATTGATGGTGGGTGGACGGCGCGGTAGCGGGGTGGCCCGTGCGCCGTTTGTTCAAAGCGTGATGGGCGACTGAAGTCGCCCCTACAAGGTGGGGCGGCTGGCCCCGGCGGGATCATGGAAGAGTTCATCGGCGGCCTGTGGCACAAGTTCATCACCCGGGCGGCGACGCGCAGCTACCCGGATGCCGCGGTGCGGCTGGACGACATCGAGCGCACCGCCGGTATACTTTTTCGGGCGCTGGGGGGCGATGCCGGGCTGCGGGTGGCCCCGGCAGCCGAGATCGAGCACGGCGCCCGGCGCAGCTGGCTGCAGCGCATCGCCCACGTGGGCGAGAAGGCCGCCCACGCCGCGCGGGACGCCGAGACCCTGCGCCTGCCGGCGAGCATCGAGTTCTTTCCCGAGCGCAGCCTCAACCGCGATCTTTACCTGTGGCTGATCGCCCAGGGCGCCGCGCTGCCCGATGGCGGGCTGGACGCCGACGACTGGATCGCCGCCAATCAGGCCGCCAGCCGCGCCACGCTGGGTGCCTTCCCCGGCTTTGCGGCGCGCTACCGCCGGCTGGTGGAGGCGGTGATCGCCGAGCGTCCCGATCCGGCCAAACTGCCGGTCGATGAAGCCGCCGCCGAGCGGGCGATCCGCCAGGCGCTGATGGAGCCGGGCAGCGTGGCCGAGTTGCCCGCTGCCAAGCGCCCGCCCGCGCCGGTGGCCCTGTGGCTCTACCCGGCGCCGGTGGCCATCGACCGCCGCGAGAAATCCGCAACGCCCACCCCGGCCGACCAGCGCGAAGGCGGCAACAAGGCGGCCGATGCCACCGACCGTCGCCGTCAGGCCCAGCGCGAGGACATGCCCGACGGCAAGAACGGCCTGATCCTGCCCTTCCGGGCCGAGAGCCTGCTGTCGTTTGCCGAGTTCGTGAAGGTGAATCGTGGCCAGGACGACGATGCCGACGACAACCCCGCCCGCGCCGCCGCCGAGATGGACAAGATCTCGGTGGCTCAGGACGGCACTGACACGGCATCCAGGGTGCGCTTCGACCTGGACCTGCCCTCCGCGGCCCAGGACGACGTGCCGCTCAAAGCCGGCATCCTGCTGCCCGAATGGGACTGGAAGAAGCAGCAGCTCAAGCGCGACGTGTGCAGCCTCACGGTGCTCGATCCGCGCGCTGCTCAGCCCTGCGCGCTGCCCTCGCACCTGCTGCGCCCCGCGCGGCGCCTGCGGCACCAGTTCGAGGCGCTCACCCCGGCCCGCCGCTGGCTCAAGAACCAGCCCGACGGCCCCGAGCTCGACATCGACGCCGTGGTGCGCGCCTTCGCCGACCGGAGAACCGGCCACGTCACCGGCGACACCGGCGGCTACCTGTCGTGCGAGCGCCGCGAGCGCGATCTGTGCTGCCTGGTGTTGGCCGATCTGTCGCTGTCCACCGACACCTGGGTGAGCGACGAGCAGCGGGTGATCGACGTGATCCGCGACAGCCTGTGGCTGTTCTCCGAGGCGCTGGGCGCCACCGGCGATCCGTTCGGACTGTATGGCTTCTCGTCCCGCAAGCGGGATCACATCCGCTTTCACCGCATCAAGGATTTCGACGAACCCGCCGACGACCGTATCCGCGGCCGCATCGGCGCCCTCAAGCCGGGTTTCTACACCCGCATCGGCGCGGCGATCCGCTACGCCACCCAGATCCTCTCCAAGCGCCCCGAAGCCCTGCGCCTGCTGCTGATCCTCTCCGACGGCAAGCCCAACGACGTGGATCACTACGAAGGCCGCTACGGCATCGAGGACACCCGGATGAGCCTCAACGCGGCGCGTCAGGAAGGCGTGCGGCCCTTCTGCGTGACCATCGACAAGGAAGGCCAGGGTTATCTGCCCCACCTCTTCGGGCCGGCGGGCTACACGATCCTGCGCAACCCGGCGGAGCTGCCGGCACGGCTGCCCTTGCTGTACGCGCAGCTCACCGGCGGGTGATCTTGCCGGATCTGTAGGTCGGGTTAGCCCGCAGGGCGGAACCCGACATCCGGTGATCGAATCACGTCACGTCAGTCGTGGAAATGCATGTCGGGTTACGCTGCGCTAACCCCGACCTACAGCTGGGCGAGGGCCTCAGCGCTCGAAGGCGGTGGTGACGATGGCGGTGTAGGCGTCGGTGGTGAGGTAGGCCGGGGTGTAGGTCACGCCCTGCTGGGCCAGCGTCTGCACAAAGGCACGCAGGTGGTTGCGCGAGCCCTTGAGGAGGTTGGCGTACACCTGCCGGATGTCCTGGTTGTCGATGGCAGGCAGGGCGTTTTCCAGGTCGAGAATGTCGATCTCCTCGATGGCCGCGCCCACCCGCAGGGCGTCGATCAGCGAGGTGCTGCCCTGGGCGGTCAGGTCGTAGTAGAGCTGTTGCAGCACCGGCGCGACGAACAGCCCTTCGCCCAGGTTGGCGGCGGGGTCCGGCAGGCTGTAGCGCACCAGCAGCAGCCTGACGGCTTCGGTGTGGGTGGCCTCGCTCTGGGCGATGTTGTTAAAGATCGGTGTCTGGCTGCCCCACAGGGTGTTCAGGCGGGCATACACGTCGTGGGCCAGCTTCTCTTCCTCGCGCATGTAGGTGAGCGAGGTGCGCTCGGTGGTGCTGAGACTTTCCAGGGGCAGCGCCGCCAGCGTGGTGCCGAGGGCGCTGCTGACGAAGCTGGACGTACCGTCGGCATTGACGACGAAGGGGGCGCCCCCTTGCTGGGTGCCACCACCGCTCCCGCCACAGGCGGCAAGGAGGCAGGCGGCGAAGAGGGTCGAGGCGATCCTGATGCGATGGGTTTTCATGGCAATGGGTGGTGTAAGGGGCAGGCGGTGGCGCGGATCAACGTCCGCCACGCGGGCCCATGCCCTGCCCGCCGGCACGGCGATTGGCGCCGCCTCCCTGGGCGGGCGGGGTGTCAGGGAGCTGAACGCCGCGTTCGCGGGCGCGGGCCTGCATGGCGTCGTGGTGTTGCTGGCGATAGGCGTTGCGCTCGGCTTCGGTGGTCTGCTGGCGCAGGGTGGCGCGGTGTTCGGCGCGTTCCTGCGGGGTCATGAGCTGGCTGCCGTAGATCGTGTCGGCGGCGCCGGCAGGGCCGGTCAGCACGAGGCAACACAAGGCGGCAAGTGACAGGATGTGGCGCGATGTCATGGCAGTCTCCGGATCGGCGGGGAGGGGCCGCCCGGAGAATGGCCGAGGGAGAGACGGTCGTGCGACCGGGCGGCGGTGGGCCGGCGGGGTGGCCGGTCACTTTCAATATAGCGCCGGTTTATCAGTGTTTTCTAATGTGCGGCGATATGCCGCAAGGTGGCCCGCGGCTTGGGCGTTGGAAACGCCGGCTGCCGTCGTCGGGGTGGTCTGGCCGGAGCGGGGAGCGCCGGTAGGTCGGATTACGCTACGCTAATTCGACCTACCGGACTTTGAACTGTATCGCAACGGGCGGGGGCGCCCGGCGCGGCGCCCTGCAGATCGAAGGCGCCAAAAAAAACCCCGGCCGAGGCCGGGGTCGCAGGGAGCCAAGGCCCGACAAGCAAGCGCCGGGCCAAAAGGGACTTATCCCAGCTTCTTCTTCAACAATTCATTCACCTGCGCCGGGTTGGCCTTGCCTTTGCTGGCCTTCATGCACTGGCCGACCAGCGCGTTGAAGGCCTTCTCCTTGCCGGCGCGGAATTCCTCGACGGACTTCTGGTTGGCGGCCAGCACCTCGTCGATGATTGCCTCGATGGCGCCGGTGTCGGTGACCTGCTTGAGGCCCTGGGCTTCGATGATGGCGTCGGCGGCGTTTGCATCATCGCCGCCTTCCTTGTTCCACAGCGCCTCGAAGACCTTCTTGGCGATGGCGTTGGAGATGGTGTTGTCGGCGATGCGGGCGACCAGGCCGGCGAGTTGCGTGGCACTCACCGGGCTGTCGGTGATGTCCAGCTCGGCCTTGTTGAGGCGCGCGGCAAGCTCGCCCATCACCCAGTTGGCGCACGTTTTGGCGTTGGCGGCGCCGGCCGCGGCGACGGCATCCAGGTAGAACTGGGCGGTCTCGCGGCTGGCGGTGAGGGTGGTGGCGTCGTAGGCGGAGAGGCCGTATTCGCCCTGGAAACGGGCCGACAGGGCGGCGGGCAGCTCGGGCATCTCGCCCTTCACGCGGGCTATCCAGTCGGCGCCGATGACCAGCGGCAGCAGGTCGGGGTCGGGGAAGTAGCGGTAGTCGTGGGCGTCTTCCTTGCTGCGCATGGCGCGGGTCTCGCCGGTGTCCGGGTCGAACAGCACGGTGGCCTGCTGAACCTTGCCGCCGTCTTCGATGAGGTCGATCTGCCACTGGATTTCGTAGTCGATGGCCTGCTGCAGGAAGCGGAAGCTGTTGAGGTTCTTGATCTCGCGACGGGTGCCGAACTCGGCCTGCCCGCGGGGGCGTACCGAGACGTTGGCGTCGCAGCGGAAGGAGCCTTCCTGCATGTTGCCGTCGCAGATGTCGATCCAGCGCACCAGTGCGTGGAGCGCCTTGGCGTAGGCCACCGCCTCGGCGGACGAGCGCATGTCGGGCTCGGAGACGATCTCGAGGAGCGGCGTGCCGGCGCGGTTGAGATCGATGCCGGTCATGCCGTGGAAGTCCTCGTGGAGGCTCTTGCCGGCGTCTTCTTCAAGGTGGGCGCGGGTGAGATTGACGCGCTTCTCGTAATGGCCGCCCTTGCCGTCGGGCACCAGCAGGTCGAGGTGGCCGCCCTGGACGACCGGCAGCTCGAACTGGCTGATCTGGTAGCCCTTGGGGAGATCGGGGTAGAAGTAGTTCTTGCGGGCAAAGATGCTCTTGGGCGACACGGTGGCGCCCACCGCGAGGCCGAAGCGGATCGCCCGCTCGACGGCGCCCTTGTTGAGCACCGGCAGCACGCCGGGCAGGGCGATATCCACCGCGCAGGCCTGCACGTTGGGTTCGGCGCCGAAGGCGATGCTGGCGCCGGAGAAGATCTTGGATTGGGTGTTGAGCTGGGAGTGAACTTCCAGCCCGATGACGACTTCCCAGTCGGTTCTGCTCATGGTGGCTCTCTAGATTTGGTGTCGTTCGTTCAGTCGCAGTGGCCGGTGCTCTTGTCGATCAGGAGCGGCCACACGTAATCGTGGGCGCTGGCCGGGCTGCACAGGGTGTGGCAGTTGGCAAAGGCGACGGTGATCTGGTCGCCCTGTTCCCACATGTGAACCCGGCAGTCCCGCGCGCCGGCGAGTTCGACGGAGGGCAGGGCCTGGGTCTGGCGGAACTGGGCGAGGTCGTAGCGGCAGGTGCCGCGCTTGGGCATCGTCACTTCGGCCTTGAAGGCATTGACCTTGGAGTTGACCACATCGACGGTGGCGCTGCCGAAGTTGCCGGTCTCGTCCTTGAACTTGCATTGCGTGCTCACCGAGAAGGTGCGCAGGGGCATCGGCTTGAGCCGGCTTTCGCTGCGGGTGGCGGGCCGCTCGACGATGCCGCCGCCCGTGCCGCCGCCGTCCGCGGGGCTGCCGACGGAAGGCGCGTCGAGGGTGCCGCAGCCGGCGAGGGCGGCGAGCACCACGGCGAGGAGCGCGCGCTGGATCGGCTTCATCGCGGGGTTCAGGCCTGCGGCGTCCGGGCGTGCCAGTCGGTGGCTTGCTGGAACTGGTGGGCAACGCCCAGCAGGCGGGCTTCGTCGAAGTAGTTGCCGATCAGCTGCAGGCCCACCGGCAGGCCGCGCTGGCCAAAGCCGGCCGGGTGCGACAGGCCGGGCAGGCCGGCGAGGTTGACGGCCACGGTGTAGATGTCGCCCAGATACATCTGCACCGGATCGTCGGTCTTGGCGCCGATGCCGAAGGCGGTGGTCGGGGCGGTGGGGCCGGCGATCACGTCGCACTGCTGGAAGGCGGCGGCGAAGTCGTTGGCGATCAGGCGGCGGAGCTTCTGGGCCTTGATGTAGTAGGCGTCGTAGTAGCCGTGGGAGAGCACGTAGGTGCCCACCAGGATGCGCCGCTTGACCTCGTCGCCGAAGCCCTGGGCGCGGCTCTTGCAGTACATGTCGTTGAGGTCGGTGTATTCGGCGGCGCGGTGGCCGTAGCGCACGCCGTCGAAGCGGCTGAGGTTGGAGCTGGCTTCGGCCGGGGCGATCACGTAGTAGGCGGGGATCGCCAGGCGGGCGTTGGGCAGGCTCACCTCGACGGTGGTGGCGCCGAGCTTGCGGTATTCGGCCAGTGCCGCTTCCACTGCGGCGCGCACGTCGTCGTCCATGCCGTCGGCGAAGAACTCCTTGGGCAGGCCGATACGCAGGCCGGCGAGGGGTTTGCCCAGCTCACGACTGTAGTCTTCGGTCTCGCGTTCAAGGCTGGTGGAATCCCGCGGGTCGTGGCCGGTCATCGCGGAGAGCAGCAGCGCGCAGTCTTCGGCCGAACGGGCGAAGGCGCCGCCCTGGTCCAGCGATGAGGCGTAGGCGATCATGCCGTAGCGCGACACGGTGCCGTAGGTGGGCTTGATGCCGGTGACGCCGCAGAACGACGCCGGCTGGCGCACCGAGCCGCCGGTGTCGGTGCCGGTGGCGATGGGCACCATGCGCGCCGCGATGGCTGCCGCCGAGCCGCCGGACGAGCCGCCCGGTACGCAGTCGAGGTTCCAGGGGTTGCGGGTGGGGCCGGCGTTGGAGTTCTCGTTGGACGAGCCCATCGCGAACTCGTCCATGTTGGTCTTGCCGACCATCACCGCGCCGGCCTGCTTGAGCAGGGCGACCACGTGGGCGTCGTAGGGGCTCACGAAGTTGGCGAGCATCTTCGAGCCGCAGGTGGTGAGCACGCCTTCGGTACAGAACACATCCTTGTGGGCGAGCGGGATGCCGGTGAGCGGGCCGGCATTGCCGGCTTGGATGCGCGCGTCGGCATCGGCAGCGGCTTTCAGGGCGCTGTCGCGACAGGTGGTGACGAAGGCGTTGATGCGCCCGTTGCCGGCATCGATGCGGGCGAGGCTTTCGGTGGCGAGTTCGACGGCGGAGACGCGCTTCGCGCGAAGGGCGGCGGCGATGTCCTTGAGGCTGGAGTCGATCATGGTGCGGGATGCAAAGTGAGGCGGCAGCCGGGGCTGCTCGCGGAAAACGGGATGGGTGGCGGCTTACTCGATGACCTTGGGCACCAGGTACAGCCCGGCCTCGGTCTGCGGGGCGATGGCCTGGAAGGCGTCGCGGCGGTCACGCTCGCTGACGACGTCGTCGCGCAGGCGCTGGGCGAGTTCCTGCGGGTGGCTCATGGGCTCGACCCCGTCGGTGTTCACCGCCTGCATTTCCTCGATCAGGCCGAAGATGCCGTTGAGTTTGGCCTGGGTGGCAGCGAGATCGCCCTCGGTGAGTTCAAGGCGGGCGAGCTTGGCGATGTGACGGACTTCGTCGGCGGAAAGTGTCATGGCAATTTACAAAGTTGCTTAAACGACAAAGGTTTGTAGGTTATCATAAGCGATTCTGTTGCCCCAATTCCCAACCCCTACAACGGCTTTTTCCGGGATTTTTCTCCGATGTTTGGTTCTCTGCGCTCTTACTTTTCGAACGATCTCGCCATTGACCTTGGCACCGCCAACACCCTGATCTACGTGCGTGGCAAGGGTATCGTTCTCGATGAACCGTCCGTGGTGGCGATTCGCACCGAAGGCGGTCCGAACGCCAAGAAGACCATCCTCGCCGTGGGGATGTCCGCCAAGCAGATGCTCGGCAAGACGCCGGGCAACATCACGGCCATCCGCCCGATGAAGGACGGCGTGATTGCCGACTTCACCGTCACCGAGCAGATGCTCAAGCAGTTCATCAAGAAGGTCCACGATACCCGCCTGTTCTCGCCCAGCCCGCGCATCATCATCTGCGTGCCCTGCGGTTCGACCCAGGTCGAGCGCCGCGCAATCCGCGAATCCGCCCTCGGCGCCGGTGCCAGCAATGTTTACCTGATCGAAGAGCCGATGGCCGCAGCGATTGGCGCCGGCATGCCCGTGGCCGATGCGACCGGCTCGATGGTCGTCGATATCGGCGGCGGCACCACCGAAGTGGGCGTGATCTCCCTGGGCGGCATGGTGTACGCCGGTTCGATCCGCGTCGGCGGCGACAAGTTCGACGAAGCCATCGTCAATTACATCCGCCGCAACTACGGCATGCTGATCGGCGAGACCACCGCCGAATCCATCAAGAAGGAAATCGGCTCGGCCTTCCCGGGTTCCGAGGTCAAGGAGATGGAAGTCAAGGGTCGCAACCTGGCTGAAGGCATTCCCCGCGCCTTCACCATCTCGTCCAACGAGATCCTCGAAGCCCTCACCGAACCGCTCAACCAGATCGTCTCCGCGGTCAAGATCGCGCTTGAGCAGACCCCGCCCGAGCTGGGCGCCGACATCGCCGAGCGCGGCATGGTGCTCACCGGCGGTGGTGCGCTCCTCCGCGACCTCGATCGTCTGCTGATGGAAGAAACCGGCCTGCCGGTGATCGTCGCCGACGACCCGCTGACCTGCGTGGTACGCGGCTCGGGCATGGCCCTCGAAAAGATGGACCAGCTCGGCTCCATCTTCACCAGCGAGTAAGACGCGTCGCAAACGACCGGGGCGCCCGCGGTGAACCTCCCGTTCCCCTGCGTGCGTCGCCTGCCCGGGCTGGTCCCGGGCGCGGTCGTTTGTCGATCGACCTGAGCGCCCCCGTCCGATGGTCGGCCATTCGCCTCCTCCCTTCTTCAAACGCGGGCCTGCGCCGCTGGCCAAGCTCGTGTTCTTCGTCGTCGTCTCGCTGGCGCTGTTGGTCTCCGACCTCAACCTGCGCTACCTCGACGCCTTCCGTCAGGGCCTGTCGGTGCTTGCCTATCCGCTGCAGATGGCGGCCGCCACGCCGGCGGATTTCGTGCGCAATGCCTCCGACTACTTCGCCTCGCTGGTGCGCCTGCAGATCGAGAACAAGGAACTCAAGAGCAAGCAGCTTCAGGGCGCCGAGCGCCTGCTGCGCCTCGACCAGATCGAGCAGGAGAACCGCCATCTGCGGGCGCTGCTCGAAGCCCGCGAGCGTCAGCCGGTGAAATCGGTGGTGGCCGAGATCATGTACACCGCGAAAGACCCGTTCTCGCGCAAGGTGATCCTCGACAAGGGCGCACAGGCCGGCGTCGAGCCCGGCCAGGCGGTGGTGGACGACGCTGGCGTGATCGGGCAGATCACCCGGGTCTTTCCGATGCAGTCCGAGCTCACGCTGCTCACCGACAAGGATCAGGCGATCCCAGTGACGATCGTGCGCAGCGGTCTGCGGGCGGTGCTCTTCGGATCGGGCAACGGTCTGATGGAGCTGCGCTACCTGGCCGCCAACGCCGACGTGCAGGCGGGCGACAAGGTGGTCACGTCGGGGCTGGATGGGGTCTTCCTGGCCGGGCTGCCGGTGGCAACGGTGGCGCGGGTCGAGCGCGACCAGGCCCAGGCTTTTGCCCGCATCCCATGCCTGCCGGCCGCGGGTGTGGAGCAGTTCAGCCACGTGCTGGTGCTGGGGCACCGCGAGAGCCTGCCGCCGCGCCCGCCAGAGCCCGAGGTCATCAACAAGGGCAAGGGCAGCAAGGTTCGCAAGGCCAGGGCCGCGAAGGAGTAAACCGTGCAACCGACCAACCGTTCGAGCCGCATCCTGCTTCCGGTGAAGATGTGGTTTGTTTACCTGACCCTCTTCATCGCGCTGTTCCTCAACTACGTCCCTACCGGCCATCTGCCGGCCGTGCCGGATTTCGTGGCCTTGGTGCTGGCCTTCTGGTGCGTGCGCGAGCCGCTCAAGATCGGTATCGGTACCGGTTTCGTAGTCGGCCTGATGACCGACGTGGGCGTCGGCGCCGCGATGGGGCAGCACGCGTTTTCCTACGTGCTGCTGGCCTACGCGGCCAACGAACTGTCGCGTCGGGTGCTGTGGTTCACGCCGGTGGAGCAGGCGCTCCACGTGCTTCCGCTACTGTTCCTGTCCCAGGTGGTGATGGTGATCGTGCGTCTGATGGCTGGGGCCGAATTCCCTGGCTGGTGGATGTTCTTCGGCTGTTTTGTGGCCGCCCTGCTGTGGATTCCGCTGCATTACGTGCTGCTGCTGCCCCAGTACCAGCCGGTGGAGCGGGATGATAACCGGCCGATCTAGTGAGGACCGGGGCGTGAGGGGCGAGGATTTGCTCATGTCTGTCGGTGTGCGCGCGCGCGTCGTGGGCGGCCGCGTGATCGGGGGGGCGGCCTGATGACCTCCATCCGCACGCCCGAACAGGAGCTTGGCCGCTTCCGCACCCGGCTGGCAGTGGCAGGTGCGGTGGCGCTGGTGTGCTTCGGGCTGCTGGCGGCGCGCTTCTTTTATCTGCAGGTGGTGCGCTACGACTATTACTCCACCCGCGCCGAAGACAACCGGATCTCGCTGGTGCCCATCGTGCCCAACCGCGGCCTCATCATGGACCGCAACGGTACCGTGCTGGCCCGAAACTATTCGGCCTACACGCTGGAAATCACCCCGTCGCGGGTGGCGGATCTGGAGCAGACCATCGAGGCGCTCGCCAAGCTCGTCGACATCCAGCCCAAGGACCGCAAGCGGCTCAAGAAGCTGATGGACGAATCCAAGAGCTTCGAGTCGCTGCCGATCCGCAACCGCCTCACCGACGAGGAGGTTGCCCGCTTCATCGCCCAGCGCTACCGCTTCCCCGGTGTCGAGCTCAAAGCGCGGCTGTTCCGCGACTACCCGATGGGCGCTTTTGGCTCCCACATCATCGGCTACATCGGGCGGATCAACGACCGCGACCTGGAGCGCATCGAAGAAAACGACGATTCCGCCAACTATCGCGGCACCGACCACATTGGCAAGGCCGGCCTCGAGAAGAGCTACGAGCGCGAGCTCCACGGCCAGACCGGCTACGAGGAGGTCGAGGTGGATTCCGGCGGCCGCGCGGTGCGGGCCCTGCGGCGCACCCCGGCCACGCCGGGCAACAATCTCGTGCTTACCGTCGACCTCAAGCTGCAGGAAGTCGTCGAGAAGGCGTTCGGCAATCGTCGGGGTGCGCTGGTGGCCATCGAGCCGGGTACAGGCGGCGTACTGGCGCTGGTGTCGGTGCCGACCTTCGACCCCAACCTGTTTGTCGATGGAATTGCGCCCCAGGATTGGGAGGAGCTCAACAACTCGCCCAACCACCCGATGGTCAACCGTGCCCTCAACGGCGCCTATCCGCCGGGCTCGACCTTCAAGCCTTTCATGGCGCTGGCGGCGCTGATGAGCGGCAAGCGTACCGCCGGCCAGGCCATCTCCGACCCAGGCTACTTCGACTTCGGGGGCCACCACTTCCGCGATGACAAGGCGGGTGGTCACGGCATCGTGGATATGTACAAGTCCATCGTGCACTCCTGCGACACCTACTACTACCGTCTCGCCAACGACATGGGAATCGACTTGATCGCGTCCCAGATGGCCCAATTCGGTTTTGGCAGCCGGACCGGCATCGACATCGAGGGCGAAAGTTCCGGCGTGTTGCCGTCGCCCGAATGGAAGAAGCGCCGTTTCAAGAAGCCCGAGCAGCAGAAGTGGTTTGGCGGCGAGACCATCTCCATCGGCATCGGTCAGGGCTACAACTCCTACACCATGCTGCAGCTCGCCCACGCCACGGCCACCGTGGCGGCGGGCGGGGTGATGTTCAAGCCCCACCTGGTCAAGTACATCGAAAGCGCCAAGGACGGCTCGCGCCGGCTGATCGAACCGCAGCCGATCAAGACCATCCCGATCCGCCAGGATCACCTGGACACCATCCGCCGCGCGATGGTCGGGGTGAATCGCGAAGGCACCGGCACCCGCGCCTTCGCCGGCGCGCCCTATCAGGCGGCGGGCAAGACGGGTACCGCCCAGGTGTTCTCCCTGAAGGGCGCCAAGTACAACGCGCGGATCGCCGAGCGCCTGCGCGACCACGCGCTGTTCATCGCCTTCGCCCCGGCCGACAAGCCCACCATCGCCCTTGCGGTCCTGGTGGAAAACGGTGGCTTCGGCGCCGAGTCCGCTGCGCCGATCGCTCGCCAGGTGCTCGATTATTACCTCGTCGGAAAGCTGCCGGCTGGCATTGCGCCGGAGTATCCGGGCGCCGAAGGCGTGACAGGAGACAGCGCAGGTGATTGATTCCCGCCTCGATCCCCGTAAGTGGCCCGGCTATCTCATGGCCCCGCTCGATGGCCCGCTCCTCATCATCGTGCTGATCATCCTGGGCTTCGCGACGGTGGTGATGGTCAGCGCATCGCCTGAGCGCCTCGGCACCCTGGCGCTCAACATCGGTGTGGCTTTCGTGGTGATGTGGATTGCCGCCAGCGTTCCGCCCCAGCGCATGATGAGCATCGCGCTGCCACTGTATGTGCTGGGGGTGTTGCTGCTGATCGGGGTGGCGCTGTTCGGCGACGTCTCGAAGGGCGCGCGGCGCTGGCTCAATATCGGCGTGGCACGCATTCAGCCTTCAGAGCTGATGAAGATCTCGATGCCGCTGATGCTGGCCTGGTATTTCCAGCTGCGGGAGGGAGCGCTGCGGGTGCGTGACTTCTTCGTTGCAGCCGGCCTGCTGCTGGTGCCGGTGGCTTTGATCGCCAAGCAGCCGGACCTCGGCACCGCCTTGCTGGTGGCCGCTGCGGGCTTTTACGTGCTGTTTTTTGCCGGACTCACCTGGCGGCTCATCCTGCCGGTCGCCATCGTCGGCATCGTCGCTATCGCGGCCATCGTTGCGATGGGGGACTCGATCTGCAAACCGGGAGTCGATTGGCCCGGGTTGCGTGAATATCAGAAGCACCGGGTGTGCACCCTGCTTGACCCCACCTCCGACCCTCTCGGCAAGGGTTTCCACATCATTCAGTCGACCATCGCCATCGGCTCCGGCGGCGTGCTCGGGAAGGGGTGGGGGCACGGCACCCAGACCCATCTGGACTTCCTGCCGGAGCGACACACCGACTTCATCTTTGCGGTACTCACCGAAGAATTTGGGCTTGTCGGCGCGCTGGTGTTGGTGTTACTCTATATCTGTCTCATTTTTCGCGGTTTGTTTATCGCCGCAGGTGCCCCGACCCTGTTCTCGCGCCTTCTCGCTGGCGCGCTCACGCTGATCTTCTTCACCTACGCGTTTGTGAACATGGGGATGGTGAGCGGAATCCTCCCCGTGGTGGGGGTTCCCTTGCCCCTTGTCAGTTACGGTGGCACTGCACTCGTTACCCTTTGTCTCGGTGTCGGAATGCTCATGAGCATCCAGCGTCACCGGCGTCGGGTAGGTACCTGAACCCGCGTGCGCCCTGGCGCATGCCCGAACAGGAATACGTGTCATGTCCACTGTAGCGAAGCTCCTTCGCGCCGGCTTGCTGCCCGCGCTCTTTAGTGGCGCCCTCGTGTCGTCCGCACCCGTCCTGGGTGCGCCGGCGGTTACGTCTGCGCTCCCCGATGGCGACGCCACCCCGACCGGTCTCAAGCCTGCTGCCCGGTTCCATTTTGCCGATGGCGTGTTCAAGAATGACGGTCTGGCTGACGAAAATCCGGCTGCAATGCAGGACGAAGCACCGGTCGAGCCCGTCGTCGAAAAAAATGATTACTCGCTGAAGGGCTCCATCTCGTCCGGCAAAGGCTTGACCCTCGAGAAGGGGGTTGCAAGCTGGTATGGCAAGATGTTCCACGGTCGCAAGACATCCAGTGGCGACACCTACGACATGTACGCGATGACCGCGGCTCACCCGAGCCTGCCGATCCCGAGCTACGTGCGGGTGACCAATCTGTCGAATGGTCGTTCGGCGGTCGTCCGGGTGAATGATCGCGGGCCCTTCCATCCGGGCCGGATCATCGACCTGTCGTACGCGGCGGCTTACAAGCTGGGCTATGTGGATCAGGGTCACGCCCAGGTCGAGATCGCCCTGGTCCTGCCTGAGGGTGTGGCCATGGTTCAACCAGGCCGTTCGGTGCCGCCCATCCGGCGCGCCAAGGCGCCGGCGCCCCAGATGCCGGTTGTCGTGGCCCAGCGTTCGGTCCCGACTGAGCCCGCGGCGGCGGCCGAGCCTGTCCGCCCCGTGGCCGAGCCGCTGGCCGTCGCTCCCGTCTTGCCGGCTTCTGCGGTGGCGGTTCCGGCAAGCCGTCCGGCCGAGAGGAGCAGCAGCGAAGTCTTCCTGCAGTTGGGCGCCTTCGGCACTGCGGTGACGGCCGAGCACTTCAAGAGCTTCGTCGAGCACGAACTCAAGTGGCTGAAGGAGTCGGTTTCGGTGCTGGCTTCCGAAGGCAAGTTCCGACTGCGGGTCGGGCCTTTCCCATCGGCCATTGAGGCCCGCTCCATTGCCGAGCGGATCGCCGGAACGCTCAAACTCAAACCCGCGCTCGTCCAGCGGTGACATCCGTGCAGGCAGGAATGTAAAACCCTGCTGATAGCAAGGAAATTTGGCTCCCTTTGGCTATACTGGAATTAACCAAACGGAGGACGCCATGAGCTTCATCGATTCCCCCATCAGCCGCTGCGAAGCGGTTCGTGAGATGGTCCTGACCGACCAGACCCAGCGCCAGTGTGCGCGTGAGCACGGATGTCCGCCGGGGCGTAATTGCCCGTTGGACGGGTGCTTTGCCGAGATCTCCGGCCTTACCGAGGCGGCGAGTCTCGCCGAGGTGGCGGCGGCTGAAGCCGCCCATCACCCCGCCTGATTCATGGCCAATCGTACTCTCGGTACGCGTCAGAAACTGGTTTTCCGCGGTCCCGACAAAGGGCCGGGAGGCGTGCCGAAATCACCCCGCAATCCGCTGGTCGTGCCGGCCCTTCAGCGCAAGGCCGGGCCTCATGACAAGACGACCGGCGGTAAACGTCAGGCCGAAAAACGTGCGATGAGCCGCCAGCTTCAACGGTTGGCGGGGGCGGTTTCGGGCGAATCCGACTGAAGACCTGACAGGCTGCAGGCCCCGGAGGCTAGCTGTGAAGAGTCAAGACGTTGTTTCCGTTCCCTGGTAGCCGAGAGTTGGGGGTTTGGCAGCCGATGCCGTGGTGGGGTCGATGCCAGTTATAGAAGTGATTCCAGAGCGGCAAGGCCGCACGGCGCTGGTCTGAGTTGGCGTAAGCATGACCGTAGGCCCACTCCCGCAAGGC
>JAYRYA010000008.1:0-154864 GCA_041917255.1 Zoogloea sp.
CGGGCGTCGCTGGCCTGCTCCACGGCCTGGCGGCGCTGGGCGGCGTCGCTGGCGCTTACTTCGTAGCGGAACTCCTGCTCGGTGAGGGTGAGCTGGACCTTGGAGCGCAGCGGCACGCCGCTGGGGCTGAAGTAATCGAAGACTTCCTGGTGGGACGAGATGACGCCGTTGAAGAGCAGCGTGCCCCAGCGGAACTGCACGCGCCGCGGGGCCTGCTCGCGCCCGCTGCCGAAGGTCTGCACCAGATCGGCGATGGGCTTGGTGCGCACGCGCACGTCGAGCATCTCTTCGCCGCCGGCATCGTCGTTGGTGTCGTCGTCGCGGGGGCGGGTGGAGTCGAAATAGCACTCGAAGGACAGCGTGGCCTTGGACGAGCCGACGTTCTGCACTTGCTGGCGGCCGCGGCGGCTGCGGTCGCGTTGCTCACCGGCCGAGACCTTTAGGGTGAGCGTTTCGGGGTTGAAGTCGAGGGGAATGGCGCGGGCCTCCTCGACGTTGCGACCACCGGCGTCGAAGGGGACGAGCTTGGCACGGCGGAACTGGGCGGTGCTCATGACTGCTCCCGGCTCAGGCCTTCGTGGATGATGTGGAGCTCTTCGAGGGCGACCTCGCGGGCGTTGCCGGCATTTAGGTCAACACACTTGACCTTTGTTGCGATGCCGTTGTCGAAACGCCACACGCCGGCATCGGCGGCGGTGCTGTCGGCCTGGAGCACCCGGATCGTTCCGGACACGTAGGGCAGCGGAAAGGTGCCGTCCATGCAACGCTGGATCCACGTCCAGAAGGCCGGGTCGAGGGACAGACCGCGCTTGAGCACCAACGCTGGGTTGGTGGTCTTGCCGACCAGCTGACGGGCGCCGCGGTTGTAGCCGCCTTCGCGGAAGCTGACCGGCTCCATCGTGATCTCCAGGCCCTGCACCTCCGAGAAGGCGCCCTTGCGCCCGCCAAGGGCCAGCCCTTCATCGCCGCCGAGGCCCGAGAGCTCGATCTGCACGGCAAAGTTGAAGTGGGTGAGCATGGCCTGGGCGGGCATCAGAACACCTCGATGCGGGGATCGTCCGCGCCGCTGCGCACCAGGCGGAAGACGATGAATTCGGCCGGTACCGCCGGGGCGACGCCCACCTGCATGATGGCTCGCCCGGCGTCGAGATCGCCCTGGGTGTGGGTGGTGGCGTCGCAGCGGATGAAATAGCTGTCGGTGTCGGTGCGCCCGGCCAGGGCGCCGGCGTTGAACAGGGCCTTGAGGCGTCGGCGGGCAGTGCCGGCCATCGCCGACCACAGCACGGCGTCGTTGGGCTCGAAGGGCGCCCAGGCCAGATCGGCGGCGAGCTGGGCCTTGAGCCAGTCGATCAGGCGACGCACCGGGATGTGGGTCCAGTCCGGGTCGGTGGCGGTGGTACGGGCGCCGAGGAGCATCAGCCCGCGCTCGGTGCGGCGGATTTCGTCGATGCGCTCCTCAAACAGGAAGCCGGGTTCGGGCAGGCCGGCGTCGTCGGCGCGAGCGAAGGCGCCCTGCACATTCCGATTGGCGGGCGCGCCCCACACGCCCGTGTCGTTCTCGACCTGGGCGGTGATGCCGCAGGCGGCGCCGGACGGCGGCACGGTGGCGGCAGTGCCGTCGGCATCGACCCGTAGCCACGGCGTGTACAGCGCGGCGCGGGGGCTGGCGAGGGTGTGGCGCCACTGCACGATGTCGCCCGCACGCAGGCCGGGCGGCAGGTCGAGCAGCGCGATGCGTGCGCCGAGGGTTTCGCAGTGCTGGACGACGGCACGTTGGGCGGCTTGCAGCGCGTTGGCGTCGAAGCCGAGGCGCGGGTAGTCGAGGGCGTTGGCGGTGGTGTCGGCCTTGCCGCGGCTACACTGGACGCCAAAGCACAGCTCGTCGGGCAGGGCCGGCAGCACGCTCACGGCTTCGGGCGGCGTGGGGTGGAGCAGATCGGGCAGGGTGACCAGTGCGACCGGCTCGAACGGGTGGGCCTGATCCCATACGGCGAGGGTGTCGAGGGCCGGCGGGCGGGCGTTGAAGGCGACGAAGCGGTGGTCGGAATCCTCGATGAGGTCGTCCAGCGCCATCGACGTGCCTTCGAAGAAATGCTCGCGCCCGGTGCTGGCGTTGGCGTCGCGGCCGTGGCGCGAGGCGGGCATCTCGGCAGCCGACAGCAGGATGCCGGTGGGTGCTGCCAGCAGCGCCTTGGTGGGCAGCAGCCAGGCGTCGACGAGCATCGCGCTGGGGCGTAGGTAGTCGGAACCCCACGGCTCGTCGGCGCTGCCCCAGATGCGGTCGGGTTCGGCGGCCGGGTCTTCGGGGTTGGGGGTGTCGGTGCGCGGCGGCAGCAGGGCTTCGCTGGCGGCCCGGCGGCCCAACAGGCGCGGCAGGAAGCGCGGGTGGCTGGGGTGGAGGGCGGCGTCGTCCCAGGTCTCGACGTGCTTGCCGTCGAGGTATACATCGAGCCGCAGGGTGAGCTCGACGGCGGCGGTGAGCAACTCGGCGTCGAGGAAAGGTGCGGTGGGCGTGGGCACCAGAATGGGCTGCCGGGCGGCGTCGAGGGCAACCCGGAAGTAGCGGTTGCGCGGCGCGGCGCCGGGGCTCGTCGGTCGGCCGGTGAAGCGCAGGGTGGCGCCCACCGCGGGGCGGTCGGGCGGAATGCGGATGGCGTGGGTGATGGGATCGAAGCCGAGTGCGACCGGGCGCTGGATGAGCTGGGCACGCACCTGCAGCCGGTTGCCCCAGCTGCCCGGGTTGCGCGCGGCGATGCGCACCTGACGCCGCGAGCTGCCGCGCACGGCCTTGAAGCCGGGCACCAGCAGCCGGGTGGTGCGGATGTTCACGTGATCGACGCATCGCACCACCACGCAGCGGCGGCCGCCGTTGGCAAAGAACAGGCGCACCGCCAGGGGCAGTTGCAGCCCAGGCAGGGCGCGGCCGAAGATCGCCTCGAACTGACGGGCGTCGTCGATGACGACCGGCGTGTTCACCGGCCCCCGCTCGGCGAGCCCGATCAGGGCGGCGACATCCAGACGCACCCGCTGGCGCGTGGCCACGGCGGGTCGTTCTTCGTAGATGCCGGGCGGCAGCCCGGGACGCCACAGGCTGCCCAGCAGCGCGACGGTCATGAGATGGGCCTCAGGTCAGGTCGGTTCTGGCTGCGGCTTATTCGAACTCCAGGTCTTCGCAGACCAGGGTGAGCTCTTCCATCGCCACGTCGGAGGCGCCCTTGGCGGCGAGCGTGGGGCCTGTCCATTTGGACGGACGGGCGTTGATGAGCTTCCACTGGGCGACGGTGCTGCCCCGGTCTTCGCTCATCAGCTCGATGACGACGGTGGCGCGGGCGTCCATGTTGCCGCGGCGCACCTGATTGACCCAGTTCCACAGATCGAGCGAGGCGATCATGCCGCGCTTGAGGGTCACGTCGCCCGCCTTGTACATCAGCGGGACCTTGCGGGGCCGGTTGAAGGCGTCGGTGCCCTCGCGGTAGTCGGCGTGGGTGATCTCGGTGGACAGCCCCGAGACATCCGAGAAGCCGCCGCGAAACTCGCCGCCGCTCGCCGGGTTGATGGTGACCTTGAAGTTGAACGGGCCGTAGGGGTCTTCACGCAGGGTGGCCATTGCCGGTCTCCTTTGAAGCTTCGGTTATCGGTGCTCAGACGATGGACGCGTCGGCGGTCCATTGGCCGATGCGGAAGATCACGAACTCGGCCGGCTTGGTGGGCGCGACGCCGATCAGGCAGACCAGACGGCCGTTGTCGAGATCCGACTGACTCATGGTGCTGCGGTCGCAGCGCACGAAGTAGGCGTCCTCGGGCTTTGAGCCGAGCAGCGCGCCGGTTCGCCATACGTCGTACAGGAAGCCTTCGATGGTGAGGCGGATCTTGAGCCACAGCTCTTCGTTGTTTGGCTCGAACACCGCCCACTGGGTGGAGCGGTCGATGGAGTGCTCGAGGTAGATGAACAGCCGGCGGACGTTGATGTAAGTCCATTCGGGATCGGAGCTGATGGTGCGGGCGCCCCACACGCGGTAGCCGCGGCCTTCGAAGAAGCGCAGGCAGTTGATGCCCTCGGGGTTGAGCACGTCCTGCTCGCCCTTGTTGACGTTGCGCGAAAAGCGCAGCACGCCGCGCACGGTTTCGTTGGCCGGCGCCTTGTGCACGCCGCGCTCGATGTCGCTGCGGGCGTAGATGCCGGCCATCGCGCCCTCGGGCGAGTACAGCACGGTTTCGCGGGCACTGCCGGGCATGCTGGCGACGAGCCACGGGTAGTACATGGCGGCGTACTTGGAATCGTGCTGGCCGCGTATCTGGCGGATGGTGGCCTGATCTGCCTCTCGCGGGCCGGCGAGGATGGCGAAGCGGTAGCGCAGGTTTTCGCAGTGGCTTACCAGCGCGTCGCGCACGGCCTGGTCGATGGGCGAGGCGAGGGCGGCCGAGCCCGGTGCGGCGACGATGGCGATGTCTTCGATCTCGGCCAGTGCGGCAAGGCCGGTCGCGTCGTGGCCGCTGCCACCGCCGGTGAAGGCCGCGGCGTCCGGGGAGATGCCGTCACTGCCGCCGGAAAGGGTGATCGGCGAGGCGGCAACGAGGCCGGTGAGCAGATCGCGGGCGAAGGTGGTGCGCTGGGCGGCGACGCTGGGCAGGTCGACCATTGCGTCGAAGTAGATGCGCTGGCTGCGGTCGGCGGGCGGCTCGATGCCGGCGTCCGGGTCTTCGTGGCGCAGCACGCGGCCGATGAACAGGTCGGAATCCGGGTGGGGTGACAGGCGCTGGATCTGCTCGCTGCGGGTGCCGGTGGAGCCGTCCAGATTGGGGCCGACGCCGATGTCGACGGTGATCTTCTGAACCGCGGCGAGGGCAGCGCCGTTGAGATCGAGGGTGCCGCCGGCGTTGGTGAGGAGCGGGTTGCCCGCCGCATCGAAGCTGACGCTGTAAAGGTTGGCGCCCGTGATGGCATTGGGGCCGGTGGCGGTGACGGCGCTTTCCTTGAGGGCGCCGGCTTCGACCACGTCGCCGAGCCGAAGGCCCATCACGCGGCGGCTGCCGGCGGTGCCGGTGAGAAGGTTGCCGCTACGGGTGGCCGCCACCTTGACCACCACATTGCCGGCCCGGCCAGGAAAGCGGGCGCGCAGGAAGCGGTCGGTGCCAAGCACCGAGATGGCGCTGCTGGCCGAGCGACTGCCGGCAACCGAGCCGCCGCCGGTGGGTACGAAGATGCGCGACACATACACCCGCTTGCCGCCGTTCTCGAAGAACAAGCGCACCGCATGGGCGAGCTGGTTGGTGGTGGGCACGCCGCCCAACAGCACGTCATCGCCATCGCCGAAATAGCGCTGGAACTCCTCGAAGCCGGTGACGAGGGTGGGCAGACCGGCGGTGGGGCCGAAGCGGGCCTGGCCGACAAAGCCGGCGGTGGAGGTCGCCACGCCCTCGATGGACTTGGCGCGGAAGCTGGTTTCTTCGACGTAAACTCCCGGGGCGAGGTATTCAGGCATTTCGAGCCTCCATCTTGGCTAAGGTAACAACTCGATATCCAGCCGGACCCGTGCGCCGACCGAAACCGAAGCGGGCGGATTCTGACCGCCGACCTGCGGATGCAGGGTGCCGTCAGCCTCACGCAGTTGGAAGTCCCGCGGCAGGAACAGCGCATTGCGCTCAGTCGCGGTGAGTCCGAAGACATTGGCCGGCTGTCCGGCGAGAAAACCTTTGGTTGCGAGCGCCGTGGCCAGGGCCGGGCGCGGGGCGAACACCGTGAGCGCGCGGTCGAAGGCGCGCAGCGGCGGGGTCACGCTGCGGTCGATGACCTCGAAGGGCAGCACCAGCAGGTAGCTGCCGTCGGGGCCGCTGAGGGCGGTCACGCTGTCGGTGACAGCGCCCCGCACGGTGGCGACGCCAAGAAGCGCGCCGGGCACCGGCCGGCCGGCATCCCGCAGCACGCCCCACAGGGCGCTGGTGCCGGGCGGGAGGGCCATGGTGAGGCCTGGGCGCAGGGCAACTTCGGGGTAGGCTGGCGCGGGCGTCGCGGGGGGGGATTCGCCGGTTTCCAGGGCGGCCTTGAGATCGGCCCGGTCGGGCACGGTAGCGGTGATCGCCTGGGATTGGTAGCGACCGCTGGGGTCGTCGATCTCGATGCGGGTTTCGCCGGCAGGGATGTCGAGGAAGCCGTAGAGGCCGGTGGATTGATGCCACAAGGGACGTTCGGCCTGGCCGGCGACGCGCACGCGCAGGGCCGGGATCGGAGTGAGGCCGGGTTCGCTGCCGTCGGTGAGATGACGCAAGGCCTTGACCGCCAGCACGCCGACGGCAGCGATCCGGTCTGGTGAGTGGCGGGCGGCCCAGCCCAGGGGCGTGTCGGTGGCGGCGAGCATCACGGCACCTGGGTTGTGAAGACCAACGTGCGGGAGTCGGCGATGGCCGGATCGGGCCGCTCGCGGGCGGCGAGCCGGGCGGTGCGCACGACGTAGGGCACCGACAGCTGGTAGGGTGGCTCCAGGCTGTCCCACAGGCGCAGCATGTCTTCGGTGCTGAGGTGGTTGATCGCAACCCGCAGGCTGTCCTCGGGTTCCCACGGGTAGGTGGGGTCGAGGAGCGGGCCGGTGATGATCGCGTGGCGATCCAGGATGTCCATGCAGCGCGCCAGCATTACCTGCTCGCCTTCGGCATTACGCTGGCCCCACACGGTGAGCAGGTAGTGGAGCTCAAGCCCCAGGGCCTGGCGGCGGGGCGCGTTGGGGGAGATGCGGGGGAGATCGACGTTGCGCCGGGATTCGTCCACCTCTACACGGTAGAGGAACAGCGCGACCTTGTTGGTGATGGTGCCGGTGAAATTGCGGGTGGAAAACAGCTGGACATCGTAGCCGTCGAGCCCGCCGGAGGCGACGAGCTGATCCTCGATCAGGCGTCGGAGGGTGGCGCTTGTCCCAGCTATGAACATTTCATCGTTTTCCCTGGCAGGGCCATTGGTACGACGTTGGATGTCTGCGTGCCACGGCTACCGATCAGCACGTCTCCATATGAAGTTACACCATTCTGGAGAAAGGTAAAACCATGGCAGTGGGAATAAACAGCTTTGTAACATGTCGGCGCCCCGCAATCGGGGGAAATCACGGATAAGGGCGTCTGTGAAGGTGCGAGCCGCTGCCGACATGTCAGGATGATGGTTGAAACCGCCCGCCTTGACTGCCTCTGCCAGTGCAGTCAAGCACATGCTATTTGGCAAATCAAGGCGGGGTGGTGGCGCCCGACGAATGGTACTGCCCGGGTTGGGCGGGTCAGGGCGTTCAGCTGGGCTGGCGGAGCTTCTTTTCGGCCCACAGCGCGCGGGCAAAGGCCTTCCAGGCGTCGCCGCCGTGGCTCTCGAAGCCGGCTGCGGATGCACTCTCCTGCATCGTGCGCAGCATCAGCCCGGCGAGGCCGAAGAGTTCCAGCTTGGCGAGGCGGGTGTAGTCGAGATGGGCGGCGTCGAGCTGCTTGTTCTTGTCGGCGGCGCCGGCAAAATCCAGCGCCTCCCTGGCGAGGGCGCGCACAGTGTCTTCGTTGGTCCAGTCGATGCCGAGGGCGACGCCCTTGCGTTCGATCTCGAGTTCGATGTCTTTCGTGTCCTGGGCGTAGTTTTCAAAGCTGGCCATGGCGTGCTCCTTTTTTCGATCTCCTGAATGTGACACGGCGCCGTAGCGCCGTGTTCGGGTTTTTGGTGTGCCGATGTTTCAGGCCAGGGTGCCGTCCCGGTAATCGGCCAGGGCCTGTTCGATCTCTTCGCGGGTGTTCATCACGAAGGGGCCGTACTGCACCACCGGCTCGCCCAGGGGCCGTGCGGCCAGGAGCAGGAAGCTCGCGCCGTCGGGGCCGGCGGTGACGGCGATGCGCTCGCCGCCCGAAAGCACGCCGGCCTGGCGAGTGGGCAGCGGACGGGCGTCGTCGCCCACCCGCAGACTGCCGGCGTAAGGGTAGAGGAAGGCGGTGTGGCTGGCTTCGACCGACTGGGCGAAGGCCGCGCCGGCTTCGAGCCGCACGTCGAGGAACAGCGGCGCGGTGGACAGGCCCTGGATCGGGCCCGGCACCGGCGGGACACCGACGCCGTCGAGGGTGCCGGCGACCACCTTGACGCTGCCGCCGGGGACTGTCACCTCGGGGATTTCCTCGGGCTGGATGTCCCGGTAGCCGGCGGGCTTCATCTTCTCGGCGGCGGGCAGGTTGATCCAGAACTGGAAGCCGTGGAGGCGACCGCTGTCCTGGAGCGGCATCTCCGAGTGGATGATGCCGCGCCCGGCGGTCATCCACTGGGCGCCGCCGCCGCGCACGTGGCCGGTGTGGCCGAGGTGGTCGCGGTGCTCGAAATCGCCGGCGAGCATGTAGGTGACGGTCTCGAAGCCCCGGTGTGGGTGGGGCGGGAAGCCGGCGATGTAGTCGTCCGGGTTGTCCGAGGCGAACTCGTCGAGCATCAGGAAGGGATCGAGGCGCTGGCTGTGGCCGAGGCTGCGCCGCAGCTTGACGCCGGCGCCATCGGACACCGGAATGGAGGGAATGAGGGTGGTCAGGCTGCGGGTTCGCATGGCGGTCTCCGGGTTCAGGCGGCCAGTTCGGCGACCTGGGCGTGGGCGGCGGCGAGGGCGGTGGTCTTGCTTTCCTCACCCATGTTGAGGCCTTCGGCGTACACAAATTCCACGTCGGTGATCCCGATGAAGCCGAGGAAGTCGCGGACGTAGGTGGTCTGGCTGTCCTTCGGGGTGCCGACATACTTGCCACCGCGGGCGGCGAGCACGGTCGCCTTCTTGCCGGTGAGCAGGCCTTCGGGGCCGGTGGCGGTGTAGCGGAAGGTGACGCCGGCGCGGGCGATGTGGTCGAAATAGGCTTTGAGCGTGGAAGGCACGCCAAAGTTGTACATGGGCAGCCCGATGACGATCTGGTCGGCCCGGCGTAGTTCGTCGATCAGTGCATCGGAGAAGGCAATGACGGCCTGCTGTGCGGCGCTGCGCTCTTCGGGCTTGGCCAGGAAGGACAGGAAGCGCTCGGCGTCCAGGTGGGGCACGGGATTGGCGGCCAGGTCACGGTCGATCACGGTGGTGCCGGGATGGGCGGCCACGAAGGCGGCGACGAAGCGGTCCGCGAGCTGGCTGGACTGGCCCTGGTTGGAGAACAGGCTGGCGTTGATCTTGAGCAGGGTGGTCATTTGGAAGGCTCCGATGTGATTGGGGTGGTTCTATTTAATGATTTACCGGAGCGATAAAAAAGTAGAAGATTTTGCTTAAATCTATCGAATGGTTTGATGTATGACTGTTACGCCTCATCTCAGCCTGGACCAATGGCGGGCCCTCATCGCGGTAGTCGAGGCTGGCGGCTATGCCCAGGCGGCCGAGCTGTTGTTCAAGAGCCAGTCGGCCGTCACCTACGCGGTGCAGAAGATCGAGTCCGTGCTGGGCGTGGAGGCTTTCGAGATCCAGGGTCGCAAGGCGGTGCTCACCCCTACCGGCCACATGCTGTATCGCCGCGCGGTGGCGCTGGTCGCCGAAGCGGGCGATCTGGAGCAGGCGGCACGCAAGCTGTCGGCAGGCTGGGAAGCCGAGATCGGGCTGGCGGCCGAGGTGTTGTTTCCGCCGGATCTGCTGCTCGACGCGCTGGGGCGCTTTGGCGCCGAGGCGCCGCGGACGCGGATCGAGGTGATCGAATCGGTGCTCGGTGGCACCGCCGAGGCGCTGCTCGGCGGGCAGGCCGACGTGGCGGTCACGCCCCACATTCCGCCGGGTTTTCTCGGCATGCCGTTGCTCGACATGCCACTGCTGGCGGTGGCGTCGCCGGCGCATCCGCTCCACCGGATGGAGCGCGAGCTGGGCGAGAAGGATCTGCGCCCGTGGCGCCATCTGCAGGTGCGCGGAACAGGCGCGGTGCGCGACCGGCGTACGACCACGGTGGAGGTGGAGCAGCGCTGGACCTTTGGCAGCATGGCCATGTCGATTGCCGCCGCCTGCGCCGGCCACGGCTTTGCGTGGTATCCCGAGGCCCATATCCTGCGCGAGCTGGGGGACGGGCGGCTCAAACCGTTGCCCCTGGGGGGCGCCGAGCTGCGGCGCGTGACGCTGTATCTGGTGATCGCCGATCCGGACGGCGCGGGGCCCGGTGTGCGCAGGCTGGCGCAGATCCTGACCGAGGTGGCGGCGGGGGCGTCGGGCTAGGGGTGGCCGTGGTCCGCTGTAGGGGAGCACCATCGGTGCGACTCGCCGGGCCAAATCATCGAGATCAAGACTGTCGTGGTATTGCGGCGCTGATCCGCGCCAGCAGCGCGCAGCCCAGCCAGTAGACGGCGGCGAGGAAGAGCCAGGCTTCCAGGTAGAAGGGCCGCCATTCCCCGTCGCCGGCGAGGGCCAGGCCGAGGGCGCCGGTGAGTTCGTACAGGCTCACCACGGTGACCAGCGACGTATCCTTGAACAGCGCGATGGCGCTGTTGGCCAGCGACGGCGCCGTCGCCCGCAGCACCTGGGGCAGCACGATCCAGCGCTGGGTCTGCCACGCGGACAGCCCCAGCGCGGCGGCGGCGTCCAGCTGGCCGGGGCGGATCGCCTGCAGGCCGCCGCGGATGATCTCCGAGAGGTAAGCCGCGGCGAACAGCACGATGGCGATCAGCACCCGCCACAGCATGTCGAGCGCCACGCCGTCCGGAAAGAACAGCGGCAGCATGAAGGACGCCACGAAGAGCGCAGCGATCAGCGGAATCCCCCGTGCCAGCTCCACCCAGGCGGTGAGCAGGCCGCGCAGTACCGGCAGGTTCGAGCGTCGCCCATAAGCCACCGCGATGCCCAGCGGCAGCGCGCCAGCCATGCCGCCAGCGGTGAGGAGCAGAGTGAGCGGCAGACCGCCCCACAGCTCGGTGGGCACCGGGGCGAGGCCGGCAAAGCCACCGCCCAGCAGCGGGATGGCGACGACGGGCGGCAAAGCCAGCGCGACCAGCGCCGCGCGTCCGCCGATGCGGCCAAAGGCGACCGTCAGCCAGCTGGTAACGATCAGTCCGGCGGCGGTGATGGGTCGCCAGCTTTCTTCGCCCGGATAGCGGCCGAGCAGGATGAAGCGGGCCTTCTCGGCCACCACGCCCCAGCACGCGCCGGTGTGGTCGAGGGCGGTGCAGGCGGCGGCGTCGGGCCGGAACTCGGCGTTCAGCACCGCCCAGCGCAGCAGCGGCGGCAGCCAGACCAATGCGGCCGCGAGCACGACGAGCGTGAGCACGGCGCTGAAGGCGTCGCCGAACAGCCGGCGAAACACGCTGGCCGTCATGCGACGCCACCTCGCAGGCTGCGTTTTTCCAGCTGATGGCTCACCGCCGCGCCGACCAGCGACAGCAGCAGATACACCGCGATCACGATACTGAGGCATTCGATGGCGCGGCCGGTCTGGTTGAGGCTGGTGCCGGCCACCGACACCAGATCGGGATAGCCGATGGCGACCGCCAGCGAGGCGTTCTTGAACAGGTTGAGGAGCTGGCTGGTGACGGGTGGCAGCGCGGCGCGCCAGGCCTGGGGCAGCAGCACGAGGCGGAAAGCCTGGCGCGGCGTCATGCCCATCGCCAGGGCGGCGAGGCGCTGGCCCGGCGGCAGGGCTTCGACGGCCGCACGTAGGATCTCGGCAATGTAGGCAGCGGTGTAGATCATGAGGCCGACCAGCATCGCCAGGTATTCCGGCGTGAGGCGGGCGCCGCCGTCGATGCCGAAGCCGGCAGGCTCGGGAATCTCGAAACCGGCCTCGCCCCACCAGGGCAAGGCCAGCCCGGACTTGCTGAGGAACACGCCGGGCGCCAGGCGCAGCGCAGCGTCGGATGCGGGCAGCAGATCCGTGAGGATGAAATACCACCCCAGCAGCTGGAGCAGCAGCGGGATGTTGCGGAAGGCATTGACGAAGGCGCTGGCGAGGCCGCGCACCAGCGGGTGCTCGGCGAGCCGCCCGAAGCCCACCAGCACGCCCAGCCCCAGGGCCAGCGCCGCGCCGGGCAGGGCCAGCCGCAAGGTGTTGGCGAGCCCGGCGACGAAGGCGCGCAGTGTGGAATCGCCGGCATCCACCGCGATGGCGCTTTCGCCCAGGGTGAAGCCAGCGGGCTCGAGCAGGAAGTCGAAGCCACTGCGGATGCCGCGCTGGGCGAGGTGGCTGGCGGTGGTCGTCACCAGCAGCGCCAGCAGGCCGGCGATGGCGACGACGATCAGCGCCTGGACGGCGACGCGGACTGGGGGTTTGTGGTGCATGGGTGGCGGTGCGGGCTGCGCGGCCCGCGGAGGCATCAGCGCAGCGGCAGGCCGTACATCAGGCCGCCCTTGTTCCACTGGGCGTTGAGGCCACGGGGCAGCTTGAGGGGAGAGCCGGCGCCCACGTTGCGCTCGAAAATTTCGCCGTAGTTGCCGCTGGCCTTGACGGCCCGGGCGGCCCATTCCCGGTCGAGGCCGAGGTTCTTGCCGAGGTCCTCGCCGACGCCCAGGAAGCGCTGCACCGCCGGATCGGGCGAGGCCTTGAGGGCATCCACCTTGGCCTGGGTGATGCCCAGCTCTTCGGCTTCGATCAGCGCATTGACCACCCACTTGACGATGGCGAACCACTCGTCGTCGCCCCGGCGTACGGCGGGGCCGAGGGGCTCCTTGGAGATGATCTCGGGCAGCACCACGTAGTCGTCGGGATTGGGGGCCTCCTTGGTGCGGATGAAGGCCAGCGCCGAGGCGTCGGTGGTGTAGGCCTGGCAGCGGCCGCTGAAGAAGGCCTTGATGGATGGCTCGAACTTCTCGAAGACGACCGGCTTGACCTTGACGCCCTGGGCACGGAACCAGTCGGCGAGGTTGCGCTCGGTGGTGGTGCCGGACTGCACGCAGATCTCGGCGTTCTTCAGTTGCTTTGCGCTGGTGACCCTGGATTTCTTTGCCACCAGGAAGCCCTGGCCGTCGTAGTAGGTGACGCCGGCGAAATGCAGGCCCAGGCCAGCGTCGCGGGTCAGGCTCCAGGTGGTGTTGCGGGAGAGCAGATCGACTTCACCCGACTGCAGCGCGGTGAAGCGCTGTTGGGAATTGACCGGCACCCAGCGCACCTTGTTCGGGTCGCCCAGCACCGCGGCGGCGATGGCGCGGCACACGTCCACATCCAGCCCGCGCCACTGGCCCTGGCTGTCTGCGGCGGAGAAGCCGATCACGCCGGTGCTCACGCCGCAGGCGAGCTGACCTTTGGACTTGATGGTGTCGAGGGTCTTGCCGGCCTGGGCCGGCGTGGCGAGGGTGGCGAGCAGCGCGGCGGCTGCGGCGAAGGTGCGGAGTCGGTGCATGGCAGGTGACGCAGAAAGGCCGGAGCCCCGTAGCTTACGGGCGCGGGGCCGGCGGTGCCAAGCGGCCCGAGGCAGCGGCGATCAGCGCGGGAAGTACATCTTGGCCTTGTCGAGCCTGTACGACCAGGGCAGGCCGGCGTTCTTCCAGCCATTCACGACGCGTTGGCCGGCCTTCGGGCCGTCCTTGGCGGCGTCGCCCTCGAAGCCTTCCACCACGCTGTAAACGCGGGTGTAGCCGGCGTTGGTGAGGAGGTCGGCGGCGCGGGCGCTGCGGTCGCCGGAGCGGCAGATGAGGATCACCGGGTCGGCCTTGGTGAGGCCTTTCTCGTTGAGACGGCGCTCCGCCTCGGCGGTGAAGTCGCTGTTGGCCATGAGCTGGTACATGTGGCGCCGGTCGTCCCAGTCGGTCATCAGCTCCTGGTGTTCGACGTAGGGCACCAGGGCGTCGGCGTCGCTGGGCATGCCCACGTACATGGCTTCGGCCCGGGTCCGTACGTCGAGGAACAGGACGCGGGTGGGGTTGCGGGTGTACATCTCGTGGGCCTCGGGGGCGGTGAGGTAGAGCTGAAGCCGGCTGCGCTTGATCTCCGGCACGCCGGCCGGGTCTGGCTGGGCGAGGCCGGGCAGCGGCAGCGCGGCGGCAAACAGCGCGATCATCGCGCCAGCGGCAAAATGTTTCATACTTCCTCCATGGATATCATCCGATCAACCTCCGGGGAGGCAGACCATGACTGCAATGCGATTCCTGACGCTGACAGCCGGCCTTGTGATGGCGGCGGGTGCCTGGGCCGGCGATCCGGCCGCGGGCGAAAAGCTGGTGACTGACAAGAACTGTGCGGCCTGCCATCAGCGCCTGATCGGCGGCGATGGCTCGAAGCTCTATCTGCGCTCCGACCGCAAGGTGAAGACCTTGCCGCAGCTTCACGCCCAGGTGAGCTATTGCGCCACGCAACTCAAAACCGGCTGGTTTCCCGAGGATGAGGACGACGTGGTTGCCTGGCTCAATCACCGCTATTACCAGTTCAAGTAACTCGCCTCAGCGGGTGGCTGCGCTGGCGTCGAGCCCGTGCAGCACCCGCTTCTCAAGATAGCCGCCATAGAGCCCCACGCTGTCACCGCCCAGCAGCGCCTCGGCGCGCATCTGCCCACCCTTGTCGAGAAACAGCACCGTTGGCGCGAACTTTACGCCGTAGCGGCGGGCCACATCGGCATGTCGTGTGGGCGTGCCATCGAAATCGGTGATCGCCCGCGGGCTGCCGATGGAGATTTCGCGGATGCGCACCCGCTCGCGAAAGCGCGGGTCGTCGGGCAGGGCCGGCAGGTAGGCGTCGCGGATCGCCACGCAGTAGGGGCAGTCGGGCAGGCTGAAGAGCACGACGTAGAGCACGTCCGGCCGGGCGGCGGGGTCGTGGAGGCGGGCGTCGAGCGGGCCTTTGGCGTGCGCCGGCCGGCCGACCAGGCAGAGGCTGGCGGTGAGGATCAGGGCAAGCAGGCCGGCGCGCATCGGGTTGGTGGGTAAGGGATCTAGCGGGCGAGGGATTCGCGCTCCAGGGTGAGATAGGTGCCGTAGGCGTTGATGCGGTTGGCTGCCTCGAAGGCGGGCAGCTTGCTGAAGCGCCGCCAGTCGGTGCGGGCGTAGGCTTCGTCGAAGGGGAGCATCTCGTCCACCGCCTTGCCCATCTGTTCGCGCAGGTAGGTGAGGTAGTCGCGGGTAAGGGCGAGGTCGGCGGCGGCGTCCTTCGAGTAGTGGCCGTGGCCGGTGACGAGGATTCTGGGTTTGAGTGCGGCGAGACGCTCGGTGGCGGCCAGCCAGCGGCGGCTGTCGGCGTTGCCCACGAAGGGCACCCGGCCGGCGAACATCAGGTCGCCACAGAACACCACGCCGTCTTCCTCGACGCTGACCATAAGATCCTCGGCCGAATGGGCCGGGCCCAGGTAGGTGACGCGAAAGTGCAGGCCGCCTTCCTGGAAGTCCACATCGCCGGAAAGCCAGCGGTCGGGCTGGACGAGGCGGGTGGAATCGTCCACCCACGGGAAGAGATCCTGCCGTCGCTGGGCGAGCCGGGCGTCGGCCTCGCCACTGGTGAAGTAATCCCGCCCGGCCTGATGGGCCCACACTTCGGCGCCGGCGGCCTTGAAGGCTGGCAGGCCGTAAAAGTGGTCGGCGTGGTAGTGGGTGACGATGAGGTGGCGGATCGGCTTGTCGCTGATCTGGCGGATCGCCGCGAGGAACGCCTCGCCGAGCGCTGGCGTGCCCAGGGCGTCGATGACCACCACGCTGTTTCCGGTCACCACGAAGCCGGCGTTGCTGTTGAAGCCCTGATTGGCCGACGAGGCCATGCCCGAGTCGCCCTGCACATACCACGCGTGCTCGGAGACCTGGATGGGCTTCAGTTCGGCCGCCACGGCCAGCCCGGCGAGCAGCGGGACAAGGACGGCGACGATGCTCCGCAGCCATGCGGGGAGGGATGCGTTGCAGCGGCTCATCGTCGTCTCCTTGATCGGGTTGGCGCTGGCCTTCAGGCCATGCCGGGGTTGCCGGCCATGCCCTTGAGGGTGGGCAGGTTGAGAGGCCGGGCGCGGATCACCTTCTGGCCCTTGAGGTAGCGGGCGACGAGATCCCACACCGCCTCGCCGCCAGCGTTCTTCGCGTCTTCCGACACCGGCGCCCAGCCGGCCACCTTGTAGGTCTTGCCGGCGTCGATGGGTTTGCCGCCGAGGCGCATGTCGGTGATGCGCTTGCCCATTGCGGCGTTGGGGTCGCAGGCGTACTGCAGGCCGCCCACGCGCACCATGTCGCCGCCCTGCTGGTAGTAAGGGTCGGGGTTGAAGAGGTTGTCGCAGACGTCTTCGAGCACGGTCTTGATCTGCTCGCCGCTCATCATCGTGACGGTGGTCCACGGGTAGGTGATGGCGGTCTGGTCGAGGAGGTGCTCCATCCGGATGGTGTCGCCGGGCAGCAGGCTGGTGCCCCAGCGGAAACCGGGCGAGAAGGCGATCTCGGCGTTCTTCTCGGCGAGCAGGGCGTCGAGGATGAGCTGATCCCACGCGCCGTTGAAGTTGCCGCGGCGGTACAGCAGGCCTTCGGTGACGGCGAGCGGCTCGGCGAGTTTGCTCTCGTAGGGCGTGCGCATCTTCTTGATGAGGGCGTCCATCGTCGGGTCGGCGGGGATCAGGTTGGCGAAGATCGGCAGCAGCTTGTAGCGGAAGTCGACGACCTTGCCGGCCTTCACGTCCAGGTCGAGCACGCCGAGATATTTGCCGTTGGAGCCGGCGTTGGTGACGAGCGTCTTGCCACCGGCGTTCTTGACGATCACCGGCGCCGGCACGCCGTCGTGGGTGTGGCCGCCGAGGATGGCATCGACGCCGCGCACCCGGCTGGCCATCTTCAGGTCCACGTCCATGCCGTTGTGGGACAGCACGACGACCACCTGGGCGCCGGCGGCGCGGGCTTCGTCGACCACTTTTTGCAGGTTGTCGTCCTGGATGCCGTAGCTCCAGTTGGGTACCTGCCAGCGCGGGTTGGCGATGGGGGTGTAGGGGAAGGCCTGGCCGACGATGGCCACCGGTACGCCGTTGATGTTGCGGATCACGTAGGGCTTGAACACCGGGTCGCCGAAGTCGGCGGTCTTGATGTTCTGGGCAACGATGTCCACCTTGCCGGCGAAATCCTTCTCCTCGATCTCCTTGACGCGGGCTTCGCCGTAGGTAGCTTCCCAATGCAGGGTCATCACGTCCACGCCCAGCGCCTTGCAGGCATCGACCATGTCCTGGGCGTTGGTCCACAGGCTGAGGCCGGAGCCCTGCCAGGTGTCACCGCCGTCGAGCAGCAGCGCGCCGGGGCGGCTGGCCTTGAGCTGCTTGACCAGCGTGGCGAGGTGGGCAAAGCCGCCGACCTTGCCATAGGTTTTGGCGGCCTTCACGAAATCCAGATACGTGAAGGCGTGGGCCTCCGGCGTGCCGGGGCGGATGCCGAAGTGGCGCAGCAGGTTTTCGCCGATCAGGTGCGGCACCTGCCCGGCCATCGGGCCGACACCCAGGTTCACGTCCGGCTCGCGGAAGTGGATCGGCAGGAGCTGCGCGTGGCAGTCGGTCATGTGGAGCAGGCTCACCGAGCCGAAGCGCGGCAGGTCGTACATGCGCCCGGCGGCCTTGGCGGCTTCGGACGGGTTGCTGTGCAGGGCCAGCCCGCCGGCCGCGGCGACGGCCAGCACCTGGAGGAAATCCCGACGGTTCATGGACATGCGGTGGACTCCGTTCAGTCTTTGTTCACGGGCGATTCGGGATCGACCAGGAAGGCGACGATGTGGGTGATCTGCTCGGGCGTCAGCCAGTTGTGCAGCCCGAAGCGCGGCATGTTGGTGCACGCGGTGAAGGCGTTGGAGTTGTAGATCTTGTCGTAGGCGTACTTGACGATCTCGTCGCTGTTGCCGCGCAGTTTGCCGAAGTGCTGCAGGCTCGGGCCGATGGTGCCGTAGGCGACTTCCTTCTTTGCCAGCTGGTGGCAGGCGTAGCAGTTGCCGCCGCGCACCCGGCCGGGTGGGTCGGGCTGGATGAAACCGATGTGGCCGCCGGTGCCCACCGCGGCGAGTTTTTCGCCTTCCTTCCAGTCGCCGATCAGCTTGCCGTCCACGGGGTAGCGGATCGTGGCCTGCTGGGTTTTCTCGATGAGGCCGCGCACCTTGGGCGGCGGGTTGTCCTTGTACTGGCTGCACAGGCGCATGGCCTCGTCCTGGTCGAGGCGGGTCATCCAGTACTTGGGGTTGTCGGGGCGGAAGCTGCTCCGGAAGATCTGCTCGGCCTGAAAGGCGACCGGATCGGCGGCGTGGAGGCCGGTGGCGCCCAGGGCGAGGAGGGCGGCAATGAAGGTGTTTTTCATGGTCGTCTCCGGGGCTCAGCGCTTGATGCCGGGGGTCTGCATCACGGTGCCGCTGGCGGTCTTCTGGAGGAAGACTTCGAGGGCGATGATGGAATCGGCAAGATATTGGGGCTCGGGCCAGCGGGCCTGGCGCATGCAGTCGATCAGGCGACGCTGCATGGTCCACACCGTGCCTTGCGAGACGCGGTAGGACGGCCAATTGCCCATGGCGGTGCCGGCGCCGGCCTGGGTGGTGAGATTGCCGAGTTCCTGCAGGCGGATGCGCTTGCCTTCCTGGCCGTGGCAGATGGCGCAGGAGAAATCCTGCGGGCCGCTGCGGCGGTAGAAGATGTATTCGCCCACCTTGGCCATGCGGGCTTCTTCCGGGTGGCGCGCCGGCACGTTGATCTTGGCGCCGTTGGACTTGCCGCCGATGTAGGTGACCAGTGCCTCGATGTCTGAATCCCGGCCAGGTTTGGAGTACCAGTTCCTGGTGGCTTCGGCCTGGGTGAAGCCCTGCAGGCTGACCATGCAATGGACGAGGCGGGATTCGGCGTCCATCACCTTCTTGGTGTCGGCAAAGTAACGCGGGAGCTGGGCGTAGGCACCGTCGAGCTTGCCGGGGCCAAGGCCCATGTCGCATTGCTCGAGGCTGGCGTTCTTCGGGCCGCGGGGCTTCTTCCAGAGCTCTTCGCCTTTGGCTTCGAGGAGTTCGGCCGGGTTGCCGTCGGCCAGCATCTCCCGATATCGGGCGATCTCGTCCATCGTGCCGCCTTGTCCGAAGGCCGGGCTGGCGAGGGCGATGGCGGCGGTGGCCAGCGCAGTGCGCAGGTGGGGCTGCATGTGTCTTCCTCCTTCTGGTGGGGGGGGCGTGCCGCCTCGGGGCGGTCTGGGGGTCGGCTTGCTTGGGGGCGCCGCCGGCGTATCGGCCGGCAGCGCCGGGCATCAGGCGATCTGCACTTCGTCGGTGCGCTTGTCGCCCTTGCTGTCCACCCAGCTCACGGTGAGCTTGTCGCCCTTGGCGCCGCCCTTGAACTTGAAGGCGAGGTAGGGGTTTTTCGAGATCGCGGTGCCGAACTGGCCGGCCAGTACCTGACGGCCGTTGTGCTCGGCGGTGATTTCGGTGATGAAATGGGCCGGGACGAGGTTGCCGGACGAATCCTTGCGTTGCCCGGTTTCCATCTCGTGGCTCATCAGCACCTTGACTTCGGTGATGCCATCCTTCGCGCTCGCGCGAATCTTCATCGGATCTGCCATTTCGATTCCTTTCTGTAATGAAGCGCGCAGGGCTCAGCCGCCGCAGCCGCCGAGGGTGACCTTGATTTCCTTCTTGGCGATGAAGAACTTGCCGCCTGCCTTGACGAGCGCGTACACGTCGGAGGTCTGGCCCATCTTCACGCGGGTCTGCACCGAAGGCTCGGTGCCGGCGGGCAGGGTGAAGCTGGCGGCCAGCGGGTTGGGGTTCTTCTCGACGAGGATGGCGATGGCCTCGACACCGGCCAGCGTCGACACCACGCCGACCGGCACCACGGCGCCGTTCTCGGCGATGTCCGGGGCGGTGAGCTGCACGTCGGCAGAATTGGCCGGGGCGCTGGCGCCCAGGGCCTTGAGGGTCTCGTCGATGGTCTTGGCGTCGAAGGCGGCCTTGTTCCACTCGGCGCGGGCTTCGCCCGGGGTGATCAGGCCGGCGGCGGCCAGCAGGCCGAACAGGCCGAGCCCGCCGCCTGCCTTGAGAACTTCACGGCGTTGGTTGTTCATGGGTCTCTCTCCTTGATTGATCCTGGGTTACTGCGCCTTGGCGCCGGACAAAATCCACTTCACGAGCCGGCGCACGTCGTCGTCCTTGAGCTGGCCCTGGGGTGGCATGGGGATCGATCCCCAAACGCCTTGCCCGCCGGCCTTGACCTTGGCGGCGAGCTTGCCCTCCGCGTCGGCCTGCCCCTTGTACTTGGTGGCGACCTCGTTGTATCCGGGGCCGACGATCTTGTTCGCCACCCCGTGGCAGGCCATGCAGCCGCTGTCGTTGGCGAGCTTGGTGGCCGCAGCGTTGTCGCTCTGGGCGGCGGGCTTGACCTCGGCCGGCGCCTTGCCGGACGTATCCTTGCCACGTACCGGGCCCACCGGTCGGTTCTGCTCGGCGAGGTTGCCGTGGGCGGTCTCGGCGTACATCGGGAGCAGCGAGCCCACCTTCACCTCGGTCTTGCAGTTGCTCATGCAGGCGGTGTTCTTCACGTCGGGCTTGCCGCCGTTGCCGATGCCGCCCTTGCTGGCTGGCGCGCCGGGCCACAGGCCGTGGTCGGTCGTCATGCCGTTGCGGTTGGGCATCCTGGCCTGGGCGTCGGCGATGTTCTTGTCGGTGAGCACGAAGTCGCCCGGCACGATCTCGGCCAGGTTGAGCAGATAGGCCACCAGCCCGTACACCTCGTCGTTGGTGAGCGACTTGGGCGCGGTGAGGGGCATTGCACGATTGATGTAGTCGAACAGCGTCGAAACGGTGGCGACTTTCATGATCGCGCTGCGCTGGGGGGCGTCGCCCTTGACCAGCGACAGCACATGGCCGGTCTTCACGTCGTCCTTGGTGGTGCCGCCGATCAGCGGCGTGTGCACCTCGTTGGATTCGCCGAAGCTGCCGTGGCACGACGCGCACTTGGCTTCCCAGGTTTCCTGGCCCTGATCGACGCTGCCGCTGCCGGGGCGCAGGCCCTTGAAGTCGGGGCGCACGTCGATGTCCCAGGCGTGGATCTCGGCGGGTTTGGCGGCGCGGCCGACGCCGGTGTATTTGCCATCGGCCAGCGCGCCGCTGGCGCAGACGGCGAAAGCAACGGCGATGAGCGATTTAGAGAACCTGGACATTGCTCACCTCCCCGCTTTCGACCACCTTCCACGACTGGATGGCGTTGTTGTGGTAGATCGACTTGGTGCCGCGCACCGCGCGCAGCTGGCCGTAGGACGGCTGCACGTAGCCGGTCTCGTCTACCGCGCGGGATTGCAGGATGGCGGGCTTGCCATCCCACACCCAGTCGATGTTGAAGCGGGTGAGGCACTTGGAATTGACCGGCCCTTCGATGCGCGCCCGGCGCCAGTTGATGCCGCCGTCGGTAGATACGTCAACATGCTTGACCTTTCCGCGCCCCGACCAGGCCAGCCCGGAGATGTTGTAGAAGCCTTTGTCGAGCAGGATCTGACCGCCGGACGGGGTGGTGATGACCGACTTGCACTCCTGCGTCGAGGTGTATTGCCGGTGCTGGCCGTCAGGCATCAGGTCGATGTAGTGGATCGCCTCGTCCTTGGTGGCCCAGGGCTTGTCGCCCACTTCGATGCGGCGCAGCCACTTCACCCAGCTCACGCCCTGCACGCCGGGCACCACGAGGCGCAGCGGGTAGCCGTTTTCGGGGCGCAGCATCTCGCCGTTCTGGCCGTAGGCGACGAGCACCTCGTCGGACTGCACGAGTTCGATGGGGATGGTGCGGGTCATCGACGAGCCGTCGGCGCCTTCGGCCAGCACGTACTTCGCCTTCTTCCAGTCGATGCCGCAGTCTTCGAGGATCAGCCGCAACGGCACGCCGGTGAATTCGGAGCAGCTGAGCATGCCGTGGCTGTACTGCACGGTGGGCACCGCCACGTTGCCCCATTCCATGCCAGTGTTGGCGCCGCATTCGATGAAGTGCATCCGCGACACGGGTGGCAGGCGCAGGATGTCGTCGACGGTATAAACCTTGGGCTGCTTCACGAAGCCTTCGTCGGTGCCGTGCACCATCAGGCGATGCTTCGACGGATCGATGTCGCTCCAGCCCTGGTGGTGGCGCTCGAAGTGCAGACCCGATGGGGTGATGATCCCGAACAGGCCCTGCAGCGGCGTAAAGGCCACCGACACTTGCGACATCCGCGTGAGGCCGGGCGACTCGCGGCGCTGCAGGCCTTTTTCGTACTGCGATGGCAGGCCGTAGGGGCGGGCTGCGACGGGCTGGCCGAGGCTGGTGGTCCAGGGCGGCAGGGTCAGGATGTTGGGATCGCCTTCCGCGGCGCGAGCCATGGTCGGGGCGGCCATGGCGGCAGAGGCGGTGAGGAAGGCTTTGCGCAGGAAGTCGCGGCGCCCGTCCTTGACCTCGGCGATGTCCGCTTCGGTCAGGAAGTGCTCGGGCGCGGGACGCACCCGCCCGCGCTGGGTTGGCTGGTCTGCCATCGGTGTCTCTCTCCCTAGTTCCAGTGGTGGCGAGTCGTGGGAGGCTGGCGTCGGAGGCGCGCCATAAAGTTTTTTTCTCCCTTGATCTCGAGCAATTTATAACCATAAACTTATATAGTCAATTGCTAATATTGGTGCGGTGCGGAAGCCCATCGCGCGATACAAGCTTTGACGAAAGGCCGCGCCATGACGGCCAAGGCAGCTTGCCGATGCGAGCCGTCACGGAGAACAATAAGCTGGCTCAACTGCTCGCCGCGCCCGCGGCTTCAAGGAGGAGACGTGATGAAACTGCTTCGATGGGCTTCGGCCCTGTGCCTGGTTGGTGTGGCTGGCGTGGTCCAGGCTGCCAGCCAGCCCGACCCGAACCTGGCCCGAAATCTGGCCGCCACCTGCGCCAACTGCCACGGTACCAATGGCCGCGCAGTGGCCGGCGCCGGCAACGACGCGCTGGCTGGCGTCGACAAGGACAAACTGATGCAGAAACTGCGTGACTTCCGCTCGGGCGCCAAGCCCGCGACGATCATGCACCAGATCTCGAAGGGCTATACCGAGGCCCAGCTCGAACTCATCGCGGCGTACTTCGCCGCCCAGAAATGACGGGGACGGACGCCATGCAGAATCGACGCGATTTCCTGAAGACGGCCGCCCTGGCCAGCGGCGCGCTGGCCATGCCGATGCTCGGCGGCTGCGCTCTGGGCGGCAACCGGCCCCGCGGCCACGTGGTGGTGGTGGGCGGTGGCTACGGCGGCGCCACGGTGGCCAAATACCTGCGTATGTGGAGCGACAAGGGCGTGGATGTCACCCTCGTCGAGCGTAACCCGCAGTTCATCTCGTGCCCGATCTCCAACCTGGTGATCGGCGGCGACAAGACCATGGCCGACATCACCATGGGCTACGATGGCCTGCGCAATACCTGGGGTGTGAAGGTGATGCAGGACAGCGTCACCGCCATCGACGCCGGCAGCCGCAAGGTGACGCTGGCCTCGGGGGGCGTGCTGAGCTACGACCGGCTGGTGCTGTCGCCGGGGGTGGATTTCATGTTCGACCAGGTGCCTGGCCTCGAGACCGAGGCGGCCCAGGCGGTGGTGCTCCACGCCTGGAAGGCCGGCGCCCAGACGGTGGCCCTGCGTAAGCAGCTGGAGGACATGAAGGACGGTGGCGTGTATGCGCTGGCCATCCCCAAGGCGCCTTACCGCTGCCCGCCAGGGCCTTACGAGCGGGCGTGCCTGGTGGCCAATTACCTCAAGCAGAAGAAGCCGAAGTCCAAGGTGCTGGTGCTCGACGCCAACGAAGAGATCACCTCCAAGAAAGGCTTGTTCACCAAGGCTTTCGAGAAGTACGCGGGCATACTTGAATACCGCCCGAACAGCGAGCTTCGCGAGGTGGATGCGGCCAACCGCACCGCGATCCTCGAGTTCGACAAGGTTAAGGCCGACGTGCTCAACGTCGTGCCGCCCCAGCGCGCCGGCGACATTGCTGCGAAATCCGGTGTGAAGCTCATCAACGGCCGCTGGGTGGACATCAACTGGCAGAGCTTCGAATCGGTGAACACCCCGGGTGTGCATGTGATCGGCGACGCGATCTTCCCGGCGCCCACGATGCCGAAGTCTGGCCACATGGCCAACCAGCACGCCAAGGTGACGGCGGCGGCGATCCTCAACCTGCTGGCCGGCGAGGCGCCTAACCCTGCGCCGGTGGTGATGAACACCTGCTACAGTTTCGTGGATTCGAAGAACGTGATCCACGTGACCTCGGTGCATCAGTACGACGCGGAGAAGAAGACGGTGCTGCCGGTGCCGGGCTCCGGCGGCGTGTCGGCGGCGGCCAACGAGATCGAGGGCAAGGCTGCGATGGCCTGGGCCCGCAACATCTGGGCCGACATGCTGGTATAAGCCTCGCCCGCACTCAAGACGAAAAAATCCGGCCACCTGATCCAGGCGGCCGGATTTTTTTGCCGGGTCGCCGGTGATTACTCCGTGATGGTGTAACCGCCGTCAGCGGCCCATTTGATCTCGGCGTCAATGAAGTAGGTTTGCAGCTGAGGCCGCAACTGCTTGGCCAGATCGTGGGCGTCGCCGCTGCGCCCGCCAGCACCGCAGAAGAACACGATGGGTTTGTCGGACGGCAGTTCGGCGATCCGGCTTTCGAGGGTCTTGATCGGAAAGTTGACGGCGCCCTTGAAGCTGCCTTTGGCGAACTCCGCGGGATCTCGCACGTCGATCAGGTGGATCGTGTCGGGTGCCTGTCGGTATATCCGCTCGAAGGACGCCACGGTGATCGTGCTGGTGTCACGTCCCACCTGGATCGCAGGCTTGGCGGGCGTCTCCGACGTCGGGCCCGGGCCGTAGAGGCGCACCCATTCGGGGTAGCCTTCGGGCACCACCTTGACTCGCGTGTATCCCAGCTTCACCGCTCGTGCGGCCGAATCGGAGCTTAGGGTGCAGGCGAGGCCTTCGCAGTAGAAATACAACGGGCTGGCCTTGTCGGCGGGCAGTCGGTCGACGAGCTTCTCGAACTGCAGGTCCGGGATACTGATTGCGCCAGGGATGTGCCCCTTGTCGTACTTGCGCTCCTTGGGGCGGGAGTCGATGAGCGTCATGGGCGCGCCTTCGTCCTGGAGTTTCTTGATGAAGGGGACGGAGACGGCGCCGATGTGGCCCTGCTTGATCCAGTCGGGGTAGCCCGCGGCGTACACATGAACCCGCGTGTAGCCGAGCCTCTCGGCCTTGAAGGCCGAGTTGTGGCTGAGCAGGCACTCGAGGCCGTCGCAGTAGAAGATCAACAGTGTCTGCTTGTCCGCGGGAAGCTTGTCAATGAGCTTCTCGAACTGGCTGTCGGGAATGCTGACAGCGGTGGGGATATGCCCCGGATCGTACTTGCGCGCGGTCGGGCGCGAATCGACGATCAGGACGCCCTCTGGTTTGGGAAGGACGGCGTAGCCAGCGACGAATACGGCATCGACAAGCTGGTGATACCAGCCCTCTCTGGTTGCCGTCGCGGCGGGGGGCTCAGTTGCGTGTGTCGGGAAGGTGGCGGAAAAACCAAGCGTTGCAATGGTAACTGCGAGCGCCAGCGTTCGATGGCGTTTCATGGTCTTCTCCAGTCAGGAACTCGGAGCGCCGGGCTTGGGGTAGCCCCCGGCTGGCCTGGGTATCGTTGCGCTCTTGATTTTCGCGCGAACGCCCCGGATCGATCGGGCTAAGTCACTGAATCCTGATTCAGATCAAGCGCTGTGGTGTCTAGTCGCGGCCGACGCAGCTGGCCGGCCACGTCAGGAATTCACTCCAGCGTCGAGATGTAGCTGGCAACGGCTTTCACTTCGAGCTCGGTGAGCTTCGAGGCGATGGAGTGCATCACCGCGTTGTCGTTGTTGCGCTCACGGGTGTTGAACTGCTTGAGCTGGTTCTCGATGTACAGCGCCTGCTGGCCGGCGAGGCGCGGCAGTTGCGGCGTGCCGTATCCCTTGGGCCCGTGACACGACACGCAGGCGGCGACACCGGAATACTGGTTGCCTTTGGTGAAGATGTAGCGGCCCACGCCGGAGAGGTCCGCGTCGGCGCTCTGGCTGTGGGTGGCTGGCTTCTTCTGGAAAAACTCGCCCAGGGCCTTCATTTCCTCAGGGGTCAGGTCGGCGGCCATGCCGGCCATGGTTTCGCTCTTGCGTTTGCCGCTCTTGAAGTCGGCGAGCTGGCGGGCGATGTAGTCGGCGTGCTGGCTGGCGAGGCGCGGGTAGAGCGCCGAAGCGGCCTCGCCTTCCATTCCGTGGCAGATGAAGCAGCGCCCGCCGACGATCTCCTCGGCGCGCTTGAGGTCGGCGGCCAGCGCGCAGCCGGCGGCAAGCGAAAGCCCCAGCCCGGCGGCGATGAATCTCCCTTTCATGTGTGTCTCCTCGTTCTGTTTATAGGTCGGGGAAAGACTATCAGAATCCGGTGATTTACTAAATTACTCGTGACTGGCTGGCGTCAGCGTACGGGAACCGCCGGACGCGACGCCCATCTGACAGAATGAACACCATGCCAACATTGATTCGGGAGCCCGATTGCCGATGCGCCATGCTGCCTCTCTGACCCCGTCGCCGTGGGTCACCCGTTTTGCTTCATTGATCACCTCGGGCGGCGAAGTGCTCGACTTTGCCTGCGGCAGCGGCCGCCATGCGCGCTGGCTGGCGGGGCGGGGGTTTCGGGTCGAGGCGGTGGACCGGGACGCCGTGGCCCTGGAGCTGCTGGCCGGGGTGCCGCACCTCACGACCCGCGAGGCCGACATCGAGGAAGGGCCGTGGCCTTACGCCGGGCGCCACTTCGACGCGATCATCGTCACCAATTACCTCTTCCGTCCGAGGTTGCCCTTGCTGCTGACAGCGCTCAACCACGGCGGCGTGCTGATCTACGAGACCTTCATGGTTGGCAACGAGCGCTTTGGCAAGCCGAGCAATCCGGATTTCCTGCTGCGCAGCCATGAACTGTTCGAGCGGGTGGCTGACACCTGCACGGTGCTGGCCTACGAACAGGGCGAGGTGGCCGAACCAAAGCCGGCGGTGATCCAGCGCATCTGCGCGGTGAAGGGGCACAATCCGTCGCTGCGCCTGCCCTGAGCGGGCGGAGCGAAGAACCTAGCGCAGTAGCGGTTTGAGTTCGCGCCAGATGGTGTCCAGGATCAGCGGCTGGGCTTCAGCTGTCGGGTGGATGCCGTCCTGCTGGAAGTGATCCGGCTTGTCGGCGAAGCCGGCCATCATGAAGGGCACGAGCCGGAGCTTGTTGGTCCGGGCAAGATCCTGATACGTCTTGGCGTACCGTGCGGTGTAGTCGGGGCCGTAGTTGGGCGGCATCTGCATGCCCACCAGCAGCACCCGGGCGCCAGCCTGGCGGCTGGCGTCGATCATCGCCTGCAGGTTGGCGTTCATGGCCGGGATGGGCAGACCGCGCAGGCCGTCGTTGGCGCCCAGCTCGATCACCACCACCGATGGCCGGTGGGCCTGCAGCGCGGCGGGCAGCCGGCTGCGCCCGCCGGCGGTGGTTTCGCCGCTGATGCTGGCATTGACCACCTTGTGAGGCAGCTTTGCTTCGTGGAGGCGCTTTTCGAGGAGCGTGGGCCAGGCGTCGGTGGGGCGCAGGCCGTAGCCCGCCGAAAGGCTGTCACCCCACACCAGCACCGTGCCGGCAAAGGCGGGCGAGGCCATCAGCAGCAGGCTTGCCAGCAGGGCGCGGAGGAGGGCAACGGGGCGCATCAGGCGGAGATCTTGTCGGCGCAGTGGCCCTGGATGATCTGCATGAGCGGCGGGAACACCTTGGGGGTGCCAGCCACGATGTTGCCGGTGGTGAGGTAGTCGGATTCACCGGCCAGATCGCTCACCAGACCACCCGCTTCGCTGATCAGCAGGCTCCCGGCAGCCATGTCCCACGGCGACAGGCCGAACTCCCAGAAGGCGTCGAGACGGCCGGCGGCCACGTAGGCCAGATCCAGCGATGCGGCGCCCGGACGGCGCAGGCCGGCGGTCTTCTGGGTGAGTTCCTTGAAGATGGCGAGGTAGGTATCGACGTTGCCGAACTGGCGGTACGGGAAGCCGGTGCCGACCAGGGCGTCCTGCAGGCGCAGGCGCTTCGAGACGCGGATGCGGCGGTCGTTCAGGAAGGCGCCGGCGCCCTTGGAGGCGGTGAACATCTCGTTGCGGTTCGGATCATAGACGACCGCCTGCTCGACCACGCCACGGCGGGCCAGGGCGATGGAGATCGCGTACTGGGGGAAGCCGTGGATGAAGTTCGTCGTGCCGTCGAGGGGGTCGATGATCCACTGGTACTCCGTATCGGCCTCCGGGCCGGTCTCGCCGGACTCTTCTGCTAAAATGGCGTGAGTCGGATAAGCATCGCGCAGCACCTGGATGATGGCTTCTTCGGCAGCCCGGTCGACTTCGGTGACGAAATCGTTGGGCGACTTGGATTCGACCCGCAGGAGTTCGACGTCGTTAGAAGCCCGGTTGATGACGGCGGCGGCACGACGTGCGGCCTTGATGGCGATGTTCAGAGTGGGATGCATGGGTGTCTGGCAAGGTTGGCCGGCCTGGGCAGGATTGCCCCCACCGGTCGACACTAATTCGGAAACCCCACATTTTAATATGAACCACGATGGCGTGCTTGGGCGCGTGCGTGTAGTACTTTCCCGTACCAGTCACCCCGGCAACATCGGCGCGGCGGCCAGGGCCATGAAAACCATGGGGCTGTCGCAGCTGGTGCTTGTCTCCCCTCAGTCCTTTCCGGATCCGGTGGCAACGGCCCGCGCGGCCGGTGCTGACGATATCCTTGCCAACGCGCGGGTGGTCGGCAGCCTTGCCGAAGCGCTGGAAGGAACAGTGTTCGCCGCGGCGCTCACCGCCCGTCGACGCGAACTGGCGGTGCCCATGAAGTGGGCGCGGGATGCCGCCGGCGACATCGTGTCGCGCACGGCGTATGGTGACGTGGCGCTGGTCTTCGGTAACGAGACGGTCGGGCTCTCCAACGAGGATGTGGCCCTGTGCCACATGCCGGTGAAGATCCCGGTAAGCGCTGAGTACTCGTCACTCAACCTGGGCGCGGCGGTGCAGGTGCTGTGCTACGAGCTGCGGATGGCGGCCCTCGATCCGGGGGAGCCGCCAAACCTCGAATCGGAGCCGGCGACCTTCGAGCAGGTGGAGGGCTTCTTCGCCCATCTCGATCAGGCCATCACCGCCAGCGGTTTCTTCCATCCGAGCAACTCCAAGCGGCTGTGGCCGCGCCTGCGCCGGCTGTTCGGTCGGATCCAGCTCGAGAAGGACGAGATCAATATTTTGCGCGGGATGCTGAGCGCCTTCGAGAAAAAGTAGACTAAAATAGTCGGATATAAAAACCCGCCCTGCTGCACCCAGGCTGGCGCGGGGAGGAAAACAGCGCGGTTCAGTTTCGGGGGTTCCCTTTCATGTTCAGTCGTCTGCGTGAGGATGTCGCCAATGTGCTTGAGCGAGATCCGGCCGCGCGCTCCAGGTGGGAAGTGCTCACCTGCTATCCCGGGATGCACGCCTTGTGGCTGCATCGTTTCGCCCACATGGCGTGGACCCACGGTTTTCGCTGGGTCGGGCGTTTCAGCAGCCATGTGGGGCGGATGCTCACCGGTATCGAGATCCACCCCGGCGCCACCATCGGCCGCCGGGTGTTTATCGACCATGGCATGGGTGTGGTGATCGGTGAGACGGCCGAAATCGGCGATGACTGCACAATCTATCAGGGCGTGACCCTTGGTGGCACATCCCTCTACCGCGGCACAAAGCGCCATCCCACGCTGGGGCGCGGCGTGGTCATCGGCGCGGGTGCCAAGGTGCTGGGTGGCTTCGAGGTCGGCGATGGGGCCAAGGTGGGTTCCAATGCCGTCGTGGTCAAGCCAGTGCCGGCGGGTGCGACGGCCGTTGGAAACCCCGCCAGGATCATCGAGGCTGGCAAGGATGACGTCGCGCGGGCTCGTGAAGAGAAGGCAGAGCTGATCGGATTTACTGCTTATGGCGTCACTCGTGATCTGGATGATCCTGTTTCCAAGGCGTTGCACGGATTGCTCGACCATGCAGTCGAGACGGATCGTCGGATTCGCGTGCTGCTCGACAAGCTGACCGAGGCAGGCATTTCCGTGGAGGCGGCTGCGAAATCAGAAGACGCGTTCGATCCGCAGGGGCTTGGCAAAATGGTTGATTGAATGGTCTGGGCGGGGGCTGAAAATAGTTGATCGATTTTGTCGGGTTTGATATTCTTGACTGAAACGTTCAACTATTAATTGCCCGCCCCAGGAGCCAACATGAGACTTACCACCAAAGGTCGTTTTGCCGTTACGGCAATGATTGATCTGGCGCTGCGTTGTGCCGAAGGTCCTGTGACGCTGGCGGGCATCGCCGATCGCCAGAAGATCTCGCTTTCCTACCTCGAGCAACTGTTCGGCAAGCTGCGTCGCTTCGAACTGGTGAGCAGCGTCCGTGGGCCGGGTGGTGGTTATGCGCTGGCCCGGGACATGGCGTCGATCACGGTGGCCGACATCATCGCGGCAGTGGATGAACCCCTCGATGCAACCTCCTGCGGTGGCAAGGAAAACTGCAAGGACGAGCACCGTTGCATGACCCACGATCTGTGGACCAACCTGAATCGCCGCATGTATGAATACCTGCATTCGGTGAGCCTGGCCAATCTCGTGGAGCAGCAGCGGATCAAGATGGCTCAGGTGTCGGTGCTGCATGATGAGCGTGGCGCCGCGTGCAAGGGTGCTGGCGTGGCGTCGGCCGCGGCCTGATTGCCTTGGAGCAATCGGTGTTTGCGCCGGTTTATCTCGATCACAACGCCACCACACCGCTGGACCCAGCGGTGCGTGAGGCCATGTTGCCTTGGTTTGGCGAGCGGTTTGGCAACGCGTCGAGCCGCCACGAATACGGCCGCGCGGCGCGCAAGGCGATCGAGGAAGCGCGGGCTCAGGTGGCTGCGGCGGTGGGCGCGCATCCGACCGAGGTTTTGTTTACCAGCGGTGGCTCCGAAGCCAACAACCTGTTCATCAAGGGTGCAGCAGCGCAGATGAAACCTGGCCGCGTTGCATTAAGTGCCATCGAGCACCCCTGCGTGCGCGAACCTGCGCGGCAGCTCGTGCGTCAGGGCTGGCTGTTTGACGAGATCGCGGTGGATGGAGCAGGGCGGATCGACGCGGCGGCTTTCGAGGCCTGTCTCGTTGGCAGGCCGAAGCTGGTGTCGATCATGTTCGCGAACAATGAAACCGGCGTGATTCAGGATGTTGCCGCCCACGCCAGGGCAGTGCGCGTTGCCGGTGGCTGGATGCACTGCGACGCCGTTCAGGCGCTGGGCAAGGTGAAGGTGGATTTTCGCGCCCTGGGCGTGCAGGGCCTGACGCTGTCGGCCCACAAGATCTACGGCCCGCTGGGCGCCGGGGCGCTGGTGATCGACAAACGTGTCGAGCTTGCGCCGCTGGTGGCCGGGGGCGGACAGGAGCGCAACCTGCGCTCCGGCACCGAAAACGTGATGGCCATCGTCGGCTTCGGCAAGGCCTGTGAGCTGGCGGCGGCGGCAGTTGAAAGCCGTGCTGCGCGGATGGCGAAGCTGCAGTCGCAGTTTGAAGCCGGGCTTGTCGGCATGGGGGCGCGGATTTTTTCGGCAGACGCGTCGCGGCTGCCCAACACCACCTTCTTCGCCATTGATGGCGTGGATGGCGAGACCCTGGTCGGCAAGCTCGACCGGGCCGGTTTTGCGGTGGCGAGCGGCTCGGCCTGCTCCAGCGCCCATCCCGAGCCGTCCCACACGCTGATGGCGATGGGTGTCGAGGCCGGGCTGGCCCGGTCGGCGGTGCGCGTGAGCTTCGGTGCCGGCAACACGGCCCGCGAGGTGGATGATTTTCTGAAGGCCCTCGGCGAAATGCTCGCCAGCCTCCGAACGCTTGCCGCGATGGCGGTCTAAGTTTTTGAACGGTTTGAATTTATTGCAGTACGGAGAAGAGAAGATGCTCAAGTTCCCGATCTACCTCGATTACTCGGCGACCACGCCGGTGGATCCCCGCGTTGCGGAAAAGATGATCCCCTACCTCACCGAGCTGTTCGGCAACCCGGCATCCCGTAGCCACGCCTTTGGCTGGACCGCCGAGAAGGCCGTCGAAGAAGCCCGTGAGGAAGTCGCGGCGCTGGTGGGTGCCGACTCGAAGGAAATCATCTGGACCTCCGGGGCAACCGAATCGAACAACCTGGCGATCAAGGGTGCGGCCCATTTCTATTCCGGCAAGGGCAAGCACATCATCACCGTCAAGACCGAACACAAGGCGGTGCTCGACACCGTGCGCGAGCTCGAGCGCGTTGGCTTCGAGGCCACCTACCTCGACGTGAAGGAAGACGGTCTGATCGATCTGGATGTGCTGAAAGCGGCGATCCGCCCGGATACCGTGGTGGTTTCGGTGATGTTCGTGAACAACGAAGTCGGCGTGATCCAGCCAATCGCCGAGATCGGCGAGATTTGCCGCGAGAAGGGCATCGTCTTCCACGTGGATGCGGCCCAGGCCACGGGCAAGGTCGAGATCGACCTCTCCAAGCTGAAGGTCGACCTGATGTCGTTCTCGGCCCACAAGACCTATGGCCCGAAGGGCATCGGCGCGCTGTACGTGCGTCGCAAGCCGCGCGTGCGCCTCGAAGCCCAGATGCACGGCGGCGGCCACGAGCGCGGTCTGCGCTCCGGCACCCTCGCCACCCACCAGATCGTCGGCATGGGCGAGGCCTTCCGTCTGGCCCGCCTCGAAATGGCCGAAGAGAACAAGCGCGTCGGCGCGCTGCGTGACCGCCTGCTCAAGGGCCTCAGCGAGATCGAGGAAACCTTCGTGAATGGCGACATGGTTCATCGCGTGCCGCACAACCTCAACGTGAGCTTCGCTTACGTCGAAGGCGAATCCCTGATCATGGCGATCAAGGACATCGCGGTGTCCAGCGGTTCTGCCTGCACCTCGGCCAGCCTTGAGCCCTCGTACGTGCTGCGCGCCCTGGGCCGCAACGACGAACTCGCCCACAGCTCCATCCGTTTCACCATCGGCCGTTTCACAACGGACGAGGAAATCGACTATACAATCGACTTGCTGCAGCGCAAGGTCGGCAAGCTCCGCGAACTGTCCCCCCTGTGGGACATGTTCAAGGAAGGCGTCGATCTTGACACCGTGCAGTGGGCAGCGCACTGACAGGAGAGCAAAAATGGCATACAGCGAAAAGGTTCTGGACCACTACGAGAATCCCCGTAACGTGGGCGCCTTCGGCAAGGAAGACGACGGCGTGGGCACCGGCATGGTCGGCGCCCCGGCATGTGGCGACGTGATGAAGCTGCAGATCAAGGTCGGCAAGGATGGCGTCATCGAAGACGCCAAGTTCAAGACCTACGGCTGCGGCTCGGCGATCGCTTCCAGCTCCCTCGTCACCGAGTGGGTCAAGGGCAAGACCCTCGACCAGGCGCTGGAGATCAAGAACACCGCCATCGCCGAAGAACTGGCCCTGCCGCCGGTGAAGATCCACTGCTCGATCCTGGCCGAAGACGCCATCAAGGCGGCGGTCGAGGATTACAAGAAAAAGCACAACGGCTGAGAAGGAGTTCGATCATGGCAGTAACCCTGTCCGACAAGGCGGCAACCCACATCGGCAACTTCATCGCCAAGCGTGGCAAGGGCGTCGGCATCCGCCTCGGCGTGCGCACGTCGGGTTGCTCCGGCATGGCGTACAAGCTCGAGTTTGCCGATGAGGTGCTGCCGGAGGACGTCGTCTTCGAGAGCCACGGCCTCAAGGTGTTGATCGATCCGAAGAGCCTGCCGTACATGGACGGTACCGAACTCGACTTCGTGCGCGAGGGCCTTAACGAGGGTTTCAAGTTCAACAACCCGAACGTGAAGGACCAGTGCGGCTGCGGCGAAAGCTTTACCGTCTGAAGCACGAACGGCCACGATGCTCGATCTCAAGCAGGATTACTTTGCCCTGTTCGGCCTGACACCGGCCTTCCGCATCGACGAGGAGCGGCTGGAGCAGGCCTATCTCGATCTGCAGGGTCGGGTCCATCCCGACCGCTTCGCCCATCTCACCGATGTCGAAAAGCGGCAGTCGATGCAGTGGGCGACGCACGTGAACGAAGCCTTCCGCACCCTCAAGAGTCCGCTCACCCGCGGGCATTACCTGCTTGAGCTGCGCGGCGTCGATCCGGCCTTCGACACCAACACCGCCATGTCCACCGAGTTCCTGATGGAGCAGATGGAGTGGCGCGAGGCCTTGGGCGAAGCCCGCGATGCCGCCGACGAGGACGTGCTCGACGAGCTCGCCCGACGCGTCCGCCAGAGCAGCAAGGCGCTGGTCGAAGAACTCGGCCAGCATCTGGACGACAAAGTCGACCTCGACACGGCTGCCGATACCATCCGGCGCATGAAGTTTCTCGAAAAGCTGCAACACGAAATCAATGACGCCTTGACGGCGCTGGAATCCTGATGGCTCTGCTGCAAATCTCCGAACCGGGCATGTCCACCCTGCCGCACCAGCACCGGCTGGCGGTGGGTATCGACCTCGGTACGACCAACTCGCTGGTGGCTACCGTGCGCAACGGCATCCCCCAGTGCCTGCAGGACGACGACGGCAAGATGCTGCTGCCGTCCATCGTGCACTACCTGCCCGACGGCCAGATCGTCGTCGGCCGCAAGGCGATGGCGACCCAGGCAGTCGATCCGCGCAACACCATCGTGTCGGTCAAGCGCTTCATGGGCCGTGGGCTGAAGGATGTCGCCCACGTCGAGACCATGCCCTACGACTTCGTCGACACCGAAGGCATGGTTCGCCTGCGCACGGTGCAGGGCGTCAAGAGCCCGGTGGAGGTTTCTGCCGAGATCCTCAAGGATCTGCGCCTGCGTGCCGAGCGCAGCCTGGGGGGCGAGCTCACCGGCGCGGTCATCACCGTGCCCGCCTACTTCGACGACGCCCAGCGCCAGGCCACCAAGGATGCGGCCCGGCTGGCCGGGCTCAACGTGCTGCGTCTGCTCAACGAGCCCACTGCGGCGGCCATCGCCTACGGCCTCGAAAACGCCTCGGAAGGCGTCTACGCGGTGTACGACCTGGGCGGCGGCACCTTCGATATTTCCATCCTGCGGCTTTCCCGAGGGGTGTTCGAGGTGGTGGCTACCAGTGGCGATGCGGCCCTGGGCGGCGACGACTTCGACCATCGAATGTTCTGCTGGATGCTCGACAATGCCGGCATCTCGTTGCCGTCGGACCGGGACGCCCGGCGCATGCTGATGAAGGCTCGCGAGGTGAAGGAGCGCCTGACCCTCGACGAGTCCGTGCCCATCAAGATGACCCTCGATAGTGGCGACGAGGTGGATCTCGTGATTGCCCGCGAGGTGTTCGTCGAGATCACGCGCCCGCTGGTGGACAAGACCCTGCGCCCGCTCAAGAAGGCCCTGCGCGACGCCGGCCTCGAGCCGGCTGACGTGAAGGGCGTGGTGATGGTCGGTGGCGCGACGCGCATGCCCCATGTTCAAAAGGCGGTCGGCGACTTCTTCGGCCAGATGCCCCTCACCAACCTCGATCCGGACACCGTCGTGGCCGTAGGCGCGGCCATGCAGGCCAATGTGCTGGCCGGCAACCGGGCGGGTGAGGACGAGTGGCTGCTTCTCGACGTGATTCCCCTGTCCCTGGGTATGGAGACGATGGGCGGGTTGGTCGAGAAGATCATCCCCCGCAATTCCACGATCCCGACCGCGCGTGCCCAGGATTTCACCACCTTCAAGGACGGCCAGACGGCCATGGCCTTCCACGTGGTGCAGGGCGAGCGTGAGCTGGTTTCCGACTGCCGCTCGCTGGCGCGCTTCGAGCTGCGCGGCATTCCGCCGATGGTGGCCGGTGCGGCCCGCATCCGCGTGACCTTCCAGGTGGACGCCGACGGCCTGCTGTCGGTCACCGCCCGCGAACAGACCACCGGCGTCGAGGCGCGGGTCGAAGTGAAGCCGTCCTATGGCCTCGCCGACGACGAGATCGCCCAGATGCTGAAGGCCGGTTTCGAGCATGCCCAGCGCGACATGGAGCTGCGCGGCCTGAAGGAACAGCAGGTCGAAGCGGCCCGTGTGGTCGAGGCCACCGAGAAGGCGCTGGCCATCGATGGCGGGCTGCTCAACGATGCCGAGCGGGCTGCGCTGGACATGGCCATCGCCGCGCTACGCAGCGCTGCCGATGGGCAGGACGTGCGGGCGATCAAGATTCAGCTGGAAGCTTTCAACCGCGCTTCCAATGAGTTTGCCTCGCGCCGCATGGACAAGAGCATCCGCGAAGCGCTGGCCGGCCACAAGATCGACGACATCAAGATTTAAGACCGAACATGACGACCCTGATTGTGCTCCCCCATGTGGAGCTGTGCCCCGAGGGCGCGGTGCTCGAGGCCGAACCCGGCCAGACCATCTGCGACACCTTGCTCGCCAACGACATCGAGATCGAGCACGCCTGCGAGAAATCCTGCGCCTGCACCACCTGCCACGTGATCGTCCGTGAAGGCTTCAACAGCCTCGAGGCGGCGGAAGAGCTCGAGGAAGATCTGCTCGACAAGGCCTGGGGCCTGGAGCCCAACTCGCGGCTGTCGTGTCAGGCGGTGGTGGGTACCACGCCCCTCACTGTCGAGATCCCCAAGTACTCCATCAACATGGCCCGGGAGGGTAAGCACTGATGAAGTGGACCGAGGTTCAGGAAATCGCCATCCAGTTGTCCGAGACCCACGCGGACGTTGACCCGAAAAAGGTCAACTTTGTTGACCTAATGAGTTGGGTCATGGCCTTGCCCGAATTTGACGATGATCCCAAGCGCTGCGGTGAGCGGGTGCTTGAGGCCATTCAGCAGGCCTGGATCGATGAAGTGGCCTGAAGAGCGCTGAGCACGCCATGCCGGGCATCCACGATTTCGAGGTGGGCCGTCTTGGCGGCGGCGTGATCCGTTTTGCGGATTTTGCCGGCAAGGTGTTGCTGGTGGTGAACACCGCCAGCCGCTGCGGATTCACGCCCCAGTACAAGGGGCTGCAGCAATTGCACCGGCAGCTCGGGCCGCGCGGGCTGGTGGTGGTGGGGTTTCCGTGCAATCAGTTCGGAGCCCAGGAGCCAGGAGGCGCAGAAGAGATCGCCGCGTTCTGCGAGCGCAATTACGGCGTGGATTTCCTGCTCACCGAAAAGGTTAACGTGAATGGCCCGGACGCCCATCCGGTCTTTGCCTACGTCACGGCGGCTCTGCCAGGTGTGCTTGGCAGCCGAGCCGTCAAGTGGAATTTTACGAAATTCCTTGTGGATCGCAGTGGGACGCCGATCCGTCGCTACGCCCCGACGACCACCCCGGAAACCCTGGCGGCAGACATCGAGGCGTTGCTGTAGGCGCAGACCTCAGCGGGCGGTTGGGTCAGAAGGTTCGTTGAGGGACAGCCAGTACAGCCCGAGCTGGCCGACGGCCTGAAGAAAACGCTCGAAATCCACCGGCTTGCGGATGTAGCTGTTGGCCCCCAGTCGATAGGCCTCGAAGATATCCTGATGCTCCTTCGAGGTGGTCAGCACGACCACCGGAAGCAGGGCGGTGCGTTCGTCTGCGCGGATCCGCCGGAGGACTTCAAGACCGTCGATGCGCGGGAGTTTCAGATCCAGCAACACGAATGCCGGCATGACCGAGCTGTCGCGGGCGCTGAACTGACCGGTGCAGAAAAGGTAGTCCAGCGCCTCGACGCCGTCTCTCGCCACAACGACCTGGTTGGCAATCTTGTTCTTGCTGAATGCGCGTAGCGTGAGTGCCTCATCGTCGGGATTGTCCTCGACGAGAAGAATGGGGCGGTCCGTCGCCATGGCTACTCCTTGACCTTATTTATCGTTTTGCCTGATTTTTGTGTTTTTAAGAGGAAGACACTTTTTCCTCTTAGGCAAGATGATAAGTACGGCAGACAGGCGATCAGGTTGACCTAATTCGCAATAAACGCTTGGTTTTACAACAATTGACCGGCTTCGAGGACAAGTACCTTATCGTCGCCACTTTCGGCCGACAGCCAGGTGGCGGAGAGGGCCGGGAAGGCTTCTTCGACGATGTGCCGGTTGTGCCCCACTTCGATGGCCAGCAGGCCTTCCGGCTGCAGGAAACGGGGCGCGTCGGCGAGGAGCTTGCGCACCAGATCAAGGCCATCCTCACCCGAGCCGAGGGCGATGCCGGGTTCGTGGAGGTATTCGGCCGGCAGCGAGTCCATCGATTCGCGGGTGACGTAGGGCGGGTTGCTGAGGATGAAATCGAAGCGCTGCTCGGGCACTGCGGCAAAACCGTCGGACTTGACCAGCGTGATGCGATCCTCGAGCCCGTAGGCGGCGATGTTGGCGGCGGCCACGTCGAGGGCATCCTGGGAGATGTCGACCGCGGTGATGTGCGCGTTGGGAAAGGCGTGGGCCATCAGGATGGCCAGGCAGCCGGAACCGGTGCACATGTCCATCGCTGAGGTGACGTCTTCCGCGTCCTGGATCCACGGCGAGAAGCCGTTTTCGAGCAGTTCGGCAAAGTAGGAGCGCGGGATGATGACCCGCGGGTCCACTTCAAAGCGGAAGTCGCCCAGCCAGGCTTCGCCGGTGATGTAGGCGGCGGGGAGCTTGTCCATGGCACGCTTCTCGATCACCTCGAAGATGGCCTCGCGCTCGTCGCCGGGGATGCAGGCGTCGAGGAAGGGCTCGAGGCGGTCCAGCGGCAGGGCGAGGGTGTGGAGGATGAGATAGACGGCTTCGTCGTAGGCGTCCGGCAGGCCGTGGCCGAAGTAGCAGCCGCCACGGTTGAATCGGGTGACGGCGTAGCGCAGCCAGTCGCGCACGGTGACGAGCTCGGCCAGCGGGCCGTGCTCGTGTTCGTGGTCGTGCTCGTCGTCTTCGAGGTGGTCGTCGTGGTGGTCGTTCATGCCTTGTCCGATGCGGTGAGCAGGTTTTCGAGGGTGCGGCGGTAGATGTCCGACAGCGGCTGGATGGCATCCAGCGCGACGCATTCGTTGAGCTTGTGGATGGTGGCGTTAACCGGGCCGAACTCGACGACCTGCGGGCAGATATCGGCGATGAAGCGACCGTCCGAGGTGCCGCCGGTGGTGGACAGCTCGGGGCTGATCGCCAGGGTGTCGCGGATGGCGATTTCCATCGCGCCCACGAGGCTGCCGCGGGGCGTGAGGAAGGGCTTGCCGCCAAGGGTCCAGGCAAGGTCGTAATCAAGGCCGTGGCGGTCGAGGATGGCGTGTACGCGGTCCTTGAGCTGGTCGGCGGTGTGCACCGTGGCGAAGCGGAAGTTGAACATCACTTCGAGCGTGCCCGGGATGACGTTGGTGGCGCCGGTGCCGGCCTTGATGTTGGACATCTGCCAGGAGGTGGGCGGGAAGTACTCGTTGCCCTCGTCCCAGGTCTCGGCGGCAAGCTCGGCCAGGGCCGGAGCGGCGAGGTGGATGGGGTTCTTGGCCAGGTGCGGATAGGCGATGTGGCCTTGCACGCCCTTGACGGTGAGCTTGCCCGACAGGCTGCCCCGGCGGCCGTTCTTGATGGTGTCGCCGAGGGTGTTGGTGGAGGTGGGCTCGCCGACGATGCAGAAGTCGAGGGCCTCGCCGCGGGCGCGCAGGGCTTCGACGACCAGCGTGGTGCCGTGGGTGGCGTCGCCTTCCTCATCGGAGGTAAGGAGCAGCGCGATGGAGCCAGTGTGATCCGGGTGGGCGGCGACGAAGGCTTCGATGCCGGTGACGAAGGCGGCCAGCGAGGCTTTCATGTCGGCAGCGCCGCGGCCGAACAGCAGGCCGTCGCGCTCGGTGGGCTCGAAAGGGTGGGAAGTCCAGGCCTCGAGCGGACCGGTGGGCACGACGTCGGTGTGGCCGGCGAAAACGACCAGCGGGCGGGCGGTGCCGCGCCGGGCCCACAGGTTGCTGACGCCGCCGCCGTCGATGCGTTCGCAGACGAAGCCGAGGGGCGCCAGTCGGCTGGCGATGAGATCAAGGCAACCGGCGTCTTCGGGGGTGACCGACGGGCGCGCGATGAGGCAGCGGGTGAGTTCGAGCGTGGGGTTCATGCGTTGTCTTTTATTTGTTGGGGCTGGCGATGCGCCCGCCGTCGCCCCGGGGCGGAGCGGATGCACGGCGGGGTGGACGGTGCTGGGCTCAGTCGTCGTCGAGTTCGAGGGTGAACTCGCGGAAGGATGAACCGTCCGGTTGGGTGCTCTCGAAGTCGATGGCCGACTGGTTGCGGCTGGCTTTCTCGTTGCTGTTGCCAAACTGGGCGTTGTTGATGAGCCAGGACAGGTTGGTCGGCGAATCGGAGTTGGTGAGCGCTTCCTCGAGGGTGATGACCTTCTCCTTGTAGAGCCGGAAGAGATCCTGTTCGAAGGTGCGGGAGCCCTGGGCGAGGCTTTGTTCCATGGCCTCGCGGATTGCGGAGATCTCGCTGCGCTCGATGAGCTCGGCCACCTGGCGGGAGTTGAGCAGGATCTCGACCGCTGGAATCCGCCCGCCGTCGGGTTTCTTCACGAGGCGTTGGGAGGCGATGCACTTGAGTGTCGCGGCGAGGTCGAGGGCCAGCAGGCCGCGACCATCCATCGGGAAGAAGCTGAAGATGCGGTTCAGCGCGTGGTAGGCGTTGTTGGCGTGCAGGGTGGCCAGGCACAGGTGGCCGGTCTGGGAATACGACAGGGCGGCCTGCATCGTCTCGCGGTCGCGGATCTCGCCGATCAGGATGCAGTCGGGCGCCTGACGCATGGCGTTCTTGAGGGCATTGTGCCAGTCGGAGGTGTCCTGCCCGATCTCGCGCTGGTTCACGATCGACATCTTGTGCTTGAACAGATATTCGATCGGATCTTCGATGGTCAGGATGTGGCCGGAGCGGTTCTCGTTCCGGTGGTCGATCATCGAGGCGATGGTGGTGGACTTGCCCGAGCCAGTGGCACCGACTACGAGGATGAGGCCACGCTTCTCCATGATGACGTCGGAGAGCACCGGGGGCAGGCCGAGGCTTTCGAGGCGCGGGATGTCGCCCGAGATGTAGCGGACGACGATGGCGACGCTGTTGCGCTGCCAGAAGATGTTGACACGGAAGTTGCCCATGTCGCGCCGGCCGAAGGAGAGGTTCATCTCCCGGGTGCGTTCGAAGCACTCGACCTGCTCGGGCGACAGCATCTCGTAGGCCATGCGGTGGACCATCGTCGTGTCCATGGCCTGCTGGTTGATGGGCAGCGTGTTGCCGTCGATCTTGATGTGGATCGGGGTGCCGACGGTAATGAAGATGTCCGAGGCTTTCTTCTCGGCCATCAGGGCAAACAGCTTGTCGATGATCATCAGTCAGCTCCGGCGGCAGGCTGGGCCGTCCCCAGGATTTCCCGAAGGCGGCCCGGGGCGGGGTCAGTCGCGCAGCAGTTCGTTGATGCTGGTCTTGGCGCGGGTTTGCGCATCGACCTTCTTCACGATGACCGCGCAGTACAGGCTGTACTTGCCGTCGGCGGAGGGCAGGTTGCCACTCACCACCACGGAGCCTTCGGGTACGCGGCCGTACATGACCTCGCCGGTGGCGCGGTCGTAGATCTTGGTGCTCTGGCCGATGTACACGCCCATCGAGATCACGCAGTTGTCTTCGACGATCACGCCTTCGACGACTTCGGAGCGGGCGCCGATGAAGCAGTTGTCGCCGATGATGGTCGGATTGGCCTGGAGGGGCTCGAGCACGCCGCCAATGCCGACACCGCCGGAGAGGTGTACGTTCTTGCCGATCTGGGCGCAGGAGCCGACGGTGGCCCAGGTGTCGACCATGGTGCCTTCACCGACGTAGGCGCCGATGTTCACGTAGGAGGGCATCAGCACGACACCCTTGCTGATGAAGCTGCCCTTGCGCGCGATGGCGTTGGGCACGACGCGGAAGCCGCCGTGCTGGAAATCTTGCTCGGTGTAGTCGTCGAACTTGGTGGGCACCTTGTCGTAGTAGCGGGTGTCGCCACCGGACAGCACCTTGTTGTCGTGGGTGCGGAAGTACAGCAGCACGGCCTTCTTGATCCACTGGTGGGTCACCCACTCGCCGTTGATCTTCTCGGCGACGCGCAGCTTGCCCTGGTCGAGCTCGTTGATGACGTGTTCGATGGCGCGCAGCTGCTCGCTGGTGGCGGTGGCGGCGGACAGTTCGGTGCGACGCTCCCAGAGGTCTTCAATGAGGGCGGCAAACGGATTTTCGTGATGGGGCATGATGTGTACGAGTACGGTCATGGATTGTTCGAAAGTTGTTGGGCGAAGGCGACGATTCGATTGGCCGCCTCGACGCACTCTGCCAGGTCGGCCACCAGCGCGATGCGCACGAAGCCGGCGCCGGGATTGACGCCGTGGGCCTCGCGGGCGAGGAAGCTGCCGGGCAGAACCGTCACATTATATTCAGCCTGCAGGCGGCGGGCGAACTCGGTGTCTGAAAGCCCAAGGCGCGTGACCTTGGCCCACAGGTAGAAGCCGGCGTCGGGCAGGTCCACGTCGAGCCAGGGTTTCAGCATGGGGGTGATAACGGCGAACTTCTCGCGATATTGACGACGGTTCTCGGCGACGTGGGCCTCGTCGTTCCACGCCGCGGCAGACGCCACCTGAACCGACGGGCTCATGGCGCAGCCGTGGTAGGTGCGGTAGAGCAGGAAGCGCTTGAGGATCTCCGCGTCGCCGGCCACGAAACCGGAGCGCATGCCCGGCACGTTGGACCGCTTGGACAGGCTGGAGAACATCACCACATTGCGGAAATCCGTGCGGCCAAGGCGATGTGCGGCTTCGAGGCCGCCGATGGGAAGGTGGGCGTCGTCGAAGTAGATCTCGGAATAACACTCGTCGGCGGCGATCACGAAGCCGTAGCGATCAGACAGCTCGAAGAGCTGCTGCCACTCGTCGAGGGAGAGCACCTTGCCGGTGGGGTTGCCCGGCGAGCACACGAAGACGAGCTGCACGCGCTGCCAGACGGATTCGGGCACGGCGTCGAAATCCGACGCGAAGCGGTTGTCCGGCAGGTTGTTGACGAAGTAGGGCTTGGCCCCGGCCAGGTAGGCCGCGCCTTCGTAGATCTGATAGAACGGGTTGGGCGAGAGCACCAGAGCGTCGGGCCTGCTGCCGTCGATCACGCACTGGGCGAAGGCGAACAGCGCCTCGCGGGAACCATTGACCGGCAGCACCTGGGTGGCGGCGTTCACCTTGGGCAGGCCGTAGCGGCGCTCCAGCCAGCCGGCGATCGACTGGCGCAGGGCGTCGGAGCCCTGGGTGGTCGGGTAGTTGGCGAGGCCGCCGAGGTTGTCGATGAGCGACTGCTTGATGAATTCGGGCGTGGCGTGCTGCGGCTCGCCGATGGACAGGCGGATCGCCGAGTAGCCAGCCGGCGGCACGATGCCTTCGAAGAGACCGCGGAGTTTTTCGAAGGGATAGGGGTGAAGATCCTGGAGGTGCGGGTTCACGTTCGGGGGATTTCCTGTGTTCGTCCTGGGGGCGGCCCGGCGCGGATGGCGGGGCGCAGAGGATAAAACGTGGTGCTGTGGCGGTGCTGGGCAGGGCAAGTCAAAGCCTCTGCCCTGATTTTTAACGAATGCTATTATAGCGTCCGCCGTTTATGTGGCAGTGCAGCAAGCGTGCTGCGCACGTGCTCGCCGCTCCGTTTTCCCCAGCCATTTTCTTAATTCCAGTGCGTCTCGCCAAACTCAAGCTCGCCGGTTTCAAGACCTTCGTCGATCCGACGACCGTGCTCACGCCCGGCAATCTGGTGGGCGTGGTGGGCCCCAATGGCTGCGGCAAGTCGAACATCATCGACGCGGTGCGCTGGGTGCTGGGCGAATCGCGTGCATCGGCGCTGCGGGGCGGCTCGATGATGGACGTCATCTTCAACGGCTCCACCACCCGCAAGCCGGTGTCCCGCGCCAGCGTCGAGCTGGTCTTCGACAACGCCGAAGGCAAGGCTGCCGGCCAGTGGAAGCCCTATGCCGAGGTGGCGGTCAAGCGTGTGCTCGACCGCAGCGGCGAATCGACCTACTTCATCAACGGCATGCAGGTGCGCCGGAAGGACGTGATCGATCTCTTCCTGGGCACCGGCCTCGGGCCGCGGGCCTACGCGATCATCGAGCAGGGCATGATCTCGCGGATCATCGAGGCCAAGCCCGAAGAAGTGCGCGGCTTTCTCGAAGAGGCCGCCGGCGTCACCAAATACCGCGAGCGGCGCAAGGAAACCGAAGGGCGCCTGACTGACGCCCGCGACAACCTGACCCGCCTCGACGACATCCGCAGCGAACTTGGCCAGCAGCTCGGCAAGCTGGAGCAGCAGGCCGCCGTCGCGGAGAAATACCGCCAGCTCAACGTCAGCCTTTCTGAGCGGCAGAACCTGCTGTGGCTGCTCAAGCGCAACGAGGCCCGCGCAGAACGCGCCCGGCTGGCCGACGAGCTGGCCGATGCCACCCGTCGCATCGAGGCCGATTCGTCGCACCTGCAGGAGCTCGAAAGCCAGCTCGAAACCGCCCGCGAGGCCCAGCTGGAGGCCAATGAGGGCGTCCAGCACGCCCAGACCGCACTGTTTGCGGTGAGCTCCGAGCTCACCCGCCTTGAGGGCGAGCTTGCCCGCCTGCGCGACAGCCGGCGGATTCTTGAAAGCCGGCTCGCCCAGCTCGAACGCGATGACGCCCAGTGGCGCAGCCAGCTGGAAAGCCTGGCCGCCGACAGCGAGCGCTGGCAGGGGCTGCTCGACAACGCAGCGATCCGCGCCGAGCAGGCCGAGGCGCGCCACGCCGAAGTGGGCGACCGCCTGCCCGAGGCCGAGGAGGCGCTCAACGCCGCCGATGCCGCTTCCGCCGCGATCCGCCGCGAGCTCAATCAGGCGGAGCAGCAGATCCGCGTTGAAGAGACCCATCGGGTGAGCAGCGAGCGCACGCTCGACACGCTCGCCCAGCGCCGTGCCCGCCTGCAGCAGGAAGAATCCGCGGTGCAGGCGCCGGACTTGCGAATGGCTGCCGAGCGCGAGGCTGCGCTGGCCGCCGCCGAAGAGGCGCTCGATCAGCGTCAGTCCGACATCGCCGACGCGCAAGCCCAGCTGCCCGCCGCCCAGCAGGCCCTCAAGCAGGCGCTGGAGGCCGAACGTCAGGCCCAACGCCACGCCACCGAACTGCGGGCTCGGCGCGAGGCGCTGGTTCAGTTGCAGAACAAGGTGCAGGTGCAGGGCCAGCTGGGTGACTGGATCAAGCGCCACCAGCTCGACGGGCTGAAGCCCCTGTGGCAGCGCATCCGTGTGGAGGCCGGCTGGGAGCTGGCCGTCGAGGCGGTGCTGCGCGAACGCCTCGCGGCGCTGCCAGCCGAGGACGGCAAGGTGGCGCTGGCGGCGCTGGCCGACAAGGTGCCCGGCGCCTTCGCCTTCCTGCTAGCTGGTGCGCCGGTGGCGGGCGATGCCGCGCCGGTGCCGGATGGTTGTCGGCCGCTTGTCGAGAAGGTCGGCGCCGACGGCGAGCTCGCCGCGGTGCTGGAAAGCTGGCTGGCCCGCGTGTTCGTGGCCGACGATCTGGCCGCCTGGATCGATCGCCGCGACGAACTTGCTGCCGGCGTGGTGCTCGTCTCCCGGGATGGCCGCTTGTTGAGCCATCACGCGCTGATTCACTATGCACCCGATTCGCGCACCCACGGCGTCATCGAGCGTCAGCGGGAAATCGATCAGCTGGGCGCCGACGTCGAGGCCGCCCAGGAAGCCGCCGCGATGGCGCGGGAGTCCTTGGCCGAGGCCGAGGCGCTGGCCACCCGCGTGCAGGACGCGCTCGCCAATCTGCGCCGCGACGCCCAGGCGCTGCAGGCGCGGGTGCATGCCGAGCAGGTCGAGGTGCTCAAGCTCAACCAGGCCCGGCAGCGCTACGAAGAACGCTGTGGCCAGATCGAGCGCGATCTGGGTGAGATCGCCCACGCCGAACAGGCCGAGCGCGACCGTCTGATGCGCGCCGAGACCGAGCTGGAGCGCAGCCGCGAGATGGCCGAGCTGCAGCGTGGTCGGCTGGATGCGGCAGAATCCGTGCGCCGCGAGCGCGAAAGCAGCCTGCGCGAAACCCGCGCGCTGGAATCGGCGCTGTCCCGTGAACTGCAGGAGGCCCGCCACTCCGAGCGCGAATGCGTGAGCAAGCTCGACGACATCGCCCGCAACCGGGCTTTGGCCGGCGAGCAACTGGAGCGCATCGCCGACGAACTCACCGAGCGCCGCGAATCGCTGATGGAGATCGACGAGGTGTCGGTGTCCGCCGCGCTGCAGGATGCCGTGGCGCTCAGGGCGACCCGTGAGACCGCGCTTGCCGCGAGCCGCAACACGCTCGAAGCCGCCAATGGCCAGCTACGCGGGTTGGAGGAGGATCGCCAGCGTACCGAGCATGCCGCTGCGCCCCAACGGGAGCGTGTTGCCGATCTGCGCCTGCGGGTGCAGGCGGTCGAGATGGCCGAAGCCCAGCACGCCGCGCGGCTCGAGGAAGCCCAGGCCGATGAGGCGGCGCTCGTGCCCTTGCTGGTACCGGATCTGAAGGAAGGTTCGCTTCAGCGGGAAGTGGCCCGCCTTGGCCGAGAGATCGCCGAACTCGGCCCGGTCAACCTGGCAGCACTGGATGAGCTTAAAGCGGCGTCGGAGCGGAAAAATTACCTCGACGTTCAGACCGAAGATCTGCTAGGCGCAATCGAAACCCTTGAAGATGCCATTCGTCGGATCGATAGGGAGACGCGAGAGCAGCTACAAGAGACGTACAATACGGTCAATCATCATTTCGGAAATCTGTTTCCGATGCTCTTCGGAGGGGGTGAGGCGCGGCTGGTGCTGACCGGTGACGAGATTCTCGATGCGGGCATCTCGATCATCGCCCAGCCGCCGGGCAAGAAGAACAGTTCCATCCAGCTGCTTTCGGGCGGCGAGAAGGCGCTGACGGCAATTGCGCTGGTGTTCTCGATGTTCCAGCTCAACCCGGCGCCGTTCTGCATGCTGGATGAGGTGGATGCACCGCTCGACGATTCCAACACCGAGCGCTATTGCCAGATGGTCAAGCGCATGTCGTCGCAGACCCAGTTCGTGTTCATCAGCCACAGCAAGATCACGATGGAGATCGCTGAGCAGCTGGTGGGTGTCACGATGCAGGAGCAGGGTGTGTCGCGGGTGGTGGAAGTGGATATTGAAGAAGCAATGCGCCTTGCGGAAGCTACCGCGGCGTGATGCGGGAAACAAGGGATTTCGATGGCAATCAGTGACTTGCAAATGGGTCTGGTCGGTGCCGGCGGCGTTGTGGTCGTCGGCATCTTCGCGTTCAACAAGTGGCAGGAGCGCAAGCACCGCAAGCAGATGGATGCGCTCGACAGCGTCGAGCCCCTCGCCAGCGAGGTGGTGGCCCGCCCCGCGGCCGACCGGCTCGAGCCGGTGATCGGCAGCGAGGCGCCCGTGCGGTCCCAGCCCAGCAACCAGGACGTCAAGGACGCCAGCGCCCGGCGCGTTCCACCGCTGCTGCCCATTGATGTGGACGAGCGGGCCGACTGGGTGGTGCGCATCGAGGCCATCGAGCCGGTGGTTGGCGGACGGCTGTGTCAGGCTGCGGCCGAACAGCTCGACGGTCTCGCCAAGCCGCTGCGCTGGTTCGGCTTCTCGGATTCGGATAACCGGTGGGATCTCATCGGCCCCAACACCGCCGGGAGCTACCACTGGGTGTGTGCCGCGCTGCAGCTGGTGGATCGCCGTGGCGCCGCCAGTGACGGCGACCTCACCCGGCTGGGTGGCGGTCTGCAGCGCATGTGCGATCTGTTCATGGCCATCCCGTCCCTGCCCGCCAAGGCCGACGCCTTGGCCCGGGCGGCTGAGCTTGACCGCCTGTGCGCTGGAGTGGACATCCAGATCGGCGTCAATGTGGTTACCCGCGACCAGGGCTTTGCCGGCACCAAGCTGCGTGGCCTGGCCGAAGCCGCCGGGCTCGAGCTGATGAGCGACGGCAGCTTCCATGCCCGTGACGAGCTCGGCGTGAGCCAGTTCGTGCTGTCCAACCTCGAGCCGGTGCTCTTCGTGGCCGAGGAGATGCGTGGCCTCGTCACTCAGGGTGTCACCCTGACCCTCGATGTGCCGCGGGTTGCTGACGGCGTGCGCGTCTTCGAGCGCATGATGGGCGTTGCCCAGCAGCTTGCCGATGCCCTCGGCGGTGCGGTGGTGGATGACAACCGTTCGCCCTTCGGCGAGAAGGCCGTGGGCCTGATCCGCGCCCAGATCGAGCAATTCCAGGGTCAGATGGCGGAGCAGGGCATCGCACCGGGTTCTCCGTTGGCCCTGCGCCTGTTCTCCTGAGCGGGGCCCCCTGGTGGCAGCAAGTCCCGAAGTCTGCGCGCGGGCAGCAGCCCTGCGCGCGGAGATCGCCGCCCATGATCATGCTTACTACGTGCTGGCGGAACCGACCGTGCCGGACGCCGAGTACGACCGCCTGTTTCGCGCGCTCCAGGAACTGGAGTCCGCTCATCCCGAGCTCGTCACCCCCGATTCGCCCACCCAGCGCGTAGGCGGCGCGCCGTCGCCCGAGCTGGCTTCGGTGCAGCACGTGGTGCCGATGCTGTCGATCCGTACCGAAACCGACACAACTGACCAGGGCGCTGTGGCCTTTGACGCCCGCGTGCGTCGAGCCCTGGGGCTGGACGAGTCTGCACCGCCAGTGGTGTACGCGGCAGAGCTGAAGTTCGATGGCCTTGCGATCAACCTGCGCTACGAGCACGGTGTGTTGGTGCAGGCGGCCACCCGGGGTGACGGCAGCACGGGTGAGGACGTGACCCGCAACGTGCGCACCCTGCGCAAGGTGCCGCTGCGCCTCCTGGGCGATACGCCGGCAGTGCTCGAAGTGCGTGGCGAGATCTACATGCGTCGTGACGACTTCGAACGCCTCAACGCGGCCCAGGCTGCGGCCGGGCAAAAGGTCTTCATCAATCCGCGCAACGCCGCCGCCGGCAGTCTACGTCAGCTCGATCCCAACATCACCGCCCGACGCCCGCTGTCGTTCTTTGCCTACGGGCTGGGCGAGGTGGTCGGCTGGGCGCAGCCCGATAGCCACACGGGCGTCCTCGACGCGCTGGCGGACTTTGGCCTGCCGGTGTGCGAGCACCGGCGCCGGGTGGCAGGGCCGGAGGGGCTGGCGCAGTTCCATGCCGACATGGCCGAGCTGCGTGAGTCGTTGCCCTTTGACATCGATGGCGTGGTGTACAAGGTGGATGCGCTTGCCCGACAGCTTGAGCTGGGTTTTGTCTCCCGTGACCCGCGCTGGGCGGTGGCCCACAAGTACCCGGCGCAGGAAGTCGCCACGCGTCTGCTGGGCATCGACGTGCAGGTGGGCCGCACCGGGGCGATCACGCCGGTGGCGCGGCTCGAGCCGGTGTTCGTCGGCGGCGTGACGGTGACCAACGCCACGCTCCACAATCAGGGCGAGATCGACCGCAAGGATGTGCGGATCGGCGACTGGGTGGTGGTTCGCCGGGCTGGCGACGTGATTCCCGAGGTAGTCGGGCCGATACCCGAGCGCCGTGAGGGCGAATTGCCGCGCTTCGATCTGCTTGCCACCATCGAGCACAAGTGCCCGGAATGTGGCTCCCATGTGGTGCGCGGCGAGGACGAGGCCGTGGCGCGCTGCACGGGCGGGTTGTTCTGCCCGGCCCAGTGCAAGCAGGCGCTGCTGCATTTTGCCGGGCGCCGTGCCGTGGATATCGACGGGCTGGGTGAGCAGATCGTCAACCAGCTGGTCGGTGCCGGCATCGTGAAGACACCGGCCGATCTTTACGACGCCGCCAAGGTGAATGCCGAAGTGCTGGCGGGGCTTGAGCGGATGGGAGAGAAGTCCGCGACCAATCTGGTCGCCGCGATCGACAGGAGCCGCGACACCACGCTCGCCCGTTTCATCTTCGCGCTGGGTATCCGCAATGTCGGCGAGACGACCGCCAAGGATCTGGCCCGCCACTTCGGCAAGCTCGACGGCCTGCTGGCTGCCGACGAAGCCGCGCTGCTGCGGGTGCCGGATGTCGGGCCCATCGTCGCGAAGTCCATCGTCGAGTTCTTTGCCGAGGCCCACAACCGGGAAATCATCGACCGGCTGCGGCAGGCCATGCGCTGGCCCGAGACCGAGCCCACTGCGGTGCCCGCGGTGGGTGCTTTCACCGGCAAGACCTTCGTGCTGACTGGCACACTGCCGACGCTCCGGCGCGACGAGGCGGCGGCGATGATCGAGGCGGTCGGCGGCAAGGTGGCTGGTTCCGTCTCCAAGAAGACCGATTACGTGGTGGCAGGCAGCGACGCGGGCAGCAAGCTCGACAAGGCGCAGGCCCTGGGCGTGACCATCCTTGACGAAGCGGGTTTGCAGGCCTTGCTCGCACCGGTGGATACTCCGCCCGCCGATAGGCAAATTGGATTGTTTGAGGAAGATCGATGAAGAAAGTTACGAAGGCCGTGTTTCCGGTGGCGGGTCTCGGCAGCCGTTTCCTGCCGGCGACGAAGGCGAGCCCCAAGGAGATGATGCCGATCGTCGACAAGCCGCTGATCCAGTACGCGGTGGAAGAGGCCGTGGCGGCTGGGGTGACCGACCTGGTGTTCATCACCGGACGCTCTAAGCGCGCCATCGAGGATCACTTCGACAAAGCCTACGAACTCGAGACCGAGCTTGAGATGCGGGGCAAGGTCGAGCTGCTGAAGATCGTCCGCGACACCGTGCCGTCCCACGTCAATTGCATCTACATCCGCCAGGCCGAGGCGTTGGGTCTGGGCCATGCGGTGCTGTGCGCGGCGCCGGTGGTGGGCGACGAGCCCTTTGCGGTGCTGCTGGCCGACGATCTGCTGGATGGCCAGGGCGATCTGCCGGTGATGCGCCAGATGGTGGATGTGTACAACTACAACCGCTGTTCGGTGCTCGGCGTGATGAACGTGTCGCGCGAGCAGACCAAGCAGTACGGCATCGTCAGTACCCAGCGCGACGACGGCGAGATCCAGCGCGTGACCGGCATCGTCGAGAAGCCGAAGCCCGAGGAAGCGCCGTCCACCCAGGCGGTGATCGGCCGCTACATCCTTACCGGGCGGATCTTCGATCACCTGCGCCAGCTCAAGCCGGGCGCCGGCGGCGAGCTTCAGCTCACCGATGCGATCGCCTCGCTGCTGCAGGAAGAAGCCGTGCTGGCGTATCAGTTCAAGGGCGTGCGCTACGACTGCGGCTCGAAGCTGGGCTACCTGCAGGCCACCGTCGAGCTCGGGCTGAAGCATCCGGAGGTGGGGGCCGAGTTTGCGGCCTTCCTCGCCAGCCGTTGCGCCAACATGGCCGGATGAGCCACCGTAACAGACGATAAAAAACGCGACCGATGTGGCCGCGTTTTTTTGAACCGCTGCCCGGGCCGGGTCGCCCCAGCCGGGTGGAAGAGGCTTACCCCTCGTCGCGGGCAGCGCGCTTGCGCTCGTGTTCCTTGAGGTAACGCTTGCGCAGGCGGATGTTCTTCGGGGTGATCTCGACGATCTCGTCATCGGCGATGAATTCGATGGCGGATTCGAGGGTCAGCTGGATCGGGTTGATCAGGCGCACGGCTTCGTCGGTGCCGGAGGCGCGGACGTTGGTCAGCTGCTTGCCCTTGATCGGGTTCACCACGAGATCGTTGTCGCGGGTGTGGATGCCGATGATCATGCCTTCGTACAGCGCATCGCCCGGGCTCACGAACATGCGGCCGCGATCCTGCAGGTTCCACAGGGCGTAGGCGACGGCCTCACCGTCGTTCTGAGAGATCAGCACGCCGTTGCGACGCTCGCCCATGGCGCCAGCCATCGGGCTGTAGTCGTCGAACACATGACTGGCCAGACCGGTGCCGCGGGTCATGGTGAGGAACTCGCCCTGAAAGCCGATCAGGCCGCGGGCGGGGATGCGGTATTCGAGACGCACGCGGCCCTTGCCGTCCGGCGACATGTCCTGCAGCTCGCCACGGCGGCGGCCGAGCTCTTCCATCACGCCACCCTGGTGCTCTTCTTCCACGTCGACGGTGAGCATTTCGTACGGCTCGCACTTCACGCCGTCGATATCCTTGAACACCACGCGGGGGCGGCCCACAGCCAGTTCGTAGCCTTCGCGACGCATGTTTTCGAGGAGGATGGTGAGGTGCAGTTCGCCCCGGCCGGAGACTTCGAAGGTGTCGGAGTCGCTGGTGAAGTTGACGCGCAGCGCGACGTTCTTGAGGAGTTCTTTCTCGAGACGCTCGCGGATCTGGCGGCTGGTGACGAACTTGCCTTCACGGCCGGCCAGCGGAGAGCTGTTGACCATGAAGTTCATGGTGAGGGTGGGCTCATCCACGGCGATGGGGGTCATGCCATCGAGGCATTCCGGGTCGCACAGGGTCACACCGATGTTGACCTGCTGGATGCCGGCCACCAGCACGATGTCGCCGGCCTCGGCGACTTCGGCAGGGGAGCGCTCCAGGCCCTTGAAGGTCAGGATCTGGCTGACCTTGCCCTTGCCGCGGTTCTCTTCGCCGTACATGACGACGAGTTCCTGGTTGGGCTTGATGCGACCGCGCTTGATGCGACCGATACCGATCTGGCCCATGTAGGTGGAGTAGTCGAGGGAGCAGATCTGCATCTGCAGGGGGCCTTCGGCATCCACTTCGGGCGCCGGGACGTGCTTGAGAATGGCCTCGAACAGGGGGCGCATGTCCTTGCGCTCGTCTTCCAGGTTCTCCATCGCGAAGCCGTTGAGGCCAGAGGCGTAGATGATGGGGAAGTCGAGTTGTTCGTCGGTGGCGCCAAGCTTGTCGAACAGATCGAAGGTGTGGTTGATGACCCAGTCGGGGCGGGCGCCCGGACGGTCGATCTTGTTGATCACGACGATGGGCTTGAGGCCGAGGGCCAGGGCCTTGCGGGTCACGAAGCGGGTCTGGGGCATCGGGCCTTCGACGGAGTCCACCAGCAGCAGGACGCTATCGACCATCGACAGCACGCGCTCGACCTCGCCGCCGAAGTCGGCGTGGCCCGGGGTGTCGACGATGTTGATGTGGGTCTCGCCGTACTGAATGGCGCAGTTCTTGGAGAGGATCGTGATCCCCCGTTCCTTTTCGATATCGTTGCTGTCCATCACCCGCTCGGTGACCTGCTGGTTTTCGCGGAAGGTGCCGGACTGGCGAAGGAGCTGGTCGACGAGGGTGGTCTTGCCGTGGTCGACGTGGGCGATGATGGCAATGTTGCGGATGGCGCGGGACATGGGGTTGGATACCGAAGTACTTGTAAACCAAAAATTTTACCATGCTTTTGCGCAACGCAGCATCGGCGCACGGGGCGGCGGTGAACTGGCCGCGTGATAAGATCGTCAACCCACAGGGTTTTATGAGGAGTTGTCCGGCATGCTGGCTGTCATCGGTGGTAGCGGTCTTACCCAACTGGCCAACCTGAACGTGATCCGCCGCGAGGTGATGCGCACGCCCTACGGAGAACCGTCGGGTGCGCTGACCTTCGGGCAGTTGTGCGAGCATCCGGTGGTGTTTTTGGCGCGGCACGGCTACGGCCACACGATTCCGCCCCATCGGGTGAACTACCAGGCCAACCTGTGGGCGCTGCGCGAGGCCAAGGTCGACGCGATCATCTCGGTGGCGTCGGTCGGCGGCATCCGCGACGACCTGGGGCCGGGCGTGCTGGTGGTGCCGGATCAGATCATCGACTACACCTGGGGGCGCAAGAGCACTTTCCATGAGAGCTCCGAGCAGCCGGTGGTGCATATCGATTTCACCCGTCCCTACGACGAGGTCGTGCGCCAACGCATTCTTGCGGCGGCCGTGGCGGCGGGGCAGCCGGTTGTGAATGGGGGCGTGTATGCGGCAACCCAGGGGCCGCGTCTAGAAACCGCGGCCGAGATCAACCGGCTGGAGCGGGACGGTGCCGACGTGGTGGGCATGACCGGCATGCCTGAGGCGGCGCTGGCCCGCGAGCTGGGTATCCCTTACGCGGCGATCAACGTGGTGGCCAACTTTGCGGCTGGCCGTGGCAACAGCGCGGCGCAGATCTGCTTTGGCAGCATCGATGTGGTGCTGCGCGAAGCGATGGGCCGGGTGCGGGATGTGCTGGAGCACATCTGCGAAGGGCCGGCCAAATGATTCGCGAAGTGCTGCGGATGGGTGATCCGCGCCTGCTGCGCCGGGCGCAGCCGGTGACTGCTTTCGGCACGCCGGAGCTTGCGGCCGTGATTGCCGACATGCGCGACACGATGGCGCATCTTTCCGGTGCCGGGCTGGCAGCGCCGCAGATCGGCGTGGATCTGCGGGTGGTGATCTTTGGTGGTGGGCCGAGTCCGCGCTACCCGGATGCGTCGTCGGTGCCCGATACGGTGCTGATCAACCCGGTGCTGTCGCCCTTGTCGGAAGACGAGGAGGGTGGCTGGGAGGGTTGTCTTTCAGTGCCAGGGCTGCGTGGCTGGGTGTCGCGCTGGGCGTCATTGCGCTACAGCGGTTTCGACGCCGATGGCTCGCCCATCGATCGGATCGCGGAGGGCTTTCACGCCCGGGTGGTTCAGCACGAGTGCGACCACCTGGACGGCATTCTGTACCCGATGCGGGTGCGGGATTTCACCCGCTTCGGTTTTACCGAGGTGCTGTTTCCAGGCACCCCGGCGGCGGCCGACGACTGATTTCAGATCGCCAGTTTTTCGAGCAGCTCGGACTCGATCTTCAGTACCTGGGTGTCCTGGCTGAGGCCAGGGCCACTGATGAGGAAAGTGTCTTCGACACGCTCGCCCAGCGTAGCAATTTTTGCCGTGTGCAGGTTGATGCCGTTGTTGGCAAGGGTTTCGGCTACGCCGAAGAGCAGGCCGGGGCGATCGGCAGCTGTCACCGACATGATGAAATGCTGGCCGCGCTCGTCGGGTTCGATAGTGACGCCCGGTGTGATCGGGAAATGCCTGACCTCCCGTGACAGGCGGCCGTTGGCTGGCCGGTCGATGGACGAATCGGGGCGGCTGAGGCGTTCGCTCAGATCGTGTTCGAGGAGGTTGATCAAGTCGCGGTAATGGATTTCCTGGCCCGGATCGAGTAGCAGGAAGCTGTCGAGCGCGTATCCGTGGCGGGTGGTGTGGATCTTGGCGTCGGCAATGGTGAAGCCAAGGCGCGCAAAGAAGCCGCACAGTCGGACAAAGATGTCTTTCTGGTCCCTCATGTAGACCATCACCTGAAGCCCTTCGTCGCCGTTGGTTGGGCGGGCCTTGACGACGGGCTCATCGGATTCAATCCGGTAGTAAAGCATGCGCGCGTGCCATGCGACCTCCTCGGCGTCGTGGCGCATGAAGTACACCGTGTCGAGCTGGGCCCACAGCTTGTCTTCGGTGCCGGGCCGCAGGCCGTAGTAGCGTAGCAGGTTTCGAGCGTCGTCCTGACGCAGCGGCATGCCCAGCGCCTGGTGCGGCGTGGCGCCGCGCAGGAGGCGCTGGGTGGCGAAGAAGAGGTCTTCGAGCAGCTTGCCCTTCCAGCCGTTCCATACCTTCGGGCTGGTGCCGCGGATGTCGGCGTGGGTGAGGATGTAGAGGGCTGTGAGCCGGCGTTCGGTCTTGACCAGATCGCCAAAGCGGCGGATCACGTCGAGATCCGACATGTCCTGCTTCTGGGCCACATTGGACATGGACAGGTGGTGCTCCACCAGCCATTCGACCAGCGCGGTATCGGTTTCGTCGAGCCCATGAGCGGTGCAGAAATCCCGAGCGTCCTTCATGCCGAGCTTTGAGTGATCGCCACCACGGCCCTTTGCAATGTCGTGGAAAAGCGCGGCGATGTAGATCAGCCAGGGTTTCTCGAAGCTGGTGGCAAGGCGGGTGAGCAATGGGTACTCGTGGGCGTGCTCGGACACCATGAAGCGGCGTACATTGCGCAGCACCTGCAGGATGTGCTGATCGACCGTGTAGACGTGAAACAGGTCGTGCTGCATTTGACCGACGATTCGTCGCCAGGCGGGCAGATAGAAGCTGAGAATGCCGTACTGATTCATTCTCCGCATTTCCTGTACGACGCCGCGCTTTTGCTGAAGCAGGCGCAGGAACAGCGCCCGGTTGGCGGGGTCGTGGCGGAAGTCGGCGTTGATCAGTTTGCGGCCGCGCCACAGGGCGCGCAGGGTGCGGGCGGTCATGCCCTTGAGTTCGGAGCGCTGCTGGAGGATCAGAAAGCATTCGAGCAGGGCGCTTGGGTGGCGGTCGAACACCCCTTCGTCGCGTACGTCGAGGAGCTCACGTACGCACTGGAAGCGTTCGTTGATGTTGATCGCCGCCGGATAACGGTAGGGGAAAAACTCGGCTCCGAAGTTCTGTAGCAGGATGGTGTTGAGCTGGGTGACCTTCTTGGCTGTGCGGTAGTACTCCTGCATGAAGACCTCCGACGCCCGGCGGTGCTCGTTCGCCTCGAAGCCGAAGCGGTGGGCGAGCTTTTCCTGGTGATCGAAGAGCAGGCGGTCTTCCCGGCGACCGGCGATGTGGTGCAGGCGGATGCGCGCATGCTGCAGGAAGCGTTCCAGATCACGCAGTTCAGTCGCTTCTTCGGTGGTGACGAGGCCGTGGCTGGCGAGGTCGCGCCAGTGGGTGCCAAAGCCCGCAGCCCGACTGATCCAGCCGATGATCTGAAGGTCGCGCAGCCCGCCTGGGCTTTCCTTGCAGTTGGGCTCGAGGGAGTAGGGCGTCTCGTTGTGACGGGTGTAGCGCTGCTCCTGCTCAAGTCGTTTGGCCTTGAAGAACTGCCCGACGTTGAGGGCGCCGCGCAGTTGCACATTGAAGCGGTCAAAGAGGCGGGTATTGCCTCCGATCAACCGGGCTTCGAGCAGATTGGTCATCACGGTCACGTCGCGGCCGGCTTCCTCGATGCACTCGTCGATGGTGCGCACGCTGTGGCCAATATCGAGGCCGACGTCCCAAAGCAGCCCGATCATCTGGGTGAGGCGCTCGCTCAGGTCGTGATCGGGTGTCTCGTCGAGCAGGAAGAGCAGGTCCACGTCGGAAAACGGAAACAGCTCCTCGCGCCCGTAGCCGCCTACCGCCACCAGGCTCGCAGAGGCAGGAATGGCGAATTCGTTCCAGATGTCGAGCAGCACCTCATCCACCAGGCGCGACCGACCCTTGAGGATCGGCTCGGTGAGCGGATGGGCTTCGTAGGCAGAGCGGAGCGCCTCGCCGCCGCTTTTCAGGCGGCTCTTGAAGCGGGTGATGAGCTCCCTGGATTTCTCGGGGCTGGGGGCAGCGGGCGCGGACTGGGGCATGGGAGGCTCAGGGCTTGATCTGGGCAGCGTATTGGGCAACGACGTCGGGACGGGCGGGGCTGCCGGCCGACAGGGTGAGCACTTCGACGCCGGTCTCGGTGACCAGCACCATGTGCTCCCATTGGGCGGACAGGCTGCGGTCGCGGGTGACGATGGTCCAGCCGTCGGGCAGTTCGGAGATCGCGGCCTTGCCGGCGTTGATCATCGGTTCGATGGTGAAGATCATCCCGGGCTTGAGTTCGAGCCCGGTGCCCGCCTTGCCGTAGTGCAGCACCTGCGGGTCTTCGTGGAATTTGGCGCCGATGCCATGCCCGCAGAACTCTCGCACCACCGAAAATCCGTTGCCTTCGGCGTGCTTCTGGATCGCTGCGCCGACATCGCCCAGATGCGCGCCGGGTCTGACCTGGGCAATGCCCAGCCACATGCATTCGTAGGTGATCTGACACAGGCGCTTGGCGCGGATCGAGGTTTCGCCGACGATGAACATCCGGCTGGTGTCCCCGTGGTAACCGTCCTTGATGACGGTGATGTCGAGGTTGACGATGTCGCCCTTCTTGAGGATCACCCTCTCGTTAGGCACGCCATGGCAGACCTGATGGTTCACCGAGGTGCAGATCGACTTGGGGTACGGGATGTAGCCCGGCGGGGCGTAGTTGAGCGGGGCGGGAATGCAGCCCTGCACATTGACCATGTATTCGTGGCACAGCCGATCTATCTCGCCGGTGCTGATGCCGGCTTTGACGAACGGCGTGATGTAATCGAGCACTTCCGAGCCGAGGCGGCCCGCGATACGCATCTTTTCGATTTCTTCCGGCGTTTTTATGGTGACGCTCATGAGGCTTGATCTGCTGGGGTTTTCCGACCGGATAGGCTAGCTCATGCGGCCTTCCGGGGCAATCCGGGCTTGCCTGCGCGGAGAACCTGCGCATGCCGGCCTTGAGGGCTTTAACGAGATACTGCTACAATCCGCGGCTTGTCTGGCAAGGGTGCCAGGCAAAATACACACGCCCGACCCATTGAGGTCCGGCGGATGTCGTCATCGGAAATGGTGCGGCATTCGCGGCTAAGCGTGGCTCCGCGATGGCGGGGCTGGCAGGTCGGGCGGCGGTCAAACCTCAGTAACTGGAGCTACACAATGTCTGTCACCATGCGTCAGATGCTCGAAGCGGGCGTCCACTTTGGCCACCAAACCCGTTTCTGGAACCCGAAGATGGCGCCGTTCATCTTTGGTCAGCGCAACAAGATTCACATCGTCAACCTCGAAAAGACCCTCGTCAAGTACAACGAGGCGATGGATTTCGTGCGCAAGCTGGCTGCCAATCGCGGCACCATCCTGTTCGTCGGCACCAAGCGTCAGGCCCGCGAAATCGTGGCTGAAGAAGCGGCGCGCGCTGGCATGCCCTTCGTCGATGAGCGCTGGCTGGGCGGCATGCTCACCAACTTCAAGACCGTCAAGGTTTCCATCAAGCGCCTGAAGGACATGGAAGCCATGGTCGAAGACGGCTCCATCGAGCGCCTGTCCAAGAAAGAAGCCCTGATGGCCTCTCGCGAGCTCGAGAAGCTGCAGAAGAGCCTGGGCGGCATCAAGGATCTGGGCGGCCTGCCGGATGCCCTTTTCGTCATCGACGTCGGCTACCACAAGATCGCCATCACCGAAGCCAACAAGCTGGGCATCCCGGTTGTGGCTGTGGTCGATACCAACCACTCCCCCGAAGGTGTGGATTTCGTGATCCCCGGTAACGATGACTCCTCCCGCGCCATCCGCCTGTACGCCCGTGGCGTCGCCGATGCCGTGCTGGAGGGCAAGAATGCCGTGATCCAGGAAATCGTTGCCGCCGGCTCCGACGAGTTCGTCGAAGTGGAAGACGGCACCGAAGAGCAGGCCTGATCCCTCTCGATGGGCGCCTCGGGCGCCCATTCAGCATCCGTCTGAACATCATCAATTAGATATCCAGGAGCAAACATGGCGGAAATCACCGCAAGCATGGTCAAGGAGCTGCGCGAAAAGACCGACGCGCCCATGATGGAATGCAAGAAGGCCCTCTCCGAAGCCGCTGGCGATATGGACAAGGCTGAAGAGATTCTGCGCGTCAAGCTGGGCAACAAGGCCTCCAAGGCGGCTGCCCGCGTGACCGCCGAAGGTATCGTCGGCGTGTACATCTCCGCCGACGCCAAGCTCGGTGCGATGGTTGAAGTGAACTGCGAGACCGACTTCGTCGCCAAGAACGACGATTTCCTGGCTCTGGTCAAGAACGTTGCCGAACTCGTCGCCACCAAGAACCCGGCCGACGTCGAAGCCCTGTCCGCGCTGGAAATCAACGGCCAGACCGTTGAAGAGGTCCGCAAGGCGCTGGTCGGCAAGATCGGTGAGAACATGTCCATCCGCCGCTTCGTCCGTACCGAAGCCAAGGGTGCCGTGGCCAGCTACATCCACGGCGGCTCCAAGATCGGCGTGCTGATCGACCTGGTGGGTGGTGAAGAAGCCCTGGCCAAGGATCTGGCCATGCACATCGCCGCCTCCAAGCCGAAGTCCCTCGACGCCTCCGGCGTTCCCGCCGAGCTGCTGGATGTCGAGCGTCGCATCGCCATCGAGAAGGCCCGTGAAGCCGGCAAGCCGGAAGCCATGCTTGAGAAGATCGCCGAAGGCACCGTCCAGAAGTTCCTGAAGGACGTGACCCTGCTCGACCAGGTCTTCGTGAAGGCGGAAGACGGCAAGCAGACCGTGTCCCAGCTGCTGAAGTCCAAGGGTGCTTCCGTTGCCGGTTTCACCCTGTACGTCGTCGGTGAAGGCATCGAGAAGAAGGTGACCGATTTCGCCGCCGAAGTGGCCGCCCAGGCCGCTGCTGCTGCCCAGAAGTAAGGGAGTAGCCTGACGATGAGCCAGCCCGCCTACAAACGCATTCTTCTCAAGCTCTCGGGCGAAGCCCTGATGGGCGACGACGCCTACGGCATCAACCAGGATGTCGTCGCTGGCATCGTGCGCGATGTGGTCGAGGTGACCCGTCTGGGGGTCGAGATCGGGATTGTGATTGGCGGCGGGAATATCTTCCGTGGTATGGCGGGGGCGGCGTCCGGCATGGATCGTGCCACCGCCGACTACATGGGGATGCTGGCCACCGTCATGAACGCCATGGCCCTTGCGGACGCCTTCCGGGCCGCCGGGGTCAATGCGCGGGTCCAGTCAGCACTGCGGATTGATCAGGTGGTCGAGCCGTACATCCGTGGCAAGGCCATCCGTTATCTTGAGGAAGGCCGCGTCGTCATCTTTGGAGCAGGTACCGGCAACCCGTTTTTTACAACGGATACCGCCGCGGCCCTGCGTGGCTCCGAAATTGGTGCGGACATCGTGCTGAAGGCGACCAAGGTGGATGGCATCTATACGGCCGACCCAAAGAAGGATCCGGCTGCTACGCGCTTCCAGCGAATTTCCTTCGACGAAGCGATTGCCCGTAACCTCGCCGTGATGGATGCGACCGCGTTTGCGCTGTGCCGCGACCAGCGTCTGCCGATCAACGTCTTCAGTCTGTTCAAGAGCGGCGCGCTCAAGCGTGTCGTGATGGGCGAGGACGAAGGTACGCTGGTTTATTGCTGAGGATGAACCGATGATCCCGGAACTCAAGAAAACTACCGAAGCCAAGATGCAGAAGTCCATCGAGGCGCTCAAGCTGGATCTCGCCAAGGTTCGCACGGGCCGGGCGAGCACGGGCATTCTGGATCACGTGATGGTCGACTATTATGGTAGTCCGGTGCCTGTCAATCAGGTGGCCAACATCACCCTGATTGACGCCCGCACGATTGGCGTGCAGCCGTGGGAAAAGCCGATGATCGCGAAGGTCGAGAAGGCTATTCGCGATTCCGATCTGGGTCTCAACCCGTCGTCCCAGGGCGAAGTGATTCGCGTTCCGATGCCTGCACTGACCGAAGATCGGCGCAAGGAGCTCATCAAGGTCGTCAAGCATGAAGGCGAAGGCGCCAAGGTGGCGGTGCGCAATCTGCGTCGCGACGCCAATGGCTCACTGAAGGATGCCCTGAAGGCAAAAACGATCTCGGAGGACGAGGAACGTCGTGCCCAGGACGACATCCAGAAGCTGACTGACAAGGCCGTTGTCGAGATCGACAAGCTTCTCGCACAGAAAGAACAAGAGCTGATGCAGATCTGACCTTCCGGTCAGGTGCTGCTTTTCCGGTTCTTTTCAGGCGGAGATTACATGGTGCGATTGCCGTTTACGAGTTCCACGCGGGGCGTACCCGAGGCTGCGCAGGTTCCGCGGCATATCGCGATCATCATGGACGGAAACGGACGTTGGGCGCGCAAGCGCCTGATGCCTCGGGTCGCTGGCCATGCCAAGGGCGTCGATTCCCTCCGCGAAGTCATTCGCACCTGCCTCGATCGGGGCGTCGAATACCTGACCGTTTTTGCGTTCAGTTCCGAGAACTGGCGTCGTCCGAAGGACGAAGTTTCGTTTCTGATGCAGTTGTTCGTGAAGTCGCTCAAGGCCGAGATCGAGCGCATCCACCGCAACAACATCCGTCTGCGTGTCGTCGGTGATCTCGCTCCGTTTGACAAGCCGCTGGTTGATCTGATTCGTGATGGCGAAGCGCTGACTGCTGGCAACACCAAAATGAACCTGACGATCTGCGCCAATTATGGCGGTCGTTGGGACATCATGCAGGCTGTCGACAAGATGGTTGCCGCGGGTGTGGCACGTGAGGGCGGCTACGCCGAGGACGATCTGGCGCCCCATCTGGCGCTGAGCTTCAGTCCTGAGCCCGATCTGTTCATCCGCACCGGTGGGGAGACGCGCATCAGCAATTTCATGCTCTGGCAGCTGGCGTATTCCGAGCTGTATTTCACCGACAAGCTCTGGCCCGAATTTGGCGAAGCCGAGCTTGACGCTGCGATTGCCTCCTTCCAGGGGCGCGAGCGCCGCTTTGGCCGAACCAGCGAGCAGCTCGTCGGTGGCGGAGCGGATTCTTCCGGCACAGGCCATGCTTAAAGCGCGGGTCATCACCGCGATATTCCTGCTTGCAGGTCTGCTCTGCGCGCTTTTCCTGCTGCCGTCGTCGGGATGGCTGGCTTTCGTATCCGTCATCTGCGCTGTGGCTGCCCATGAATGGGGCGGCATCGTTGGCTATCAGGGCGCGCGTCGCTGGATCTACGCATTGCTTCTGGGCGCGTTGTGTCTCTTTGGCGGGCTGGTGGCAGGCCTGCACCGGGACGACACCGTTGCTCCCTTCAATCTGGTTCCCGCGTACGCGCTTAGCGCGCTGTTCTGGATCGTGTGTGTGCCGTTCTGGCTGCGAGCCCGCTGGGCGCTGCCCGGTGCGGGTGCCGCGGCGCTGGTGGGTTTCGTGCTGTTGATTCCGCCCAGCCTCGCGATGATTCATCTGCGTCTGCTGAGCCCGTGGCTGCTGCTGGGTGTGATGGCCTCGGTGTGGATCGCGGACATCGCCGCCTATTTCACCGGCCGTGCCTTCGGGCGGCGCAAGTTGGCACCGTCGATCAGCCCAGGCAAGAGCTGGGAAGGCGCCTACGGTGCCGTCGCGGGCGTCGTGATCTACGGGCTGGTCTGTCTCACAAATTTCCTGCCCCATGGGTTGGCTGGCGTGCAGTTGGTGTTCGCAACCATCGGGCTCGCGGCTTTCACCGGAATCAGCATCATCGGCGACCTGTTCGAGTCGATGCTCAAACGTCAGGCCGGCGTAAAAGATAGCGGAACATTGCTCCCCGGTCACGGCGGTGTTCTCGACCGGATCGACAGCCTCACCTCGACTCTTCCGCTGGCGGGTCTGCTGGCCCTCTGGTTCGCCCGGTAAGCCATGGTTTCGAATAAAAAGTTCATCACCGTTCTCGGTGCGACCGGTTCGATTGGGGTCAGCACCCTTGATGTGGTCGCGCGCCACCCTGAGCGCTATGGTGTTTTCGCCCTCACGGCGCATCGTCAGGTGGGCAAGCTGTTCGAGCAGTGTCTCCAGCACCGCCCGGCGTATGCAGTGCTTGATCGTCCCGAGGATGCGCAGGCCTTGCAGGCTCGCCTGGATGCCGCGGGCTGCTGTACCGAGGTGCTCACCGGTGCCGAGTCGCTGGTGGCGGTCGCTGCCGCGCCCGAGGTGGATATGGTGATGGCCGCCATTGTGGGTGCCGCCGGCCTTGTTCCGACCCTCGCCGCTGCGCGGGCAGGGAAGCGCATCCTGCTGGCCAACAAGGAGGCGTTGGTAATGTCCGGCGCACTCTTCATGCAGGAGGTCGCAGCCAGCGGCGCGACGCTGCTGCCCATCGACAGTGAGCACAATGCGATCTTTCAGGCGTTGCCGAGTGGATTCCGTCAAGGCGTGGATGGCATCGAAGTCACGCGCATCCTGCTCACCGCGTCGGGCGGCCCGTTCCGCCGCAAACCAGTGGATGAGCTCGCCGCCGTGACGCCGGAGATGGCGTGTGCTCATCCTAACTGGGTGATGGGGCGCAAGATTTCCGTGGATTCGGCAACCATGATGAACAAGGGCCTCGAGGTTATCGAGGCTCATTGGCTGTTTGGTGCGCCCGCCGAGCGGATTGAGGTGGTGATCCATCCGGAAAGCGTGATTCACTCGATGGTGGCTTACGTGGATGGCTCCGTGCTTGCCCAGCTTGGCAATCCTGACATGCGGACCCCCATCGCCCACGCGATGGCCTATCCCGAGCGGGTCGATGCCGGCGTCAGGCCGCTCGATCTGTTTGCAGTGGGGCAACTCAATTTTGAGCGCCCCGATCTGCAGCGTTTCCCCTGTCTCGCGCTGGCTTACCGCGCGCTGGATCAGGGTGGCATCGCGCCAGCGGTGCTCAATGCGGCCAACGAAGTTGCCGTCGGCGAATTCCTCGCGGGTGGACTGCGCTTCGACCGGATTGCCGGTGTGATCGCCGCCACCCTCGACGTGATTGAGGCGCGGGCTGCGGATTCTCTCGAGATCGTCCTGGACGCGGATCGTCACGCCCGTCAGGTGGCGGGCGATCTCGTGCGTCAGTATTGCTCGTGACCGGAGCGCTTCAGGCCATGGCGCGCCGGATTGCCGGTGAGGGTGTTCGATGAATCTGCTCGATTACGTCCTGCCTTTTGTCGTTGCGCTGGGCGTGCTGATCATTGTCCATGAGTTCGGCCACTACATCGTCGCGCGTCTTTGCGGTGTGAAGGTGCTCCGTTTCTCGCTGGGTTTCGGCAAGGTATTGTTCATGCGGCGTTTCGGCGCCGATCAGACCGAGTGGGCGCTGTCGGCCTTTCCCCTTGGCGGCTACGTCAAGATGCTCGACGAGCGGGAGGCGCCGGTACCCGCCGAAGCGTTGCATCGCGCGTTCAACCGCCAGTCGGTGTGGCGCCGGATCGCCATTGTAGCCGCCGGGCCGCTCGCCAATTTTGTGCTGGCGATCGCGTTGTACTGGGGGCTTTACTCGAGTGGTGTCGAAGAGCTGCGTGCGCGCATCGGGGAGCCGCCACCCCAGAGCCAGGCTGCGCTGGCGGGCTTTCAGGAGGGCGAGCTAGTGCGCTCGGTGAACGGCGATGCGGTACAGACCTGGACCGAATTTCGCTGGCACCTGCTCAACGACGCCCTGGAACGACGCAGTGTCGCCATCGAGACCATCAACGGGCAGAATGAAATCGCTTTCCGTAAGCTGGAGCTTGCGGGCATTGATGTGGACCAGAGTCAAAACGACGTGGCGAGCCAGCTTGGCCTGCGTCTATATCGTCCGAAGCTGCCCGCCATACTGGGTCAGTTGAGCGCTGACGGTGCAGCGGCTGCGGCGGGTCTGCTGGCGGGTGATCGGGTTGTGCGGATTGGCGAGAAGCCCGTGGACAGCTGGTCGGATCTGGTTGCCAGCGTGCGTGATGCGGCTGGCCAGACCCTCGACGTGGAAGTGCAACGCGGCGGCAGCACACTGGTCGTGCAGCTTGTACCAAAAGCCTTCGAAGAGAATGGCCGGACCATCGGACGGATCGGCGTGGCGATGGCCGACGCCGAAGGGCAGCGCGACCTGATGTTCGTCACTGTGCGCTACGGGATCGCCGAGGCGCTCAGCAAGGGCATTGACCAGACCTGGGAGACCGCGTCGATGAGTCTGTCGGTGATGGGGCGCATGATCGTCGGTGAAGTGTCGGTCAAGAATCTTAGCGGGCCAGTGACGATCGCCGATTTTGCCGGCCAGTCGGCCCGCATGGGATGGCCCCATTACATCAAGTTTCTTGCGCTCATCAGCATCAGCCTGGGGGTTCTCAATCTGCTGCCGGTGCCCGTGCTGGACGGCGGACACTTGCTGTATTATGTGATCGAGATCATCAAGGGCGGCCCGGTTTCCGAACGCGTCATGGAAATCGGACAGCAGATTGGAATGGCTCTGCTGGCGGCGCTAATGGCTTTTGCCTTCTACAACGACATCAACCGCCTTGTTGCTAGCTGAAATCGGATGAAATCCACGCTCCTCTCCGGGGTGATTGCCGCGCTTTTCGCTGCTTCGCCCGCCTTGGCTTTCGAGCCTTTCGTTGTCAAAGACATTCGCGTTGAAGGGATCCAGCGGACCGAAGCAGGGACGGTATTCAGTTATCTCCCGGTGAAGGTGGGTGAGCGCTTCTCGGAAGACAAGGCATCCCAGGCGATCAAGTCGCTATTTGCCACAGGCTTCTTCAAGGATGTGCGGATCGAGGTCGAGAACGATGTGATCATCGTTCTGGTGGACGAGCGGCCCGCGATTTCCCAGATCGACTTCGTCGGCACCAAGGAATTCGAAAAAGACGCGCTGAAGAAGGGCCTGAAGGAAGTCGGCCTGGCGGAATCCCGCATCTTCGACCGCGCCGTGCTCGAGCGTGCCGAACAGGAACTAAAGCGCCAGTATCTCGCCAAGGGTCTGTACGGTGTGCAGATCACCACCACGGTTACCCCCCTCGAGCGCAACCGGGTGGGCGTGAACTTCAATGTGGTGGAAGGCGAAGCAGCCAAGATTCGTCAGATCAGCATCATCGGCAACAAAGCGTTCAAGGAGAAGGAGCTTATCGAGCTGTTTTCCCTGACTACGCCTGGCTGGTTTACCTGGTTCTCGAAGAGCGACCAGTATTCCAAACCCAAATTGTCCGGCGACATCGAAAGCCTGCGCTCCTTCTATCTGAACCGGGGTTATCTGGACTTCAGCATTGAGTCTACCCAGGTGTCGATCACGCCCGACAAGAAAGATATCTACATCACCCTCAGCATCTCCGAGGGAGAGAAGTACACGGTTTCCGACGTCAAGCTCGCGGGCAACATGGCAGTACCTGAAGCGGAGCTGCAGAAGCTCGTCAAGCTCAAGGCCGGCGACACCTTCGTACGGGATTCGGTGACTGCCACCACGAAGGCGATCAGCGAGCGGCTTGGTAATGACGGCTACGCCTTCGCCAACGTGAATGCAGCTCCCGAGGTGGATAAGGCCAAGCGCGAGGTCGCCTTCACGTTCTTCGTCGATCCGGGGCGGCGCGTCTATGTGCGCAAGATCAATTTCTCGGGCAACGCGCGAACCCGTGACGAGGTGATCCGTCGCGAGATCCGCCAGATGGAGGGCGCGTGGTATGACGGTGCGGCGATCAATCGCTCCAAGGCCCGTCTTGATCGCCTCGGCTACTTCGAGGAAGTCACGATCGAAACCCCCGCAGTACCGGGTTCCACCGATCAGGTGGATGCCAACTTCAGCGTCAAGGAGCGCGCCACCGGCAACCTGATGCTCGGCGCCGGCTTCTCCAGCGCAGAAAAGGTGATCCTCTCCGGCTCCATCGCCCAGCAGAACCTCTTTGGCACCGGTAACGCAATGACCTTGCAGGTGAACACCGGCCGCATCAACAAGACGGTTGCGCTGTCGTTCACAAACCCGTACTGGACCATCGACGGCATCAGCATGGGTTGGGACATCTACCAGCGCAACGTCGATCCAACCTCCCTGTCGGTGGCAACCTACAAGTCGTCCTCGATCGGTGCAGGCCTGCGCTTCGGCTATCCGATTGCGGAGGACGACCGGATCAACTTTGGCTTGGCGGTTGACCAGACCACCATCAAGGTCTTCGATACCAGCCCGGCGCCTTACGTCAACTTCGTTAACACCTTTGGCGATACCGCGAGAAGCCTGGTGGCTACCGCAGGTTGGGCGCGGGATCGTCGCGACAGCTTCCTGTATCCGACGTCGGGTGTCTATCAACGTGCGTCTCTCGAGGTTGCCACCCCCGCGCTCGACATGCGCTATGTCCGCGGCAGCTACCAACACCAATATTGGATTCCCTTCGGTGGCGGCTATGCGCTGATGCTGAATGGCGATCTCGGCTACGCCCATGGCTACGACGGCAAGGAATTGCCGTTCTACAAAAACTTTTACGCTGGCGGTATCGGCTCTGTGCGGGGTTATCAGCAGAGCACGCTCGGCCCCCATTACACCGACAGCAACGGCTACGTGCGAGCCCTCGGTGGCAACCGTCGGGTGGTGGGTAACGTGGAGTATTATTTCCCGATGCCCGGCGGCGGCGGCAAGGACAAGTCCATGCGCCTTTCGCTGTTTGGTGACGCGGGCTATGTCTGGGGTGCGGACGACAAGGTTCGGGCTTCGGATTTGCGGTACAGTGCCGGGTTGGCGTTCAGTTGGAGTTCCCCGGTCGGCCCGCTCAAGTTCAGTCTGGGCCAGGCTCTCAAGAAAGAGGACGGGGATAAGACGCAAAAATTCCAGTTCCAGTTGGGTACGGTTTTCTGATTGCAGCCGTATCGGGTGCAGATGGAGGTTTCAGGTGAAAGGTATCGGTTTATCCACGCTCGCAGCGCTGCTGCTCGCAGCCTTTGCGCAGACGGCAGCGGCCGAGGTGAAGGTTGGGTTCGTCAATTCGGATCGGGTAATGAAGGAAGCACCGCCCGCCAAGCGTGCCCAGCAGAAGCTCGAGAAGGAATTCGAAAAGCGCGATCAGGATTTGCAGCGGATTGCCAAGCAGCTTCAGGGCATGCAGGAAGCCCTCGAGAAGAATGGCATGACAATGGCCGAGGGTGAGCGTCGCAACAAGGAGCGCGAGTTCAACGAACTCAATCGCGAATTCCAACGCAAGCAGCGTGAGTTCCGTGAAGACCTGAACCAGCGCCGCAATGAAGAGCTCGCCAGCGTGCTCGATCGGGCCAACAAGACGATCAAGCAGATCGCCGAGGCCGAGAAGTACGACATCATCTTCCAGGAAGCCGTCTACGCCAGCCCGCGCATCGACATCACCGACAAGGTGATCAAGGCGCTGACCGAAGCCAAGTAAGCGCTCGCCGATGGAGATATCCCTAGGCGAACTGGTCGCCCGGCTGGGCGGCGAACTGGTTGGCGACGCGACGATTCGTGTTCGCCAGATTGCTTCGCTGGAGACCGCGCGGCCCGGTGAGGTCGCGTTCCTCTCGAATCCGAAGCTGATTGCAGCGCTCGCGTCGAGTGGGGCGTCCGCGTTCATCCTGTCGCCCAAGGCGGCAGGACTCACTGATCGGGCCCGAATCCTTACGCCGGATCCTTACCTTTATTTCGCGCGCGCTGCGCAGTTGTTCAATCCGCCCAGGCGGCCTCCGGCCGGTGTTCATCCTTCGGCGGTGGTTGCGTCGTCGCTCCCTGCTTCGGTCTCGGTCGCGCCCCAGGTGGTGATCGGTGAGGGTTGTGAGATTGGCGAGAATTGCACTATCGGGGCTGGTTGCGTGCTGGGGGATGGTGTGCAGCTGGGGGCCGGTTCGCTGCTCCATGCTGGCGTGAAGATCTACGATCACTGCGCCATTGGTGCCCGTGCAGTGATCCACTCGGGGGCGGTGATCGGTGCGGATGGACTTGGGTTTGCGCGGGATGCCGACAAACACTGGGTCAAGATTCCCCAGATCGGTCGAGTCATCATCGGTGACGATGTAGAGATCGGTGCCAACACGACCATCGACCGCGGGGCTCTGGACGACACGGTTATCGGTCATGGCGTGAAGCTCGACAACCTCATCCATGTGGCGCATAACTGCCGGATCGGCGACGACGCGATCATGGCGGCGATGGCGGGCCTGGCCGGTAGCACGGCAATTGGCAAACGCGTGATGGTGGGCGGCAAAGCCGGCTTTGCGGGGCATCTTTCGGTTGCCGATGACGTGACCGTCTCCGCTGACACCAACGTCACCAAGAGCATTGACAAGGCCGGTGTTTATACATCGACCCTGCCTTTGCAGGCCCACGCAGACTGGATCAGAAATTTCTCCCATCTGCGTCGTCTCGACGCGATGGCCGAGCGGCTGCGCGAACTCGAGAAGAAGCTCGGCGCCAAGGAATCATGAGGGAGCAAGAACAATGAGCATCATCGATATCAACGAGATCAAGAAATACATTCCGCACCGTTACCCGTTCTTGCTGGTGGATCGCATTCTCGAACTCGAGGAAGGCAAGCGAGTCGTTGGCCTGAAGAACGTCACGGTGAACGAACCGTTCTTCCCCGGGCACTTTCCCCATAGCCCGGTTATGCCCGGCGTGCTGATCATTGAAGCCCTGGCCCAGGCGGCAGCGGTGTTGGCTTTCAAGACCGAGGGCACGATTCCCGATCCCGATGCGATGGTGTACTTTGCGTCCGTCGATAACGTTCGCTTCAAGCGGCCGGTGGTGCCCGGAGATCAGCTGATCCTCGAAGCGGAGATCGTCCGGACGATCCGCAACATCTGGAAGTTCAAGGGGGTTGCCCGCGTCGACGGCGAAGTGGCGACCGAAGCCGAGTTCATGTGTGCGATCAAGCGATGAGCATCCATCCCACCGCCATTGTCCATCCTGGCGCCCGTATTGCCGACGGCGTACAGGTCGGGGCCTATTCGATCGTTGGCGAACACGTCGAGATCGCTGAGGGGTCATGGATCGGGCCGCATGTGGTCATCGAGGGCCACACGAAGATCGGTCGTGATAACCGGATCTTCCAGTTTTGCTCCATCGGCTCTGAGCCCCAGGACAAGAAATACGCCGCCGAGCCAACCCGCCTCGAGATTGGCGACGGCAACACGATCCGCGAGTTCTGCAGTTTCAGCACCGGCACGGTGCAGGATGGCGGACTGACCCGCGTCGGTAACAACAACTGGATCATGGCCTATGTGCATGTTGCCCACGACTGCATGGTCGGCGACAACACGATCTTTGCCAACAACGCGACCCTGGCCGGTCACGTGACCGTTGGGGACTGGGCGATCCTGGGGGGCTTCACCGGCGTGCATCAGTTCGTCCGTGTCGGTGCGCACAGCTTCTGCGGCGTCGGTACGGTGCTGCTGCAGGATCTGCCGCCGTTCGTCACGGTGTCGGGCAATCCGGCCTCGCCCCACGGCATCAACAGCGAAGGTCTCAAGCGCCGGGGTTTCAGCGCAGACGGCATCGCCGCCATCAAGCGGGCCTACAAGACGCTGTACCGCAATGGCCTCACCCTCGACGAGGCCCGCAAGCAGATCGCGGAGGCCGCAGTCTCGGCGCCCGAGCTGCAGCAGTTTTCCGACTTCATCGCCGACTCCGGGCGTGGCATCGTTCGCTGATCCATGGTGGTGCGCATCGCCATGGTGGCTGGCGAGGCCTCCAGCGACCTCCTCGCCAGTCACCTGATCCGGGCGCTCAAGCGCCATCTCCCCGATGCCGAGTTCTTTGGCATCGGTGGCCCCAAGATGCAGGCCGAGGGCTTCCAGGCCTGGTGGCCGGCCGAGAAGCTGTCGGTCCACGGCTATGTGGACGCCCTCAAGAATTACCGTGAACTTTCCGGTATCCGTCGCAGCCTGCTCAATCGCCTGCTGGCTGACCGGCCGGCTGCCTTCATCGGGGTGGATGCGCCGGATTTCAGCCTGTGGCTCGAGCGGCGCCTCAAGGATAAAGGCATTCCGGCGATCCATTTCGTCAGCCCGTCCATCTGGGCCTGGCGCCGGGGCCGCCTGAAGGGCATTGCGCGTTCGGTCAGCCACATGCTGTGCCTGTTCCCGTTTGAACCCGAGCTGTACCGTAGCGCGGGTGTGCCGGTGAGCTACGTGGGCCATCCGCTGGCGGATGTCTTTCCGCTCGTACCTAACCAGGCTGCCACCCGGGAAATGCTGCAGATCAATGGCGACGGCCCTGTATTTGCCTTCCTGCCTGGAAGCCGGCAGTCCGAACTGCGCAACCTTGCCGACACCTACATCGCCACGGCCGCAATCCTCCACAAGCGACATCCGGATGCGCGCTTCCTGGTGCCGCTGGCGACCCGCGAGACGCGGTTGCTGTTCGAGGAGGCGCTGAGGCGTCACGCTCATGTGGATCTGCCGATCCGCATCCTGTTTGGCCACGCAACCGACGCGATGATCGCTGCCGACGTGGTGCTGGTGGCGAGCGGAACAGCGACGCTCGAAGCCGCGCTCCTCAAGCGGCCAATGGTCATCACCTACAAGATCGGCAAGTGGTCGTTCCGGCTGATGAAGCGCATGGCCTACCTCCCGTGGGTCGGCCTGCCCAACGTGCTCGCCGGTCGTGAGGTGGTGCCCGAAGTGCTGCAGGACGCTGCGACCCCCCAGGCATTGGCCGACGCGCTCGATGGCTGGCTGACCGACAAGGCGCGTGCAGCGGAGCTGGTCCAGGTGTTCACCGACATGCACCTGCAGCTGCGTCAGAACACCGCCGACAAGGCCGCGGCGGCGATCCTCCCCTACCTGCGCGGGCACGCCTGATGGAACGCCTGTGCGGCGTCGATGAAGCCGGCCGCGGCCCGCTGTGCGGGCCGGTGGTGGCTGCCGCGGTGATCCTCGATCCGGCCCGGCCCATCGTTGGGCTGGCAGATTCGAAGAAGCTCTCCGAGAAACGCCGCATCGCGCTGGCCGCCGAGATCCGCGAGAAGGCATTGGCCTGGTGTGTCGCCGAGGCGAGTGTTGAAGAGATCGACCGGCTGAACATCCTGCATGCCTCGATGCTGGCCATGCAGCGGGCGGTGGCTGGGCTCAAGCCTGCGCCGACCCGGGCCCAGGTAGACGGCAACCGTTGCCCGCAACTGGCCGTGCCCTGCGAGGCCATCGTAAAGGGCGACGCCCTGGTGCCCGAGATTTCAGCGGCTTCCATCCTCGCCAAGACGGCGCGGGACGCCCAACTGCTCGAACTCGACCGAAAATATCCCCAGTACGGCCTGGCCGGCCACAAGGGCTATCCCACGCCGGCCCACCTGACCGCACTGCGGGCCCACGGAGCCTGCGAGATCTACCGCAAGAGCTTCGCGCCGGTTCATGATGTGATCGCCAACCCGCCCCTTTGGACCGACGAGGACTGCGCATGAAGCTCCACCATCTGATGTTGTTCATCCATCTCGCCGGTGTGATCGTGTGGGTTGGCGGGATGGCCTTCGCGCATTTCTGTCTGCGCCCGGCCGCGCTTGAGCTATCACCCGCGGATCGGCTTGGGCTGTGGAGCCGGGTGCTCGGGCGCTTCTTCCGGATCGTCTGGGTGGCCATCGCGGCGATCATCATCAGCGGGTTTGCGATGCTGATTGAGGTGGGTTTCGCCCAGGCGCCGCGCTCCTGGCACGTGATGGCGGGTGTCGGCTTGGTGATGGCGCTTGTGTTTGCCAGCATCTGGTTCGGGCCCTGGCGTGTGTTGCAGCAGGCGGTGGAACAGGCGAGCTGGGCGCAAGGTGCCAAGGCAATGAATGCGATCCGTCAGCGGGTCACGCTGAATCTAGTCTTGGGCGCGCTCACCGTGGCGCTCGCCACCCTCGGCCTTGCCTTCTGAATCGTGAAGCAGATCACCTCCCGAGACAACCCGACCGTCAAGTACCTTCACGCCCTGGCCACCTCGGCGAGGGATCGGCGTGCCAGCGGCGAGTCGCTGCTTGACGGCGCCCACCTGCTGGGCGTGGCGCTGGAGCGTGGCGCCCGGCCACTGCGCGTAGTGGTGAGTGAAAGCGGCCGGTACGAGCCGGAGATCGCCGCGCTACTAATGCGTTGTCCGTCGGAAATCTGCGTCGAGTTGCCCGACCGACTGTTTGCCCACGTGAGCCCGGTGGACGCGCCGAGCGGCGTGCTGGCGGTGATCGCAATTCCTGCCGCGCCCCTGGCGACTGCGCTTGCCGAAAGCTGCGTGGTGCTCGACGGCGTGCAGGACCCGGGCAATCTCGGCACCATCCTGCGTACTGCGGCAGCGGCTGGGCTGGCGGATGTACTGCTCACGCCGGGCTGCGCGCAAGCGTGGTCGCCGCGCGTGTTGCGGGCAGCTATGGGGGCGCATTTCGGGCTGCGCATCCGTGAGGGGGTGGATGCCGCGGTCGCTCTCGCTGGGTATCCGGGCGAGATCCTGGCAGCGGACCTGCGGGATTCGGTCGAGCTTTACGACCTCGATCTGCGCGGGCCGGTGGCCTGGCTGTTCGGTTCGGAAGGGCAGGGCTTGTCCAATGCCGTGGCCACGCTGGCGACCAGGCGGGTGCTCATCCCGATGCCTGGAGGCATGGAGTCCCTCAACGTGGGCGTTGCTGCCGGCGTCTGCCTGTTCGAGCAACTACGCCAGCGGCGCGCCTCAGCTCGCTGAGGGCAGTTCCAGCGATGCCGCAGCTAGGGCGGCGTTGCCGTCGGGCTGGAAGCGCACGACGCCCAGCAGCGGCGCCGGCATGCGGGCCTTGAGGGCGTCGAGGTTCTGCTCGAAGCGCAGCATGGCCGGATCGACCTGATTTGCCACCCAGCCGACAATCGTCAGCCCCCGTGCGGCCACCGCCTCGGCCGTGAGCAAGGCATGGTTGATGCAGCCGAGGCGCATGCCCACCACAATGATTACCGGTAAGGCCAGATCCCGCGCCAGATCGGCAGTATCGTAGTTGTCGGTCAGCGGCACGCGAAACCCACCCACACCTTCCACCAGGACCAGATCCGCCTTGGCTTTGAGCGCTGCGAATGCATCGAAGATGCGTCCCGTTTCCAGCGTCACGCCTTCTTCGGCGGCGGCGATGTGGGGCGCAATGGGGCTGGCAAGGCAGTAGGGGTTGAGCAGCGCGAGGCCTGGATCGAAGCTGCAGGCGGCGCGGATGCGGGCGGCGTCTTCGTTGAGGAACTCGCCATTCACCATCTCGGCGCCAGCGGCGATGGGCTTCATGCCGAGGGCGGTGAGGCCGCGGTCGCGGGCGGCGTGGAGGAGGGTGCAGGTGACGAAGGTCTTGCCGATCTCGGTGTCGGTGCCGGTGATGAAGAAGGCGCTCATTTAAGGTTTTCAGGTCTTTTCGGCGACGAGCCAGAAGGTGTCGTAGGACGCGGGCAGCCCGTCCGGGCTCCGGTGAACTTCGTAAGCGGCCGAGAGCCGAGCCCAGGCGGTCTTGCCCAGGGGCGCGCGGCGGCGCGGGGCGCCCGTCTGGTGGGCGCCGAGGGTCTTGATGTCGGTAAGGAGGCTGCGAAGATCCGGCGCCCAGGCGTGGAGCGTGTCGCGGTCGCTGTCGAGCACCCGCAGGCCGGCGCACTCGGCGGCGTCGATGATGACTTCGGGGGGCTGGAAGCGCAGCACGTGTTCGTCGTTGTCCACATGGCGGAAAGCGTCGCGGAGTTCGGTGAGCGTGCCTGGGCCGAGGGTGGCGATCCACAGCTGGCCGCCGGGGGCGAGGGCGCGGGCCAGCTCGGGCAGGGCGCGGCGTGGGTTGCACCACTGCAGCGCGTAGCTTGACCACAGGGCGTCGATGCTGCCGGCGGAGATGGGCAGGTGTTCGATGTCTGCGCACACGGGCAGGGCTGCGCCCGAAGGGTGTCGGCGCAACATCGCCGGGGCGAAGTCGAGGGCGAACAGGGTGGCGGCCGGATAGGCGCGGGCGAGTCCGGTGAGGGCGTAGCCGGTGCCGCAGCCAGCATCAAGGATGCGCTGCGGCGTAAATCCGTTACCGGTGGCGAGTGTCAGCAGACGGTCACAGGCGGCGCGCTGGACGGTGGCGACGGCGTCGTAGGCGTCTGCGGCCTTGTCGAAGGCGGCCCGGACAGCGCGCTTGGGAGCCGGGGCGTCAGTCACGGATGAAACTTTCGATGAGCGTGGCGCAATCGGCCGGGCGCGACACGAAGGGCGCGTGGCCGCTGTGCTGGAAGACCGACAGGCGGCCGTTGGGCAGGTGGTCGGCGAGCCACTCGGCGGCGGCGATGGGCATCAGCTTGTCTTCGCTGCCGTGGAGCAGGCGCACCGGCTGGGTGATCCGGCTGACGACGGCGCGCTGGTCCGTCTCGGCGAGCAGCCGCAGGCCGGTGGCGAGCGCCGGCTGGTGGCTCGTGTCGGCGGGCGTGAGGGCGGCAGTGAGGGTTGCCGACACCTCGCGCCGGGCGACATCGCCGAGGGCCTGCAGGGCGACGAAGCGGCGCTGGGTGGCGGTCGGGTCGAGATCGAAGCTGCGGCGGAACTCGGTGAGCGTATCGACCGGCATCGCGGCGGACCAGTCGTCGGCCTGGACGAAGCGTGGGCTGGCGGCGATCAGCACCAGCCGGGCGACCTTGCGCGGTGCGTGGGCGGCAAGGTGCAGGGCCAGCTGGGCGCCGAGGGACCAGCCGACCACGGTGGCGCCGTCAGGCAGCGCGGGGGTCACGGCGACGGCCCACTCGGCGAGGGTTTCGCCAGCGGCGGGCGCCGTGCCATGACCGGGAAGATCCGGGGTGAAGATCGTCAGATCAGACGAAAGCTGCGCGGTGAGCGGCGCCCATACGGCCGACGACAGGCCCCAGCCGTGGAGCAGGACGAGAGGGGCGCTCATGTCGGCGCGGCCTCAAGGCGGTTGAGGGTGGTAACGAGGCGGTCCACCTCTTCGAAGCTGTGCGCCGCCGACAGGGTGACGCGTAGCCGCGCCGCGCCCTTGGGCACTGTGGGCGGGCGGATTGCCGGCACCCAGATGCCTTCGGTGTCGAGGGCGTGGGAGACGGCGAGCGTCTCATGGTTGTCGCCGATCACCACGGGCTGGATCGGGGTGTCGGAGGGCAGCAGTTGCCAGCGGGACAGGCGCAGGCCGGCCTTCAAGCGAGCGATCAGGGCGTTCAGGTGGGCACGTCGGGCGTCGCCCTGCTCGATGAGATCCAGCGCGCTGAGCAGGGTGTGGGCGATGAGCGGCGGGGCGCCGGTGGTGAAGATGTAGCTGCGGCTCTTGCTAACCAGCCACTCGATGACATCGTGCTGCCCCGCGACAAAGGCGCCGGAGACGCCGGCGGCCTTGCCGAGGGTGCCCATGTAGATGAGGCGCGGTGACGACAGCCCGAAGTGGGCCAGGCTGCCGCGGCCTTGGGGGCCGAGCACGCCGAAGCCGTGGGCGTCATCCACCAGCAGCCAGGCCTTGTGGGCTTCGGCCAGGGCGAGGAGTTCGGGCAGCGGGGCGATGTCGCCATCCATGCTGAACACACTGTCGGTGACGATCAGCTTGCGCGGGGCTGGGGAGGCCTCCAGCCGGGCGGCGAGGGCGGCGAGGTCGCAGTGGGGATAGCGAATGAACTCCGCGCGGGAGAGGAGGGCGCCATCCACCAGCGAGGCGTGGTTCACCTTGTCGGCGAAGATGGCGTCGCCCCGGCCGACCAGGGCCGGCATCACGCCGATGTTGGCCATGTAGCCGGTGGAGAAATACAGCGCGTCGTCCATGCCGACGAAACGGGCGAGGCGCGTTTCGAGCTCGTCATGAACGGCGTAATGGCCGCTAACGAGGTGGGACGCACCGGAGCCGACGCCCCAGCGTTGCGCGCCTTGGCTGGCGGCTTCGGCCAGCGAGGCCTCGGCGGCGAGGCCGAGGTAGTCGTTGGAGCAGAAGGCGATGACCGGGGCGGGCCGGTCGGCAAGCCCCGCAACCGGCGCGCAGGGCGTGGTGACAACCCGACGGCGGCGGCGCAGACCGGCTTCGTCGAGATCGGCGAGGCTGGTGGAAAGTTCGAGGAGCGGGTCGACGGGATCAGGCAAGACTGGCCTCCAGTGCGGCGGCGGTCTGGCTGGCGAGGTGGTCGATCTCGGCGTCGCTGAGGATGTAGGGCGGCATGGTGTAAACAGTGTTGCCGATGGGGCGCAGCAGCAGCTCGCGATCAAGTGCTTCGGTGAAGAAGCGGCGCGAGAAGCCGGCTGGGGCGCCTTCAACGTCGAAGGCCAGGATCATGCCGCGCTGGCGCAGGTGGCGTACGGCGGGGTGGCCGCCCAAGGCAGCACGGAAGGCGGCACCGAGGCGGTCGGCCTTGATCCGGTTGGCGGCGAGCACGTCGTCCTGTTCGAAGATGTCGAGTGTGGCCAGCGCTGCCCGGCAGGCCAGCGGGTTGCCGGTGTAGCTGTGGGAGTGCAGGAAGCCGCGGGCGGTGTCGTCGTCGTAGAAGGCGGCGAAGATGTCGTCGGTGGAGAGGACGATGGAGAGGGGCAGATAGCCGCCGGAGATGCCTTTGGAGAGGCAGATGAAGTCCGGCCAGATGCCGGCCTGCTCGCACGCGAAGAAGGTGCCGGTGCGTCCGCAGCCGACGGCGATCTCGTCGGCCACCAGATGGATCCGGTGGTGGGTGCAGATCTCGCGGGCCAGGCGCAGGTATTCCGGGTCGTGCATCACCATGCCGGAGGCGCACTGGATGAGCGGCTCGACGATCAGCGCGGCGGTTTCAAAGGCGTGCTCGGCCAGGTGGGCGTCGAGGGCAGCAGCGGCGCGGCGGGCTACGTCGGCAGTGGTTTCGCCTGGCGCGGCTTGACGGGCGTCGGGGCTGGGAACGCAGGTTCCGGCGCGGACCAGCGGGGCGTAGGCGTCGCGGAAGATGGCCACGTCGGTGACGGCCAGGGCGCCGACGGTTTCACCGTGGTAGCTGCCCGAGAGGCTGACGAAGCGGTTCTTGCCGGGCTCGCCATGGTTGCGCCAGTAGTGGGCGCTCATCTTGAGGGCGATCTCGGTGGCCGAGGCGCCATCGGAGGCGTAGAAGGCGTGGCCCAGACGGTGGCCGGTGAGGGTGGCAAGGCGCTCGGAGAGCTCGACCACCGGCTCGTGGGTGAAGCCGGCCAGCATCACGTGTTCTAGCTGATCAAGCTGCGCCTTGAGGGCGGCGCCGATGCGTGGGTTGGCGTGGCCGAAGAGATTGACCCACCAGGAACTGATTCCGTCCAGATAGCGGCGGCCGTCCATGTCGTAAAGCCAGGCGCCTTCGCCCCGTTTGATGGGCACCAGTGGCAGCTGCTCGTGGTGCTTCATCTGGGTGCACGGGTGCCACACGGCGGCGAGGGAGCGTCCGAGAAGGCTGGCGTTGGCGGAGTTGCGGTCGACGGACATGGGCTGGCTTCAGAAGGACAAAGTGGAGCCGGCTCCGGGGAGCCGCTCCACTTTTTTACCGGTGATGAATCGGTGTTGCGTTGGCGGTGCTCAGTACGAGTAGATGCTGGTGCCGCTCGCGCCGACGGCGGTGTAGGTGGCGTTGGCGCGGGTGATGCCGTACATCGTGGCGCCCGGCGTCGGCTTGGTGGTCGGGGCGACCCAGGTGTTGATGGCCGTGGCGATGTAGATCGCGTTGCTGGCGCCGACCGCGGCAAAGCGGCCGTCGGCCGAGGCGGCTACGGCGTAAAGCGGTGAGGTGCCCACGTCGGCCAGCTGCGTAAAGGTGCTGCCGTCGCTGCTGGTGACGATGGCACCACCGGTGGCGCCGGTGCCTACCGCCGCGAAGTAGTAGGTGGTGACGCTGTTGGTGGTGACGGCGACAGTATCGACGCTACGCAGATCGGTGCAGCCAGCGCCGCTGAGGGTCACGGCCTGGGTGGTCCAGGTGCTGCCGTCGGTGCTGGTGAGCATGGTGCAGTTGGCACCGACGGCGATCCACTGGCCCTTCGTGGAATAGGTGACGCCGTAGAGATTGGGCGTGCTGGCTGGCACCGAGGCGGCAGGGGTCCAGCTCTGGCCGTCGGTGGAGTAGACGATGCGGCCGCTGTCGCCCACGGCCACCACGGTGGCGCCGTTGCTGGCGAGCGCGTTGAGGTTGGCGGTGCCCGCGTCACTGATGGAGCCCGCTGTCCAGGTGCCAGGCGTGGTGGCGTACCAGGTCTTGCCGCCGGCGCCAACGCTGACGAACTTGCTCAGGGTGTAGACGACGCCATTGAGTTGACCGCCGAGGGTTGTCTTGGACGTCCAGGTGAGGGGGCTGGTGCTGGTGTAGGCCGGTGCGGAATACACCGCGCCGCCGTCGCCCACTGCGACGTAGGTCGAGGTGGAATCGTTGCTGTCGGTGCCCAGGGCGAGGCTACGCATGGTGGGGCTGCTGCTGAAGGCGCCACCGGTCTGCCAGGTATCGCCCGAGGCGCGAGGCGTGGCCGCGAGTGTCGCGCTGAGGGGACCGCCCGAGCCGCCGTCGTCACGGCCGTTCATGGCGAAGTAGTACGTGGTGCCATTGGTCAGGCCGGTGACCACCATCGGCGGATGGATGCCCTTGTCGTTGTTGTAACCGACTTTGGACTGCGCCCCGGTCAGCTTGCTCCATTGATCGACGGTCGAGAAGCTGACGGACGGCGCGTAGAACAACCAGTACTGGTATCGGGTGTTGTCGTCCCAGGTGACCGACGCCTGTCCGTCGCCCGCCACGACGGCAAAACTGGACGGTGCCGGGACGGAGCTGCCCCCGTCGCTGCCACCTCCACCGCAGGCGGAGAGCATCAGGGCAGCAAGTGTGCCGGCGAACAGGGAGGCTGGGGCAAGGCGGAGGCGGGACACAGACATGGGTTTGGCCAACGGTGAGCAAATCGAGCCGGAATTCTACATCACCCGCGCCCGCCGGCTTTGCTCCTGTGAACTGGACGGGAAGGACGTGCGTCGCGTTGAGCGGCGCACGACCGTCAGGCGGGCGTTACGCCGGTCAGTTCCTTGAGCAGGATTTCCTGTGCAGCACGACGTGTCGTGCGGGGATTCTTGCGGCGGTAGTGATTGTCGCCATCGAGTTCCCACGCCTGGCAGTTGTCGCCGATGTAGGGCCGCAGACCTTCCTTCATTACACGCCGTTTCACTTTCGGGTCGAGGATTGGGAAGGCGACTTCGATCCGCTTGAAGAAATTGCGCTCCATCCAGTCAGCGCTGGAGAGATAGAGCTTCTCGGCGCCATCTGCGTGGAAATAGAAGATCCGATGGTGTTCGAGAAAACGGCCGACCACCGAGCGTACCTTGATGTTCTCGGACAAGCCCGGTACGCCTGGCTTCAGGGCGCAGACGCTGCGGGCGATCACGTTGACTTCAACCCCGGCCTGAGAGGCTTCGTAAAGGGCTTCAATGGTTTCCGGCTCGAGCAGGGCGTTGACCTTGACGATGATCCGCCCCTTGCGGCCCGAACGGGCAATCTCGGCCTCCTCGCGGATGGCGGCGACAACGTTGGGTTGCAAGGTGAACGGCGCTTGCCACAGGTGGCGCAGCTTGCCTGCCTGGCCCAGCCCGGTGAGCTGCTTGAAGACTTCGGCGACGTCGGCCCCGATTTCATCGTTGGCGGTAAGGAGTCCGAAGTCGGTGTAGAAGCGGGTGGTGCGTGGATGGTAGTTGCCGGTGCCCAGGTGGGCGTAGCGGCGCAGGTTGCCGTTCTCGCGGCGAACCACCAGCAGCAGTTTGGCGTGGGTCTTGTAGCCGAAGACGCCATACACCACATGGGCGCCGACTTCTTCCAGGCGGGCGGCCCAGCTGATGTTGGCCTCTTCGTCGAAGCGGGCCATCAGTTCGAGCACCACGGTGACTTCCTTGCCCTTCTGGGCGGCGCGGATCAGGTGTTCCATCAGCACGGAGTCGGTACCGGTGCGGTAGACCGTCATTTTCACCGAGACCACAGCGGGATCGTCAGCGACGGCCTTGAGCATCTCGATCACCGGCTCGAAGCTCTGAAAGGGGTGGTGCAACAGGATGTCGTGGCGGCGGATGGCGGCGAAGATGTTCTCGCGCTTGTCCAGCCCCCGCGGCCGGGCCGGCAGGAAAGGGCGGTACTTGAGATCGGGCCGGTCCACCCAGTCGGGCACCTGGTTGAGTCGCACCGGGTTGACGATGCCGGGCACGCGATAGACGTCGGCGGCGTCGAGCCCGAACTGCTTCATCAGGAAGCCTGCCATCGTGTCGGAGCAGTTGTCGGCCAGCTCCAGACGCACCGCATCGCCGAAGTGGCGCTGCTGCAGCTCGCCCTTGAGCGTGGCGCGCAGATCCTTCACTTCTTCTTCGTCAACGAACATGTCGGAGTTGCGGGTGACCCGGAACTGGTAGCAGCCGAGCACGTTCATCCCCTCGAACAGCTCGCCCACATGGGCGTGGAGCAGGGACGACAGGAACACGAAGCCGTAATCGACGCCGGTGAGTTCCTTCGGCAAGTGAATGACCCGGGGCAGGGCGCGGGGCGCCTGGACGATGGCCGCACCGGAGTTGCGCCCGAACGCGTCGCGGCCCTCGAGTTCCACGGCGAAGTTGAGACTCTTGTTGAGCACCCGCGGGAAGGGGTGGGCCGGGTCGAGCCCGATGGGCGTGAGGATGGGCATCACCTCACGCATGAAATAATCGCGGGCCCAAAGATGCTGGGCATCGGTCCAGACGCTGCGGCGCAGGAAGACGATGCCTTCGGCAGCCAGTGCCGGCAGGATCACGTCGTTGAGCAGGGCGTATTGCTCGCTGATGAGACCGTGGACTTCCTGACTGATGCGGGCGTGCAGGACGGCTGGGGTGAGGCCGTCGGTCGTCAGCGCCGTGCTGCCCAGTCGTAGTTGTTCCTTCACGCCGGCAACCCGCACCTCGAAGAATTCGTCCAGGTTGCTCGATACGATGCACAGGAAGCGCAGCCGCTCCAGCAGCGGTACCGAGGAATCGGCCGCCTGGGCGAGGACCCGACGCTGAAACTGGAGCAGGGACAACTCGCGGTTGGTGAAGTGTTCGTGGCTGAAGTGACGGTCGGTAGCGTGTGGACGCATGGGCTCTCCTGTCGAATCGTCCGATTGAAATCGAAGTATGTGACGATTTTGTTACCGCATCATGAAGCCGTGCATCGCGCTGACATTGTGTCGAAGGGGCGCAGAGGTGTCTCGGGCGAGTGCTAGAATTCGGGGCTTCCGCGTCTTGGGCGCTGCTTGTGTCTGCTTCATGAATCGTGAGTTGATCGCCGCCATCGATCTGGGTTCCAACAGTTTCCGTCTGCAGATCGGGCGGATCGTGAATGACCAGATCTATCCCCTCGATGGCATCAAGGAGTCGGTGCGCCTGGCGGCCGGCCTGTCGTCCGACCGCATGCTCGACGCCGCCGCGCAGTTTCGTGGCATCAGTGCGTTGCGCTGCTTCAACGAGCGCATTCGCGATTACCCGCCCGAGGCTGTCCGCGCGGTGGCCACCAACACCCTGCGGGTGGCCAAGAACGCGCCCCATTTTCTCGTCCAGGCCGAGGCCGCGCTGGGTTTCCCCATCGAGGTGATCGCCGGTCGTGAGGAGGCGCGGCTGATTTACGTCGGTGTCGCCCACACCTTGCCCAACCCCCACAAGCAGCAGTTGGTGGTGGATATCGGCGGCGGCTCGACGGAGTTCGTGATCGGCAAGAGCTTCAAGCCCATCGCGCTGGAATCCCTCTACATGGGCTGCGTGAGCTATTCGCTGCGCTTCTTTCCGGAGGGCCGCATCGACAAGCGCGGCCTGCGCGAGGCCGAGCTCACCGCCCAGAAGGAAATCCAGACGATCTCCCACGCCTATCGCGAGGTGGGTTGGGAGGAGGCCGTGGGTTCCAGTGGTTCGGCCAAGGCGCTGGTGGATATCCTCGAACTCAACGGCTTTTCCGACGGTGGCATCACCCGCGCCGGGCTTGAGCGCCTGCGCACGGCGATGCTCAAGGCCGGGAGCATCGACAATCTTCAGCTCGAGGGCCTGCGCCCGGATCGGCTGCCGGTGCTGACCGGGGGCTTTGCCATCATGTGGGCGGTGTTCCAGGAGTTCGGTCTCGAGCGCATGACCTTCTCGGAAGGCGCGCTGCGCCTGGGTGTGCTTTACGACCTGCTCGGCCGTTACCACCACCACGATCTGCGCGACGCCACGGTGTCGGCGTTTGTCGAGCGTTACGGTGTCGATTTGCCCCACGCGCGGCAGGTCACCGAGACGGCCCGGACCTTCCTGCTGCAGCTCGACCCGGCCGCGGCCGATGTGGAAAACGTGGACCGCCGCTTCCTGGAATGGGCTGCGATGCTCCACGAGGTTGGGGTGTCGGTGGCCCATTCCAGCTATCACAAGCACAGCGCCTACATCCTTGGCAATGCCGACATGCCGGGCTTTTCGCGCATGGACCAGGGCCGTCTGGCGCGGATGGTGCTGGCCCATCGGGGCAAGCTGTCGCGGGTCAGCTCGCTGGGGGCGGAGAGCCCCGAGTGGCGGCTGATCCTGTGCCTGCGCCTGTCGGCGGTCGTGCACCGGGCGCGGGATGGCCGCGGCGTGCCGCCGCTGCGCCTCAAGCGCGAGGGCCGTGGCTACGTGCTGATCGCCGACAGCGACTGGCTGCGCAACCTTCCGCTCACTGCTGCAGTGCTCGACGAGGAAGAGCGTCAGTGGCAGGCCATCGGGCTGCCGCTCAAGGTGCGCGTGGAGCGCACCCCCGCCCGCAACCTGGCGGGCGCCTGACCGCCTGAGCGATGGCTCCGGACGCCCGACCGCAACCGGCGATCCGCAGCGACGGCGCCGTTGTTGTGTTGACGGGCGACTGGACCTTACGCCTGCTGTCGCCGCAGCTGGGGGATTTTCGTCGGCGGCTCGACGAAACCCCCGATTCGGCAGGTTGGGATCTCTCCGGCGTCACCCGTCTCGACAGCTTTGGCGCGCTGCTCCTGTGGCGACGCTGGGGGCGCCGGCGCCCGCCGCAGCTGGCGTTGCGTCCCGGACTCGAAGGCATCTTCAGCCGTATCGATGCGCTGGGTGAGGTTAGCGCACCGGTCGAGCCGCCATACCGTTTTCTCGATGCCACCGCCCATCTGGGCCGGATGCTCATCGGCTTCGGCCACCACCTGCTCAACTTTGTGGCGCTGGTCGGCCAGCTTTGCCTCGACCTGTTCTACCTGCTGCGCCGCGGCGGCCAGTGGCCGCTCAGGGAGATGTCGGCCAACTTCTACAAGGTGGGCGTCAAGGCGATGCCGGTCACAGCGCTGGTCGGTTTTCTCATCGGCGTGGTGATGTCCTATCTCTCTGCGCTGCAGCTCAGGGCCTTCGGTGCGGACGTGTTCATCGTCAATATCCTGGGCCTCGGCATCATCCGCGAGCTAGGGCCGGTGCTGGTGTCGGTGCTGGTGGCCGGTCGCTCCGGTTCGGCCATGACTGCGCAGCTTGGCGTGATGCGGGTGACCGAAGAAGTGGATGCCCTCACCACGATGGGTATCTCGCGTTACATCCGGTTGGTGCTGCCCAAAGTGGTAGCGCTGGCGCTGGCGATGCCGCTGCTCACGCTGTGGGGTTCGGCGGTTGCGGTGTTTGGCGGGATGGTGTCGGCCAACCTGCAGCTGGACATGAGCTACGAATTCTTTCTCAACACGCTGCCCCGGGCCGTGCCGATGGCCAATCTGGTGATCGGGCTGGGCAAGGGCGTGGTGTTTGGTCTGCTCATTGCTTTGGTGGCCTGTCATTTCGGATTGCGGGTCAAGCCTAATACCGAGAGTCTGTCGACCAATACCACTGCGTCGGTGGTCACGTCGATCACCGTGGTGATCCTCGTGGACGCGGTCTTCGCCATCGCCACCCGCGGCATCGGGCTGCCTTTCCGATGAGCGGCGAGGTGGCTTTCCCCGTCGAGCTGAAGGGGCTGTCTACCCGTTTTGGCGACACCTGGGTTCATCGCAACATCGACCTGGCCGTGCCGGCGGGCGAGGTGGTGGCGCTGGTCGGTGGGTCGGGCAGCGGCAAGACGACCCTGCTGCGCCAGATGGTTGGGCTGCTGCAGCCGGCCGAAGGTGAGGTGCGGTTGTTTGGCGAGCCACTGTTTGCTGGAGCCCGCGATGCACAGCTCGCCCGCCGCCGGCGTTTTGGCATGCTGTTCCAGCAAGGCGCGCTGTTTTCCGCCCTCAACGTGTTTGCCAACGTGGCGTTTCCGCTGCACGAGGCTGGCATTGACGATGAAGAATTGGTCAATCATCTTGTCCTATTGAAACTGGCCATGGTCGAGCTTGGCCCCGAGGTGGCGCTCCGCATGCCGGCCGAGCTCTCCGGCGGGATGGTCAAGCGTGTTGCCCTGGCCCGGGCACTAGCGCTGGAACCGGAACTGCTGTTGCTCGATGAACCTACCGCCGGCCTCGATCCTGATCGCAGCGCCGGTTTCGTGAGCCTCATCCGCGCCTTGCACCGGGCGTTGGGCCTGACGGTGGTGCTCGTCACCCACGATCTGGACACCCTGGCGGCGCTGGCGACCCGCGTGGCCGTGCTTTCCGATGGGCGTATACTGGCCTGCGGACCCCTCGACGAGATCATGACGGTGCAGGACCCCTTCATCGAACGCTTTTTCCACAGTGAGCGCAGCTTGGCCGCGCTTGCCCGCGGGCGGGCCGAAGCCTGATGGAAAGCCGTTCCCACGCCATCGCTGCAGGGCTGTTCGCGATCATCCTGAGCTGCGCACTGGTCGGTGCGCTGTGGTGGTTCTCGGATCGCCGCGATGCCACTCGTGACGTGCTGCTGGTGAGTTCGGGGAGCGTCAATGGCCTCAACGTACAGGCCACGGTGCGCTACCGGGGGATCGTCGCCGGCAAGGTGGCAGCCATCAATCTGGATCCCGCCGATCCACACAACCTGATTGTCACGGCGCGCATCCGGACCGATCTGCCCATCACCCGTGGCACCCGCGCGCGCCTGGCCACGCAGGGCGTGACCGGGTTGGCCTTCATTGCCCTTGATGATGCCGGTGACGACCCGGCGCCTTTGGCGGGGGAGGGCGGCGGGCCACCACGCCTCAAGCTCTCGCCGGGCTTGGTGGACGAAGTGGCCGACGCATCGGTCCAGACGCTGCGTCAGGTGCGCGAACTCACCCAGCGCCTGTCGACGCTGGCCGCCCCCGAGAACATCGCCCGCATCGAGCGCACCCTGGCCCATCTCGAATCCTCGAGCCAGGGGCTCGACCGCACCCTGAAGGAAGTTCCGCAGACCCTGGCCGCGGTGCGTCAGGTGGTCAGCAAGGAAAACCTTGGCCGCATCGGGCGCTCCCTGGATAACCTGGAACGGCTCAGCGCGGATGCGGTGCCGCTAGCCCGTGATGGCCGCAACCTGGTGACCCGTCTGCAGACGGTGAGCGATCGCATCGACGGCCTGGTCGGCACGACTGGCGAAGGCCTCGCCACCAGCACCTTGCCGCGTCTCAACGTGCTGTTGCAGGAACTCACGACCACCTCGCGGCAGCTCTCCGATCTGCTCGACGAGATCGACGAGACGCCGCAGCTCCTCCTCCTCGGCCGCCGTCGTCCGCCGCCCGGGCCGGGCGAGGCCGGATTCAGCGGCGCGGCTGGCAGTCACTGAGCCTCAATTCAACCGGAACCGGTCCATGCAGCCCCTGCCCATCATCCGCTTGTCCCTTGTCGCCCTTGGCTTTGCGCTGGTGCTTGCTGCTTGCAGCAGCGTGCCCAAGGCCGCGCCGGGGTACGCAGTGCATGATTTTGGCCCCATTGATGGCCCACCACCGCGAGCGCTGGCTTTTCCGATCCGCAGCACCGAGGTCGTGCCAGCGCCCTGGCTCGCCTCTACCGCGATGCATTACCGGCTTGTGTATGCCCAGCCGACGCGCCGTCAGGTCTTCGTTGAGAACCGTTGGGCGGCGCATCCAGGTCAGCTGCTCGAGCTGGCCCTCAAGCGCGGCATGCGGGGCGACCTTCCGCCCGCCGGTGCGATTGGCTGCAAGCTGCGGATCGATCTGGATGAGTTTGCCCAGGTTTTCGAATCGGAAGCCGCAAGCCGCGGTGTGATCGAGCTGCGCGCCGCGCTGCTGGCGCCACGCAGTGACCAAGCGATCGCTGCGCGTAGTTTCAGCGCCAGTTTTCCGGCGCCGTCTCCCAACGCTGTCGGTGGCGTGCTGGCCCTGCGCGACAGCGTGGGCCGATTGAACCTTGAGCTGATGGCCTGGCTCGAAACCCTCGATGGAGAGCCGTCCCACCGTCTGCGCGCCCGTTGCGGCGCGTGATTCACCCACGACCGGCCGACATGCGCCGGCGATTTCATAACCAGGAGGAGAACCCATGAACGCAGTCGTCCAGCCCAACACCGAGCCCATGCTGCTTCGCCACGACGCAGGCGGCGTCGCCACCATCACGCTCAACCGCCCGGGTCAGTTCAACGCCCTGTCGCAGGCCATGCTCGAAGCCCTTCTGGGCGAGCTTGAGGCCGTCGCCGCCGACCGGTCGGTGCGCGTGGTGGTGCTGGCCGGCGCCGGCAAGGCGTTCTGCGCCGGACACGACCTCAAGGAAATGCGCGGCAATTACACCAAGGCTTTCCATCAGGCGCTGTTCCGCCTGTGCGGCAAGGTGATGATGCAGATCGTGAACATGCCCCAGCCGGTCATCGCGCGCATCCACGGCATCGCCACCGCGGCGGGTTGTCAGCTGGTGTCGATGTGTGATCTGGCGGTGGCGTCGGACGTGGCGCGCTTTGCGGTGTCTGGCATCAATGTGGGCCTGTTCTGTGCCACGCCCAGCGTTGGGCTGTCGCGCAACATGGGCCGCAAGCAGGCTTTCGAAATGCTCGTCACCGGCGATTTCATCGACGCCGCCGAGGCGAAGCAGCGGGGCTTGGTCAATCGCGTGGTGCCGCTCGAGTCCCTCGACGACGAAGTGGCCAAGCTCGCCGCGTCGATCTGCGCAAAGTCGCCGGCCGCCATCTCCATGGGCAAGCAGATGTTTTACTCGCAACTCGAGATGGGCCTTGACGCTGCCTATCAGCAGGCCGCCGAGGTCATGGCTTGCAACATGATGTGCGAGGATGCCGCCGAAGGCATAGACGCGTTCATGGCCAAGCGCAAACCGGTCTGGACTGGCAAATAAGCCGGGGTCTTTAGGGTGCTGATCGACACCCACTGCCATCTGGATGCCGCGGAGTTCGACGCCGACCGGGCGAGCATTCTGGCGGCAGCCCGCGCCGCGGGCGTCGGTGGTTTTCTGGTGCCAGCGGTGGGGGCATCTGACTTCGATGCTGTGGCGGCGCTCTCGCGGGACCATCCGTACTGCTGCCACGCCTTCGGCATCCACCCGATGTATGTCGGGCAGGCCGGGCCGGATGATCTCGATCGCATGCGTGCACGCCTTGCCGAAGGCTCGGCGGTAGCGGTGGGCGAGATCGGGCTCGACGGTTTCGTGCCCGACGGCGATCTGCCGCTGCAGATGCGTTACTTCGAGGCGCAGCTGCGCCTCGCCCGGGATTTTGATCTGCCGGTGGTGCTGCACATCCGCCGCGCCCAGGACGACATCCTCAAGTTCTTGCGGCGGATTCCGGTGCCGGGTGGCATCGCCCATGCTTTCAACGGTAGCCTTCAGCAGGCCGACGCCTTCATCAAGCTGGGCTTCCGACTTGGGTTTGGCGGTGCGATGACGTATCCGGGATCGAAACGTATCCGTGAGTTGGCTGCGACTCTGCCACTGGAAGCCATCGTGCTCGAAACCGACGCGCCGGACATCCCGCCGGCCTGGTGCGGGGGAGGGCGCAACGACCCGGCCAACCTGGCAAGGTTTGCCATGGAGCTGGCGGCGCTGAGGGGAATGGCGGTGGAGGAGGTGATCGCGGCAACCGGGGCAAATGCGGAGGCGGCGATCCCCGGTCTCGCGTCGATCAGGCGGGCGTTGAAGGGGTCTTGCTTCGGGCGATGATGTGACGGATCTCGGTTTTCATCTCCTCGACGTTGCCGTCGAAATTGCCGCAGTTCATCATCGATACTCCGAACACGTAGGCGTAGAGCAGCACGCTTCGCGTCGATGCTTCATGAACTGCCAGACCGCAGGCGATGAACAGATCCCTGGCGCAGTTGAGGCGGGCGGTATCGACTTCCTCGACAGTCTGCTGAGCCGCTCTGTCGCGGCGGGCCCAGTCACGCATGGCCAGCTCGATGAGGATGCCCTTGTTGTTCCGGCTGGTGCTGTAGACGTCGATGACGTGGTACAGCTGAGCTTCCTCCCGGCCGGGCTCGGGTCGCGTCTGCTTGACGATGTCGCGGATGCGACCGTCCTTCCAGGTTTCAAGCACGGCGTCGAGGAGATCCTGACGGTCCTTGAAGTGCCAGTAGAAGCTGCCCTTTGTTACGTGAAGCCGTTTGGCCAGGATTTCTACGCGGATGCTTCCCGCGCCCTCGTCGGCGAGTGTGTCGAGGGCGGCGTGGATCCAGGTGGTACGGTCGAGTTGGGCGCGAGGAGGTTTATCCATACGCAGTAGTATTGACGCTTATTGCTCCATACGCTACCGTACGGAAAGTGACAAAGCAAGGTTTGCTGTGAGATGCTAGCCTGCTTTAGGCCACTGCGGTGCACGCCGGTGTTTGGCGGCAGGCGCAGGGCAACAAAAGAGGTTGTCGGCCCCAGGCGGGAAGGAACTCCCGATGAGTCGGCATGCCGAAAACGATGGAGAACGTCTGATATGGAAGGAGCGCAGCATTGAAGATTCTGGTTCCCGTTAAACGCGTGGTCGACTACAACGTCAAAGTTCGCGTCAAGAGCGACGGTTCCGGCGTGGATATCGCCAACGTCAAGATGTCCATGAACCCCTTCGACGAGATCGCTGTTGAAGAAGCCGTGCGCCTGAAGGAGGCCGGTGTGGCGACCGAAGTCGTCGCGGTGTCCTGCGGCGTGGGTGCCTGCCAGGAAACCCTGCGTACCGCGATGGCCATCGGCGCCGACCGCGGCATCCTCGTCGAGACCGACGTGGAACTGCAGCCCCTTGCCGTTGCCAAGCTGCTCAAGGCGCTGTGCGACAAGGAACAACCTCAGGTGGTGATCTGCGGCAAGCAGGCCATCGACGACGACGCCAATCAAACCGGCCAGATGCTCTCTGCGCTGATGGGTTGGCCGCAGGCCACCTTCGCCTCGAAGGTTGCGGTGGGCAGCGGCAAGGCCACCGTCACCCGTGAAATCGACGGCGGCCTCGAGACCCTCGAGATCGCGCTGCCTGCGGTGGTGACCACCGACCTGCGCCTGAATGAGCCGCGTTACGCGACGCTGCCCAACATCATGAAGGCCAAGAAGAAGCCGCTGGAAACCGTCAAGCCCGCCGATCTGGGCGTTGATGTGGCACCGCGTCTGACAACCCTTAAAGTTGTCGAGCCGCCCAAGCGCAGCGCGGGTGTGATGGTGGCTGATGTGGGTCAGCTGGTCGAAAAACTCAAGAACGAAGCGAAGGTGCTGTGATGACGGTTCTGGTTGTTGCCGAACACGATAACGCGTCCCTCAAGGCCGCAACGCTCAATACGATCAGTGCCGCTGCCAAGCTGGGTGGTGATCTGGCGGTGCTGGTTTCCGGTTCCGGCAGCGGCGCTGCTGCGGAAGCGGCCGCCAAGGTGGCAGGTGTCGCCAAGGTGCTGGTGGCTGACGCGGCAGCTTTTGCCGATCAGCCCGCCGAAAACCTCGCTGCTCAGATCGTGGCAGTCGTCAAGGCCGCTGGCGGTGCGATCAGCCATGTGCTCGCCCCGGCGACCACCTTTGGCAAGAACGTGCTGCCGCGCGTCGCCGCGCTGCTGGATGTGGCCCAGATTTCCGATATCGTCGGCATCGAGTCAGCGGACACCTTCGTGCGCCCGATCTACGCGGGCAACGCGCTGGCCACGGTCAAGTCTGCCGATGCAGTCAAGGTCATCACCGTGCGTACGACTGCTTTCGAAGCAGCGGGCGAGGGCGGTTCCGGCGTCGTCGAGCAGGTGGCTGCAGTGGCGGATGCGGGCCTCAGCAAGCTGGTTGGCCGCGAACTCACCAAGTCTGCGCGTCCTGAGCTTGGTGCCGCCAAGATCATCGTCTCGGGCGGTCGCGGCATGGGTAGCAGCGAGAACTACCACAAGGTGCTCGAGCCCCTCGCCGACAAGCTGGGCGCTGCGCTTGGTGCCAGTCGTGCGGCGGTCGATGCAGGCTATGTCCCGAACGACTATCAGGTTGGCCAGACCGGCAAGATCGTCGCCCCGCAGCTGTACGTGGCGGTCGGCATCTCCGGCGCAATCCAGCACTTGGCCGGCATGAAGGATTCCAAGGTGATCGTGGCGATCAACAAGGATCCCGAAGCCCCGATCTTCCAGGTGGCCGACTACGGCCTCGTGGCCGATCTGTTCGACGCGGTTCCGCAACTGGTTTCCGCAGTCTGACAAACCCCGTCGGGACCGCTTGAATGAACTTCGCGCCCGACCTCTTCTCCACCGCGTGGCACGTTGGAGCCATTTGTTGTGGGGTGGGGGTCGGGGCGTGGGTTTATCGGACGGCGCCGTGGCGGCGCCTGCTCGACGCACATCAGCTCAATGCGGTGCTGGGCGCTGCGGTGATCCTCACGCTGCTGTGGAGCATGAATGCCGGCGTCAAGCCCGGTCTCAATCTGCATCTACTGGGCGCGATGGCGAGCATGCTGATCTTCGGTCCGCAACTGGCGCTCGTGGTCGTGGCGCTGGCACTTGCCGGCATTACGTTCAACGGCAGCGCCGAGTGGTCAGCGTATCCGCTCAACCTGCTGGTGATGGGTATCGTACCGGTGCTGGTAGGGCGGTTCTACTTCAGCCTTGTGGAGCGCTGGCTGCCCAAGCACTTCTTTGTCTATATCTTCATCAATGCCTTCATCGGCGCCGCGGCGGTTGTCCTGGTTCAGGGCGTCGTGGCATCGATGATGCTCTTTGCCGCCGGTGCTTACCCGGCGGATCTGCTGCTGTCCGAGTATCTGCCCTTCTTTTTGTTGCTTGGCTTCGCGGAAGCCTGGCTGTCGGGTATGGCGCTCACATTGCTGGTGGTTTACCGCCCGGAATGGGTCGCGAGTTTTGACGACCGCAGTTATCTGAATCAGTAAGCCGGCCCTGCAAGGTCGTAAGTCCAAAACAACTAGAGTGGAGAAAAAATACGATGAGCAGTTATAACGCCCCTATCCGTGACATGCAATTTGTCATGCGCGAACTGGCTGACCTCGACGCCGTAGCCGCACTGCCTGGCTGCGAGGACGCCTCCCCGGACGTGGTGGATGCGATCCTTGAAGAGGCCGGCAAGTTCGCCAACGGCGTGCTGGCCCCCCTCAACCGCGCAGGTGACACCATTGGTGCCAAGTGGGACAACGGCGTCGTGACGACCGTGCCGGGCTGGAAGGATGCTTACACCCAGTTCGCCGAAGCCGGCTGGACTGCGCTGGCCTGCGAGCCGGAGTTCGGTGGCCAGGGCCTGCCGAAGCTGGTTTCCACCGCGGTGATGGAAATGTGGAAGTCGGCCAACATGGCCTTCTCCCTGTGCCCGATGCTCACCACCGGTGCGATCGAAGCGATCTCCCTGTGCGGTACCGATGCCCAGAAGGCTGATTACCTGCCCAAGATGGTGAGCGGCGAATGGACCGGCACCATGAACCTCACCGAGCCCCAGGCCGGCTCCGACCTCGCCGCCGTGCGTAGCCGCGCAGTGCCCCAGGGTGATGGCACCTACAAGGTCTTCGGTCAGAAGATCTTCATCACCTACGGTGAGCATGACATGACCGACAACATCATTCACCTGGTGTTGGCCCGCCTGCCGGATGCGCCGGAAGGCGTGAAGGGCATCTCGCTGTTCGTGGTGCCCAAGTTCCTGCTCAACGCCGACGGAACCCCAGGCGAGCGCAACGACGTGCATTGCGTGTCGATCGAGCACAAGCTCGGTATTCACGGCAGCCCGACCGCGGTGTTGGCCTTCGGCGACAACGGCGGTGCCATCGGCACCCTGGTCGGCGAAGCCAACCGTGGCCTCGAGTACATGTTCGTGATGATGAACGAAGCTCGCTTCGCGGTCGGCATGGAAGGCCTCGCACTCTCCGAGCGTGCCTACCAGCAGGCACTGGCCTACGCGAAAGATCGTGTCCAGGGCACCGAGGCCGGCGTCCGTGGCGGCCCGAAGGTCAGCATCCTGCATCACGCCGACGTGCGTCGTCTGCTGATGAACATGAAGTCCACCACCGAAGCAATGCGCGCGCTGGCTTACGTGGTCGGTTCGGCCACTGACATGGCTCACTACCACGCCGACCAAGCCGTGCGTGCCCGCAGCCAGGCCTTCGTTGATCTGATGATCCCGGTGGTCAAGGGCTGGTGCACCGAGAACGCCAACCTCATCACCTCCGATGGCGTACAGGTGCATGGCGGCATGGGCTTCATCGAAGAAACCGGCGCTGCCCAGCACTACCGTGACGCCCGCATCACCGCGATTTACGAAGGCACCACTGCCATCCAGGCCAATGACCTGATCGGCCGCAAGATCGCCCGCGAAGGCGGCCTGACCGCCAAGGCGCTGATCGCAGAGATGCGCAAGGTCGAAGCCCAACTGGCGGAAGCCGCAGGCGATGAGTTTGCAGCAATCCGCAAGTCCCTGTCGGCCGGCGTGACCGCGGTGGAAGAGGCGGTAGATTACATTGTTGCAACCTACGGCAAGGACATCAAAGCGGCCTCCGTCGGTTCCGTGCCCTTCCTGAAGCTCCTCGGTATCGTTGCCGGCGGCTGGCAGATGGCCCGTGCAGCGCTCGTCTCCGCCCGTCGGCTGGCCGAAGGTAGCGGTGATGCGTCGTTCTACAAGACCAAGATCACCACCGCGCGCTTCTACGCCGACCATGTGCTGTCGCAGGCTCCGGGCCTGGCCTATACGGTGGTCAATGGTGCTGCCGGTGCACTCGATCTGGCGGAAGATCAGTTCTGATGCTGGGCTGATCGTCGGTTTTTGATCGCTAGAAAAAATGCCGTTCAGCGTAGGCTGAACGGCATTTTCATTTGATCTCAGCACTTTCGAAGATTAGATTCGATCGTGGTTCATGTCATGGATCTCCGGGACATGCGTTTTATAAAGCTTATTTCGTTTTAATCTCTAATCGCCGGCTTCGATGAGATTGCGGGAGACAAACTACTTTTCAGCTTCCAGTTTTTCCACGACGAACGAATCGATGATCCGATCGACCAGACTCTGGACTTTCATGTACTCGGCGTTTTGGCTGATCCGCGCCCCGTACATATGGCCGAACGCAAGGTAGAAGTAATAGTTCGAATCGCCTACCGGGAGCAGCCAGACATCGTTCTCGTCCATGCCCGGTACGGTTGGGCTTCTTTCGCGCAAATGCACCCAGCGGTTACCGTTGCGCACCACGTACTCGGTGGGCTCCAGGAACGCTCTGAAATGCGTGCCTTCGGCAATCTTTTCTGCATTGTAGTCGCGGGTCCAGGTTTCTTTAGCCAAAATGAGATGTTCGATCGACTCGGCGCGCCGGTCCCGGATACCTAGCGTAACCGCGCCCCCGGCGGTCCAGTCACCGCAGAATTCATCGAAAGTCATGAAGTCATAGCCGGAGTAGGCGTTTCTGCGCTTGGTGCCGAGGATCTGGAATGCTGCGGTTACGCCGGGGTGGGGAGGGGGATAATCACGCCGATTCAATATGTAACCCGGTACAGGCGGATTCGGGATCTTCGCCTCGCCACTGGTATACGTCACCATCTCGAATCGGACATCGCTCGGCTCGGCACCAGTGTAACAAGCGCTGATATTGACTCCGTCCAAGTAGGCGTGGGAAACGCGGTACTCTTCAAACAGGTTGAGCTTGTAGTACTTGAGAGTCAAGTCCCGTGGGGCGCGAGGTGATGATGGCAACGGCTGATCAATCCGAGCTTGGAGTGACTTGACTGTGCAACCTGACACTGCCGTGGTCAGGACCCAAGAGAGTAGCAAAATGGGTATTGGCATGTTCATTTCGCTCTGCTCTCCAATCGTCGGCGTAGATGTTCAAGTTGATCAAGTCGGGCGTCGCTCTGTGCTGACTCATAATCTATGCTTGGTAGAGTCCGTTCTTGTTAGAAGAGTTGTCGGTAGAAGGTCCGGGTAGTGTTTTGGAGTTTTCATAAAGCGTCTTTATGCTATTTTTTCCTCGATTTCTATCCTTCTAAATATAATTGAAGTTCGGGGGCTTTTACATAAATTGCAAGTTACTGATTGGATGGAAGTGCTTCGCGAACTGGTAGGGGAGCAGGCGCCGCACGTTCAATCACGAAAGGATCAGGAGTGCTGTCGTTATCAGTCCTTGCTATGCGCAAAGAAGAGATCAGCTCGTCCATCAATGCTGCCGCACGTTTAATGGCCTCAGGGTGATTGGAGGGGTCAGGATTGGCGTTGTAGTTGTAAGTGGGTAGCCCAAAACTCAATCCGAGCATTCGATCTTTAGATAACCGGGTCTTGTAATAGAAAATTCTGTCAGAGTCGCTATCCATCGCATCGCGAATCCAGATCCGGCCGTTGATGACGATGATCTCCGAGTTAAGATAAATTTTGTTGTCTGATCCGTTAAGAATTTGTCCAGAGAGGATTGCGTCTTCGACATTTTTATCTGGAATAATCTGACCTCGCATTATATCTTGTGAGAGTTGGCGGAGCTTCTCGGGTGTTGAAAATTCCAGTTGTTCTTGGGGTTTGAGGATGCGGTATATTATGCTAAGTCCATATTTATTGCAGTCTTTAAAGGGGTTAATTTGAAGGGCTCTTTTGCATTGATCCCAGCTGAGGTCTGCTAGTCTTAGTTTTCCGTTCTCTCTCAAGATTAATTTTTGCATGTCCGTGTCGGGTTTTGATGTTTCCGTATAAGGCCATATCCAGCTTCCAATGGCGGCCGGTGCGTCTGGGACAATCATGGTTATAACGAAACTATCTACCTCTATCCTATAGTGCTCGCCCGGATTTAATAGCTTTTCTGATGCAATGTTTACGTGTGGGAAAAAGTGTGGTGGGGCTGTCTCATATAGGCGACGAAGCGCGACTACGTCGTCCCGATTAATGCCGTATCGACGCATGTGTTGGTAAATTGATTCGCGCTGGTTGTTAAATATTTTTAAGTCATTTTTCTTTTCATTTTCTGTGGTTGATGCTATTTCCGAAAATACAATCATAATTATGGAAAATATTATCAATGATATGGTTTTAAGGTGCATTCTTACTTTTCATCCTTCTTTAAGCTTGACCACTGATACGGGAGCGTGTGGGGACTTTTCTCAATGCTGCAAATTAAGTCGGATAGGCAGGGGGTACTTAGGAGCGCTGGCAATAGATTTAATGGTGATGAAAGTGAACGAAGGCCGACTATTTGTGGGACGAGGTCATTGGGGGCGTCACGGTAGCGATTTTTTTCATTGATCAGATCGCCAATGTTCTTCTCCTTCATCACAAGGTTGGTTGTCTGCATCGTATTTGCTCCAGCATGAAAAACGACGGCATTGTTATTTAATGTCTTTGAACTTGACCCCGATGCCGCCTGCACAAATTCAGCTCCACCACGACTATGGGTCACCCAATTTACTTGCTGGCCGCTCGTCTGAATGTACTCCAACTGGTCGCGAAGACCGACTACCGACTCTGATTCGATCCCAAGCTTGGTCATAAGGGCGCTCCACACATCGATAACGAAACCTTGTGTCGGCGCATAGGACAAAATGTACCGATCGACTGGCGTGTAGGGTGTATTGCTGCCAGTTTGAGTGTTGATAATCGATTGTTTTTTCCTTGCCGCTGCATCCACATGAGTCAGCATCAGCGCTGCTGCGTAGTCGGACTTATTGTCCATTCCATTTCGTGCGGCGAATTCTGTAAACCAGTACTTGTTTTCCACACGCGTATTTGCGATCGCCAAAGCTTCTGTGCCTATTTTCATAATGAGGTAGGCGTCTCTTTTGTTCCGTTTGTCGATCACGCCATAGGGATCAGCACTGTATTCTGGGGTCTTGGGTGATTCAACCTTGTCGTTCACGCTGCTCTTGACATCTGGATGCGACGTTTTTATCAGTTCAAGATAGCTCTGGAGTTCATCCTTGTGCGCTCGTGTGAGATCGCTGGCCTTGTCGGAGATTGCGGCCTTTCGGGCCTCTGCTGAGGAATACGTTGACATCATATTGTAAAGGTCGCGCGTTAGTTCTGCGCAGGCTGGGGTGGTCTTCAGCAAGCCGTCGCAAGCCGCGTGAAACGCGGTGTCGCGTTGTTGGTCCAGTATCTGCAGTTGCGCCGCCGTACTGCAGGCTTCGGCGTCGCTGGTTTCTGCACAGGCTTTCCTGGCTTTGTAGCGGGCTTCGTTTTCTTGATGCGAGAGGTAATTGTTCGCGACTTCATTGAATGCCCCTGCGGCTCCGGCGGAGCCGCCTACGATAACGCCTGCGGCAGTGCTGACCGTTGCGGTAATGGTGTCGGCCAGCGTGCCCTTAAGGCCCGCGTCTTTCAGCAAATTTGTAACAGTGGGGGCGGACAGTGTTCCCGCTGCGCTACCTGCGGCGCCAGATAGGCCTCCGGTAAGTCCGCCGACAAGGGTGTGAGCCAGCAAACGTTGGGTTCCGCTATCTCCCCATTCTTGTTCAATTTCTTGGGCTTGGCGCTCAAACTCCCGCTTACGCTGCGTATCTGTTTCGACATCAGCATTCGCCCTCAGCTGCTCTGCGGCCTCGATCTGCTTATTGGCGTAGTCTCCGATAGCCTTACTGGCTTGCGCGCCAAAAGTCTGGGTGATGAGCACCTGGGCGTTAATGTCCTGTTGAACCTTGCCGGAATCGAAGATCCTGATGATGCCTGTTTCGGCATCGCCCGTGCGTGCTTCGCTTTGGCCAGCGATCCCGCTGATCGCGGCTCGTGTCGCGCTGCTTGATTTGTCACTGGACTGCCCGAACCCTGCGCTGTTTCCCATCGGTTTGAACATTCCGTTGCTGGCCTGGCTGGTTCCTATGTTGATGCCTACGCTGGTGGCTTGGTAGCTGGCGTGGTTGTGAATGTCGTTTATCGTGAGGGCGCCTGCCGTGCTGAAGCCGTTCGCTCCCCGCTCCACGGCCATTTGTGAGCTGGTGATGGCTCCGCCGATCAACCTGGTGTCGCCACTTACTTCAATTTGGAAACCTCCAGCGCCTGCTTTCAGGCCGCTCTGTTCGATCACGCTTGCGAAATCGCTGTTGATCCGGCTCTGACTCGCGCTCAAGCTTGCCGATCCGCCTGCGCCGAGGGTGGCGCTGCCACCCAGGCTGCGTTGGCGGCTTTGATATGTGCTGGTGTCCTGCACGCTTTCGATGATGAGATTGGCGCCAACGGTGGCGTCAATTTGCCTTGCCGTGGCGAGTGCTCCTTTGATGGCAACGTCTCCACCGGCGTTAAGGGTGAGCTTCTGGCCTGCATCGACGTGGCTCAGGGTGTGAGTAACGTCATCGCCGTCTGCTCCGCCGCGTGCGGTGCTGGCGCTGGCGGTAACGCCAATGCCGTTGCTCCCGACGGTTACTCCGAGCGAGCCGCTGCTACTTTGGTTGGTTGAACGCTGATCAGCAGTGTTGCGGGCGGCGTTAAGCTGGATCGTGTTCTCTGCAATGAGGTTGATGTTTGCTCCGGCTGCCACACGGCTGCCTTGAACGGTCAGTGCGCTCTGAGGTCCGTCACCGGTAGCCACGATGAGGACGTCACGACCGGCTGAGACGTTGCTGCCATGGCTGCCGTTGCTGGTCTGGATGACCTGTCCCTGGCTGTGGCTTCCTCCGATACTCAGGGTCAGGGATAAACCTCCGACTTTGTCGGCGGCATTGGCGTCGCGGGTGGTGGCTTGACCTTTGTCGTCGCTACCGGTGACGATTTGGTCGGGTTTGCCTTCGATGGTTTGACCTTGCCCCTGGTTTATTGCCTGCGCGGCGTCATAGGAGGCCATCCCAGCATTGGCGGCCGCCAGTGCTTTCATGCGACTGTCCGTGGTGCGGCTGCTCGCATCCTTCATCTGCAACGCAGTCTGAACTGCGTTTATCACAGGGCCGCTCAACGCGAGAGTCAGGCCGCTTTGCGTAAAGCGGGAGTCGGTCTGGGTGCGCTGGGTTTCCCTGGCCTCGAGGATGTCAATCCGCTGGGCAGCGATGGTGATGTTGCCATTAGGTGCGAGCGCGTCACTGCCCCGCTGGGTATAAGCATGCCCTGCCCACAGAGACACGTTGCCGTCCGCGCTTCCAACTTTGGATGCGGCTGCTTGAAGGCTCTGCGTGTCCTGGTCGGTTTGCTGTTGCTGTGTGCCAAGGGTGACGCCCAGGCCGCCGCCACTGAACAGGCCGGATTTCTTCTCAGTGTGGGCGTGTGTCTCGTGGCGTATCTTGGTGGCTGCTTCTATCTGCAGGTCACGTCCAGCACCTACGGTTGTGAGGTCGGTGCTCACCACATTGCTACCCGTCACCCGGACATCACGGCCTGCGTACAGCGTGGTGGTCTCGCCGCTGAAGGTGCTGGCGAGGGCGGCGGTGCTGTCCAGCGTACCGTGGGTCGTGATGGTTGTGGTCGCGAGGAGGCTGCGCTGTTTGTAGTGGTGGGCTTCGTCGAGAAGCTGTCGCTGGGTGCCGGCCTGGAGGGAGATATCCCGGCCGGCGTTGACCGTCAGGGCGCCCTGGTCGCTGGTGATTTGAGCGGCGCGAGTGGTGATGTCCTGGCCCGCTTGCAGGCGCAGGTCGCCCGTGGTGCGCAGGGTCGTCCCGACTTCGTTGTCCTCCCCCTCCTGGCGATAGTTTCGGGCGTTCCAGACGATCTCTTGACGACGGCGTTCGGCCAGGGTGCCAAGATCGAGATTGCGGCCTGCGGCTAGGGTGGTGGTGCCTGCCGGCCCGGCTCCAGTCGGGGCGAGGTTGATGAGTTGACTGGCATCGAGGTGGAGGTCGCGGCCGGCTTCCAGGTTGAGGTCGCCGCCAGCAACATAGACAGTTGCAATCCGGTCAATGGCGGTTCGGCTGCCCTGGGATGAGCGTGTTGAGGCTGTGGTGCTGGCGAGCGTGAGGTCGCGACCGGCCAGAAGCGAGAGTGCGCGGGAGGCTTCGATGCGGCCGCCGATGTTCTCCAGGTCGCCCAGCGCCCGAGCGTCGACTGTGTTGCCACTGATGCGACCACCCGTATTGCGCAGGGTGTCGGCAGTGATATCCAGGCGCTCACGTGCAGCGAGGGTGCCGCTGTTCGTCATGCTGCCTTGTGCGGCGAGGGCGAGGCTGGCGCCTGAGAGCAGGCCCCCGGTGCCGTCGATGTCGCCGTCTCGAACGACGGCATAGACCTGAGGTGCAAGCACCTGAGTGACGCTGCCATCGGCAAGGGTGATAGCGGTGTTCACGAGCCAGACGATGTCGGTGGTGAGCGCAGCCATCTGTTCGGCGCTGAGGGCGACGCCGGGGCGGAGCTTCCATGCCTGCGCATAGCGGGCACCGGCCGCCATCAATGCGGCGAACTGGGTTTCGTCGTCGGTGTAGCCGTCGAGGAAGCGTTGGCCGGTGAGCTGGGCGACCTGCTCACGTACGAGGCGTTGTTCGTAGAAGCCGTCGCCGAGACGCTTTTGCTGGGTGTTCGGATCGCTGGCGAGCAGGCCCAGGAGGTAATCGGAGCTGAGCCACAGGCGCGCATCCGTGAAGCGCACGTCGGTTTCGACGAGATAATGGGCACGCGTGTCGGTGCTCAGGCGGAACAGGCTGCTGTTGGGTACCGTGACGGATGGCGCGATGGACCGTACAACGGTCTGCGTGCCCGGGGCGATGGTGTTGCCCATGGGGAGTGTCACGGTGAACGGGGGAATGCTTTCGGTCGTTGCCGCTGCAACGTGGGATGCCGGGGCGCTTTGACTTGCGGTGCGCGCGGGGCTGCCTGTCGCGCTGGTCAGTGCCAAGGTGGTGATGCCAACCTCCGGACTCGCAGGGGCGGTGCCGGTATCCTGGGCGATGGTCGCTGCCATGGCGGCGCCGATCACCTTGCCGGTAATCCGGGCGTTGGCGTCCTCGGTTCTGCGCACTTCGATGATCACCGGAGTGCGTGAGATGAGTGTCGTTGCGTGGCTGCCGGTTGCGGTGCCGGTAAGGTCATCGATGACCCGGTGCCCGATGCTCGTTCCGGTTCCTGAAACTGCCGTGTTCTCGGCAAGCACGGGTGTGGCGAGCGCATAGGTCTCGATGCGTTGGGCGGGCGTGTAGTCAGTGAGCAACGTTCCCTGGCGGTCGCGCCCGTCTTCTTTGAGTCGCCAGTAATCGATGGCGGTACCCGTGTCTGTGGTTGTGCGCGTGCCTGTGGCGGTGCGGTTATCCAGCGTTGCGAGCTCAAGCCGGAGTTGCCGACCGGCGATGATCTGGCTCATGTCGTTGGTGAGCGTCGTGCCGGCGACTTGCAGATTGCCGCCGGCCAGGATCCGGGCCGGATCGCTGGCGAGCAGTCGCACCTCATCGACGGTGCGGTTGAAGTTGTACTCGACAAACCACTCACTGAACGTCATGCGGCCGTCGTCGTAAGGTTTATTGACGACGAGGGTGCGCACTCCGTCGTCATCGAAGCTGTATTCGTAGTGAACTTCTGATGCGTCGTAGCGCTCCGGGTGCTCCTTGAAGGAGTACTCCCGATGATCTGTGACCGAGGTGCGCACCAGCTCGGTGGCAAAGTGCGCGTCCAGATTCTCGATGCGCTCGGCAGCCAGCGTGACGTTGCCGAGGGCCTCGATGGAGGCGCTGCGGTTGGTCACGCTGCGGGCGTGGCCGCTGGCCCGGTTGCTGGTGTCGATGGCACCGCCAATGGCCAGGTCGCCAGCGCTGAAAAGCAGACTGTGTTCGTTGTTGATGAGCGTGCCGATACCGACGTCGAGGCGTTCCCGTGCGGCGATCACCGGGGCGCTGTCGTCCTCTGCCGCATTGGTGAGCGTGGTGGCCTGGATGGCCAGATGGTCGCCATAGATGCGACCGCGGCCGAGGTTGTTGAGAACGAGGCTGTCGAGGCGTGCGTCGCCGGCGTCGATGAGGCCCCGGTTCTTCAATGTGGTGCTGGTGAGGCGAGCGGTGCCAGCCTGGATTTCGCCGGTGGCGAGATTGTCGAGCGTGGTGGCCTGAATCTCGAGGCGGTTGCCGGCGGTGAGGCTGGCGCGGTTCGTGAAGGTGCCGGACACCGCAAGGCGGGCGTTGCCGTTGGCACGCAGTTCACCGTTGTTGGCAAAGTTGTCGCTGAGGTTCAGGTCGAGATTGCCCAGGCTGAGCAGACGTCCGTCGCCACCAAGTTTGGCCGCAGTAACCGCGAGTTGCCGCCCGGCGACGAGCTCGCCGCCGCTGTTGGCGATCGTGAGGGCCGGCAGCGGGTTTGGGTCGTTGAGCACGACGCTACCGAGGGCGCTCATCCGGCCGCGGGTGTTGTCGATATGGCCGCTGCTGGTGATGCGCAGGCTGTCGTCGGCGGATATCTGGCCGTCGCGGTTGTCGAGCCGTGGCGTTGCGAGGTCGAGGCTGCGGCCTTGAATGCCAAGGCCAGTGGGACTTGTGAAGTTGTTGAGGATGGCGCCGGCGGTGAGCTGGGCGTGCTCGGCAGATTGGATCGCGCCGCGGGTGTTGTCGATGCTGCCAGCGACGGTGAGGTTGAGATCGCCCGCGCTGTGGATTCGTCCGTCGGCGTTGTGCAGGGCCGTTGCCATGACGGTGGCGGCCCCGTGGCTCAAAAGCGTGCCACCGATGGTGTTGTCGATTTTGCTGGCGACGACATCGAGACGGTTGGCACCGATGTAGCCGGCTTGGTTGTCAAGGAAGCCGCTGCGCAGGACGACATCGGTGCCGCCGAGGATGCCGCCGCGGCTGAGGGTGCCGCGATTGACGAGATCGGCGCCGCGGGTGTCGATGAGTAGGCGGCCGCTGGTCTGGATCAGGCCGTCCTGGTTGTCGAGGGGGCCGCTGGTGAGGTCGAGGGTCCCTGCGTCGTGAGTGCCGCTGGTGACGATGCGTCCTTCTCGGTTGGCAAGGACGCCACCGCTGGTCACGGCGGCGCTGCTGGCGACGAGTGTGCCACCCGTGTTGTCGAGTTCGCCGCTGGAGAGGGAAAGGCGCTGGGCGGCTGTGATTTGCCCACCGCCGTTGATGGCGAGCCCGGTAGCGGTGAGCGTGAGGCTGCCCTCGACGGCAGAGAGCGATCCGGCGCGGTTGTCCACATGCTTGCCGCGGAGATGCAGATCGGTGCCGGCTGCGATGAGGCCGCCGGCATTGCCGAGATTTGCCGCCATGATGTCGAGGCGGGCGCCAGAAGTGATCCCGCCGCCGGTGTTGGAAAGGAGCGAGGTGTTGATGAGGCCGTCACCGCCGGTGTGGATACGCCCGCTGTCCCGGTTGTCCAGCAGGTCGGCTGCGGCGACGGTGAGCGTCTGGGCGCTGGCGATCTCGCCGCGGCGGTTGTCGATGATGGCGGCGGCCAACTTGAGTGCGTCATTGCCCGCGATCTGTCCGTCGCGATTGTCGAGGAGGCCGGTGACGGTGATCTGGCCTGCGCCAGTGCCGATTTGCCAAAGGGTGCCGCCCTGGTGATTCAGGCTGTCGGCTGCGACGCTCAGGTTTGTGGCCTGGGTGGTGGCGCCGGCAAGGGAGACGCGCTGGGCGACGATATCAAGGTCGCCGGCGCTGGCGATCTGGCCGCCGTCGCCGAGGAGGGAGGTGGCGTGGATGCTCAGCAGGCCGGTACCGGTGTGTTCGATACTTCCGGCACTGTTGTCGAGCATGGCGGTGGCGAGGCTCATGGCATTGCCGTTGCTGGCGATCCGGCCACGGGTGTTGGTGAGGGTGCCGGGAAGCTCAAGGCGCAGATCACCGCTTCCGGTCTGCAGGATCTCGCCATCGGTGTTGTCGATGGCGGCCGCCCGCAGGACCAAGTTGGCGGCATTGATGTGGGCAAGACGCGTGTTGAGGAGGCCGGCGACCGTTGTTTGCAGCAAGCCGCTGGCGCTGATGTCCGCACCCACTGCGCGGAGATCACCGCTGCGCGCGGTGATCTGGATGGCGGAGGCGGCGCTCTGGCTGGAAGATAGGTCGAGCAGCGCGGCATCGAACTGGAGGCTGCCGGCTGCAAGCTGGCGCCCGTGGGCGTCGAGCTGGTGCTGGGTGTTGAGCGTGAGACCGCCATTGCCGCTGAGGCGTCCGTCAGCTTGAAGACCGGCGGCGAGGAGGCTGTGGGTGCCCGCAAAGATGCTGCCTGCGGTGATGCCGAGATCCCGCCCAGCACCGAACAGACCGTCATGGGTGATGGCACCAGAGAGCGCGAGCGTGAGGTCGCGACCGGCGTAAAGCGTACCGTCCGGGTTGTTGAGGCTGGCAGCGCGCAGGTTGAGGTCGTGGGTGGCGAGAACGGTGCCACTCATGTTGTCCATCTGGCCGGCGTTGAGGGCCAGGCTGCCGTTGCTGGAGATACGGCCGGCGAGGTTGTCGATCAGGGAGGTGACGCCGACAATGCTGCTGCCACTGCCGGTCTGTACCAGATTGCCGTGCCGGTGATCGAGTGTATCGGCGGCGATGTGCCAGGTGCTGGCCTGGGTGGTGGCGTTGTCGAGCGCAAGGTGCCTGGCGCTCAGGTCGAGCTGTCCGTTGCTGATGATCTGGCCGCCGCTGCCTGCGAAATGCGTGGTGTCGATCGTCAGCAGGCCATCGCCGGCAAGGCCGATCAAGCCGCCTCGGTTGTCCATTTCGGCTGCGCTGAGGTGCAGGTTGTTGCCGTTGCTGACGATCTGTCCGTGGGTATTGATGAGTGTGCCGGGGAGTGCGATGTGCAGGTCGCCGCTGCCAGTCTGGCGCATGTCGCCGCCGGTGTTGTCGAGACGTTGGGCCTGAATGCCGAGCTGAGTGGCACTTAGACGGGCGGCGCGGGTGTCGAGGAGATCACTCGCCTGGATGTTCAGCGAGTTTTCGGCATGGGTACTGGCCCCGGTCAGCATCAGCGTGTCAGCGTTCAGACGGATGGCCTGGGCAGTGTTCTGACTGCCGGTGAGGTCGAGCTGCGGTGCGCTGAGGGAGAGCGCGCTGGCCGCGAGGGTCTGGCCGCGGGCAGTGAAGGTGGTGCTGGCCTGCGCAGTGAGCGTGCCGTTGCCGGCGAGGTGGCCGTCGGGTTGCAGGCCGGCGGCGATGAGGCTGGTGACTCCGGCGTCGATCCGTGTTGCGCTGAGGCCAAGGTGGCGGCCGGCAGCGAGCACCCCGTCGTGCAGGAGCGTACCGGAGAGCGATAGGGTGGCGTCGTGCCCGGCGTAGAGGCGACCACCGGGATTGGCGAGGTCGCCGCCCGACAACATGAGATCGGTGGCTGTGAAGAGGCTGCCGCTGGCGTTGTCGAAGTAGTCGGCGCGGATGTGGGTAGCGCCCGCGGCAGCTTCGAGCTGCCCGGTGGCGTTGACGAGGCGGGCGGCGCCTAGGGTAAGGCCGTTGTTGCCGGCGATGAGGCCGCCGGTGTTGTCCAGCGTGCCGGTGATGGTAGCGGTGAGCTGGGCGTCCTGGGTGGCGACAATCCTGCCGCCGCGGTTGTCGACCGTGGCTACATCGAGGGTGAGGTCGGCGTTGCTGGTGATCTGCCCGCCGCGATTGATGAGTTCGCCGGGTAGCTGGAGGCGCACGGCGCGGGCGCCACTGCTTACGAGGGTGCCGCCGCTGTTGTCGAGGCTGGTGGCATTCAGGTCGAGGTGATTGGCGCTCAGGTAGGCGTTACGGCCATCGAGACCGCCACTAATTTGAGTTTGTAGCCGCTCGGTGGCCACGAGGCGGGCGGCGCGGGCATCGAGCTGGCTCGCGCTGAGGGCGAGGCTGCGGGCGTTGGTTGCGCTGCCAGAAAGATCGAGTTGGTCCGCTGCGATGGTGAGCGCGCCGGCTGCAAGGTTCTGGCCGTGGGCGACGAGGATTGAACGGGCCTGCAGGGTGAGTGCGCCGTCGCCCTCGAGTCTGCTGTCGGGCTGCATGCCCGCCGCGATGAGGCTGCTGGTGCCGGCGTTGAGCCAGGCCGCGCCAACCCCGAGGTTGCGTCCGGCAGCGAGGACGCCACTGTGTTCGAGGCCGCCGGATAGGGTGATGGTAGCGTCGCGCAGGGCGTAGGCGCTGCCGTCAAGATTGGTGAGGCTGTTGGCGACGATGTGGAGATCGTTGGCAGTGTAGAACTGCCCCCGGTAGTTCCCGATGACGTCTGCACTGACGATGAGGTTGCCGAGCTGCGTCTCGAGGCGACCGCCGTCGTTGTTGAGATTGCCTGCGCTGACGGTGAGGCTGGCGTTGGCGGCAATGCGACCGTCCCGGTTGTCGAGTGGACCGCTGACGGTGAGCGAGCCCGGCGCGGTGCCGGTCTGGAGCAGGGTGCCCTGACGGTGGCTGAACTCGGTGGCGGTGAGCGCAAGTTGTGTGGCCTGGGTCTGGGCATGATCAAGATTGAGATGGCCGGCGGTGAGCGCGAGCCCGCCTTGGGTGATGACCTGCCCGTTGCTGCCGATGAAGGTGTTGGCCCCAATGGAGAGGGCGCCGTTGCCGGTGTGCTCGATTTGCCCGCCACGATTGAGTAGCGTGGTGGCGCCGAGTGTGATCGAGACGGCGTTGCTTGCGAGGCGACCGCCGCTGTTGTCGAGGGTGCCGGCGAAGTTGAGCTGCAGGGGGTCGGCGCCCAGTTGGAGGAGCACGCCTCCCGCATTGTCGAGGTCGTGGCCGGCCAGGGAGAGCTGGCCAGCCGAGACGTTGGCAGTTGTGCTGCGAAGCACGCCTGGAGTGCTGGCGGTGAGGCGGTCTTCCGCGTGGAGCCGGCTTGCGGAGAGATTGAGGTCGCCCAGGGTGGCGTTGAGCCGGACGGCAGGAGCCGTGACTCGTGCGTCGGTGAGGTCGAGGCTCAATGCCCGAGCGTCGATGGTGGTGCCGCCGATGAGTGTGCCATGGGCCGCCAGGGGGCCGGCGGCGCTGAGCTTGAGTGCGCCCCCCGCGGTCCCGTAACCTGCGACGAGCCAGGCGTTGGCGCCGCTGGTAACGCGGGCTCCGGGCCCCGTGGTGGCTAGGCTGAGATCGCCAGCCGCCACGGTGCTGCCATCGAGCGTAAGTCCGGCGTCGGCGGTCAGCACTGCATCGCTGCCAGCCCGTAGCGCTCCGCTGCTGGCGAGGGTGGCCGGCGTGGAGAGGGTGAGCCGGGTAGCGCTGTCGATCTGCCCGCTGTTGTCGATCCAGCCACGCTGGTCGATGCGCACCTCACCCGCTGCGGCACCGATCTGGCCGATGTTCCGGAAGCCCACGCCGGCTTCGGTGCCGATGAGGTGGATCTTGCCGGCATACATGCCACCCAGCGCTGCCACGTCGAGGGCGATCGTCGGTGCCGGGCTGGCCGGGGTGCGCGGCGTGGCGGCGCTTCCATCTGCGGTGACATCCGCGGCGCCGGTGGTGACTTGCAGATCCTGGGCCCAAACGCCCGCGTTGAGGCGGATTGCCCGTGCGATGAGGTGCGTGAAGTCCGTGTCCCGGGCGTCGAGACCGAGGCCGTCGACGACAATCTCGCCAGTGCCAACGCGGTAGCCGTCGAGGCGGCCTTCGGTGACGACCGGTGCGCCCGTGGTGAGGGTGGCACGGTTTGCGTTGATGAAACCGCAGCCGTTGCAGAGGATCCCGGCAGGGTTGGCGATGATGACTTCCGCCCGGGCTCCGCCGACTTCGAGGTAACCGAGCAACTGGCTGGGGTTGGCAGCATTCACCTCGTTGAGGATGACCTTTGCACTTCCGCCGGCGAGCCATGGGTTGCCTTGCACGAGGCCACCGAGGCGGGTGGTGGCGGTACCACGGGCGTTGTTGAGGATGGCGCCAGCGACAGGGATGTCGAATCGGCTGTAGGTGTTGCGCGACACGCCGGCTGCGCTTGGGGTCTGGATATTGACGAGGGGGACGCCGTTCGGGGCAGTCAGGATGGTCGGGCGTTGACCACCGGGCGCGTGCGCATCTGCGACGATCTGCGCGCCGGCCTGGGCGGGCCACAGAAGGCTCCCGCTGATGAACATCACGGCGGCAGCAAGCGCCCGAAGGTGCGTCTCGCACTGTGAATGAAAGGTGCGACCGGGCGACGCGTCGCGTCCGGGAGTGCCGCCCCGCGGATGGCTTCGCGCGGACTCGGCGACAGCCATCGGAATGCCACGGGTGGGGTTGAAGACAAGGCGGAAACACAGTCGGTTCATGGTCTGAAAACCTGATTCAGGTAGGGATGACCCAAGGAGAATTAGGCCCCGATGACGATGCGAGTCAGGGCTGCGTATGTCTGAAAGCGAACAAGCGGTAGTGGTGGGCTATGTCCAGATCGTGAGCGGCGGCGCACTGAGGCTGGATGAGACTGAGTTCGCTGCTCTCGGCATCGCGTCGCAATAGGTTGGATGACGTAGTGCGGCGATCTGGAGGCAACGGCCCATTAGGACTTTCATTCTTGGGGTGAGGCGGGCGCGTTCGACCAGCGGCGCTCGCTGGCGCCAAATCTGCATGTCGATGTGAGATGTGCCGGTCGCACGCCAGGTAGGCGGGCGGGCTGCGAACTCAAGGATTGGGAAGATGCGGCTGAAGCTGGCGGAGTTGGGTTTGCGGCGTTCGATCCACGCGACGGGCTCGCGAGAGGATTCGCCCGCTGTCTCAGCGTCATAGCTGGCTGGTGCGCCCTTCGGGGGGAGGCTTGCCGCCAGATCTTGAACGCGACGGCGGTAACGCGCGTTGTGAACGGCCGTAGGGTCTGGATGTGGGGGGAGGCGTAGAGCACGTTTCACGGGACATCGAGGAGCTTGCACCGTTTCCCATCGAGAACCTGGATGGCGCAGTGCGCATTCCATGCAGTTGTTGAGTTGCTGTAAGTGTATACACAATGTATACGTGGAATCAATATGTATAAGCTAATTGCGTGACACGCGTCCGGCGTTGTCATGGTGGTGCGGCGGCGGCGTGGGTGCAGGGGAGGGAGGTCGCATTGGACGGGCTCGCAGGAACCGCTGGGCGGTGATGAGTCGCGCCAAATCAGTGAAGTTCTGGAAACCGCCTAAGCCACAGCCATGCCACGCTCAGCTGTACGCAGATCGTCAGCGCCCAGGTGCTCGTGACGTAACAGCAGGCGGCGGGGAGGACTACTTCGAGCAGCTCCTCGAAAGCCATGCCGAGCAAGAAGAAAACGAGCGTAAGGGTTGCCCACTTGGCCATGAAGCCGGGCAGGTAAACGCCCATCTCGCGGTTGTGACGGTAGTTCTGCCGGCGTTCGAGCAGGGTGCCCCGGGTTACGTCCCTGAAGCACGCAAACGGCCAGAGATAGCGGTACAGGAGGTGCCAGAAGGGTTCCTGGCGCGGTTGGGGTGTGATGTCCATGCTGACCTCCCGACGGGCTCGGGCCGAACTGCTCGACACCGCGTACGTGGCGAGCCGGGCCCAAAAAGCAAAAAAGCCGACGCTGACGCGTCGGCTTTCGGGGCAGGGGCCGAACAGATTACTTGACGGCAGCCTTCGAGCGCAGGTCGGCGATATGGCGTTCGACACTCTGTTGCTCGAGACGTTGCTTGAGCTGGCCCTTCACTTCGTCAAAAGCGGGGGCCTTGAGGGCGCGGCTGTCTTCAAGCTTGATGACGTGGTAGCCGAAATCGGTCTTCACCGGCGTGGTGGTGATCTTGCCCTTTTCGAGCTTGGTGAGGGCATCGGCAAAAGGCTTCACAAAACCGGCCGGGTTGGCCCAGCCGAGATCGCCGCCCTTCTCGCGGGAGCCTGGATCCTTGGACTGCTTGGCCAGTTCCTCGAACTTCTCACCCTTTTCGAGCTTGGCGATGATGGCCTTGGCGTCCTCTTCCTTCTCGACGAGGATGTGGCGGGCCTTGTATTCCTTGTCGCCGAGCTGGGACTTGATCTTGTCGTACTCGGATTTCACGTCTGCATCGGTGACCGGGTGGGACTTGACGTAATCCTGCAGGTAAGCGCGAATCAGTACGGCCTGACGAGCGAGATCCATCTGGGCCTGTACGTTGCTGTTCTTCTCGAAGCCTTTCTTGCGGGCTTCCTGGGAGAGGATCTCGCGGCGCACCAGTTCTTCCTTGACGGCATTGCGCAGCTGCTCGGAGTCGGGGGCGCCCTGGGACTTCTGTTCGGAGATCATCACGTCGGCGCGGGCCTGGGGGATGGTGGTGCCATTGACGGTTGCAACAGTCTGGGCAAGGGCGGGCAGCGCAACGAAGGCCGCGAAGAGGGAGACGACCAGACGGCTCGGGAGGGTTTTCATCAGTTTTCCTTGTGTGGTGTAGGGGGTGAAGAATTAGAAGTCTTCCGGGGTTTCTGCCTGGATGGCAAGGGCGTGGATTTCCTTGCGCATCATGTCGCCGAGGGCATCGTAAATCATCCGGTGGCGGGCGACGGTGTTCTTGCCCGCGAACGCCGCCGAGACAATGGACAACCGGTAATGCCCGCCGCCGGAGCGGGCACCCGCATGGCCGGCGTGAAGGGCGCTGTCGTCGATCAGCTCGACCTTGACCGGCGCCAGGACAGCAAGCCGCCGGCGGATCTCATCGATGACGCTCACGGCAGGGTTTTCCGGAAGGGCTTGACGGTGCAACGGGTGAACACGCCGGTGGTCATGTAGGGATCTGCCGCGGCCCAGGCCTCGGCTTCGGCGAGGGAAGGGAACTCGGCGATGATCACGCTGCCGGTGAAGCCGGCCGGGCCGGGGTCCGGGGAGTCCACAGCAGGGCAGGGGCCTGCCAGGACCAGCCGTCCCTCTGCCTGCAGCGCCTGCAGGCGGGCAACGTGTTCGGGACGCGCAGCGAGACGCTTGTCCAGGGAGCCGGGGGCATCTTCGCCGATCAGGACATACAGCATTACTTGGGTTCCTCTTCAATGTAGCGGGAGAGCAGCATTCCCTGGGCCAGCACGAACACGAGCATCAGGCCCATGCCGCCGAAGAGCTTGAAGTTGACCCAGGTGTCTTCGGAAAAGTTGTAGGCGATCAACAGGTTCAGCACCCCCATCAAGGCGAAAAAGCCTGACCAGGCGAGATTGACTGTCTGCCACAGGTGCTCGGGTAGCTTGAGTTGGGCTTCGAGCATCGTGCGAATGAGGTTCTTCTTGAGGACATGGGCCGAAAACACCAGCGCCAGTGCAAAAAACCAGTAGAGAACGGTGGGCTTCCACTTGATGAAGGTAGGGTTCTGGAAGATCAGCGTGGCGCCGCCGAAAATGCTGACGATGGCGAGACTGACCCACAACATGGTGTCAACCTTGCGATGCCGGAACCACACCCAGGCGATCTGACCAACGGTTGCCACGATGGCCACCGCGGTAGCAGCGAAGATGCCGGCAAACTTGTACGCGACGAAGAACAGGATGATCGGAAACAGGTCGAAGAGGAATTTCATCGCAGGACGCTGGGAGACGACTCGGCAGGACGCGGGAATGGAGACAGGTGGGCCGGACGGTCCGGGTTGCAAACGGACATACTGTACTGAATTACAGCCGGCGCCGGAAGGGGCCGGCTATCGGCGGAGAAGGAATCATGCACTGACACCCGGCGGATCGGCCTTGTTGCGCATGTGATCGGCGAGGCCTTCGATGGCGCCCCACAGGCGTGGCCGCAAGGGGTGGTCAGGGAGTATCTCGTCAAGTGCCAGGTTCATGCACATCAGCCATTGGTCGCGTTCTGCACTGGTGATCGTGAAGGGGAGGTGGCGGGCACGCAGGCGCGGGTGGCCGTTGGCCTGCTCGTAAAGCGGTGGTCCGCCGAGCCAGCCGCTCAGGTACATGAAGAGCTTTTCTTCGGAGCCGGAGAGATCTTGCGGGTGCATCTGGCGGAGTTCCCAGGCTTCCGGCAGCGTGTCCATCAGCGCGTAAAAGCGATGGACGAGGCGGCGAAGGGTTTCTTCGCCGCCAAGCTGGGCATAGGCAGTGGTGGCTTGCTCAGGCGCCATGGACATCCAGCGAGCGGCTGCGACCGCAATTGAGGTTGGTGGGCAGGGCTTCGTCCATCATTTCGGGGCGGGGCAACTGAAGTGCAGCCATCTGTTCGATGAAGCTCTGGCGGTTGTGCCCCGTGAAACGTGGATTGCTCAGTTTCTCCTGGGCGATGCACGACACACGGGCGCCGCGGTAATCGTGGCCTGGGTAGACCAGAGTTTCGTCGGGGAGCGTGAATAGCCGCTCGGTGACGCTGTCGTAAAGCTGACCAGCGTCACCGCCCTGGAAATCGGTGCGGCCGCAGGCACCGATCAGCAGCGCATCGCCTGTGAAGATCCGATCGCGCCATTGATAGGTTACACAGCCGGGTGTGTGGCCCGGTGTGGGGATGACGCGGATCACCTGGTTACCGAAGACGATGGTGTCACCGTCGCCGAGTAGCCGATCGGCGCAACCGGCGCCGCCTGATCGACCCATGGCGCTGCGGGCACCGGTAAGTTCGCGCAGGCCGGCCGAACCGGTGATGTGGTCGGCGTGGATATGGGTTTCGAGCACCCAGTCGAGCTGCAGCTCCTGCTCCTGAAGAAAACTGAGATAGGCGCCCAGGTGAGCCTTGACCGAATCGATGATCACGGCGTCACCGGTAACGGGATCGGCCAGCAGGTAGGTCAGCGTCGAACTGGCATCGTCGAAGAACTGGCGGAACAGAATCATGGAATTTGCGCCATTAAGGTAGATTGCCTCGATTTTAGCTTCAACTTGAGACCTTTGGCGCAGGCTGGAGCAGGATATAGGCATCCAAACCGCCGCCGACGCGTGGGCTCAGCTGGAATTCGCCGGATTGCCCGCGAATGATCCGGTCCACGATGGCGAGACCAAGTCCCGAGCCTTTGGTGTTGCTGCGCGCGGCCTCCAGCCGTGTGAATGGGCGCTTGACGCGTTCGGTTTCCGACGCCGGGATGCCAGGTCCGCGGTCAAGGACATGGAGGACGGGATGGCCACCGAATACGCCGGCCTCCAACTCGGGTGGGCCACCTGCGTAGTTGAGCGCATTTTCGATCAGGTTGGTGATGGCTCTGCGCAGAGCCTGGGGCCGGGCAAGCGCTGCGGGAGCGCTGCTGCGCCTGACATCGATCAAGATACCGCGTCGCGCATACATGCCCGCCAGTTCGTCGGCGAGCTCTCCCAGATCCACATCGGTGAGCGCCTCACCGCCATCGATGCGGGAGAACTCCAGGAACTGTCCGATGATCCGGTCCATGTCCTCGATGTCGGAAACCATTGCATCCACGTCGGACGGATCGGCACCGCACATCTCCACGCCCAGGCGCAGGCGGGCAAGCGGTGTGCGAAGGTCGTGGGAGACGCCGGCGAGGATCAAGGCCCGGTCGGCGTCCAGCTGCTGGAGGTCGTTGGACATCTGGTTGAATGCGTGGGCGAGGTCGGCGACTTCGGCCGGGCCGCTTTCGGGAAGCTGCGGTGGGATCTCGCCCCGGCCGACGGTGCGGGCTGCGACAGCCATCGCCCTTAACGGGCGGTTCAGGCGCGAAACGATCACGTAGGCACCCAGCATCGCCAGGCTCAGTGCGGCAAGGCCCCACCACATCCATTCGCGGGCGTGGGGGCGGATGATCCGCTCGGCGGGCAACATCACCCAGAAGTCGTTGCGGTCGGCCGGGTCGTCGGCCTCGATCCGGAAGCTCACCCAGAAACCCGGCAGGCCTTCCCACGATGACGCGAAGCGGGTGTCGGCACCCAGTTGCATGCGCACGTCGGTCATCACCTGGCGCAGCACGGCGGTGTCTTCGAGCGGAGCGATCTTGTCCTGGGGCTCAGACGGGTAGATCCGGATGCCCTCGAGGGTGGCCAGATCCAGCAGCAGATCCTTGCGCAGGGCCGGGTCGGCATTGAGCAATGCTGTGCGGGTCAGGTTGATGATGCTGACCACGGTCTGCGCCGTCTGACGTGCCCGATTCTGCTGGTCGAAGTGGCTGAAGATGACGGACCACACCGTGACCGAGGCGAGCATCAGCACTGCCACCAGCAGGAAGATCCGCCACAGCAGGGAGCCGGGCAGGAGGGCGCGAGGGTGGAGCGATGACACGGATCGGCGTTACTGGGCGGTGTGCTTGTTGCCGTCCGGCACGAAGACGTAGCCGAAGCCCCATACCGTCTGGATGTAGCGGGGCTTGCCGGGGTCTTCTTCGATCAATTTGCGCAGTCGGGATATCTGCACGTCGATGGATCGATCGAAGACGTCGTATTCACGGCCCCGGGCGAGTTCCATCAGCCGATCACGGGACAGGGGCTGGCGCGGATGCAGCAGCAGCACTTTGAGCAGTGCGAATTCGCCGGTGGTGAGCAGGGTCTCCTCACCGTTTCGCACGAGCACCCGGGTGCCCAGCTGAACGACGATCTGGCCAAAGCGCACGTCTTCGTCTTCGGTTGCGGGAGCGCCCGGCGGGGTTTGAGGCTGGCGCCGAAGCACGGCGTGGATGCGGGCGACGAGCTCTCGGGGGTTGAAGGGCTTGGGCAAGTAGTCATCGGCGCCCATCTCGAGGCCAACGATGCGGTCCACATCGTCGCCCTTGGCAGTGAGCATCACGATGGGGATCGGGTTGTTGGTGCCGCGCAGGCGCCGGCATATCGACAGGCCGTCTTCGCCGGGGAGCATGAGATCGAGCACCATCAGGTCAAAGTGTTCGCGCAGGATGGCGCGATCCATCTGGGCGGCGTCGCTCACCGTCTTGACGGCAAAGCCCTGCTCGCTCAGGTAGCGCTTGAGAAGGTCCCGAAGGCGGAGGTCGTCATCGACGACCAGAATGCGATAGCTCTCTTTTTCCATGAGCCGAATCCTAGCGCCTCACCCGTCCGGCCGCCAGACGGTCAGGTGGAGGCGGGTAAGCAAACGTAAGCCGGGATGAGGGTCTAACATCCTCTTACAAAGGTTGATTTCATTCCTCGGCGGGGCTGCCAGAATCAAATCGATCAGGTTAGGATTCAGCCCATGGAACCTCGGAAGACATTGTCGAAACTGTACCTCTTCGGTCTCGTGCTGACGGGCGGCGTGGGGCTGGGTGCGGGCAGCGTCGCTTCGGCAGAGGGTGTCGAGCGGGCAGGCGCGTGGTTGCGTTCTTATGCCGGACCGTACGATCGCCAGGGGCAGATGCGTGACGCGCAGGGCCTTGTCCCGGATGGTCAGCAGCGTCGTCCGGATTCCGAAGACAGCCGTAATCCGCGGCGCTGGTCATCCGAGGAGCGCCGTCAGTTGCGTCACGATATCCACGAAGCCGGCCGTGATGTTTACGGCCCGATGCGTCGGCGCGATTAAGCTTCGATCGCGCAACGCGGCTGCGGCTCGCCGTCCCGGAAACGGTAGAATGCGCGGGCCATGAAAATCCTCGCCATCGAAACTTCCACCGAAACCGCTTCCGTCGCCCTGCTCGACGGCGAACGTCTCAGCGAGCGGTCGGTTGCTGGTCGTCCCGGCCACTCCGAAACCCTCCTTCCCGAAATCCTTGCGCTGCTCGCCGACGCGGGCGCTACCCTGGCCGATCTGGATGCCATTGCCTTTGGCGCTGGCCCTGGTGCATTCACCGGCCTGCGGTTGGCCTGCGGCGTGGTGCAGGGGCTGGCGATGGGGGCGGGTAAGCCGGTGGTACCCGTGGGCACGCTGGAAGCGCTGGCGAGCCAGTGCGCAGATGATTCCGGCGCGATCTTCGTGGCCGTCGATGCACGCATGTCCGAGGTCTACTTTGCGGCCTACGAGCGCCGGGACGATCAGTTGGTGGAGTGCCTGGCGCCCGCCTGTGCGGCACCAGACGGGGTGCGGCTACCGGCCGAAGGCGAATGGTTCGGTTTCGGATCGGCCTTCAAGGCTTATGGCGATACGCTGGTGCCCGCCGTGGGTGAGCGCCTGACGGGCTTCGATGCGTCCCCGGTGCCGCTCGCTTCGAGCGTCGCCCGGCTGGCTGCGGTGCGTCTTGCCCGCGGCGAAACCATCGATGCGGCTCTGGCAGCGCCGCTTTACGTGCGCGACAAGGTTGCAATGACCACGGCCGAGCGCCTCGCCCGCGGTGGCAAGGCATGACCGTTGGCGATTTCGGCTTCATGCCCATGCAGGAATCCGATCTGGCCTGGGTTGCCGCCCAGGACTGCTTGCTGTATCCGTTTCCTTGGTCGGAGGGCAATTTCTCCGATTCCCTGTCGGCCGGTTATGGTTGCTGGATGATGCTCGACGGCGTGGAGCCGGTGGGTTACGCGGTGCTGATGCGGGTGATCGACGAAGCTCACATACTCAATATCAGTGTGGTGGCGGATCGCCAGCGGGGCGGGCTGGGCCGTCGGCTCCTCGATCATCTGGCCAGCACTGCCCGCGGGGCGGGTGCGACGCAGCTTTATCTGGAAGTGCGCCCGTCCAACGCGGCGGCGCTGGCCTTGTATGCGCAAGCTGGCTTCGAGACCATCGGGCGCCGCAAGGGCTACTACCCGGCAAAAGGCGGGCGGGAAGATGCGCTGGTGATGAGGCTGCCCCTGTGAATCGACGCCGCGACGCGATTCTCCGGGAGATGGGGCTGGCGCCCTTGTGGCGGCTACGTGGGGTCGAGCGGGTCGAGGAGGCGCAACCCGAATCATCGGTGCCAGAGCCGGTCGTCCCCGCTCCGGTTGCTGCGCAGGCCCCGGTGCCTCAGCCAGCGCCGGCCGGCGATGTTGCCGGACTGGACTGGGATGATCTCGAAGCGCGCATCCGCGAGTGCGATGCCTGCGCCCTGTGCAAGCGGCGCAAACAGGCCGTGCCAGGCGTGGGCGACCGGCAGGCGGACTGGCTATTCGTAGGCGAGGGGCCGGGCGCCGAGGAAGACGAGCGGGGCGAACCCTTTGTCGGTCAGGCCGGCAGGCTGCTCGACAACATGCTGGCAAGCATTGGCCTTGCGCGGGGCAACGATGTGTACATCGGCAACGCCGTCAAGTGCCGTCCGCCCAACAACCGCACGCCAGAAACCGATGAACTCGCGGCATGCTTCCCGTACCTGGAGCGCCAGATCGCACTGATCAAGCCACGGCTGATCGTTGCCCTCGGCCGTCCGGCGGCCCAGGCGCTGCTCAACCAGGAAGTTCGGATCGCTGCCGCGCGCGGGAAACTGTTCGAGTTTCGCGGCATTCCGGTGGTGGTGACATACCATCCGGCTTATCTGCTGCGTAATCTCTCTGACAAGGCCAAGGCTTGGGAGGATCTTTGTTTTGCCCGGGCAGCAATGAAACGTTTGAAGGCCGCGCCAGTCTGATTGCAAGAATTGATGGCGTCGGATGGGCGGTGCCTTGGGTTTATCCCGATTCGCTAGAATGATTGATTCAGCTTTGGCTTCAGACATTTTTTCTGACGAGGACACACCATGCGTATCAAGCTTTTCCTGTCGATGATCCTCTCGCTGCTGCTTTTATCGGGCTGCGGCTACAACCAGATCCAGATTAACGACGAGGAGGTCAACGCGTCCTGGTCCGAGGTCCTCAACCAGTACAAGCGCCGGGCCGATCTGATCCCGAACCTCGTGCAGGTTGTCCAGGGCTACGCCTCCCACGAAAAGGAAGTGCTGACCCAGGTGACCGAGGCCCGTGCCAACGTGGCGGGCATGAAGGTCACACCGGAGCTGGTGAATGATCCGGAAGCCATGGCCAAATTCCAGAAGGCTCAGGGCGAACTCTCGGGTGCGCTGTCACGCCTGCTGGTGGTGAGCGAGAATTACCCCAACCTCAAGGCCGACGCCAACTTCCGCGATCTGCAGGCCCAGCTCGAAGGCACAGAGAATCGCATCACCGTGGCCCGCAACCGCTACATCAAGGCCGTACAGGACTACAACGTGACGGTGCGCACCTTCCCCAACAACCTTACCGCGATGGTGGTCGGCGCCAAGCCGAAGGCCAATTTCTCGGTGGAGAATGAAGCCGCCATCAGCGAAGCGCCCAAGGTCAACTTCGGCGCGCCGGCGGCTCCGGCCAAGCCGGCAGGTCAGTAAGCCCGTCCAGGCGCATCCCACCGTGGCGCCGGTGCGCGTGATCGGATGGCTGGTCGGGCTGTGGCTTGGGCTTTTCGGGCTGGCCTTTGCCCAGGAGCTGCAGCCGGTTCCGGCGCTCAGCGCCCACGTCACCGACACCATCGGCCTGTTGCCAGAAGGGCGCAGGCAGGCGCTGGAGGTGCAGCTTGTCCAGCTTGAAAAGGACAAGGGCGCCCAGCTGGCGGTGCTCATCGTTTCCTCAACCCGACCTGAACCCATCGAGTCCTACGCCCTGCGCGTGGCTGAGGCCTGGCGACTGGGGCGCAAGGGTGTCGACGATGGCGTGCTTTTCGTTGTCGCCCGGGACGACCGGCGGATGCGCATCGAGGTTGGCTATGGGCTCGAAGGGGCGGTGCCGGATGCCATCGCCAAGCGGATCATCTCCGAGGTGGTGGCGCCGCGTTTCAAGGCGGGGGATTTTCCCGGTGGTGTGGAGGCCGGTGTCGCGGCACTGACAGCGCAGGTCAATGGCGAAACGTTGCCGGCACCCACCCCGAGTGCGGCTGGCGCCGAAGACCAGCAGATGGGGCTTGAGGAAGCTGTGGTGCTTGGCATCATCTTCACGCTCGTTGTGGGCAGTGTGTTGAAGGCGATCTTTGGCCGTTTGTTGGGTTCGACCATCGCCGCCGGGATCGTCGGGTTTGGCGCCTGGACGCTGACCAGCGTCGTTCTGGTCGGTGCGGTGGGCGCAGCGCTGGCGTTCGTCTTTTCGCTGGTTGCCGGCAGCGGCGGATCCGGACGCATCGGTGGCGGCGGCCCGCCGATTGGCGGTGGTGGCTTCGGTGGGCTTGGCGGTGGTTTCGGAGGCGGCCGCAGCGGCGGCTGGTCGGGTGGTGGTGGTGGTTTTGGTGGCGGCGGCGCGTCGGGAGAGTGGTAATGCGGATCGGACGCATTCTTCGTCACCTTTTCACGCCGTCATGGGTGCTCAGCCGAACGTTTACGTCGGAGGTCATGACTGCCATCGACGCGGCGGTTGCGGCATCGGAGGTGCGCCATCGTGGTGAGATCCGCTTTGCCGTGGAGGCAGGCCTGGAACTGTCTGACCTGCTGCGCGATGCCACGGCCCGGGCGCGGGCAGTGGAGGTTTTCTCACGTCTTCGGGTGTGGGATACCGAGGAGAACACCGGGGTGCTGATCTACGTTCAGTGGCTGGACCACCGGGTGGAGATCGTCGCCGACCGCGGCATCGCCCGATGCGTGCCGCAGGCCGCCTGGGATGCGGTGTGCCGTACGATGGAGGCGGCCTTCCGTGACGGCCGTTTTGGCGAGGGATCGGTCGAGGCGGTGCGTGCGGTGGGCGATCTGCTCGCGGGGCCGTTCCCGGCCCGGCCCGACAACCCCGACGAACTGCCGAATCGCCCGGTTCTGCTTTGAGATCTGGGCCTGCGTGCGGTGGGTTCAGTTGCTGCCCAGCAGCGGTGTCTGGCCGATGCTGAAATAGAGCGACGCGCCGTTGTTCACTTCGCCCTCGGCCCACACCTCGCCCCCGTGGCGGCGGACGATGCGGGCGACGGTGGCGAGACCGATGCCGGTGCCGGGGAATTCCCGATCCGAGTGCAGGCGCTGGAACGGCCGGAAGAGGTTTTCCCGGTACCGCATGTCGAAGCCTGCACCGTTGTCGCGCACCACGAAAGCGTCGAAGCCTTCGTGCACCGTGGCCTCGAAGCGGATCGACGGATGTTCGACCCGGCCAGTGAATTTCCAGGCATTGCCCAGCAGGTTCTCGAGCACCGTGCGCATCAGGCTCGGGTCGCCCTCGACCACCAGGTTGGGGGAGATGTCCACGTGCACCTCGCGGGCGGGTTCCTGTTGGTGGAGCTCCTCGCAGATCGCCTGGGCGAGCTGGGAGAGATCGACCGGCCGGCGTTCGAGCTCCTTCCGGCTGACGCGTGACAAGGTGAGCAGATCGTCGATGAGCTGGCCCATGCGGTGCACGGCCGCGCGGACGCGGCGGAGCAGCTCCTTCGCGTCCTCATCCAGCTTGTCGCCGTAATCAGAGCCGAGGATGGCGCTGTAGCCCTCGATGGCGCGCAACGGCGCCCGCAAGTCGTGGGACACCGAATAGCTGAAGCTCTCGAGCTCGTTGAGGGCGGCGCTGAGCTGCGAGGTGCGCTCGGCCACCCGACGTTCGAGTTCGGTGTTGAGGCGTTTGATGGCGCGTTCGGCAAACTTGCGCTCGGTGAGGTCGGTGCCGACGCCGACGATGTGCGGCTTGCCGTCCAGGATGACCCGGCGGCCCACCACCAGGAAGGGCACCGGTTCGCGGTCGACGCGGCGCAGCATGACTTCGGCCGAGGCCTCACCGGAGCTCAGCGCCGACTCGATGCGGTGCGCCATCAGCGGCTCCTGCTCGGGAATGACCAGGGTTTCGGCCTCCGCGTTCTGGAGTTCAGTGTCGGGCAGGCCGGTGAGTTCGGAGACGAAGCGGTTCCACAGCACCAGCCGGCCCTGCTGGTCGAACAGGAAGAAGGGCGCCGGCAGGCTGTCGATCAGGCCGCGGGAGAAGTCGCGCTCGGCCTTCAGTTGTTCTTCGGCGAGCTTGCGCGCGGTGATGTCGCCGATTGAACCGACGATGCGCACCGCGCGGCCCTCCTGGTTGCGATGGGCGAGGCCGCGGGCGAGCACCCAGTGGAACTTGCCGTCCTTGTCGGCGAGCCGGTATTCCGATTCGAAGTGATCGGTTTCGCCGCGCAGGTGGGCGATCACGTCGGCCCGGTAGCGGCCGCGGTCGTCCGGATGGATCAGCTTGAGCCATTCTTCGCCGGTGGTGCGCAGGGTGTCGCTCTTGAGACCCAGCAGTGACAGCAGGCGCGACGACAGGTACAGGTGGCGGGTGTTCGGGTCCCAGTCCCACAGGCCTTCGTTGGTGCCGCGCTGGGCGAGGACGTAGCGCTCCTTGGTGTCGCGCAGTTGCTCTTCGGCTTCGAGGTAGGCGGTGCGATCCTCGACGATGCCGACGCCGCCGAAGATCAACTGGCCGCTGGCATCGAACTCGGGCGCAACCCGGATCGACAGGATGTGCACGTTGGTGGACTGGGGCGCGACGAAGGGGCCGTCGTAGGCGCCGCGCTGGCCGGCGAGGGCGCCCTGGAGGATAGACAGGATGGCCTCGTCATCAAGGGAGTGGAGATCCACGCCCTGGAGTTGCTCGGGCGATGCGTGCAGGATCTCGGCCAGCCGGCTGTTGCAGTAGCTGATCTTGAGGTCGCTGCCATAGTGGAAGATGCCCACCGGCGCGTTTTCGACCAGAGCACGGTAGCGCGCCTGCTGATCGGCGATGGCTTGTCGGGATTTGCTTTCGGCGGTCTGGTCACGGATCACCAGTACCTCACCCAGGCTGGTGTCGTGGGCGGCGTGGGGGGGGACGCGGATCGGTGCGCTGCTGTAGGCGATCGGCCGGCGTTCGCCGCGGCGATTGACGAGGGTGGGGCGGCCGTGGGCATCGTCTTCGATCACGAATACGGCGGCGAGCGGCTGGCCCCGGGCTTCGTCCTCGCTCCAGCCGGTGAGCGCCTCGGCGACCGGGTTCATCAGCGTGACGCGGTTCTGGAGGTCGGTGGCGATCACCGCCTCGCCGATGCTGCGCAGGGTGACCTGGAGATATTCGTGAGTGGCGCGTTCGGCGGTGTGATCGCTGGCGCTTCCGACGATGGCCTTGAGGGTGCCGTCGGGATTGCGCAGCAGGGTCATCGCGTCGCGGACCCACAGGTGCTCGCCAGTGGCGGTTTCGAGACGGTATTCTGCGGTGATGCCGACGGGTTCGGTGCCGGGGTTCTCGAGTGCGGCGCCGATCTGCGCCCAGACGCGCCCCAGGTCGTCAGTGGGCACGCGCCGGGCGAAGTGATGCCAGCCGCCCGGTGCACAGAGCACCTCGACGGACGTACCGAGCCAGCTCTCGGCGCAGGCCGAGATGTAGTCGTAGCACTCGTGCGCAGGGTTGAAGCGGTAGAGCACGTGCCGGACGTCCTTCAACGCCTCGCGGAACACAGTGTCTGTATCGTCGGTGATCGGATCGGCACTGAATTCGGCGGGGCCTTGCGTTGCGCTGGCGACAGCAGGTTGAACGGTCGCCGGGGGGACGTTGGCACGGGCAGGTGAGCGCAGCACGAACAACAGAACGGCAGTGAGGCCGATCAGGATGCTGCTCGCGTGGTCGGACAGGCTGGTGGGCAGGAGACGGTCGGCCAGCGCCAGAAGCATTACCGCGGCCACGGCGTAGAGCCCTGCCAGGGCCGCTGGATGGGCGCGTAGCAATGCGTCGCCGGCCGCAGCGGCTGGCGACGGAGTTGAGTTTGGCGCGGCAGGCGAATCGAGCATCGGTTCGCGGCCAGGGTCGGAAATCATGAGTCCTTTCCCGTCGGGGTTGCCGTCATCGCTGTCAGGGCGGGCGTTTCCACGTTGGTGCTTTAAAATCTGTCTTTTGTGATCCAAAAGCCGGTTTGAGCCTTACCATGACTCCTTCATGTCCTGAAGCGGACGCCCACTTCATGCGCCTTGCCCTCGATCTTGCCGAGGAGGCAGGGCGAGCCGGCGAAGTGCCGGTGGGTGCGCTGATCGTTGCACCCGACGGGCAGATCGTCGGCCGGGGGTTCAACCAGCCCATCGGCCGGCACGATCCGACCGCCCACGCCGAAGTGATGGCGCTGCGCGATGCCGCCGCAACGCTGGCCAATTACCGGATGCCCGGCTGCACACTTTACGTCACGCTTGAACCATGCGTCATGTGCGCCGGGGCGATTTTGCATGCACGGATCGCCCGGGTGGTCTTCGGCGCACGTGACCCGAAGACGGGCGTAGCGGGAAGCGTAATCGATCTTTTTGGCGAGACACGCCTAAACCATCACGCCGAGGTGGCCGGAGGCGTGCTCGCCGACACCTGTGGCGGACTTTTGTCCGGTTTTTTTGCCGCTCGACGCAAACGACCGGCGGGAGCGACCCCATCGTGCTGATCCGAATCCACATTCCCACCCAGACGCTCGAACTCATTGGCGACGACGGCGCATGCATCCGCCGCTATCTGGTGTCCACCGCTAAGAACGGCCCAGGCGAGCAGACCGGCAGCCATCGCACGCCCCGTGGTCGCCACATCGTGCGGGCCAGGATCGGCGCCGGAGCGCCCATCGGCGCAGCATTCCGCGGCCGTCGCCCGACCGGCGAGGTGTGGACGCCCGAAGTGGGCGCGCAGATGCCCGAACGGGACTGGATCCTCACCCGCATCCTGTGGCTGTCCGGCAAGGAGCCGGGCTTCAACCGGCTGGGCGACGTGGACACCATGCGCCGCTATATCTACATCCATGGCACGCCCGACACCGAACCGATGGGCGTGCCGCTGTCCATCGGCTGCGTGAGGATGCGCAACCGTGAGGTGGCCGAGCTGTTCGACCTGGTGCCAGCCGGCACGCCGGTGGAGATTCTGGCGTGAGCGGGGCGCTGACCGTTCGGCTGGGAAGCTGGGATGAGCTTTCCGGGCAGGCCTCGCCGATCCGCTTTACGGTTTTTGTGGACGAGCAGAAGGTGCCGGCCGAGCTGGAGCTGGACGAGTTCGACCCGCTGTCGTGCCACGCGCTGGCGCTGGCGGGCGATGAAGCGGTTGGTACCGGACGGCTCCTTCCCGATGGGCACATCGGGCGGATGGCGGTGCTGGCGACCTGGCGCGGTCGGGGCGTGGGCGCGCTGCTGTTGCAGGCGCTGATCGACGAGGCGCAGCGGCGGGGCATGGCGCGGGTGGTGCTCAATGCCCAGACCCACGCGCTGGGTTTTTACGCGCGTTTCGGCTTTGTGCCGGAAGGCGAGGAGTACGAGGAAGCCGGCTTGCCTCACCGGACGATGGGCCGCAGCTTCTAAGTGGTTTGTTTCAAATAAAACAGATTTCGTTTCAAAAGAGACGCCTGGCGGGGCGTCAAGCTGCGCCCTGCTGGGCCGGCTTGCGCTTGAGATGGGTGTGGAACCACTCGACCGCCAGTGTTGCGGTGTCGTCGAGGGCGCCGGGTTCGCGGAAGAACTCGTCGGTGCCGGCAATCGAGCGCCACATCTTGCGGCCGCCGATCAGGTCGAAGGCCTGGCGCACGTTGGGCAGGTTCTCGTCGTGGCTGCCGACGATCAGCAGGGTCGGGCAGGCCACCTGGCGCAGCGGGGTGATCCCGGCGAGGCCAGGCCGTCCTCCGCGGCACACGAAGGCGCCGATCATCTCGGGCTCGCGGGCGATGGCGCGGATCGCCGCCGCGCTGCCGGTGCCGCTGGCCACCAGGCCAATGGGCAGATCGCCCAGCGGCGGCTGGTGGCGCAGCCATTCGAACAGCGCGTTGATGCGCTGGCCAAGGAGCGGCGTGTTGTAGCGGGCGTCGGGATCGCGGTTTTCTTCGTAGCGGGTGAGCAGGTCGAAGATCAGCGTCGAGAAGCCGGCGTCCTGCAGGCGCTGGGCAAAGTGGGCTTCGCGGGATTCCCGGTGGTTGCCGACGGCGGTCTGGGCGATGACGATCAGCCCGGCGCTGTCCGGCGCATGGGCCTGGAGCGCTTCCAGCCAGACGGGGCCGGCCGGAATGCTGAGTTCGGTGTGGCGCAGTTTCATCATGGGCGGGACAATCGCATTCCCTTTGTCGGTGGACAAGGTAATGCGTCACCCGTTCTGGGCGTGGATGTGCACTGGAACACGGCGCGGCCCGAAAGCCCCGCGAAATTCGGCAAAACGCCCGGCGACCGGGGTGCCGCAGGCCATGCAGGCGCCGCGGGCATCGAGCCGGTAGGCGCCGATGGCGTACCAGTCGCGCTCGATGACCACCTGGCCGCAGCCGGGGCAGTAGGTGGCGCTGCCGTCCGGGTCGTGCACGTTGCCGGTGTAGACGTAGCGCAGCCCGGCGTCCCGGGCGATGCGCCGGGCGCGGGTGAGGGTGGCGGGCGGCGTGGCGGGGATCCGGTCGAGCTTGTAGTCCGGGTGGAAGGCGGTGAAGTGCAGCGGCACGTCGGGGCCCAGCTCGGTGGCGATCCACTGGCTGAGCCGGGTGATCTCGGCGTCGGAATCGTTGAGGCCGGGGATCAGCAAGGTGGTGATCTCGACCCACACGCGGGTGTCGTGGTGCAGCCAGGCGAGGGTGTCGAGCACCGGCGTGAGGTGCGCGCCGCACTGGTGCACGTAGAAGTCGTCGGTGAAGGCCTTGAGATCGACGTTGGCGGCGTCCATCACGGCGAAGAAATCGCGCCGGGCGGCCGGGTGGATGTAGCCGGCGGTGACGGCCACGTTGGCGATGCCCTTTTCGCGGCAGGCCACGGCGGTGTCGATGGCGTACTCGGCGAAGATCACCGGGTCGTTGTAGGTGTAGGCCACGCTGCGGCAGTGGTGGCGCGCCGCAGCCGCGGCGATGTCGGCCGGCCCGGCGGTGTCCATCAGCCGGTCCATGTCGCGGCTCTTGGAGATGTCCCAGTTCTGGCAGAACTTGCAGGCGAGGTTGCAGCCGGCGGTGCCGAAGGACAGCACGCTGCTGCCCGGGTGGAAGTGGTTGAGGGGCTTCTTCTCGATGGGGTCGATGCAGAAGCCGGAGCTGCGCCCGTAGGTGGTGAGCACCATCTTGCCGTCGACCCTCTGGCGCACGAAGCAGGCGCCGCGCTGGCCTTCGTGAAGCCGGCAATCCCGCGGGCACAGGTCGCACTGGAGGCGGCCGTCGGGCAGCGGATGCCAGTAGCGGGCGGGATGGTCGGTCATGGTCTTACTCCGGGTTGGGCGGTGCCTCGTGCCACTTGTCCACCTGGTAGGTGGCAATCATCACGTTGGGCCCCCAGAAATCAACCGGCAGCCGCGCCTTCTGCTTGAGGGCGCCCATGAAGCTGGCCTTGTCGGGCAGCTGTTCCCACACCTGGGGCAGGAAGGTGGCTTTCTGGCAGCCGTTGAAGAAGATCACGCCGTCGATGCCCGGACGGATCTGGGCGAGGGCGTCGGCTTCGTCGCGGAACTCGAGGAAATTCGGCGCTCTGAGGAGGGACACCTCGACGCTTACCTTGCTGAACTCGTCGGCTGAAAGCGGCGCGAAGCGCGGGTCGGAAAACGCGGCGGCGCGGGCGTTTTCGACCACGTCGACGCCGAGCGCCCGGTGGGCGTTGAGGCTGCCGATGCAGCCGCGCAGCTCGCCACCCTTGGTGAGGGTGACGAAGGTGGCGCCGCGCCCGTCGAGTCGCGGGTCGGTGAGTGCCGCCGGGGCAGGCTGGCCCAGTTCGTCGGCGATGGCCTTGCGGGCCTGGCTGAGGAGGGTGCGGCCGAGGGTGTCGTCAGTGGTGGGCATGGTTGCGGTCTTCGGCAAAGGCGAGGGAGGCATAGCCGACCACCCGGTCGCGGTCGCCGGCGGTGTCGCCGGAGTTGCGCAGATCGAGCAGATGGGGCGCGAGATGATGGCGCTGGGCGGCGATCAGCAGCCCGTTGATGGCGCCGGCGCCGCAGGCCTGTTCGCCGTCCAGGTTCGGGTCGAGCTGGTGGATCATCGCGATGGTGGCCTTGTCGCGCCACTGGGCCTGGCGGTAGGGGTGGTAGTGGGAGAGGTCGGAGCTGATGACGATCAGCGTCTCGGGCCCGCCCCACAGGGCTTCGAGCAGCCCGGCGACGAGTTTCGGGTCGACCTGCCCGACAGCGATCGGGAGGATCTCGAAGTGGTCGACGGTGGACTGCAGGAAGGGCAGCTGGACTTCGATGGCGTGTTCTTCGGCGTGGGGTCGGTCGTCCACCAGCACGCCGGGCAGCTCGCGGGCGGCAAGCCAGGCGGCGCGGTCGATGGCCACCGCGCCCAGCGGGGTGATGAAGGACTGGGCGGCCGGGATGGCCATCCCGCGCACGGCAACCCGATGGGTCGGGCAGAGGATCAGCACCCGGCGGATCACGTCGCGGCGCAGCAGGAGTTCGGCGTAGGCGCTGGCCGCCACGGCGCCCGAATAGATGTAGCCGGCGTGGGGCACGATGATCGCCTTGGGGGAATGCACCACTTCGGCGGGCAGCGCGCCAGCCAGGTAGCCCGATATCTGAGCGTGGAGACTGTGGGGGTCGGCGGGATAGAACACTCCGGCGACCGCCGGCAGACGCTGTGACGCTTGAGCCATGGTTTCCTCTTGCCTTGAATGCTACGTGCGAACCTTGATTCCATTATAAGGAGGTGTGTGCCAACCATGCGATGCCGCTGGCGATTCCGGCGCCGACGGCCAGCATTCCGCCCACCACGCGACGGCCAAGGGCGCCGCCGCCGAGGGTGAAGGCGAGCGCCGACTTGAAGATCAGGTTGGCGATCATCGCCAAATGGATGGCCACCGCGGCGGGCGGCGCCTCCAGCTTGTCGACGCTCAACAGATGGAGGGTTGAGAGCGTGATGGCATCCACGTCGGTGAGCCCCGAGACGAAGGCCAGCAGATACAGCCCGCCGCGCCCGGCGATGTCGGTGAGCCAGGCCGCGCACAGCAGCACGCCGGCGTAGAGCAGCCCGAAGCCGATGGCAGCGCGCAGTTCGGTGGGGTTGCGGGTTTCCGGCACCGGCAGGGTGTTCTGGCCGGCCAGCTGGCGCCAGTTGAAGGCGATCACGACGCCGCCGAAGAGGATCGCCATGCCGCAGCCCGTCACCAGCAGCGGCACCACCGGCTGGGACAGCGCCCAGGCGATCCCGAGGATGCGCACCACCATGATGAGGTTGGCGAGCAGGATCACCAGCGTGGCGGTGGGCGCCATCGCAGGATTCTCCCGGGCGTGGCGGGCGAACACCATGGTTGTGGCGGTGCTCGACACCAGCCCGCCGAGCAGCCCCAGGAGCGGTGCACCATAGCGGGCGCCCACCAGCCGCAACGCCGCATAGCCGGCCAGGCTGACGCCGGAGATCAGCACCACCATCAGCCATACCTGGTGGGGGTTGATCGCCTCGTAGGGCCCGAAGCCCCGATTGGGCAGGATGGGCAGCACGATCAGCGACAGCACCGAAAACTGCAGGATCGAGCGCCAGTCCTGGGCGGTGAGGCGGGCCGCGACGCCGCGCAGCTCAGACTTGTAGTAGAGCAGCATTGTCGAACCCACCGCCGCCATCACCGCCAGGCGTCCGTGGCCGAGCCACACCATCGCGCCCAGGCTGTAGCACACCAGCAGCGCGATGACCGAAGTGGTGCCGGGGTCGTCGTCGGGTTCGGGCTGATGCAGGTTGGCGGAGATGATCATCACCGCCACCAGCACAAAGCCGGCCACGATGAATGCGGGCGTCGACAGCTGCTCGGCCAGCAGCGCCGACAGGGCACCGAGCAGGCCCGTCAGGCCGAAGGTGCGTACGCCAGCGCGGGCCGCAGGCCGGCGTTCGCGCTCGAGCCCCATCAAGAGGCCAATGGCGGTGGCGAGGGCGAGGGCTTCGAGTTGGCGCGGTTCGAAAGGCAGGGAAAACAGCATGACGGCCTCGACGGCAACGATGTTCCATTTTGCGGCAGGAACAGGCCGAGGTTAAGCCCGTAATCCAGCCGCGACGCGGTTTTCCGGCGCCGCGCGGGCCTCCGCCGGGCAGCCCGGAGGGCAGTTGAGGTTAAAATGCGCCGATGCGAACCCAGACCAGCCGTTGTTTCGCCATCGTGCCCGCCGCCGGCAGCGGCAGCCGGATGAAGAGCGAACAGCCCAAACAGTATCTTTCCCTGCTCGGCGAGCCCCTGATCCGTCACACCCTGGGCGTGCTGTGCAACTCTCCGGTGATCGACCGGGTTTATGTGGTGCTGTCGGTGGGTGACCAGGAGTGGGACCGCCACGACTGGCGTCCGTTCGGGGATCGCCTCGTGCCGCTGTTCTGCGGCGGCGTGTCCCGGGCCGAGAGCGTACTCAACGGCCTGCGGGCGATTGCCGAACACACGTCCGAATCCGACTGGATCCTGGTGCACGACGCGGCACGGCCGTGCCTGGCACCGTGGCACATCGAAACCCTGGTGCATGAGCTCATCCACGACGAGGTGGGCGGCATTCTGGCGGTGCCGGTGGCTGACACCCTGAAGCGTGAGGACAGTACCCACCGCATCGCCGACACCGTGTCGCGGGATGGCCTGTGGCAGGCCCAGACACCGCAGATGTTCCGCTACGTGATGCTCAAGCGCGCCCTGGAAAGTGCCCGCCACGTGACCGACGAGGCCAGCGCCATCGAGGCGATGGGCCTGCGTCCGCGGCTGGTGCGGGGCGATCCGACCAATCTTAAAGTCACCTATCCCCTCGATCTGCACCTGGCCGAGTGGATCCTCCAGCACCGTGAGGGGCAAGAATGAGTGTTCCGTTTCGCATCGGGCAGGGCTTCGATGTCCATGCCCTTGTTCCCGGTCGCCCGCTGATCATCGGCGGCGTGACGATTCCCTACGCCCGCGGCCTGCTCGGCCATTCCGACGCCGACGTGCTGCTGCACACGATCACCGACGCCATCCTTGGCGCCGCCGGGCTGGGCGACATCGGCCGGCATTTCCCCGACACCGACCCGCGCTTCGAGGGCGCCGATTCCCGCGTGCTGCTGCGCGAGGCGGCGGCGGCCGCGCGGGCGGCGGGCTGGATCACGGTGAACGTGGACGCCACCGTGATCGCCCGAGCGCCAAAGATCCTGCCCCATGTGCCGGCGATGATCGCCAACATCGCGGCTGATCTGGGCGTCGAGCCGGCAGCGATCAACGTGAAGGGCAAGACCACCGAGAAGCTCGGCTTCACTGGCCGCGGCGAGGGTATCGCGGCCCAGGCGGTGGCGCTGCTCGCCCGAGGGGATGGCTGAATCCAGCCGCCGCGTCTTCCTGGCCCTGTGGCCCGGCGATGACGTGGCTGAGCGCCTGTCCGGCCTTGCCGCCGCGGCCCATCCAGCCTGCGGTGGGCGGCAGATGCGCCGTGACACCCTGCACCTGACCCTGGCTTTTCTCGGCGATGTCGCCGAAAGCCGCCTTCCTGCGTTGTCCGCGGCGATGGCAGCCGTGCGGGGCGAGGCCTTTTCGCTGCGGATCGACCGGCTTGGCTACTGGCCCCACAATCACATCGTTTGGGGCAGCTGTTCCGCCACGCCGGCCGAGCTCGTCCAACTGGTCGGCGAGGTGCGCGAGGCGTTGGCCGGTGCCGGTTTCGCGCCCGCGGGCCAGGCAGCCTTTGTTCCCCATCTCTCCCTGCTGCGCAAGGCGCGTCCTGTCGGTGCGCTGCCGGATTTCATGCCTATCGACTGGTCCGTGACGGGATTTGTACTGGTCGCGTCGACCCTTTCGTCGGCAGGCCCGGCCTACGAACAACTTGCCGCGTGGCGGCTGGCGTAAAAAAAGCCGGCGGTTGCCGGCTTCAAGTCTTTCAAGTTTCGTTGTTATTGGTTGTTGCGGCGCCGGGCGAGGCCGGCCAGCGCGAGGCCGGTCAGCACCAGGGCAGGAATCGTGGGTTCGGGAACCGTCGAGGCGGCCACGTCGAGCGCCACGATGTCGTTGGCACACAGCATCGTCCACTGGATGCTGAAGGCTTCCGTCGGGTTCATGCCCTGCCAGTGGCTGCCAAAGGCATCCACCGGAATCTCCACTTCGTAGAACCAGTGATTGCCACCCAGGATGCCCATGTTCGTGAAGGCGTTCGAGATCGCGACGCTGGCATTGCCCACGTCGGTGCCGCTGGCCACCTTGGTGACATAGGGCGAGGCTTCCGGCGCGAACACGCCGGGGGCGCTCCACAAGCCGGTGGACCAGTTGGCATTGGTGGTGGCCACCACGTCGCCACGCCGCAGGGTGGCGCTGCGGTTGGCGGTAAGGATGCCAAAGTCCCAGCTGCCGTTCTGGCCGAAGTCGATGGCGATGTCGCCGCGGCCGTAGCTGCTGCTGGTGGTGGCGGTACTGGGGTTGTGGCCGGTGACGACGCCCACGTCGAGGTAGGTCTTGCCGTCGGTCTTGGTCTGCCAGGTGACGTAGATGGCTTCGGCGTCGTAGGCCTGGCCACCCCAGCCGGGGCTGAGGAAGCCGCTCATGGCGTTGCTCTGGTCTTCGACGGCGTAGTTGATGCCGGTCGTGGGGGTCCAGCCGGCAACGGTGCCGTTGTTGGTGATGCCCCAGTCGGTGAAGTTGCCGTCTATCGTCAGGCTCGCGGCAGAGGCACCAAGCGGAGCCGCGAGGGCAAGGGTAAGGCCGAGGCTGGCGAGGAAGTTCTTTCTCATGATGCACACCAAACTGGATGGGATGGTGGCGAGAATAGGTGTGCCGCCGACAATGACTTCGGCACTTCCTCACGGATTACGGGTGGGTTTGGGGTAAAGAACAGGCGGATGAGACGGGTATCACATCCGCCTGAAAGCGCAGTGTTTCCCTCAGGCCGGAGGATGTGTTCCGCGGCGCGTCACGCCAGCGGAGCCCAAGTGAACACGCGGGGAGGTCAAACGAGCATGCAGTTGCCGAGGTGATCGCGCAGGGTGGGTTCGGCGGTTTTGGTGTAATCCTTCTCGAGGCGGTTGGTGACCATCTGGGCGGTCGGGCCGTCGAGGTTGGCGTTGATCATGCCCATGAACGAAGGGGGCGCGACGAGGATGGCGCGGGCAAATTCGTTGCGGCTCCGGCCGAGATAGAGCTCCTTGGCGAGGGCCTGGGCAAACTGCTTGGCGGCGTTGAGTTTGGGCGGGGTCTGCTGCTCCCGTGCCCCGTGGCCGCTGCCGCTGGCCTGCATCTGGCCGGCGCGGTCGGACGACAACTCGGCGTTCTTCATGCGGCTTTCCGGATGGACGAGTTCCTTGACGAGCTTGAGCCCCTGCTTGGGGCCGAAGTTTGCATACAGGCGGGCGAGGCTTGCGTTGGCTACCAGAATCCACGTTATGGCCATGAATCACTCTCCACATTATTCGTTAATGCCAGAGCGGCTCATCCAATTTAGACAGCGCGCAGCGAACTAGCAAAGTTTTGTTTCGGCAGTGCTATTACGCTTTCTGGCGCTGGGCAAGGCGATGCGCTGGGTCCTGACGGAAATAGCGGGCAAGCTGCGCGTACACCGCCGGATATTCCTGCTGGAGCAGGCCCGGTGTCTCGAAGAAGGCTTCGCTCATCACCGCGAAGAACTCTGACGGATGGTCGGCGCCGTAGGGGTCGAGGGCGGTCTCCTCGCCGTCATCCACCCGCTGGCAGAAGTCGTCATAGGCCGGCTGGAAGGCCGCGGTCCACGCTGCGGCGCTCATGTCGGCGGGCAGGGCGGGAAAGCCATCCACCTCACCGTTGCCCATGTCGAGCTTGTGGGCGAATTCGTGGATCACCACGTTGATGCCGTCCAGGGCCTCGGCGTCGTCGAGCCACGAGAGAATCACCGGCCCGCCGTCCCAGGCTTCGCCCAGCACTTCGTCGTCGTACTCGTGCACCACGCCGTCTTCGTCGACCACGCTGCGGGGAATCACGAAGTCGCCCGGATACACCACGATGCCGACCCAGCCGGCGTAGGCGTCGAGGCCGATGTGCAGCACCGGCAGGCAGGCCTGCAGGGCGATGGAGAGCAGCATGTCGTCGGTGATGACAAGGCCCTCCGCCCCGTGGACTTCCTTTTCGGCGAGGAACTCCAGCGCCATCTGGCGAAGCTGAGGGCGCTCGTCGGGTGGCAGGTAGGCCAGGAAGGGCAGGCGGGCTTCGACACGCTGCCACTGCTCGGGCGGAACCTGCATGCGGCTGGCGGCGCGGCGGCGGCGCCAATTTCGGAAGGCTGAGAACATCGGGATGAATCGCTGGTCGAAGGAGCGGAACTTCCGGGTGAAGGCGTGTCGCCGGTCACCGCGGGAACGATCAAGATCAAACGCTGCAATGGCAGCCTATAGGATAATGTCGGCATGGTCGCCGTTACGCATTCGATTTCCCAGTCCGCATCTCCATCCTCTGCCCTTGCGCTGCTGAGTGAAGGATTGCTTCCCGAAGACGCTCGCCGGGTTGCCGAGGCTCACGAGTGGGCTCACTCGCTGTACGCCGATCGCAGCCTCGGCACCCGAGAGCCGGTCTGGCCCCACGCCTTGGGCACGGCGTTGATCGTAGCTTCGCTGCGCCTCGACGCCGATGCACGGATCGCCGCCCTGTGCTTTGCGGTGGGCGATGTACTGGTCCATCCCACCGACGAGATCACCGCCCGCTTCGGCGACGCGGTGGCACGGCTGGTGGATGGCCTGCGCCGCCTCAACGGCCTGCGCGTCATCACCCGTATGACCAGCATTAACAGCGCCCCCGAGATCCGCGCCCAGAGCGAAGTGCTGCGCAAGATGCTGCTGGCGATGGTCGAGGATATCCGCGTGGTGCTGCTGCGTGTTGCGTCGCGCACGCAAACCCTGCGCTATTTCACCGATCACCCGGGGCCGATCCGCGAATCCATCGCCCGCGAAAGCCTCGACATCTACGCCCCCCTGGCCAACCGGCTGGGCATCTGGCAGCTGAAGTGGGAGCTGGAAGACCTGTCCTTCCGCTTCCTGGAGCCCGATACCTACAAGCGCATCGCCAGAATGCTCGACGAGCGGCGGGTGGAGCGCGAGCAGTTCATCGTCGATGCCGTGGCTCGCCTCAAGAACGAGATCGCCGCCATCGGCATCAATGCGGATGTCTATGGCCGGCCCAAGCACATCTACAGCATCTACAACAAGATGCGCGCCAAGCGCCTGGATTTCTCCCAGATCTTCGACGTGCGGGCCCTGCGTGTGCTGGTCAATGAGGTGAAGGACTGCTACGCCGTGCTGGGCATCGTGCACCAGATCTGGACGCCGATCCCCAAGGAGTTCGACGACTACATCTCGATGCCCAAGGGCAACAATTACCAGTCGCTGCACACCGCGGTGTACGCCGCCGACGGCCGCTCGCTGGAAGTCCAGATCCGCACCCACGGCATGCACAACCACGCCGAGCTGGGGGTGGCGGCCCACTGGCGCTACAAGGAAGGCAGCGGCAGCGCCGCCAACGCCGCCTACGACGAGAAGATCGCGCTCCTGCGCAGCCTGCTGTCGTGGCGCGATGAGGTAACCGACGCGGCCGACTGGGTCGAGCAGTTCAAGCGTGCCTCGCTGGACGACACCATCTACGTGCTCACGCCCCAGGGTCGCGTGATCGACATGCCCCGCGGCGCCACGCCGGTCGATTTCGCCTACCGGGTGCACACCGATCTGGGCCACCGCTGCCGGGGTGCCAAGGTCAATGGCCAGCTGGTCACCCTCAACACGCCGCTCGAAAACGGCCAGACGGTGGAGATCATGTCCACCAAGGAGGGCGGTCCATCCCGCGACTGGCTCAACCCGCAGCAGGGCTACGTGGCCACGCCGCGGGCCAAGCAGAAGATCAAGCAGTACTTCAGCGCCCTCGAAGAAGAGGAGATGCTGGTCCGTGGGCGCAGCGTGCTGGTCAAGGAAATCCAGCGCGAAGGCCACGGCCAGGCCAACATCGACGAACTCGCCACGCGGCTGGGCTTCAAGAACGCCGAGGCGCTGTTCATTGCTGCCGGGCGCGGCGAGGTGGGCCCACGGGCCATCCAGACCGCCCTGCGCGGCCCGGATGCGGATGAAGCCGCCAGCGACGAGCCCGAGGTCGTCATTGGCAAGAGTCACGCGGGCGACGCAGGCGACACCATTCTCATCGTCGGTGTCGGCAAGCTGATGACCTCCCTGGGCCGTTGCTGCAAGCCGGCGCCGCCGGATGCGATACAAGGCTACGTCACTCGCGGCCGGGGTGTATCGATTCACCGGGTCGAGTGCCGCGATTTCCAGTCGCTGGTCAAGCGCCATCCCGAGCGCCTGGTAAGCGCCGAGTGGGGCGGAACGGGCCGTGCCGGGGCGGCCAAGGACGCGGTGTTCCCGGTGGATATACTGGTCCAGGCGGCGGACCGCCAGGGCCTCCTGCGTGATATTTCCGAGGTGCTCTCGAAAGAGAAGCTCAATGTGATCGCCGTGAACACCCTCAGCCGCAAGGGCTCGGCGCGGATGCGCTTCACCCTCGAGGTGCAGGGCGTGCAGCAGATCCAGCGGGCGCTCGCCCTGATCCGCGAAGTGAAGGGCGTGACCGACGTGGAGCGCGGCTGAGCGATGGTTGCCGGGGGTGGGATGGACAGGCACCATTTCGCGTGGCTGTCGATCGCGGCCGCTGTTTCGACCATTGCCTTCAAGGCCTTTGCGTGGTGGATCACCGGCTCGGTGGGGCTGCTCTCGGATGCGCTGGAGTCCTTCGTCAATCTGGCCGGTGCATCGTTTGCATTGTGGATGATCATCGTCACACGGGCGCCCGCAGATCGCGGCCACCCGTTTGGACACGGCAAGGCCGAGTACTTCTCCAGTGGCTTTGAGGGCATCCTGATCCTCGGCGCGTCGGTCGGCATCATCTGGGCCGGCGTGGAAAGGTTGATCCAGCCAAAGGACATCGAGTCGCCGGGTTGGGGCCTCGCGTGGTCGGCGGTCGCGACGGCCGTCAATCTGGTGGTCGCCCGGGTGCTGGGGCGGGCCGGTGAGCGCTTCAATTCCATCGCCTTGAAGGCGGATTCGCGCCATCTGATGACCGACGTCTGGACATCCTTTGGCGTGATTGCCGGCGTCGGGCTGGTGGCGGTTACCGGCTGGCTGATCCTCGACCCGCTGATCGCCATCGCGGTGGGCCTCAACATCACCCGCGAGGCCGTGCGGCTGGTGCGCGAATCCGTCGATGGGCTGATGGACCGCAGCCTGGAGCCCGAAGCGCTGGCCCGTGCCGAGGCAGTGCTCGAAGGCTTTCGCGCCCGCGGCGTGGGCTACCGTAATATGCGCACGCGGCGCGCCGGGGTGTCGGCCTTCGTGCAGGTCACGGTGCTGGTGCCGGGGGACTGGACGGTGCGGGAAGGCCATTCGCTGCTGGACGAAATAGAATCCGCCCTGGCCGGGGTGTTGCCCGGCACCGAGGTGACGACCCACCTCGAACCTCTCCCCTGAATTCAACTGGTTGCGCCTGCATCATGATTTTCGTGCTGTCCCCCGCCAAGGCCCTCGACTACGAGTCGCCACTCACCACGCCACGTCACACCGAGCCCGCTTATCTTGACGATGCCGCCGAGCTGATCGCCGGCCTGCGCGAGCTCTCCCACGCGCAGGTGGCGGAGCTGATGAGCCTGTCGGACCCGCTTGCTGCCCTCAACGTGGCCCGCTACGCCGAGTGGTCGCGCCCGTTCTCGGTCGACAACGCCCGCCCGGCCGTGCTCGCCTTCAACGGAGATGTGTACGACGGCCTCGACGCCCGTACCCTCACCGAGGCCCAGCTCGATTTCGCCCAGCGCCACCTGCGCATCCTCTCGGGGCTGTACGGTCTGCTGCGTCCGCTGGATCTGATGCAGGCCTACCGCCTCGAGATGGGCACTCGCTTCAAGAACGGCCGCGGCAAGGATCTGTACGCCTTCTGGGGCATGACCCAGACCGACGCCCTCAACCAGCTGCTCGCAGCCGAGGCCGACGCCGGGCGCGAGCCGGTGCTGGTCAATCTGGCCTCCGAGGAGTACTTCAAGTCGGTCAAGCCGGCCAAGCTCAAGGGGCGGCTCCTCAACGTGGCCTTTGAGGACTGGAAGGGTGGCCGCTACAAGATCATCAGCTTCTACGCCAAGCGCGCCAGGGGCCTGATGGCCCGCTACGCCATCACTCACGGCGTCGAGGACGTGGAACAGCTCAAGGATTTCAACAGCGACGGCTACGCTTTCGCGCCCGAGGCCTCCGGCGAAGGCCACTGGGTCTTTCGCCGACGGCTCGACTGAGGAGGGTAGGGCAGATGGCATCTCCCGAAAAGGCGGCCGCGCTGGCCCGCATGAAGCTCCTCGCCACCGGGCTGCTGGTGGCCGTCACGGTGCTGTTCGTCTTCGCCCGGCGCGAAGGGCTGCCCTGGCTCGCGGCTTTCGCCGAGGCGGCGATGATTGGTGCCCTGGCCGACTGGTTCGCGGTGGTGGCGCTGTTCCGCCGACCTCTGGGCCTGCCGATCCCCCACACGGCCATTCTGCCGCGCAACAAGGCTCGGCTGGCCGACAACCTGGCGGTGTTCATCCGCGACAAGTTCCTCGACACCCACTCCCTCGTCGGCCGCCTGCGCGCCGCCAACCCGGCCGAGCGCATCGCCACCTGGCTGCAGGACGAGCGTAACGCGCGTCTGCTGGCCGACCGGCTGGCGGTGGTGGCGGTGCAGTCGCTGGATTTCATGGACGACAAGCGGGTGCGCCGTTTGGTGCTCCACGCCCTGCGCCGTCGCGCCGGCGATCTCGATCTGGCTGGCACGGTAGGGCGAATCCTCAATCTGCTCACCGAGGATCGCCGCCACCAGGGCCTGCTCGACGACGGTCTTCGCAAGCTCTCCGACTGGCTCGGCCAGCCGGGCGTGCAGCAGGGCTTCGCCGGCATGATCGTGGATGTGGCGAACAAGGAATACCCCAAGATCGTCGCCATGCTGGGCCTCGTGGGCATCAATCCGGCCGAGCTGGGTGAGAAGGTCGCCCACGGTATTGTCGGCGGCGTGAACGGCCTGCTTGCCGAAGTCGCCAACGACCCGAACCATCCGCGCCGCGCCGCCTTCGACGAAGTCATCCAGCGCTACATCGAGCGTCTCCAGCACGACGAGGGTTTCCGCGCGCGCATCGAGCAGGCCAAGCGGGATTTTCTCGCCCACCCTGGCGTCGGAACCTACCTGCAAGGCCTGTGGGAAGATCTGCGCGGCTGGCTGGCAAGCGATCTCGGCAAGCCGGATTCCCGCGTGCGTCGCAAGATCGCTTCGGCCGCCAGCGCCATCGGTGCAAGCCTCGCCACCAACCCGGCCCTCCGGGATTCGGTCAATGAGCACATCGAGCAGAGTGTCGAAGCCCTGGCGCCCGAGCTGCGCGAGGGGCTGTCGCGCCACATCGCCGGCACAGTGCGGGCCTGGAACGACGACGATCTGGTGCGCGAGATCGAGCAGAGCGTCGGCCGCGACCTGCAGTTCATCCGGCTCAACGGCACCCTCGTCGGCGGCCTGATCGGCCTCGTGCTGTATGCCGTCACCCATCTCATCAGCTGATTTCCGCCCCCGCCATGACCCTCCGCATCAGCAGCAATTTCGACGCCGGCGCCATTGAGGTGCTGTCCATCGACCGTGCCGACGACATCCGCCTGCGCCTGCGCGCCGACCAGGGTGTGGGCGGGGATTCCACCTTCCGCCAGTGGTTCCACTTCCGGTTGCACGGCGCAGCCGGGCAGGACGTGCGCCTCATCTTCGAGAACGCCGCCGACGCGGCCTATCCCGATGGCTGGCCCGGCTACCGCTGCGTGGCTTCCTACGATCGCCGCCACTGGTTCCGCATCGCCGGCACACGCTATGAAAACGGCCAGCTGATCGTCGAGCATCGCCCCGAGCGCAACAGCGTCTACTACGCCTACTTCGAGCCGTACTCCCACGAAAGTCACCTTGATCTGCTTGGGCGGGTCGAGATGTCTCCCTTTGCGTCGGTCAGCAATCTGGGTGCCACCGTCGACCGTCGCGATCTGGATCTCGTCACTGTTGGTCGGGCGGGCCCGGGCAAGCAGCCGGTGTGGATCATCGCCCGCCAGCATCCGGGCGAGACCATGGCCGAGTGGTTCGTGGAAGGCCTGCTCGAACGCCTGCTCGACGCGGCCGACCCGGTGGCCCGGCGCATCCGCGAGAAAGCCGTGCTCTACATCGTGCCCAACATGAACCCGGACGGCGCCATCCGCGGCAACCTGCGCACCAACGCCGCTGGCGCCAATCTCAACCGCGAATGGCGCGAGCCCAGCGCACTGCGCGGCCCCGAGGTGCTGGCGGTACGCGACGCGATGGAGGCGAGCGGGGTGGCGCTCTTCCTCGACATCCACGGCGACGAGGCGCTGCCCTACGTGTTCTTCTCGACCGCCGAGGAAGTCCCCGGGTTCTCCGATGCCCAGCGCGCCCGTCAGGCCCGCTTTGTCGAGGCCTTCCAGGCGGCCAGCCCGGATTTTCAGACGGAGCACGGCTATCTCGCGGGGCGCTTCCAGGACGAATTGCTGACACTCGCGTCCAAGTGGGTCGCCCATCGGTTCGGCTGCGTGTCGATCACCCTCGAGATGCCTTTCAAGGACAATGCCAATCTGCCCGACGGTGTTACCGGCTGGAACGGCGAGCGCAGCAAGCGCCTCGGTGCAGCGATACTGGGCCCGATACTTGCCCACCTTACCGGCTGACTGTCTGCAGCCGAGTGTGCGGGCGGAGGGACTTGTTTAAAGGTTCGACAGATTGTGTCGTTATTGAACGAGTGTTCAGCTTGTTCGATGGGAGTCATGATCGTGACCGCAGGTAATGGAACCCCGTGTTCTTCAGGAGATCGGCTGAAGGCTTTGTGGCCTTGGTTGTTGTTGGGCGGGTGGCTTGCCGTTGCAGCATCGCAGCTCTGGTCAATGCAGGTCGACGCCGTTCAACGCGGTGACCTCTGTAGCACCGCATCGCCACGCCCCGTGTGGATAGGTGGCCAACCATGACCAACCAAGTGTCCCCGTCGGCCGCTGACGGCCTGTCATCTTTTCGGGCTCGCGCCGACAATCTGTTGATTGGCGCCCTGGGGGTGCATCTGTTGCTGTGCCTCGGCGTTGCAGCCTATTTTGGTGAATGGGGTGCCGTGCTGGGGGTGGGTCTTCCGGCTTTTCTGGTTCCCCTCCTCATCGGCCGCGGAGCCCAGGGCAAACTGGTGACGCGGATTGCAGTCGCCTGTTCTGCCATGATTTTTTCGGCGCTGCTCATCCACCAGACCCGCGGGACCATCGAGGCCCATTTCGGCATCTTCGCGCTCCTGGCGTTTCTGGTTCTCTACTGCGACTGGCGACCATTGATCGCTGCAGCTGGCCTGATCGCCGTCCATCACCTCAGCTTCGCCTGGCTGCAGGCCACCGGCGCCGGAGTCTACGTCTTTCCCCAGGTGGACGGGGTCGCTCGGGTGCTCGTGCACGCCGCCTACGTGGTCGTCGAGACCGGGCTGCTGTGCTATATCGCCGGGCTGCTACGCGGCATGGTGCTCGACGGCGTGGTGGTTTCCGGCTTCGCACAGCACGTTTCAGGTGGGCGTCTGGATTACGCTTTCGACACATCGGTCGTTGAAGCCCGGCCGTTGGTCAAGGCGGTGTCTCGGATGCAGGATGAACTGCGGCGCACCCTCACCGAGGCTCGGGCTACGGCCGATAGCCTCCAGGCGCTCGCGGCGCGACTGACCGACGCGTCGGTTGGCATCGCAGAAGGTGTCAGCGATCAGAACAACTCCACCAGCGCAATGGCTGCAGCAGTGCAGGAGATGACAGCCTCGATCAACCAGATCGCCGACAGTGCGACCGAGGCCCGCCGGCTGGCTTCCGATTCGAGTCAGGCCGCCTTCGAAGGCAGCCAGGTCGTGAAGGCAGCAGTTGGGGAAATGTCGGGCATTGCCGGGGTGATCGGCACCGCGGTGGAGCGGGTTGAGGCCCTTGGGCGTGAATCCGAACGGGCTTCGGAAGTGGTCACGATCATCAAGGGCATCGCCGATCAGACCAATCTGCTGGCGCTCAATGCCGCCATCGAGGCGGCCCGGGCTGGCGAACTCGGCCGTGGCTTTGCAGTGGTGGCCGACGAAGTCCGCAAGCTTGCGGAGCGCACCACCACCGCGACCGACGAGATCGGCCGGATGATGAACGACATGCGCGGTGCGAAGGAGTCGGTGCTCGGCTGCATCGAGAGCGCGGTTGGCAGGGTGAATGCGGGTGTGAGCCATGCCGGCCAGGCCGGCGAGTCGATCGACCTCATCACCGGCCGCGCCGATGGCGTGGGTGACATTGTCAGCCGGATCTCCGATGCGCTGGCAGAGCAGAGCGTCTCGGCACAGGAAATCTCCCGTCACGTCGAGTTGATCTCCCGGATGGCCGATCGTTCGGCGATGGCGACCCATGCCATCACCGGCGAAGCCCAGGCCGTCTCGCAGAGTGCCGACGGTTTGCGGATGGCGCTTGATCGGTTCCACATCTGAGCAGATCGAAGGCCTCGCAGCGGGTGACGGAAAAATGTCCGAAATTTTTTTGAAATCGTGTCATCCACCAATCGACAGGCTGCGTTAAACGCTCACAGGCGAGAAATCGCCGGATTTAACAGGAGAAGTCGATGGGCAGTTATTGCAACGAGTCCTACGCAGAGTTTCTGGATTCCCTCAAGGCCGCTGGTGTTGTCATCAGCAACGAAAGCGAAGTGCGTGAGCGTCTGGCCGAGTGTCAGCGCTGGAGGACGGCTTTCATGACCCTCGCAGCCAACGGCCGGCAGCTTGGCATCGAGTTTTCGGTGGCAGGCGAGGGTGGTGATCCCCGCGCAGTGCAGCGCATCATGGCTCAGCATGCTTTCCCGGCCGAAAAGGAAGCCGCCTTCCTGGCCCAGCTGACCGCCCAGCGTTGAGTGCGACCGGCCTGGCTGTCAGCCGGGTCTGGTTTTGGTATCTGCCGAAGCCCCCTTCACCTTGTGGTGACGGGGGCTTCGGCTTTATGGGCCATGAGCGCATGACCACTGGCAGCCATTCAGCCGGAAAAGCGGGCCCGGCGGAGGGTAAGGGCGCGTGGAAGGTCGCGCAGCCGTCGCCTGGTGATCTTAAAGTTTTCCGTCGCTGCGTCGTCAATACGAGGACGATATTCTCTAAGGACCGCAGCCCTGAACACCCAGTCCCTGGCCTCTTCTTCCGGCGTCTCGGCCCTCGAAGTGCTTGCGCTTCAGGCGGCGGTGGTGTCTCACCCGCGTCTGGGGCCGGCGGCGACTGCATTCGCGTCGGAACTGGCGACGCGGCTCGGCTGCGAACAGGTGGCCGTCGGCTTTGTCGAGGACCGCTTCTCGCGGGTTGTCGCGCTGTCCCACGGCGCGCTGGGTGAGGGCAGTACCGACACCCTCCGGGCGATGGGGGCGGCGATGGACGAGGCGATCGAGCAGGCTGTGACGGTCATCGCGCCGGCGCCACCCGATCTGCCGCCGCGGATCATCCTTGCCCACGAAGAGTTCATCCGCCAGGAGGGTGGGGCGGTGTGCACCCTCCCGATCGCGGTTCAGAACGAACTGGTGGGCGCGGTGCTGCTGCAGTTCCGTCAGGGGAACGTGCCCGATCCGGCCGTGATGATGGAGTGGGAGCACGCGGTGGCGCTGGTCGGCCCGGTGATGCACTACATGCGCCACGGCGAACGCCCCTGGCGCAAGCGCCTGGTCGATCACCTGAAGCGTGGCTGGCTTGCGCTCAGGTCGCCGGCAGGCGGACGTTTGCGGCTTGGCCTGATGGCGCTGCTGGTGGCCCTGGCTGTGCTGTTGATGGTGCCTTTCGAATACCGCGTAGGCGGAGCTGCCCGGGTGGAGGGGGCGATTCAGCGGGTGCTGGTCGCGCCGGTGGATGGGTTCCTGAAGCGCAGCCTGGTCCGTCCGGGCGATCTGGTCAAGTCCGGCCAGGTGCTGGCCGAACTGGCCGAACAGGATCTGCAGCTTGAACGCAGCAAGTGGGCCAGCGAGCTTGCTCAGCACGAGAACGCCTACGGCGCTGCGATGGCGCGGGCCGACCGTGCCCAGCTCGTCATCAGCCAGGCCAAGGCCGAAGAGGCGCGCGCTCAGCTTGAATTGGTGGATGGGCAACTTGGGCGTATCCGCATCGAGGCGCCTTTCGACGGTGTCGTGATCCGCGGCGACCTCAGCCAATCCCTCGGCGCGCCGGTGCAGCGGGGCGACGTGCTGCTCACCGTCGCGCCGCGGGAGCGCTTCCGGGTGATCGTGGAGGTGGATGAGCGGGACATCGGCCGCGTGCAGGTGGGGCAGGCGGGGTATCTCGCCTTGTCGGCGCTGCCCTGGGACACCCTGCCGCTGGCCGTTACCCGCATCACGCCGATGGCCAGTGCGGTGGAGGGGCACAATGTATTTGAGGTGGAGGCCGCCTTGTCGGCCCAGCCCGACAACCTGCGTCCCGGGTTGCGCGGTGTGGCAAAGATTGCCGTTGGGCGCGAGCCCCTGGCTTGGGCCTGGACTCACCGGCTGATCGACTGGATGCGGATCGGTCTGTGGTCGTGGCTGGGGCACTGAGATGAACGGGCCGAGCGCCTTCAGCAGCCAGTGGTATCGGGTGGCAGGCTTGCACCCGAGCCTGCGGTCGCAGGTGAGGGTGCGTCGGCAGATCTACCGCGACGAGGTGTGGTACGTGCTCGCCGATCCGGCGAACGGCCGTTTCCATCGGATGAACGCTGCGGCCTACGCCTTCGTCGGGCGCTGTGACGGGACCCGCACGGTGGATGCGTTGGCCGAGGCCCTGCTCGCTGAGGACCCCGACCGGGCCCTGACCCAGGACGAGATCGTGCAGCTACTGGTGCAGCTCAACCAGCGTGGGCTGATCCAGTGCGAGGTGACGCCGGATGTGGAGGCGATCTTTCACCGCCAGCATCGGGAGGCGCGCCAGGAGCGTCGTCTGGGTGTGAATCCGCTGGCGTTCAGGGTGCGCCTGGGTGACCCGAACGATTTCCTGAAGCGCTTCGACCGGTGGCGCTACCTGATGTTCTCGTGGCAGATGCTGGCGGTGTGGCTGGGCGTGATCTGCGCTGGCGCACTGGTGGCGGCGACCCACTTCGATGCCTTGTCGTCGGCGGCGCGCACCTGGATGGGCACGCCGCGTTTCCTGCTGATGGCCTGGCTGCTCTATCCGCCGATCAAGGCGCTCCACGAGCTCGCCCATGGTTTTGCGGTGCGGCGCTTCGGCGGTGAGGTGCACCAGACCGGCGTCAGCCTGCTGCTGCTCACGCCGGCGCCTTTTGTCGATGCGTCGGCGGCGGCGGCCTTCCGCCATGCGGGCCAGCGGATGATCGTGAGCGCCGCCGGAATCATCACCGAGCTGACCCTCGCCAGCCTTGCGCTCATCGTCTGGGCCCTGGTCCAGCCGGGGCTGGTGCAGGATCTGGCGTTGGTGGTCGCGGTGGTCGGTGGGGTGTCGACCGTGTTGTTCAACGGCAATCCGCTGTTGCGCTTCGACGGCTATTACATGCTGTGCGATCTGTTCGACCTGCCCAACCTGTCGGTGCGCAGTCGCGCCTTCTGGCGCCATCTACTGCTTAACCGGCTGCTGCACGTGGCCGGGGTGCCGTCTCCCGAGCCGGGACGGGGCGAGCTGCCGTGGCTGGTGTTCTACGCACCGGCTTCATGGATCTACCGGGTGGGTTTGTCGATTGCAATTGTTGGCTGGATCGGTAGCTGGTCGATGGTGCTCGGCGTGGTGGCCGGTGTCGTCACGTTGTTCGCGCTGATCGGCAAACCGGTGCTCGGCTTCTGGCGCGGCCTGCTGCGCATGGCATTGCCCGAGACCCAGCGGCGTCGGACGTTGAGGGCGGCCGGTGGGCTATCGGTGGCGGTCGTGTTGTTCGTCGGGGTGGTCCCGATGCCGTTCTCGACCCTCGCCCAGGGGGTGGTGTGGGTTCCGGAGCAGGCGCAGCTGCGGGTTGGCACCGACGGTTTCATCGTGGCCATGGAAGGCCGGCACGGCAACAAGGTGGAGGCGGGGCAGGTGGTGCTCCGGCTCGAGGATGCCCGGCTTGTCGCCGACGAAGCCAGGCTGCGCAGTCAGCTCGAAGGGCTCAGCGCCGATCTCTTCCAGGCCATGCAGCGTGATCCGGTTAAGGCGCGGGATGTGGAGGCCAGCATTGGACGCGTCACCGCCCAGCTTGAGCGCAACGAGGAATTGAAGGAGGCGCTGGTGCTGCGCGCCGGCGTGGCGGGGCGGCTGACCATGCCCCGTCAGGCGGATGTGGATGGCGCCTTCGTGCCCCGCGGCGCGCTGCTTGGCCATGTGTTCACCGGCGAGCCGGCCACCGTGCGGGTGGCGGTGGAGCAGGACGTGGCCGCGCTGGTGCGCTCGGACACCCGTCAGGTGGGCGTGCGACTGGCTGAGGCGCCGGGCGAGACGCTGCCGGCGCGGCTGCTGCGGGCAGTGCCGGCAGCCACCGAGAAACTGCCCAGTGCGGCCCTGGGCGACTTCGCCGGTGGGCGCTTCGCGGTCGATCCGACCGATGAGGACCATCAGCGCACGCCGTCGCCGGTGTTTGTCTTCGATCTGGTGGTCGATGGGCTTGTCCCTGAGCGGGCCGGCGGACGGGTGTGGGTACGCTTCGACCACGGCTGGGCACCGCTCGCGGTGCAGTGGGCGCGGCAGCTCAAACAGCTCTTCCTCAGCAACTTCAATCCTGCCACGTAATGATGCCGCTGGACCTGCGTGTGCCCCTGCCTGGACCGGTTTGGGGCGCTTACCCGGAGCGTCGGGAGCCACCCCGACGCAGCTGGCCGTGGCAGCGCGCCGGCTACCGACGACAACTGGCCGCCGTGCGTGCGGCGCTGCCGGGTTGGCGGATGCTCGACGAAACGGCCTTCGCCGCCCGCCTGCGGACGGTGCAGGGCCGCCTGGGGCGCGACGGGCTGGCAGGCGATGTGGTGGTTGAAGCGCTTGCGGCCAGCATCGATGCGGCCCGACGCAGCCTGGGCATGGCGGCCTACGACACCCAGATCCATGCTGCGCTGGTGATGCTCGACAGGCGTCTGGCCGAGATGGCTACCGGCGAGGGCAAGACGCTTTCCGCCGCGCTCACCGCTGCCGTTGGCGCCCTGGCCGGGATACCGGTGCACGTACTCACTGCCAACGATTATCTGGTCGAGCGGGACGCCACCCACCTCGCGCCTTTCTATGCCCGGTTGGGCTTGCGGGTGGATTTCGTCACCGGCGAGATGAGCGAGGCCCGACGGCGCACGTCTTACGCGGCGTCGGTGTGCTACGTGACCGCGCGGGAACTGGTCTTCGACTATCTGCGCGACGGACAGCGTCGGGGCTTTGCCCGGGGCGACCTGCAGCGGAGGGTGGCGGCCCTCGGCGGGGGTGACACCGTCCAGCCGCTGCTGCGCGGCCTGTGCATGGCGGTGGTGGATGAGGCCGACAGTCTGCTGATCGACGAGGCAATGATGCCGTTGATCCTATCGCGCCAGGTGCGCGACAGCGGGGTGCGGGCGTTCTTCTGGCAGGCCTGGTCGCTGGCGGGTGAGCTGGTTGCGGGCGTCGAGTTTCGGGTGGATGTGTCGACGATGCAGGTACGTCTCACCGACGCCGGCCGGCTGCATCTCGCTGGCCGGGCCGCTGCCCTGGGCGGGCGCTGGCGTTCGACGAGGCTGCGTGAGGAGGTCGTGGCGATGGCCTTGGCCGCGCGCCACGTTTATCGCCGCGACGTGCATTACCTGCTGCGCGACGGGCAGGTGGAGATCATCGACGAGATCACCGGCCGCGCCGCGCCGGGCCGGGTGTGGTCCCGCGGGCTGCACGGGCTGGTGGAGCTGAAGGAGGGCTGCCGGCCGTCGCCCGCCACCGAAACCCTGGCCCAGATCACCTTCCAGCGCTTCTTTCCGCGCTACCACCGGCTGTGCGGCATGAGCGGCACGCTGCGCGAGGCCCGGGGCGAGTTGCGGGAGGTGTACGGACTGGATGTTGTGTGCATTCCGTCACGGCTTCCGGCCTCAAGAAAATCGTTTCCGGGCCGTTTATACGGGGCAAGACACGCTTTGTGGGACGCCGTCGCCCGTCGGGTCGCCGAGATCCGGCAGACGGGGCGCCCGGTGCTGGTGGGCACCTCGTCCGTTGCAGAGTCGGAATCCCTGTCGGCCAGGCTGACGGCCGCGGGGGTTGCGCACACGGTACTCAACGCCCGCTTCGACGCCGACGAGGCCGCCATCGTGGCCCGGGCCGGGGAGCCAGGGCAGGTGACGGTGGCCACCAACATGGCAGGGCGGGGGACGGATATTCCGCTGGCGACCGGAGTCGCGGCGGCGGGGGGGCTTCACGTGATGTGCTGTCAGTTCAATGCGTCGCGCCGGATCGACCGGCAGCTGGAAGGGCGATGTGCCCGCCAGGGCGACCCGGGCAGTGTGGAGACGTGGATCAGCCTGGATGTGGCCCGGGTGGCAGAGGTGCCGCTGCTGGGCCTGCTGTCGCGCCGGTACGGCACGGCGACGGACGGTGCGGTGAAGGTCGGGCCGCGGCTGCTGCGGGTGTTGCTGGGCTGGTACCAGTGGCGTCAGGCCGGCCACGAGCGGCGGGCGCGATGGGCTTTGTTGCAGGCGGATCGGGAGTGGGAGCGGGGGCTGTCGTTTGGCGGCCCCGGGGAATGACGACAATGAAGAAATGGATGTTGAGCTGTGCGTGCTTGGGGCTGGCCGGAATGGCCGGACTGGCTGCGGCCGCCAGTCCGCAAGGGACCGGTGGAACCGCGGGCGCAGCTTCATCGGGAACCCTTGGCTGCCTGATCGAACCCGACAAGGTGGCCGATCTGGGCAGCGCCGTTATCGGCGTGCTCGACAGCCTGCGCGCCGAGCGTGGCGACGTGGTGCGCAAGGGCCAGGTGCTGGCCGTGCTGCGCAACGATGTGGAGCGCGCCACCGCCGAAGTCGCCCGGTCGCGCGCCGCAACCGAGGCCGACCTGCACAGCGCCGAAGCCAGTCGTGACCTGGCCCGCCAGAAGATGCGCCGGGCCGAGGATCTGGTGGCAAGGAATTACGTGGCCCAGCAGGCCCTCGACCAGGCCCGGGCGGATTTTCAGGTGGCCGAGCAGAAAGTGCTGCAGACTCGCGAACAGCTGCGGGTATGGAGCCGTGAAGTCGGCGTGGCCGAGGCCCAGGTGGGCTTGCGGACGATCCGCAGCCCTTTCGATGGCGTGGTGGTCGAGCGCTATCTCTCGCTGGGCGAGCGGGTCGAGGAAAAGCCGATCTTCAAGGTGGCGAAGATCGATCCGCTGCGCATTGAGGTGATCGTGCCGGCGGCCCGCTTTGGTACGATCCGGGTCGGCGAGGTGGCCAGCGTGAAGCCGGATCTGCCCAGCGTCGCGCCTGTCGATGCCACCGTGGCGCTGGTGGATCGCGTGGTGGATGCAGCCTCCAACACCTTTCGGGTGCGCCTTGCGCTGCCCAACCCCGGCAATACGCTGCCGGCCGGCCTGCGCTGCCGGATCACCTTCGGCGAACCGTCGCCCCAGACATCCATTGCCGCTGCCGGGTCCCGTCTCGTCGGTGGGATGCGCATGGACTCCAGCCTCGCGTCCTTCAAGGAAAAAAGCCGGCGCTAAAGACCTTCATGAACAGCCGTCGCCACCGCCGTGCGCTGATCGAGACCTTCGAATCGCGCATCCTCTACTCGGCCGATCCCGGGCCGGCTGGGATTGCTGCGGCGGTGCTGGCTAGTTCGGTCCACCCGGGTGAGGGCGCGGCGGCAATCCAGCAGGGCAGCACCGAGTTGGTCTTCGTGGATTCACGGGTGCCGGACATCCAGCAGCTCCTCGATGATCTGTCGGCCCAGCAGCAAGCCGGGCGGCCCATCGAGGTGGTGGTGGTCGGCAGCGACGAAGACGGCATCGGGGTGATCGGCAGCACGCTGGCCGGTCGCAGCGATGTCTCGGCGGTGCATGTGATCGGCCACGGCGCCAGCGGCGTTGCCCAGCTGGGCGCCAGCGAGCTGGACGCTGAATCGGTCTTCCAGCGGGCCGGCGAGATCGCCGGCTGGGGCGATGCACTGTCGGCCGACGCCGATCTGCTGCTCTACGGCTGTGACGTGGGCGACGGCGAGGCCGGCCAGTCCCTCGTGGCAACCCTGGCCCAGCTTACCGGCGCAGATGTGGCGGCCAGCGACGATCCGACGGGTAGCACGATGCTGGGTGGCGACTGGGATCTGGAAGTGCGCACCGGCGTGATCGAGGCGACCCCGTTTGCGTCGGCGAACCTGCAGGTCGAATGGTCCGGAGTGCTGGCGCTCACGGCCCAAGGGTCGGAGACGAGGGTCAATATCACCACCAGCGGCCCCCAGACCGAGAACTGGTCGGCCAAGACGGTGGCGATGGACGCCAACGGCAACTACGTCGTGATCTGGATGGATGGCTCGGGCGCCACCGACACCGACATCGGCATCTACGGCCAGCGCTACAACGCCAGCGGCGTGGCCCAGGGCGCGCAGTTCCACGTCAACACCTACACCACCGACAACCAGCGCAATCCGGCGGTGGCGATGGACGCCAATGGAAACTTCGTGGTGGTGTGGGAGAGCAACAGCCAGGACGGCAGCCGCTACGGCATCTATGCCCAGCGCTACAACAGCAGCGGGGTGGCCCAGGGCAGCGAGTTCCGCGTCAATACCACCACCACCAACGACCAGATCGAAGCCTCGGTGGCGATGGACGCCAACGGCAACTTCGTGGTCGCCTGGCAGAGCTGGAGCCAGGATCTGGTCAACACCAACGGCGTCTACGCCCAGCGCTACAACAGCAGCGGCGTGGCCCAGGGCTCGGAATTCCTGGTCAATACCTACACGACCGAGAGTCAGACCGAGCCCAGTGTCGCCATGGACGCCGCGGGCAATTTCGTGATCGCCTGGCAGAGCTTTGGCCAGGATGGCGACAACGAGGGCATCTACGCCAAGCGCTACAACAGCAGCGGGGTGGTGCAGGGTAGCGAGTTCCATGTGAGCACCTACACCACCAGCAACCAGGATCTGCCGGTGGTGGCGATGGACAGCACCGGCAACTTCGTGGTCGTCTGGGAAAGCAATCAGGACGGCAGCGGCAACGGCATCTACGGCCAGCGCTACAACAGCAGCGGTGTGGCCCAGGGTGGCGAGTTCCGGATCAACACGACCACCGCCGACCAGCAGCAGAACCCGGTGGTGGCGATGCTGGCCGGCGGGGCGTTTGTCGTGACCTGGCAGAGCTACGCCCAGGACGGCAGCTTCGACGGCGTGTACATGCGCCAGTACGATTCGTCCGGCACCGCGCTGACCGCCGAGACGCTGGTCAATACCACCACCACCGACTACCAGGACGTGCCGAGCATTGCGGCCGACGAGAAGGGGCATCTGGTTGTGGTGTGGCACGGCAACGGCCCCGGCGACACCGACGGCGTCTTCATGCAGCGCTATCTGTACGCGGTGGCGCCCGTCCTGACGCTGACCGGCTACAGCGGCACCTACGTGGAGAACGCGGGGGTGATCTACGACGCCGGCGCCACCGTGACCGATGCGGACACCACCACCTTCACCGGTGGCCAGCTGATCTACCAGATCACCGCCAACGGCACGGCCAGTGACGAACTGGGCATCCGCAATCAGGGCACGGGTGTCGGGCAGATCGGCCTGTCGGGCACCAACGTGACCTACGGTGGCACCACCATCGGCACCTACAGCGGCAGCTTCGGCAACGGCAGCACGCCGCTCACCGTCACCTTCAACAGCAACGCCTCGGTGGCGGCGGTGCAGGCGCTGGTGCGCAACGTCACCTACCGCAACACCAGCGAAAACCCCAGCACTGCTACCCGCAGCAGCAGCCTGACCGTCTCGGACGGCACCGGCTTGACCAGCGCCCCGGCGGTGGTGTCGATGGCGGTGACGGCCGTCAACGACGCGCCGACCGTCACCAGCGCGGCCAGCGCCAGCGTGGCCGAGAACACCACGGCGGTGATGACGGTCACCTCGTCCGACGTGGACGGCGGCACGCCGGTGTATTCGATCTCGGGCGGGCTCGATGCGGCCAAGTTCGCCATCAACAGCAGCACCGGCGCCCTCAGCTTCGTCTCCGCGCCCAACTACGAAGCGCCCACCGATTCGGGGGCCAACAACGTCTACAACGTGACCGTCCAGGTGAGCGACGGCGCTGGCGGTACCGCCAACCAGGCGATCGCGGTGACGGTGACCGACGTCTCCAGCGCGCTGGTGGTCACCACCACGGCCGACACCAACGACACCGGCCTTGGCAGCAGCTTCACCGCCGAACAGCTCAACGCCAGCAAGGGCACCGACGGCAAGATCTCGCTCCGCGAAGCGATCATCGCCGCCAACACCACCGCGGGCACCGACACCATCAGCTTCAACATCACCGATGCGCTGGTGAGCGGCACCCACACCATCAAGCCCACCACGGCGCTGCCCACCCTTACCGGTGCGGTGATCATCGACGGCACCACCGAGCCCGACTACGTGGTCGGCCGGCCGGTGGTCGAGATCGACGGCAGCCTCACGGGCTCCGGGGTGCATGGCCTTGTGCTCGGCGCGGGGGCGGGCGGCTCGACGATCCGCGGGCTCGCCATCAACAGCTTCAACAGCGGTAACGGTTTCGGCCTGTACCTCATGGCGGGCGCAGACAGCAACCTCATCGAGGGCAACATCGTCGGCCTGGACGCCGACGGCACCACGGCCGTGCCGACGATGAGCAACTTCGGCGTCTATGTGGCGTCGTCGGGCAACACCATCGGCGGCACCACCGCTGCGGCGCGCAACGTGCTGTCGAACAACCTCAATGCCGGCGTCGGCCTGTACGGCTCCAACAACGTCGTCATCGGCAACTACATCGGCACCGACGCCACCGGCACCCTCGACCGGGGCAACACGATGGATGGCGTGGATGTCTTCACCGGCACCAACAACCGGGTGGGCGGCACCACTGCGGCCGAGCGCAACATCATCTCGGGCAACGACCGCCAAGGCATCGAGATCGGCGGCACGGCCAGCGGCACCCTGATCCAGGGCAACTACATCGGCACCGATTACTCGGGCAGCCTTTCGCTGGGCAACGCCATGGGCGGGGTCTGGGTGGGCATGTCCGCGACCAGCGTGACGATCGGCGGCACCGCGGCCGGCGCCGGCAACCTGATCGCCAACAACGCCGCCGCCGGTGTATTCAGCGACACCACCGGCGTCAGCTTCTCGCTGCTGGGCAACTCCTTCTACAACAACGCCAGCCTGGCGATCGACCTGAAGAACGATGGCGTCACCGCCAACGACGCCGGCGACACCGACACCGGCCCCAACAGCCTGCAGAACTTCCCGGTCATCACCACCGCCCGCATCGACGGTGCCGGACACCTGGCCCTGGTCGGCACCCTGGCGAGTTCGGCCAGCAGCTACTACCGGATCGAGTTCTACGCTAACGCCACCCAGGACGCCTCGGGCTACGGGGAAGGGCAGCGCTATCTGGGCTACGTCAATGTGGCGACCAATGGCTCGGGCAATGCCAGCTTCAACACCGTGCTCGCCGTGTCGATGGCCGTGGGCGAATCCGTCACCGCCACCGCCACCCGCAGCAATGCGACGTACTCGAGCTACACCGACACGTCCGAATTCGCCGCCGATGTGGCGGTGAGCCTTAACCAGCCGCCGGTCGTCACCACCACCGGCAGCACCCTCGCCTACACCGAAAACGGTGCCCCCACGGTGGTGGATGGCGCGCTGACGGTGACCGATGCCGACAGCCCCAACCTCAGCGGCGCCACCGTCAGCATCACCAGCGGCTTCGCCAGCGGCCAGGACACCCTGGCCTTCACCGACCAGTCGGGCATCACCGGCAGCTGGAACGTCACCACCGGCGTGCTCACCCTCAGCGGTAGCGCCACGGTGGCCAGCTATCAGGCGGCGCTGCGCAGCGTCACCTACGTGAACACGTCGGAGCAGCCCGCCACCGCCACCCGCAGCGTGTCCTTCACGGTGGCCGATGCCCTGGGCGCGGGCGCCGCGGCCACCCGCAACATCTCTGTTGCATCGGTGGATGACGCGCCCACCTTCAACGCCGCCGACTTCACCGTGACCACCGCACCGGGGGCTGCGGCCGACCGGGGCTACGCGACGACGATCCAGCCCGACGGGAAGATCCTGGTGGCCGGCTACTCGAACAACGGCAGCAACCTCGATTTCGTGCTGATGCGCTACAACGTGGACGGCACCCTCGACACCGGCTTCGGCGGCGGCGACGGCATCGTCACCACGGCCATCGGCAGTGGCGACGAGGAAGCCCACGCGGTGGCGCTGCAATCCGACGGCAGGATTCTCGTCGCCGGCTTCACCACCAGCGGCATCCAGCGGGATTTTGCGCTGGTGCGCTATCTCGCCGACGGCACCCTCGACACCAGCTTCGGCGGTGGCGACGGCATCGTCACCACCGACATCGGCAGCAGCACCGGCGACGAAGCCTGGAGCATGATCGTCCAGGCCGATGGCCGGATCGTCCTCGGCGGCACCTCGGCCAGCGACTTCGCCCTCGTGCGCTATCTGGCCGATGGCAGCCTCGACACCAGCTTCAGCGGCGACGGCAAGGTCACCGTCGATATCGCCGGAACCAGCGCCAGCGATACGGGCTATGGCCTCGCGCTGCAGTCCGACGGCAAGCTCGTCCAGAGCGGCAGCGCCACGGTGAGCGGCACGCTGGATTTCGGCGTGGTGCGCTACAACACCGACGGCAGCCTCGACACCAGCTTCGGCGGCGGCGACGGCATCGTCACCACGCCCATCGGCGCCAGCTTCGACATCGCCCAGTCGGTGGCCATCCAGTCCGACGGCAAGATCGTCGTCGGCGGCTATTCCACCAACGGCTCGAACAATGATTTCGCTGTCGTCCGCTACACCAGCGCCGGCGCCATCGACACCGGTTTTGGCGGCGGCGACGGGATCGTCACCGTGGATTTCGGCGGTCACGATTCGTCCTGGTCCACGGTGCTGCAGTCGGACGGCCGGATCGTGATGATCGGCGGCGCGACCTCCACCGATCTGGCCGCGGTGCGCCTGTTGAGCGACGGCAGCCTCGACACCAGCTTCAGTGGCGACGGCAAGTTCAGCGCCCACCTGGGCACCAACAGCTTCCTGTATTCGGCGGCGATCGGTGCCGACGGGCGGGTTGTCGCCACCGGCTACAGCAACACCACCACCGACGACGTGCTGCTCGTCCGCCTCTCCGGCGACGGCCAGTTCGACACCCGCTCGAACCCCGCCACCACCAGCCTCGGCGGCAGCGCCAGCTACACCGAGAACGGCAGCGCGGCGGTGATCGATTCGAGCGTGCGCATCTTCGACGCCGAACTCAACGCCGCCGACAGCTACGCCGGCGCCACCCTCACGCTCGCCCGCAGCGGCGGCGCCAACGCCCAGGACGTGTTCTCCGCGTCGGGCAACCTGGGCACGCTCACCCAGGGCGGCAGCCTGCTGCTCTCGGGCGTGAATGTCGGCACCGTGACGACCAATTCGTCCGGCACGCTGCTGCTCACCTTCAACGCCTCGGCCACCCAGGTGCGGATCAACGAGGTGATGAGTTCCATCGCCTACGCCAATTCGTCCGACGCGCCGCCCGCCAGCGTCACCCTCGGCTGGACCTTCAGCGATGGCAACAGCGGCGGGCAGGGCAGCGGCGGGGCGAAGACCGCCACCGGCAGCAGCACCATCAACATCACCGCCGTGAACGACGCGCCGACGATCACCAGCGGCGCCAGCGCCAACGTGGCCGAAAACACGACCGCCGTCCTCACCGTCAGCTCGTCCGATGTGGATGGCGGCACGCCGGTGTATTCGATCTCGGGTGGGGTCGATGCGGCGAAGTTCTCCATCAATAGCACCACCGGCGCGCTGAGTTTCCTCGCCGCGCCGAACTACGAATCGCCCACCGACGCGGGCGGCAACAACGTCTACGACGTCACCGTCCAGGTCAGCGACGGCTTCCTGACGGATACCCAGGCGATTGCGGTGACGGTGAGACCGGTTAACGACAACACCCCGGCGATCACCAGCGGTGCCACCGCCAGCGTCGCCGAGAACACCACCGCCGTGATGACGGTCACCGCCACCGACGCCGACCTGCCGGCCCAGACGCTGACGTACAGCATCGTCGGCGGGGCGGATGCGGCCAAGTTCTCCATCAACGCCAGTACCGGCGCCCTGAGTTTCGTCACCGCCCCGGACTACGAAGCCCCGACCGACGCGGGCGGCACCAATGTCTACGATGTCACTGTTCAGGTGAGCGACGGTACGCTGACCAGTACCCAGGCGATTGCCATCACGGTGACGCCGGTGAATGACAACACCCCGGCGATCACCAGCAGCGCGACGGCCAGCGTTGCAGAGAACAGCACCGCGGTGCTCACCGTCACGGCGACGGATGCCGACCTGCCGGCCCAGACGCTGAGCTACAGCATCGTTGGCGGCGCCGATGCCGCGAAGTTCTCCATCAACAGCACCACCGGTGCCCTGAGCTTCGTCACCGCCCCGGACTTCGAAGCCCCGACCGACGTCGGCGCCGACAACACCTACGATGTGACCGTGCAGGTCTCTGACGGCACGCTGACCAGTACCCAGGCGATTGCGGTGACGGTCA
>JAYRYA010000009.1:0-138811 GCA_041917255.1 Zoogloea sp.
CCAAGCCCGTCGTCCAGGCCCTGAAGGAAGGTGAGACCCGCACCGAAACCTTCACCGTCCAGAGCGTCGACGGCACCAGCACGACCGTCACCCTCACCGTCGTCGGCACCAACGACGGCCCGGTGGCCACGCCCGACACGGCGGCCACGAATGAGGACGTGCCCGTCACCTTCGCGGTCCTCGGCAACGACACCGACCCGGACGGTGACCCCCTCACCGTCACCGGCGCCACCGTCGACCCGGCCAAGGGCACGGTTGTCGTCAATCCGGATGGCACCCTCACGTTCACCCCGGCTGCCAACGTCAATGGCCCGGTGACGGTCACCTACACCGTCAGCGACCGTCAGGGCGGTACCACCACGGCCACCGCCACTGTCAATGTCGCGCCGATCAACGACGCCCCGCAGGCGGTCGCCGATACCAACAGCACCACCGAAGACGCCCCGATCACCAGCCCCGCTCCGGGCGTGCTCGCCAACGACACCGATCCGGACAGCCCGACGCTCACCGTCACCGGCGCCCTCGTCGGCACGACGGGTACCTTCAGCACGGTCAGCGGCACGGGCCTTACCCTGGCCGGCACCTACGGCACCCTGGTGATCCGCACCGACGGCAGCTACACCTACACCCCGGGCGCCGCCGCCCAGGCCCTCAACACGGGCACCACGGTGCAGGACGTCTTCAGCTACCGCGTGAGCGACGGGGCCCTGACCAGCACCGCCACCCTCACCATCAACGTCACCGGCACCAACGAGCGACCCACCGTCACCGCAGCCAGCGCCACCGGCAGCGAAGATCCGGCCGCACCGATTGCCATCAGCCTTGGCGGTGCCGATGTGGATGGGACCGTCACCCAGCTGACCATCGCCGATCTGCCCGCCCACGGAACCCTGTACCGCGACGCGGCCATGACCCAGCCGATCTCCGCTGGCGCCATCCTCAGCGGCGCCACCGGCACCGTCTACTTCAAGCCCGACGCCAACTGGAACGGCAACACCAGCTTCCACTACACCGCCACCGACAACAACGGCGGCGTCTCCACCCAGGGCACCGCCAGCATCGGTGTCACCGCGGTCAATGACGCCCCGGTTGCCGCCAACGACGTGGGCAGCGTGTTTGAGGACGCCACCCTCACGGTGAGCGCCGCCAACGGCCTCATCACCAGCACCGCCAACCCTGCCGGCACCGACACCGACGTGGACAGCGCCAGCCTCACCGTCACCCAGATCCGTACCGGCGCCGAAGCCGCCACGGGCACTGCCGGCACCATCGGCAGCGGTCTTGCCGGCACCTACGGCATCCTCACGCTACAGGCCGACGGTAGCTACGTCTACATCGCCAACAAGGCTGCAGCCCTGGCCGCTGGCGTCACCGCCACCGACGTCTTCACCTACCGGGTGAGCGACGGCAGCGCCACCGACACTGCCGAACTGCGTATCACCGTCACCGGCACCAATGACGTTCCGGTCAGAGTCGGCACCCTGCCCAATGTCAGCGGCGTCGATGCAACTGGCGTCAGCATCCCCACGGCAGGCGGCTTCAACGATCCGGATGCCGGCGACGTGCTCCGCTACACCGCCAGCAACCTTCCGGCCGGGCTTGTCATCAACCCGACCACCGGCCTCATCACGGGCACCCTCGGCGCCGGCGCCTCGCAATCCGGCCCGTACAGCATTGTCGTGACCGCCACCGATGGCAGCGGCGCGAGCGTCACCCAGACTTTCCGACTCGCCGTTACCAACCCGGCCCCGACGGCGGTGGCCGACACCCTCTCCGTCACCGAGGATCTCAGCGCCAGCGGCAACGTCGTCACCGGTGTCGGTATCGGTGGCGACCGTGCCGACACCGATCCGGACGGCGACACCCTCACCGTCACCCGCATTGGCAGCGGCACGGCCGCCCCGGTCACGGCGGTCACCGCTGCCGGCACCACCGTCATCGGTGCCCACGGCACGCTGATCATCCGCACTGACGGCAGCTACACCTACACCGCAACCGACAACAGCCTGCAGGCCGGCGAGCATGCCAACGACGTCTTCAGCTACACCGTCTCCGATGGCCAGGGCGGCACCGCCACGACCACGCTGACCATCGACGTCACCGGCACCAACGACGCACCGCAGATCGGCGGCACAACCATCGGCGCCGTCACCGAAGATGGCACCCTGACCGCCAGCGGCGTTCTGGCCATCTTCGACCCCGATGCCGGACAGTCCGGCTTTGTCGCCAAGTCCATCGGCGGCACCTACGGCACCCTCACCATCAACAGCGCCGGCAACTGGACTTACACCCTCGACAACAGTGCCTCCAACGTGCAGGGTCTCAAACAGGGGCAACAGGTGGTCGACCGTATCAGTGTCACCGCACTTGACGGCACCACCCGCGAGATCGCCATCACCGTCACCGGCACCAACGACGCACCGGTGGTCGGCACCGCCACCGCCACGGTCTCGGAAGAAGGCCTCGCCAACGGCGCGCCCGACAACTTCGGCAGCAGCGACACCACCAACCTCACCACCGCCAGCGGCGTGATCGGCGTCAGCGATGTGGACGGCAACACCCTCACCGCGACGCTGACTCCGCCTCCGATCGATCTCACCTCCGGTGGCATGTCGATCAGCTGGACAGGCACTGGCACCGGCACGCTGGTCGGCAGTGCAGGTGGCGTCGAGATCATCCGCGCCACCATCGCCGCCGACGGCACCTACACCGTCAAACTCTCCGGTCCGGTCGATCATCCCGACAAGACCGCCGAAGACGTACGCACGATCGACTTTGGCGTTCGGGTCAGCGATGGCGTCACCACCACATCGAGCACCCTCACGGTCAATGTGGAAGACGACGCCCCCGTTGCCTCCGCAGCCACCCAGGCCATCGCCGTTGCCCCGACCGACACCAACCTGCTGCTCGTGCTCGACATCTCGGCCAGCATGATCCAAACCGACGGCGTCGGCGGCACCACCCGCATGGCCAGCGCCATCAGCGCCCTCAACACCCTGCTCGACAGCTACGACAGCTTCGGTGAAGTACGTGTGCGCCTGGTGACCTTCAACAGTTCGGCGAAGGAAATCGGCGCCGCCTGGTTTACCGTCGCCGAAGCCAAGGCCGCGCTCGCCAAGATCAGCGCCACTGGCGGCACAAACTACGACTCAGCCATCCTCACTGCCGAGAGCGCCTACACCACCCCGGGCAAGCTCGCCTCCGGGCAGAACATCGCCTATTTCCTGTCCGACGGCCAGCCCAATCCGGGCACAGAAATCGGCACCACTGACGAAGGCGCTTGGAAGACCTTCCTGCAGACCAACCAGATCACCAGCTTCGCGCTGGGCATGGGCGTCGGTGCGGTCCAGTCCTACCTCAACCCGATCGCCTACAACGGCGTCACCAAGACCAACCTCGACGGCCAGGTCATCAGTGACTTCAACCAGCTCTCCAGCGCGCTGCAGGCCACCGTGCCCAGCCCGGCCGCCGGCGAGATCCTCTCGGGCGGCCTGCTGGGCGGCACGAGCGCCTTTGGCGCCGACGGTGGCCACATCCAGTCGATCACCGTCGATGGCGTGACCTACACCTACAACGACGCCGGCTCTGGCAGCATCACCGTCACCGGCGGCGCCAGTCACGGCAGTTTCAACGCCGCCGCCCAGCAACTCACCGTCACCACCGCGGCCGGCGGCACCCTGGTGGTCAACATGGGCACCGGCAGCTACACCTACACCCCGATCGCCACCGTCGGCGCCACGATCCACGACGGCTTCGGGTTCACGCTGATCGACAAGGACGGCGACACCGCCGCCTCGACGGTCGACTTCAACATCAGCCGCTCGGCCGAAAACGTCCTCACGGCCACCGCCACCACCTCGGTCATCGCCACCGGCAACCTCGGCCTGACCGGCGAGTTCTACGGCTATAACGAAACCACCAGCGCCGCCAACACCCGCATCCACACCGACGACACCCGTTACGGCAACCTCGACCACGTCTCCGACATGGTGAGCATCATCAACGGGCGCAGCGGTCAGACTGTCGTCGGCACCTACAACGCCGCCACCGCAGCCGGCGCGGATGCCACCTTCAGCGCCGACAAGCTCGACTACGGCTTCGGCTACACCACCGGCACCACCACCGCCAGTGCGGTCAATGGCAACCTGGGCAACAACCCGACGCAGCTCGGCAGCAATCTGGCGATCAACTCCGGCGCGCTGTACAACTTCCTGCGCGGCGGCACCACCGGCGCAGACACCACCGAACTCAAGACCACCACCGGCATCGGCTACACCACCGACTCCGGCCTGCGCATGGTCGGCCTGGTCAACCTGGATGGCGGCTCCTACGACATCCGCGTGACTGCCGACGACGGCTTCCGGCTGAACATCGCCGGCAAGACGGTGGCCATGTTCGACGACATCCAGTCGCCCACCACCCGCACCTACACCGGCGTATCCCTGGGCAGTGGCCTGCAGCCCATCGAGCTGCTGTACTGGGAACAGGGTGGAAACGCCCGCCTGCGTGTCGAGGTCAAGCTCTCCAGCGAAGCCGACACCGCCTATAAAACCCTCGGGACCGACGACTTCGCGCTGTTCTCCCCGACCAGCGCCCCCACGCTGTCAGCACTCCAGGACATCATCGAAGATCCCAGCCAGAACGGCCGCTGGCTCATCCGCACCGGTGCGCAACTCGACGGCTCCACCGGCAACGACGACATCACCGGCACCGACGGCCGCGACATCCTCACCGGCGGCGCAGGCAACGACATCATCCGCGGTGGTGCCGGTGCCGACCTCATCGCCGGCGGTAGCGGCAACGACACCCTCACCGGCGGCCTCGGGTCCGACACCTTCAAGTGGAGCCTCGGCGATGCCGGCACCACCGCCAAACCGGCGGTCGATGCCATCACCGACTTCAACAAGGGCGTCACCGGCAGCGCCAGCAGTGGTGGCGACATCCTCGACCTGCGCGACCTGCTGCAGGGCGAGAGCCACACCGGCACCGCAACCGGCAACCTCGGCAACTACCTGCACTTCGAGAAAGCCGGAATCGACACCGTGGTCCATGTCAGCACCAACGGCGGCTACACCGGGGGTACCTTCGTCGCTGGCGCCACCGACCAGAAGATCGTCCTGCAAGGTGTGGATCTGACCAACAGCGGCGCCCTCAGCACCGATGCGCAGATCATTCAGGACCTGCTCACCAAGGGCAAACTGAGCGCCGACTAAGGCCGCCCAGGCGGCGGGAGGAGAAAGGAGTCAGGAGGGAGGAGGTCGCGGGCTGAACCGCAGTGCGCTGGCGATGGCACGCGCGCCGGCCACGGCCTCCCGCCGCCTGTCTCAGCACCCACATTGCCCCCCACAGTCAAAGCGCGCACCACAAAAAACGGCAACAATGATCGACTCATTGTTGCCGTTTTTGCACATCTGAAGGCTCGCGGGCAGTTGCCCGCCCGCCAACAATCCAACGATCAGCCCTGGGCAGCCAGCCGGCGCGACGCCTCCGGGCCGGTCATGCCGCCCACCCCCAGCCACTCCGCCGTCGCCCACTCCTCGGACGAATGCACCTGCTCGGCGTACACCACCACACCCAGCCCCCGCGCCACATCCACGATGGCCTTCACCAGGCGCTGGTGCCCGACGTTCTCGTGCAGGCTGGCCACAAAGCTCCCATCGAGCTTGAGGTAAGCCAGACGGATCGCGTAGAGCCGTGGCAGCGCCGCCAGCTGACGACCGAAGTGCTCGATGCCCAACTGCGCACCGTGCCGCGCCAAAACCTCGGCCAGCGCCTCCAGCCCGGCCAGATTGGCGTCCAGGCCACGCTCGCTCACCTCCACCGCAATCCGTGCGGCCGCGGTACCGGCAGTGGCCAGCAGCACATCCAGCTGGTCGAGGAAGCCCGGTTCGATCAGCGACCGGGGTGCCACGTTGATCGCCACTGGATCGTTGGATCGCGCCAGCCGCTCGATGCCCAGCCGCAGCGCCTCCAGGTCGCAAGCCGACGCCAGACCAACCCGCACCGCAGCCGGCATGAACTGACCTGCCGTCATCACGCCACCATCTGCGGTCGGCAGGCGCAGCATGAACTCCCGATGTACCAGACTGCCATCACCTGCCAGCACCGGATACTCGACCAGGGTGAACTCGCGACGCGCCAGTGCAACTTCGATCAACTCCCGCCACGCCCCTTCGCCCGGCGCCGGCGACGGAATATCGACGCCCTCGCCATTGACCACCAGCGCATCGATGGACTCGGCCCGCATCAGCGCCGAATCGACCCGGGCCAGCACCGCGCCGGCAGCCTCACCACGCCGGTAGCCCATCACCGCCGCGCGCACCTTCAGGCCGCCCGCATCACCGGCCTGCAGATCGAGGGCGGCGATCATGCTCTGCACCCGCTCGAAAATCCTGCGCCCCTCGCCGACGCCTTGGCCTGGCAGCAGCACGGCGAACTCTGCACCGCCCACCCGGGCCAGCGACACATCGTCCTGCCCTTCCAGGCTCGTCTGAATCGCCTTGCCCACTGCCATCAGCCACTCGTCGGTGCGGCCCCGGCCCAGCTGCTGGTTCAGCGTTGCCAGATCGGTGATCCGCAGCATGCCGACGCAGCCCACCGCCGGTGCATCCGAATCCGCCAGCACGCGTCGCAGCTCGCCGCTGAAGCACGCCCGGTTGAGCAGCCCGGTGCCCGGGTCGCGGCTGCCCTCGTCACGCAGCGCCTCGATCCGCGCAGCCTGCTCGGCGAACAGCGCCCGCACCCGCTCCGACATGTGGTTGAGCGCGGCCGCCACGCTCCGCAGTTCGACCACCTTGGGCTCTTCCAGCACCCGGAACTGCCCGGAGCCAATCGCCACCGCCTGCTCCGCCATCTCGGCCAAAGGCTTGCGCACCCAGCGCAGCAAGGCTGACACACCCATCGCCCAGAACAGGCCGATTGCCAGCATCAGGCTACCCAACTGGAGCACCCCGTTCCACAGGGAACGATACGCATAGCCTCGCGCCGCCTCGACCGACACCAGCCCGATCTGCCGCCAGCCGTCGCTCACCTGCGCCTCGCCGGGCCGAATGTCCATCGGCAGCATCGTCACCAGCCAGCCGGGTACGTCCTCGGGCTTGTCCGGCTGGCTGCGCTCGATCTTCAACTTGCCGGAACTGTCGATGAATCGGATGGACCGGTAGTGGCCGCCATCGAACAGCGCCGTCACCAGCAGCTCCATCGTCGCCGCGTCCTTGGTCTGCTGGGACATGGAGAGCGCCAGCGACACCGCCCCATCGCTCGACTGGGCCCGCAACTGCTGCTCGAAATAACCCCGGGCTGTCATCAGGCTCACCGCGAAGGCACCGACCAGCACGAGGCCCATCGCCACCACCACACTCACCCACAACCGCTTCAACAGTGACATGACCTTAGTCCCTCATACCTTCTGCATTCATCCGCAGGAGCATCTCACGCCAGCGGGACACGCGATCCACTGGCTGCGAGGCTTGGGTTGCCCCACCCACGAAGATGCCCTGCATGTTGAAACTGAAAACCGGTGCCAGATCCGGCCGCGCCGACGCCGGCCGGATGCCGGTGACCAGATTGTCGAGCACCAGCGGCACCGCGTCGGGCGTGGCGTAGTAGCTCAGCACCATGTGCGCCTGAGTCACGCTGCTGCCAGCGCTGCCGATGCGCGCCCGCACGTAGGTCATCCTCAGACGATGTTCCGCCACCCCCAGCTCCCGCAGGGTGAAATACTTGGCAAAGACGTAGTCCTCGCAATCACCGGCCCCCTTGGCCAGCACCTCCAGCGGCGTCGCCCAGTAATCGGGCTGACCCCAGATCTGGCTATCCTCGGCAAAACGGATGCGTCGATTGAAGAACTCATTGACGCGCTGAAGCTGCACCTCCTCGGGCAGATCGCGCCAGCCGCCCATCACGCTGCGCCAGCCATCCACCGCATCGGCAGCCGCTGCTCCAAAGCGCTGCTGAGCGACCTGACGCATCCTGTCCACGTCGAAACCGCCCTTTGCTCCGCCAGCAATCAACATAATCACCGCGCCGCCAGCCGCCACGAGAACGCGGCACGCCATTGCCAGGCAGCCTGGGCGCAGGACAGGAATGGAGCGCATTGACGGGAAGCGGATTGAGATTGTCGCGGCTATTGGAAAAGAGGAGACGCCGAATACCGGCCGGTTGCGGCACGGTCTTCCCCGTGAACGGCAGCCTCTGACGAAAGTTAAATTTCATCGTCCCCGGCAACAAATTGTGAAAAATGTTTTCCTTTGGGTCATATTTACGGACAAAAAAATCAGAAATCCAAATACTGCGCAATGTCCAGCCTCCCCGCCCCCTAGAATTCAGTCGCGATAACCGATTCGAAACAGTGGCTCTGACGGGCCTTCATGACGCTTTCGTACCTGCACGGCAAATTTCCAAATCACGAGACGACAATGTTCAAAGCAACAAAGCTCTCCGTCTGCCTGACCCTCTCCCTGCTTTCCATGGCCCACGCCCACGCGGCCCCCGGCACGATGCCCGACGCGATCGAGAAAGCGATCCTCCGCAATCCTGAGGTTCTCGCCCGTCTGCACGACTACCAAGCGGCCGATGCCGAACGCGATGTAGTACGAGGCGGCTACTTCCCCCGGGTCGACCTGCAGGGCTACACCGGCCGCGAGCGCCGCGAGACGCCCACCACCGGCCCCGACAGCTACTCCCGCCCTGGCTATCAGCTGCAACTGCGCCAGCTGGTTTTTGACGGCTTTGCGACCCGCAACGACGTCAAGCGCCTTGGCTTCGCCCGCGCCACCCGTTATTTCGAACTCCTCGGCACCACTGACGAAATCGCTTACGAGGCTGCGCGTGCCTACCTTGATGTGCTGCGCTACCGCGAGCTCGCCAGCCTCGCCCAGGAAAACTGGGCCATCCACAAGGAAACCGTCGACCAGATCGAGCGCCGCGTGAAGGCCGGCGTCGGCCGCCGGGTCGACCTTGAGCAGGCCTTTGGCCGTCTGGCCCTCGCCCAGTCCAACTGGCTCACCGAAAGCTCCAACCTCCACGACGTCTCCCAGCGCTTCCAGCGCATCGTCGGCGAGGCCCCGGCCGACGCCCTCGACAAGCCGCCAGTCTTCACCGACAAGCTGCCCACCGAGAAAGACGTGCTGCGCCAGGCCATCACCGACAACCCGGGCTTCAAGGCCGCGGTTGCCAACATCCGCGCCTCCCGCGCCAACATCGACGTGCAGCGCGCGAACTACTCGCCGACCGTCGAAGTGCGCGCCAGCACCGGCATGGACAAGAATCTTCTGGGCGTGACCGGTGAAACCAACACCAGGGCCCTGCAGGTCTTGTTGAACTGGAACCTCTTCAAGGGCGGCGCAGACGACGCCCGCGTCCGCCAGTCCCATGAACAGCTGTACAACGCCACCGACCTGCGCGACAAGGCTTGCCGCGACATCCGCCAGCAAACCGCCATCGCCTGGAACGACGTCAAGAAGCTCAAGGAACAGCTGATCTACCTCGACCAGCACCAGCTCTCCACCGAAAAGGCGCGCGACGCCTACCGCCAGCAGTTCGACATCGGCCAGCGCAGCCTGCTTGACGTGCTCAACACCGAGAACGAATTGTTCGAGGCCAAGCGTGCCAGCACCCGAGCCCGCTTCGACCTGACCCAGGCCGAGCTGCGCGTCCTCACCCAGACCCATACCATCCTGCCCAGCGTGAAGCTGGCGCCTGTTGCGCGCACCGGCCCGGAAGAAGCGGCCGTGAGCGAGCCCGGCGAGGACGAAACCCTGTTGTGCAGCACCGCCCTTCCGGTGGTCGCGCCGCTCGACACCGCGGGTGCCATGCAGGGTCGCACGCCGCCGGCCCCCACGCCGCTGCCTGCCGCCGAAGCAATGGCCACCACTGCGGTCGCCGCCACGTCGGCCGCCCCCGCCAGTCCGGCCATCGAACCGCTGGTCAAGTCATGGGCTGCCGCCTGGTCGGCCAAGGATGTCGCCCGCTACAAGTCGTTCTATTCGAGCGCCTTCAAGCCGGACAGCGGCACCCGCGACGCCTGGATAGCGACCCGCGAGAAGCGCATCACCAAGCCGGGCGACATCTCGGTAGAGATCGACAAGCTGAACGTCCGCAGCCTTTCGGCAACCACCGCCGAAGCCAGCTTCGTCCAGCAGTACCGCTCAAAGGGCTTCAACGATGCGATGAACAAGACCCTCCAGTACCAGCTGGAAAACGGTCAGTGGAAGATCATCCGCGAGTCGAACCGCTGATCGCTTCGCCTGCCGCGCTTGCGCGGCGCACGACAAAACAAAGGGAGCCAGCTTGGCTCCCTTTGTTCTGGGTGACGCCCCAAGGGGCATCGCGAACACCGCACTACAGTTGCGGCTGGATGATCCGACGGTAGAACTCGTGGAAGTGCTGCATCCCGTCCTCATAGGGCGACTGGTAGGGCCCGACTTCGGAACGGCCTTCCTTCATCAGCGCAAGGCGGCCCCTGTCCATCCGTTCGCCGATAACGTCATCCTCGATGGCCGTTTCCATGTAGGCGGCCTGCTCGGCTTCGACAAAGTCGCGCTCGAACTCGAGGATTTCCTCAGGGTAGTAGAACTCGACGACATTGGTCGTCTTGTTCACATCGGTCGGAATCAGGGTGCTCACCACCAGCACATGGGGGTACCACTCGACCATGATGTTGGGGAAATAGGTCAACCATATTGCCCCATGTTTCGGCATTTCGCCGCCGTTGTAGTTCAGCACTGCCTCATGCCAGCGCTTGTAGGCCGCCGAACCGGGCTTCTTGAGCGAGGTGATACCCACCCGCTGCACCGAATACCACGCTCCGAACTGCCAGGTGAGATCGTCGCAGGTCACGAACTGACCCAGCCCCGGATGGAACGGCACCACATGGTAGTCCTCGAGGTAAACCTCGATGAAGGTCTTCCAGTTGTAGTTGCACTCGTGAATCTCGACCCGGTCGAGCTTGTAGCCGTCAAACTTCAGCTCACTGGCCACCTGCATCCCGGCCAGATCGGCGTTCGCCGAGCGCGGACCCTTGAAGAGCAGGCCCTGCCAGTTCTCGAGTTTGTCGCGCTGGAGGTTGAGACACGGGTTTTCCGGGAAATGCGGCGCACCGATCAGCAGGCCGTCCGGGTTGTAAGTCCAGCGATGGATCGGGCAGACGATGTTGCGCTCGGCCGTCCCCGAACCCTCAAGCATGATCGCCTGACGATGGCGGCAGATGTTCGACATCTGGTAAAAGCCGTCATCACGGTTGACCAGCAGTTTGGCGTGATCCCGCCATTCCAGCGAACGATACTGATTTGCCTCCGGCACCATCAGCTCATGGCCGACGTAGCCCGGACCGGCATCGAAGAGAAGACGCTTCTCCAGCTCGAAGATTTTTTCGTCGAAGTACCACGATACCGGCAACTGGGAAACAGCCGGCGATAGAAGTGCCTGAGAAGCGATATCAGACATCCCGAACCCCCTTGTCGAAAGCGAAAGCCCGAAACGTAAAGCGCGCTATTATATAGTATTACGCGTTTGACCTGAAGCACGGCGATAGGCTATTTTTACGGTTTGCCTCAAGTCAGCTCCGGTAGCATGGCCAAATCCACCGCAAGCAAGCCCGTCAGTTTCGAATCCGCCGTCGCAGAGCTCGAAACCATCGTCCAGAACATGGAAAACGGGCAACTCCCCCTCGATCAGGCCCTGGAAGCCTACAAGCGGGGCACCACGCTGCTGCGCCAATGCCAAACCCAACTGACCGAGGCCGAGCAGACCATCCGGGTGCTCGAAACCGCGACGACGCCGGAAGATAGCCAGCCATGAGCGCGACTTTCAGCCAGTGGATGGGCGACATCCAGCAGCGCACCGAATCCGCCCTTGACCGCGCCCTCCCCGGCGCCGACATCGCCCCGGCCCGCCTTCACGACGCCATGCGCTACGCCGTCCTCGGCGGCGGCAAGCGCGTCCGTCCGCTGCTGGTGCACGCCGGCGGCCAGCTTACCGGCGCAGCGCCCGAGCGTCTCGACCGCGTTGCCTGCGCGATCGAGATGATCCACGCCTACTCCCTCGTCCACGACGACATGCCGTGCATGGACGACGACGTGCTGCGCCGCGGCAAACCTACCGTCCACGTCGAATACGACGAAGCCACCGCGCTTCTCGTGGGCGACGCCCTGCAGACCCAGGCATTCCTCCATCTGGCCGACGGTAGCGTTTGCGACGATCCGCAGCGCCAGATCGCCATGATCCGCCAGCTCGCTCAGGCCAGCGGCTCCCGCGGCATGTGCGGCGGTCAGGCCATTGACCTGGGCTCGGTCGGCCAGCAGCTGTCGCTACCCGAGCTCGAGTTCATGCACATCCACAAGACGGGCGCCCTGATCCGGGCCTCGATCAACCTCGGTGTACAATGCGGCCGCAGTCTCGACGACGCACAAATGGCCTCGCTGGATCACGTCGGCAAGGTGATTGGCCTGCTGTTCCAGGTGGTGGACGACATCCTCGACGCCGAGGCAGACACCGCCACCCTGGGCAAGACCGCTGGCAAGGATGCCGCCAACGACAAGCCGACCTACGTGAGCCTGCTGGGCGTGACCCGCGCCCGCGAACTCGCCGAGGAGATGTGCGAGGAGGCCCTCGACCGTCTCGCACCCTTCGGCGACAGCAGCCAACGCCTGGCCGAACTGACGCGTTTCATCATCCACCGTCAGTTTTGAGCCGTCGACGACCGAAATTCGCCCATTAACGACCCGGTAACCCGGAATGCCTCACGCAACGCAGCCCGCCTCCCCCCGTGCCAGCCTGCTGGACCGGATCGCCTCACCCGCGGATCTTCGCAAGCTCGAAGCCAGCGAACTCCCCGTCCTGGCCGACGAACTGCGCAACTTCCTGATCGATTCCGTCTCCCGTACCGGCGGACACCTGTCGTCCAACCTCGGCACCGTCGAACTCACCATCGCCCTGCACTACGTCTTCAACACCCCTGAAGACCGTATCGTCTGGGACGTAGGCCATCAAACCTACGCCCACAAGGTGCTCACCGGCCGCCGTGAAGCCATGGCCGGCCTGCGCCAATATCAAGGGATTTCGGGCTTTCCGCGGCGCTGCGAGAGCGACTACGACACCTTCGGCACCGCGCACTCATCGACCTCGATCTCAGCCGCCCTCGGCATGGCCGAAGCCGCCCGGCTGCGTGGCGAAGACCGCCGCGCCATTGCGGTGATCGGCGACGGCGCCATGTCGGCCGGCATGGCCTTCGAGGCGCTCAACAACGCCGGCGACATCCACGACACCAACCTGCTTGTCATCCTCAACGACAACGAGATGTCCATCTCGCCGCCGGTGGGGGCCCTCAACAAGCACCTGTCGCGCCTGCTGTCGGGCCGCATCTACAACGGTGCCCGCAAGATCGGCAAGCGCTTCCTCGAAAATCTGCCACCGCCGGTCTTCGAACTCGCCCGCCGCACCGAAGAGCACGTCAAGGGCATGGTGATGCCCGGCACGATGTTCGAGGAGTTCGGCTTCAACTACATTGGCCCCATCGACGGCCACGACCTCGAATCCCTGCTCCCCACCCTGCAGAACCTTCGCACCCTCAAGGGTCCCCAGTTCCTGCATGTGATCACCCGCAAGGGCCAGGGTTACAAGCTCGCCGAGGCCGATCCGATTCTCTACCACGGCGTCTCCAAGTTCGACCACACGGCGGGCATCGCCACCGGCAAGGACGCCAAGGGCGGCGGCAAGCTCACCTACACCCAGGTGTTCGGCGACTGGCTGTGCGACATGGCGGCCATCGACAAGCGCCTGGTGGCCATCACACCGGCGATGCGCGAAGGCTCAGGCATGGTCCGCTTCGCCCACGAATACCCCGACCGCTACTACGACGTGGGGATCGCCGAGCAGCACGCCCTCACCTTCGGCGCCGGCCTCGCCTGCGAAGGCTTCAAGCCGGTGGTGGCGATCTACTCCACCTTCCTGCAGCGCGCCTACGACCAGTTCATCCACGACGTCGCCCTGCAGAATCTGCCGGTGATGATGGCCATCGACCGCGCCGGCCTGGTTGGTGCCGACGGCGCCACCCACCACGGTGCGTTCGATCTCTCCTACCTCGCCTGCATCCCCAATCTCGCCATCTTCTGCCCGGCAGACGAGAACGAGTGTCGGCAGATGCTCTATACCGCCTACATGCACAACGGCCCTACCGCCGTCCGCTACCCCCGTGGCAGCGGCCTGGGTGTCGCGCCGATGGCCGAGATGAGCCTGATGCCCATCGGCAAGGGCGAAATCCGCCGCCAGGGCAAGCGCACCGCCCTCCTCGCCTTTGGCAGCCTGCTGGGCAACGCCCTCAAGGCGGGTGACGAGATCGACGCCACCGTTGCCAACATGCGCTTCGTGAAGCCCATTGATAGGGAGCTCATCCTCCAGCTAGCTGCGGGACACGAACTGTTGGTCACGCTCGAAGAAAACGCCACGATCGGCGGCGCCGGCTCCGAAGTCGCCCGTGTCCTCCATGAGGCGGGTGCGCCCGTCCGCGTGCTGCAGATCGGCTTGCCCGACCGCTTCATCGACCACGGCGACCACGCCCAGCTCTTTACCGAGATTGGCCTGGACGTGCCGGGCATCCTCAAACGCATCGAAGAAGCCTATCAGCCGAATAGTTGAGTGCTTTTGTCGGGAATGATAGGATCAACTCGTTGGGAACACAGATTCCCGCGAGACCATAGAGAACAGCCATGACGACGCAAACCCCAACCGCCATCCCGGACGTCCAGAACTCCGCCGACTCCCGTCAGCTCGCCATCAACAAGGTGGGCATCAAGTCAATCCGTCACCCCATCAAGGTGATGGACAAGAACGGCGGCGTCCAGCATACCATTGCGGTGTTCAACATGTACGTCGGCCTACCCCACAACTTCAAGGGCACGCACATGTCCCGCTTCGTGGAGATCCTCAACAGCCACGAACGCGAGATCTCCGTCGAATCCTTCGAGCCGATGCTGCGCGAGATGGTTCACAAACTCGAGGCCGAGACCGGCCACGTGGAAATGACCTTCCCGTACTTCATCAACAAGGCGGCCCCGGTTTCCGGCGTGCAGAGTCTGATGGACTACGAAGTGACCTTCATCGGCGAAATCCATGAAGGTGGCGTCTATGAGTTCACGATGAAGATCGTCGTGCCGGTGACCAGCCTGTGCCCCTGCTCCAAAAAGATCTCGGCATACGGCGCCCACAATCAGCGCTCCCACGTCACCGTCACCACCACCACCAACGATCACCTCTGGATCGAGGAGCTCGTCCAGCTGGTTGAAGGCCAGGCATCCTGCGAGCTCTACGGCCTGCTCAAACGCCCCGACGAGAAGTACGTCACCGAGCGCGCCTACGACAATCCCAAGTTTGTCGAAGACATGGTGCGCGACGTAGCCGGTTGCATGAATCGCGAACCGCGCATCGACGCCTACGTGGTGGAATCCGAAAACTTCGAATCAATCCACAACCACTCCGCCTACGCACTCATCGAGCACGACAAGCGCACGCAGTAACGGTCGTTTACATCCGCTGGCAACAGCGGATGTAAACGAAAAAAAACGGCACCCGAGGGTGCCGTTTTTTGTACCGCTGAAGATCAGGCAGAAGCCTTGGCCGCAGCAGCCTTCGCAGCGAAGGACTTGTGATCGAGCTTTTCCTTGATCCGCGCGGACTTGCCGGAGCGGCTGCGGAGGTAGTACAGCTTGGCACGACGCACGTCACCACGACGCTTCACTTCGATGCTGGCAACCAGCGGAGAGTAGGTCTGGAACGTACGCTCCACGCCTTCACCGGAGGAAATCTTGCGTACGATGAAAGCGGAATTGAGGCCACGGTTACGCTTGGCGATGACGACGCCTTCGTAAGCCTGCAGACGCTCACGGTTACCTTCCTTGACCTTCACCTGAACGATCACGGTATCGCCGGGGGCGAAATCGGGAACGGTCTTGCTCTGGGTCAGACGGGAGATTTCTTCTTGTTCGAGTTGCTGAATGAGGTTCATGCGTAACTCCAAAAAATGAATGAGGCCTTTGGCCGTTCGTGCAGAGCAGGTCGCCACCTGGTACACGCCTTTTTTATGAAGCCGGTGAAAACTACTCGACCAGCTTCGTTTCTGCCCGCCGGAAAGCTTCCAGCAGACGGAATTCTTCCTTGCTCAACTCACGCCCCTCCAACAAGTCCGGCCGCCGCTGTTCGGTGCGGCCGAGGGACTGCTGGAGCCGCCAGCGGCGGATCTCGGCGTGATTACCAGATAGCAGCACGTCCGGCACCGCCATGCCTTCGTAAAGAACCGGGCGGGTGTAGTGCGGACAATCCAGCAAGCCATCGACGAAAGAATCCTCAATCGCCGAATCTTCATCGTTCAATGCACCGGGCAACTGCCGGATCATTGAGTCGAGCAAAACCATTGCCGGCAACTCCCCACCCGAAAGCACGAAATCACCCAGCGAAATCTCTTCGTCGACGCAGCGTTCGATCAAACGCTGATCCACACCTTCGTAGCGGCCGCACAACAGTACGACGGCGGGCTCGGCCACAAGCTCGAGGACCCGCTCGTGATCCAGACGGCGCCCCTGAGGCGACAGGTAGATCACCCGCCCTGCACTACCGACCGAAGCCTGCTGACGCGCCTTGGCGGCGACAATCGCCTTCTCGAGCGGCCCGGGCAGCATCACCATCCCGGGGCCACCGCCATAAGGGCGATCATCCACGGTACGGTAACGGTCTTCGGCAAAATCCCGAGGATTCCAGCAGTTGAGCTCGTAGAGCCCCCGCTCCCGGGCACGCCCGGTGATCCCGAATCCGGACAGTGCCGAAAACATCTCGGGAAATAATGTGATGACGTCAAAGGCCTTACGACCAGAAGCCGGCATCACCAATCTGCTTCCCACTCCACCGAAATCACGCCAGCCGGAACATCCACCTTGCCGACGTAGCTCGCGACGAATGGGATCAGGCGCTCGATATCGCCGTCCTGAACCTGCAACACATCGTGCGCGCCAGTAGACAGCAAGCCGGTCACCTTGCCAAGAACGACGCCAGCGGCGTTACGCACTTCCAGGCCGATCAGATCGCCCCAGTAGAACTCGTCCTCGTCGGGCTTTGGCATCGCCTCCCGCGGAGCGGCGATGTAGTAACCCGCGACGGCTTCGGAGGCGTTGCGGTCGGGCACTTCGGCAAAGGCGGCCACAAGATCGCCTTTGCCATGCTCCTTGCAGCCCGTCAACGTGTAGGGCACCCAGTCCGAACCATCAGGATCGGTACCAAGCCACCATTGGGGCATTTTCTTCCATGACAGCGGATCGTCCCCGAAAGGATGAACCCGCACCCAACCCTTGACACCGAAGGGAGCGACAATTCGCCCCAATACAATCATTGATCGACGCTCAGAAGGCTGGGTTTGATACCGATGCTCAGGCAGCAGCCTTGGCGGATTGCTTGACGAGACGGGCGACGGTGTCGGAAAGCTGAGCACCGTTGCCTTGCCAGTAGGCCAGACGCTCGGTGTTCACGACGAGGCCCTTTTCAGCGCCCGAGGCAACCGGGTTGTAGAAACCAACGCGCTCGATGAAACGGCCATCGCGGCGATTGCGGGAATCAGCGGCGACGATGTTGTAGAAAGGACGCTTCTTGGAACCGCTGCGGGCAAGACGAATGACAACCATGACTATCCCTGATCCGATGGAAATTGGAAAAACGTTGGATATTAAGGCACCTAGCGAAAAACCGCAAGACAAGCTTGCCCCTGCGAACCTGCCGAGCAAGAATAGGCGAACATCTTCGCCAAATCCGCCTGAAGCACGCGGACCGTCGGATTCCAGCCACATGTTTTTGGTAACTTAATTACAATAGCAAGCTGGTTACGAGACAAGCTTGGCAATGAGCGCCGCCGACTCCCCAAAATCCGACCGTACAGCCCCGATCCTCGACTGGCTGGCCACCGACCTCAGTGCCGATGCTGACCTCGAGCTGGCGGCGCTCGTCCGCCATCTAGAAGACCTTGGCCGCCCGGAGATCAGCCGCAATCAGTTCCATCGCTGCCTGGATCTGCTCCTCACCCGCGCGCTGGCGATCAGCAAGATGCACCGCGAGCGTTTTGCTGCCGCTACGTTTCCACTTTCCGTCAGCCTTCATCGCTCCGCCTCCCGGCTGGTCTCGGCCCTTGGCAAGATTGCCGCGTGCTACGACGAAGTGCTTGCCGAAGTACAGCACCGGCTGGTCCGGACGATGCGCCGGAACCCCGAAGTCATCAGTGCCAAGGCATTGGAAATCCTCGGAGAGCAACTCACCATCGCCCACCTGGCCGGCAACAGCGCACCGTTCGAGTTCTGGCAGCGCGCCCACGGCTTCTTCGAGGGCAGCCGCACCGAAGCGACTGCCGACGCCAAGACAGGCGGTGTCCCCGAGGCAACCCTCAAGGCATACAAATATCTGCTGGCATTCGTCGCCGCGCAGCCCGAGGGCCTGACCAGCGCAGAAATCAGCTGGCTTTCCGAATACCTTGCAGCCAACGCCAAGCACGTCACGATCCGTCACTCGGTTCCGAGTGACCCTGGTCATGGTTGGTTGTGGATCGATCTCGACCAGGACGCTCCGCCGGTGCCCATCAACCGACGCGACCCGCCTGCCGTCGATGACTTGGTCTATTTCACCGCAGAAGAGCTCGCCCGCCGCGCCACCTCGCTGATTGAGCAGCTCGAAGGCGAAGGCCCCGAGCCCGCCAACGTACCCACAGGTCTGTCTCGCTCGGCAACGGCAACGCTGCTCAGACGTGTCCGAGAATACTGGGCGTCGCCCCCACACCGTGAGCACGCTCGGCGCCGCAATCAATACGCGGTCAGTGTCTGCAGCGGTCTTGAGACGATCTGGAAGATGCTTCGCGAGACTGGCACAGCCCGCCAGAGCCGCTACGCCTCCGAATGGATGGTCGTCAACGAAAGTCCGACCGGCTATGCGGTAATGCAAGTAACCGGCACCGCCAACAATCTGACCCCGGGCATCGCCATTGCAATTCGCCGTAGCGAGGAGGAACCCTGGTCGCTGTGCATCGTACGCTGGATCCGCACCGAAACGCCGGAACAGATCGAGCTGGGCCTGCAGGTCATCGGCAACACCGCAAAGCCAGTTTCGGTGGGTTTTCGTAACGCCGAGCAAATGCGCCCCATGCGTCCCGCGCTGGTGCTTCCGCCCGTAGCGGCATTGGGTCGCCAGCAAGCGATTCTGGCCCCGGCTGGTACGTATTCGGCGCGGCGCTTCATGTTGGTCTCCGACGTCCAACGCCTTTACATCGCCCAGGGGCGACTTCTAAGCCTCGACATTCAGACCCCGGCAGTCGAGCTCTTCCAGTACGAGATCGACCCCTACCCGCTCTGAGCCGCCCTACCGCGTCCGCCACTGCTGGCAGCCAGCATCGCAAGCGTAACGGACGCCGATGACGCGTCCAGCGCACGCAGCATGTCACACCAGCAGGCATCTACCGACGCCCCGACGGCTGTATCGACAATCTGCGATTGATTCAGACTGTTCCAGCCAAACAGGCGGCCGATCTCTGCTGCCTGAACATCCTCTGCAGCCCGCGCGAGCAGCCAACCTCCCTGCTCCCGCCGAGCCACAATGCCCGCCAGTTCCAGCGTCTCCAGTAATTCCTGGATCTCGCCGTGAGCACATCGGCCGGCCTCCGAAAGCCGCATCACATCCCGACCGACACCCGAGCGCTGGGCCTGCGCCAACTCAACGAGCAACAGCAAAGCTACATAGACCCGCCGACCAGGAAATGCCGGTAGCGGCCGTCGGAGCACATCACACTCGGGGAGCACTGCGGCAACCACAGCGCCAAGCAGCACGACAATCCACGACAGATAGAGCCACAGCAGAAATATCGGTACCACCGCGAACGCACCGTACACCAGCGTGTAACTCGGAAAGTGGCGCAGGTAGATGCCAAAGAGCCGCTGCATCACCACAAAAGCCACCGCCGCCAGAAACCCCGCGAGCACGGCATCCGAGAACCTGACGCTGCAGTGGGGCACAACGAAGTAGAGCGCAGTAAACACGCACCCAAGAATCGTCACTGACACCACTCGCAGCCCAGCAGCTTCGAGCCAAACCGGCTCATTCACGATATCCAGAGACATACTAAGCATTGCCGTCGCCAGAAAGACCCCTCCCGCCAGCAATATCGGGCCGAACGATAGCGCCACCCAGTAGGCCGCCAGGCGCGTAGCCCAGGGCCTGCGGCTACGCACCATCCAGATCTGGTTGATGACCGTGTCGATCATCCGCATCAGCATCACCGCCGTCACCACCAACACCAAAGCACCCACGATGGTCAGATTGGTCGCTTTCTGACTGAACTGAAAAGCGTAGGTAGCAATGACCTTGCCGGCTTTCTCCGGGAGCAGGTTGTCGAGTAGAAAGCCCCGCAGCGCCGCGTCCAACTGGGCGGATTGGGGAAACTTGCTGAGCACCACCGCGACCAGGGTGATGAAGGGCACCAGCGAGAGCAGCGTCGTGAAAGCCAGACTGCCGGCCACCTGGGCGCAGCGCCCATCCCTGAAGCGTTGCCGGACGACGCGTAACAGATGCACCGCCGAGCGCATCCGCGAGTCGCTCGCTGGCAAGACTTCCCCATGAGAATCCGGTCGGGGGTCAGCGTGGGAACTCATTTACGTATAATGCCCTTCCGTTCTACAGGCTCCACCATGCAGGAAATTCTCGTTCTCTATTACAGCCACCGTGGCTCCGTGCGCGCCCTTGCCGAAGTAATCGGGCGAGGCGTCGACTCGGTTCCAGGGGCGGCAGCCCGGCTGCGAACCGTACCACGCATCTCCGCGGTCTGTGAGGCCACGGAGGCCGACATCCCGGCGAGAGGCGCACCGTATGCTGAGATGTCGGATCTTGAAGAATGCATCGGTCTGGCGTTGGGCAGCCCAACGCGCTTCGGTAACATGTCAGCGCCGATGAAGTATTTCCTGGATGGCACGGCGGGCCCGTGGTTGTCAGGGGCACTGGCCGGAAAGCCAGCCTGCGTGTTCACCTCGTCGGCCAGCCAGCACGGCGGGCAGGAAAGCACGCTACTGTCGATGATGACGCCGCTCCTGCACCACGGCATGCTGATCGTCGGACTGCCCTTCTCGGAGCCTGACCTGACCGGCACCGCCAGCGGCGGCTCACCCTACGGCGCCACGCATGTCGCCGGAAAAGACGAGAACACCCGCCTCACCGAAGAAGAAAAACGCCTCGCCTTTGCCTTGGGCAAACGTCTGGCCGAAACTGCCCTGAAGCTCACCCCTCAATGAAACCGAAGACCCTCTCCCTGATCGCCATCATCTCGCTGCTGGCCCTGATTTCCCTTTGCCTGGCATGGGAGGCGATACTCGCCCCGCTCCGACCGGGTGGATCATGGATGACGCTCAAGGTCCTGCCACTGATGGTGCCGCTCTTCGGCATCCTGCGTGGCAACCGCTACACCTACCAGTGGAGCACGATGCTGATCCTGCTTTACCTGACCGAAGGCGTGATCCGCACCAATGACGCCCCACCGGGCAACCTGCTGGCACTGGCTGAAGCGGCGCTGAGCGTCATCTTCTTCATGGCAACGATGCTCTACGCTCGCGCCACGGCCCCCTCGCGGCTGGCCCAGGCGCCGCACCGCGACGCCTGAAGCCCGATCCCGCAGATCAGACCTGCGGGTTCACCCGCTCGATGTTGCTCTGCAACTTGTTGAGCGCATTGAGATAGGCCTTGGCCGACGCGACGATGATGTCGGTGTCGGCGCCCTGACCATTGACCACACGACCATCCTTGGACAGGCGCACCGTCACCTCGCCCTGGGCGTCGGTGCCTGTGGTGATCGCATTCACCGAGTAGAGCAGCAGCTGAGCGCCGCTCTTCGCTATGCCTTCGATCGCCTTGAAGGCGGCATCCACCGGGCCGGACCCCGAGGATTGAACGTTCTCTTCCTTGCCGCCCACCGAGAGCGTCACACGCGCATTCGGATCTTCACCGGTTTCAGAATGGAAGGCCGCGGAGAGCAGACGGAAGTGCTCCTTCGGCTCCGAACTTTCATCGCTCATCAGCGCCTGCAAATCCTCGTCGAAGATCTCGTGCTTCTTGTCGGCCAGGGCCTTGAAGCGGGCGAAGGCATGGTTGAGCTGCTCCTCAGACTCGATCACCACGCCGAGCTCCTGCAGGCGCGAACGGAACGCGTTGCGGCCCGAATGCTTGCCCATCACCAGCTTGTTGGCGGTCCAGCCCACATCTTCGGCACGCATGATCTCGTAGGTCTCGCGGTGCTTCAGCACGCCATCCTGATGGATGCCGGATTCGTGGGCAAACGCGTTGGCACCGACGATGGCCTTGTTCGGCTGCACCGGAAAGCCAGTGATGCCGGATACGAGCTTGGACGCCGGCACGATATGGGTGGTGTCGATGCGGGTGTCGCACTCGTAGATGTCACGACGGGTACGCACAGCCATCACAACTTCTTCAAGCGACGCATTGCCGGCCCGCTCGCCGAGGCCGTTGATGGTGCACTCCACCTGACGGGCGCCGGCACGCACCGCAGCCAGCGAGTTGGCCACCGCAAGGCCCAGATCGTTGTGGCAATGCACCGACCACACCACCTTGTCGGAATTCGGCACACGCTCGATGAGGGTACGGATGGTCGCCGCGAACTGCTCGGGAATGTTGTAGCCGACAGTATCGGGTACGTTGATGGTCTTGGCGCCGGCCTTGATGACCTCTTCGAAGATGCGGCACAGGAAGTCGATCTCGGAACGACCGGCATCCTCCGCAGAGAACTCCACGTCGTCGGTGTATTCGCGCGCCCAGCCGATCGCCTTGACCGCCGCCTCGACCACCTGGTCGGGCGCCATGCGCAGCTTCTTCTCCATGTGGATCGGGCTGGTGGCGATAAAGGTGTGGATGCGGCTCTGGGCCGCCGGACGGACCGCTTCGCCGGCGCGGCGGATGTCGTTCTCGTTGGCCCGAGCCAACGAGCAGATCCGCGATTCCTTGATCGCCTCAGCAACCGCACGCACGGCTTCGAAATCGCCATTTGACGCCGCCGCAAAGCCGGCCTCGATCACATCGACCTTCATGCGCTCGAGCTGGCGGGCGATCCGCAGCTTTTCATCCCGAGTCATCGACGCACCAGGGCTCTGCTCGCCGTCGCGGAGGGTCGTATCGAAAATGATCAACTGGTCGTTCATGATGGGCTCCTGCCGAGTCTCTGTAATTTGATTGGGCAAAGGCCAGGCCGTTCAACGGGCCGGGCGGAATTCGAACTGGAATGAAAATGTTCGGGCAAACGGTACGCGAATCGCAAACCGCATCCCGATGGATCACGGCTGGGGATCGGTCTTGTCAGCCACCACGGCGTTACGCTTGCGGCCCTTCAGGAGGCTCCAGGCGCCAAGCACGTAGCCCGACACCGCGTAACACAGAAACAGGCCGAACAGCACCCCCGGCGGATAGCTGGAAACCAGCAGAAGTCCGATCACGAAGGCGATGATGACGATGAACGGCACGCTCTTGCGCAGGTTGATCTCCTTGCCGCTGTAGAACAGCACGTTGCTCACCATCGAGATGCCGGCGAAGATCGTCAAGCCACAGGCGTACCAGCGGATGTCGGGCCCGGCAATGCCGTTGTCGATCATCACCCACACAAGGCCAGCCACCAGCGCCGCAGCCGCCGGACTGGGCAGGCCCTGGAAATAACGCTTGTCCACCACGTCGATGTTGGTGTTGAAGCGCGCCAAACGCAGCGCCGCGCCTACACAGTAGATGAAGGCCGCCATCCAGCCCAGCTTGCCCATGCCCTTGAGCGCCCATTCGTAGACGATCAGGGCAGGCGCTGCACCAAAGGAAACCATGTCGGAGAGGGAGTCGTACTCGGCCCCGAAGGCACTCTGGGTGCGAGTGAGGCGTGCGACACGGCCGTCCAGGCCGTCCAGGACCATGGCGATGAAGATCGCCACCGCCGCCTGCTCGAAGAGCCCGTTCATCGCCTGCACGATGGCGTAGAAACCGGCGAACAGCGCTGCAGTCGTGAACAGGTTGGGGAGGATGTAGATGCCCCGACGACGGCGCTCGGGGTTGAGCAAGGGCTTACGGGATTGCAGATCGGCCATGGATTCGGGCGATGAATGGAATCGGACGGAATTGTAACGCAGGAGAATCCGCCTAACCTGAAATGGCGCCCAAAAGGGCTTTCTTCCGGGTGCGAACTCCGGAAACGACACGGGGGACTTTCGTCCCCCGCGCGTCAATCAAGGCAGATCAGATCAGTTCTTGGACTGGTCGACCAGCTTGTTGGCCTTGATCCACGGCATCATGTCACGCAGCTGGCCGCCGACCACTTCGATCGGGTGAGCAGCGTTGAGACGACGACGGGCGGTCATGGACGGGTAGTTGGTCTTGCCTTCCAGGATGAACATCTTGGCGTATTCGCCGGTCTGGATGCGCTTCAGGGCATTGCGCATGGCTTCGCGGGACTTCTCGTTGATGACTTCGGTGCCGGTCACGTACTCGCCATACTCCGCGTTGTTGGAGATGGAGTAGTTCATGTTGGCGATGCCACCTTCGTACATCAGGTCGACGATCAGCTTCAGCTCGTGCAGACACTCGAAGTAGGCCATTTCCGGCGCGTAGCCCGCTTCGGTCAGGGTCTCGAAGCCCATCTTGACCAGTTCGACAGCGCCGCCACAGAGGACAGCCTGCTCGCCGAAGAGGTCGGTCTCGGTTTCTTCACGGAAGTTGGTCTCGATCACGCCACCCTTGGTGCCGCCGTTTGCAGCCGCGTAGGACAGGGCGATGTCGCGGGCCTTGCCGGACTTGTCCTGGTAGACGGCGATCAGGGTCGGCACACCGCCGCCCTTGAGGTATTCGGAGCGGACGGTATGGCCCGGGCCCTTCGGGGCAACCATGATCACGTCCAGATCGGCGCGCGGCACGATCTGATTGTAGTGAACATTGAAGCCGTGGGCGAAAGCCAGGGTGGCACCCTGCTTGGCGTTCGGGGCGATGTCGTTCTTGTAGACGTCCGGCTGGGATTCATCCGGCAGCAGGATCATGACGACGTCGGCGGCCTTGACGGCCTCGGCGACTTCCTGGACGTTGTGACCCGCGGCCACAGCCTTGTTCCAGGAGGCGCCATCCTTGCGCAGACCGACCGTCACGTTGACGCCGGATTCCTTCAGGTTCTGGGCGTGGGCGTGGCCCTGGGAGCCGTAACCAACGATGGTGACCTGCTTGCCCTTGATCAGGGAGAGGTCGGCATCCTTATCGTAATAAACCTTCATTTCTTGCCTTTCTGACAGAAGAGGAGCAAATCAAGGGGCGATGCGAGATGCGACGATTCGCGGCGCCCCGAACATTAAACCTTCAATACCCGCTCGCCCCGACCGACGCCACAGATCCCCGAACGCACGGTTTCGAGGATCAGCGCCGGCTCGATCGCACCGACAAAGGAATCGAGCTTGGCCTGGGTGCCGGTCAGCTCGATGACGTAGCTGGCGTCCGTCACGTCGATGATGCGCCCGCGGAAGATATCCGCCAGCCGCTTCATTTCCTCGCGATCCTTTCCGGTTGCCCGTACCTTGACGAGCATCAGCTCACGTTCGATGTGGGCCGACTCGGAAAGGTCAACCACCTTGACTATTTCAACGAGCTTGTTGAGCTGCTTGGTGATCTGCTCGACGATGTCGTCCGAACCGGATGTGACGATCGTCATGCGGGAGAGGGAAGCGTCCTCGGTGGGCGCCACCGTGAGGGATTCGATATTGTAACCCCGCGCGGAAAACAGGCCGGAAACGCGGGAAAGCGCCCCGGATTCATTCTCGATGACAAGGGAGATGACGTGTCGCATAGTCTTGGTGTTGGGAAGTTGCATCAGCCCGCGCAGCCAGTGGGCGTTGAGCGGAGTCGATGGATCGGGCCAGCAGCGTGAAGTCTTTACCACGGCCGGCCCGCCGTTATCAGAGATCCTCGGCCGACAGGATCATGTCGGTCAGGCCCTTGCCGCCCTGGACCATCGGATACACGTTTTCGGTCTGATCCACCTGGATGTCGAGGAAGACGAGATCACTCTTGCGCTGGAACGCCTCGCGCAGGGCGCCCTCCACATCACCCGGCTTGTCCACGCGGATGCCCACGTGCCCATAGGCTTCAGCCAGCTTGGCGAAGTCGGGCAGTGCGTTCATGTACGACTCGGAGTAGCGGTTACCGTGGAAGATCTCCTGCCACTGACGCACCATGCCCAAGTAACGGTTGTTGAGCATCACCACCTTGATCGGCAGCCGGAACTGCTTGCAGGTGGAGAGCTCCTGGATGTTCATCTGGATCGACGCTTCGCCGGTCACGCAGGCCACGGGCGACCCCGGATGCGCGAGCTGCACGCCCATCGCTGCCGGCAGGCCGAAGCCCATGGTGCCCAGACCGCCGGAGTTGATCCAGCGACGCGGCTTGTCGAACTTGTAGTACTGGGCAGCCCACATCTGGTGCTGGCCGACGTCGGAGGTCACGAACGCGTCGCCACCGGTGACTTCCCACAGTTTCTGGATGACGTACTGCGGCTTGATGAGCTCGTCGCCCTGGTTGAACTTGAGGCAGTCGCGACGGCGCCACTCCTCAATCTGCTTCCACCACACGCCCAGGGATTCCTGGTCGTTGGTCTCAGCACCAGACTCGATCATGGCGAGCATCTCGCCGAGCACTTCGCCCACGTCACCGACGATGGGCACATCCACCTTGACCCGCTTGGAAATGGACGACGGGTCGATGTCGATATGGATGATCTTGCGGGGCTCGGAGGCAAAATGCGCCGGACTGCCGATCACGCGGTCGTCGAAACGAGCCCCCACAGCCAGCAGCACGTCACAGTAGTGCATGCCCATGTTGGCTTCGTAGTTGCCGTGCATCCCGAGCATGCCCACATACTGGCGGTCGGTGGCTGGATAGCCGCCGAGGCCCATGAGGGTGTTGGTGCACGGAAAACCAAGTTTGCGGACCAGGGTGGTGAGCTTGTCGGCAGCGTTGCCGAGCACGACGCCACCGCCGGCATAGACCATCGGGCGCTTGGCTTCGAGCAGCAGCTGCAGGGCCTTCTTGATCTGCCCCTGATGCCCCTTCACGACGGGGTTGTAGGAGCGCATCGACACGGTCTGCGGGTATTCGAATTCGCACTTCTGGGCGGTGATGTCCTTCGGGATATCAACCAGCACCGGACCGGGGCGACCCGTCTTGGCGAGATAGAATGCCTTCTTGATGGTATCGGCGATCTCGCGGACATCACGCACCAGGAAGTTGTGCTTGACGCACGGACGGGTGATCCCGACCGTATCCACTTCCTGGAAGGCATCCTGACCGATGGCGCCGACGGGCACCTGCCCGGAGATGATCACCAGCGGGATCGAGTCACAGTAGGCGGTGGCGATGCCAGTCACGGCATTGGTCGCTCCTGGCCCTGACGTCACCAGTGCGACGCCAACCTTTTCGGTGGAGCGGGCGTAGCCGTCAGCAGCATGGACGGCCGCCTGCTCATGACGAACGAGCACGTGACGAACCTTGTCCTGCTTGAACAACTCGTCGTAGATGTAGAGAACGGCCCCACCGGGATAACCGAAAAGATAATCAACCTTTTCTTCCTGGAGACACCTGATTACAATTTCCGCACCGGTCAATACCATCTATGCACCCGAAGCTGTCTCGGCAATGTAAAACGTCGAACCATACCGCCGAGGCAGCGATTGGTCAAGGCGCGCCATCGTGCACCACGACTGAACACCGCGTCGGCACCAGCCGCACAAGCTTCCTGCCCCAGCGCCCCGACGACGCACTTTCCCGCCACCAGAGGACTTTCCCCTGCCCTCCCGCCTCGAACTATCGGACTTCCTCGCAAGCGTCGAGAAAAGGGCTTTCAAGCAGGCCCTGTTTGCCGTTCGCAACGAAGAGTCGGCCCTCGACATCGTCCAGGACGCCATGATGAAGCTCGCCGAAAAATACGGCGACAAGCCCGTCGACGAGCTTCCGATGCTCTTCCAGCGCATTCTCCAGAACGTCATCCGCGACTACTACCGCCGCCAGAAGGTGCGCAGCATGTGGACCACGCTGCTGTCTGCCTTCTCCGGCCCCGAAGACGACGAGCACGATCCGCTCGAGACCATCGAGTCGGCCGACAGTGAACACAAGAGCGAATCTCCCCAGGCACAACTCGAACAACGCCAGACCCTGGGTGTCATAGAAAAGGAAATCGAAAAGCTTCCGCCACGTCAACGCGAAGCCTTCCTCATGCGTTACTGGGAGGAAATGGATATCGCCGAGACGGCAGCGGCAATGGGGTGCTCCGAGGGAAGCGTGAAAACGCATTGCTCGAGGGCGACACACACCCTTGCGGCTGCGCTTGCAGCAAAGGGCATTACGCTATGAATCAACACGACCTTCAGTTCCGGATCCGGCAACACCTGAACGCATCCACGCGCGAGATCTCGCCGGACATCGCAAGCCGCCTCCAAAAGGCCCGTCAAAAGGCGCTCGACCACCAGAAAGTGGCGGTTCGCGGCCTGAGCTTGGCTGGCATCGGCAACCTTTTTTCAGATTACATCGCCCCCCGGGGCCGCTCCGCACTGGCGATGCTGCTGATCATCGTAGCCGTCGCAGGCAGTGGCTTCCTTGGCGAGATGCAGCGCACCGCCGAGATGGAGGAACTGGACAGCGCTCTCCTCGCAGACGATCTTCCCATTGACGCCTACCTGGATCGCGGATTCGACGCATGGGTTCAAAACGACTCACCCGAGTAATTGCAGTCGTTTCGATTGCATGCTCCACTGCCGCCATTGCGTCTCCGCCCCTCAAGGCACCATCCTGGAATGAGCTGAGCCGGGATCAGCAGCGCACGCTGGCTCCGCTTGCAAAGGAATGGAACGATCTTTCCGACGAACGCAAGCGCAAATGGGCAGGTATTTCCGAACGCTTCCCCGGCTACACGCCTGAGGAGCAGTCGCGCCTCCAGGGCCGGATGGAAACGTGGTTCTCGCTGACGCCCGAGCAGCGCGCCGTTGCCCGTGACCAGTACCGCAACCTGCAACGGATCCCGCCCGAGCAGCGTGAAGCCCTGCGCCAGAAATGGAACACCTACAAGGATCTACCCAGCGAAGAGAAACAGCGCTTTGAGGCCGCCGCCAAAACGCCGACCGCCAAGGTCGCGATTCCCAAGATCGGTGCACCTCCCATCAAGCCGCTGACCGCGCCGCCACCGCCGCGCCCGGCCGTGCCCAGGATCGTCGTCAAGAAGCCCGTCGTCGAGGCGCCAGCCGAGCCGACTGCCGCGACGCCGGCTGTACCGACACCCACACCTCAGCCGCCTGCTACCATCGACACCCCCGTCACAGCGTCAGCCGTAACGACTGCCATCCCGGCGGCGAAACCCTGATCCAGCCCATGACCTCTATTCAAACAAGGCCGGCGGCCAGTCCGTCGGCACGGCAGTCTGCCGAACTTGCAGGCGTCCGCCGCCGCCTGGCCAGCATGATGTACGAAAGCCTGCTACTCCTTGGCGTACTTGCACTTACCTTCATGGTCCCGCTGCTCATTCTGGGCGTCGGAACGAATTACACGCCGGAAGGCGGCTTCCTGTGGGCGTATATCTTCGTGGTGCTGGGTGGGTATTACCTGTGGTATTGGCGACGAGGCGGCCAGACGCTGGCGATGCAGACCTGGAAACTGCGGATCGTTGATCTTGAAGGAAAGCCGGTAACCACAGGTCAAGCGGCACTGCGCTATGTGCTTGCCTGGCCTTCCGTCTGCCTGCTCGGCGCTGGCCTGATCTGGGCGCTACTGGATCGTGACAAACAGTTTCTGCACGATCGCCTTGCAGGCACCCGCATCGTCCTGCTTACCTGAGACGGGCTGCTGCTTTACGCTGCTCAGCGGCGCTCGACCCACCACATCGTGACCACAGCGGCAAGCAGAAAGGTCACGCTGGGCGTAAGCGCAGCAACGGCAGGCACCCACCCATTGATCACGCCAAGGTTTGAGAACAGGCCGTTGAGCAGGTGGAATCCCACGCCAATCATGATCCCCGAGAACACCCGAAGACTCACCCCGCCCATGCGCGTCTGCATGTAGCCGAAGGGTAGCGCAAGCCCCATCATCACCAAGGCAGCGAAGGGGTAGGCGAGCTTCTTCCAGAGCGCGATCTCGTATCGGGTGGTCCGCTGGTTGTTCTCTTCGAGGTGGCGGATGTAGGAATACAGGGTCTCAACGGACATCCGCTCCGGCACGACCATCAGCACCGACAGCACATCCGGCGTCAGCTCCGATTTCCAGAGCAGGTTGGGGAGGTTTTCGATCTCCGTCCGCTCAGGCAAAAAGCGCGTCTGGGCCACATTGGTGAGACTCCAGCCCGCGTTTTCATCGTAAACACCCTTCTCGGCCTCACTGATCGACTGCAACACCGCTCGGTCGTCGAATTCGTATAGGCGAACGCCCTGCAAGGTGGTATCGGGCAGCACATTACGCACATTGACGAAGCGCCGGCCATCACGAACCCACAAGCCCGTGCGTAGCTCCTGCGAGACCATCGAGCGAGTAGCTGCCAGCCGCCACTGCTGAGCCGCGCGCTCGGCCGGCGGGGCAAGGTACTCGCCAAAGATGAAGGTGATCACCACGAACACACTGCCGATTGAGAGCAAGCTCAGCAGGAAGCGCTGCGTAGATAGTCCAGATGCCCGCAACACGGTGATTTCCGAGTGCCGGGCGAGCGTGGTCAGGGCGTAGAGCGTGCCGATAAGCACCGCAATGGGCATCAACTCATAAACCCGCCCGGGCATGATCATCGCAACGTAGATCGCCGCGTGATGAAGCATGTAGCCGCCCTTGCCGATCTCGTCGAGTTCATTGACGAGATCGAAGAACGCAAACAACCCGAGGAACGCCAACAGGACGAGGAACACCGCCGCGTAAATCTCGCGGCCCAGGTAGCGGATATAAACGGGAATCATCAGCGCCTCCGCCAGCGCGCAAATACGCTGATCCTTCGATAGAACAGAATGGCCAGCACGCCCAGCATGGCCAGATGGGGAATCCACAGGCCCACATCAAAGCGCAGGCGCCCCTGCCCCACCCACGCCTGGCAAACGCTCACCGCGTTGCTGTAGATGAGATAGATGAGCACGGCGAGGATCAGGTTGTTGGTCCGCCCTGCACGGGGATTGACGAAGGAAAGGGGAATGGCCAGCAGCGATAGCATGGTTGCCAGCAGCGGGGTGCTGATCCGAGCCAGGAGCTCGCCGCGACTACGGTCATCTGCGCTCTTGATGAGCGCCGGCAAGGCGAGGGTCTTGGGCTGGCGGGGCGCAGACTGCGCCTCTTTGGATTCCATCAGGATCTGGTAGCGCTCAAACTCCATCACGCGGTAGCTCGGTGTGCCCGGCGTACCTTCGTAGCGTCGGCCGCGCTCAAGCACCACGTACCGATTACCGGACGCATCGACCTCGGTGTGCCCTTCCGACGCGACCATCACGCCGAGCCGGCCGTTCTGCATGCTGCTGGCGAACACGTTGCGCGCGCGACCCTCCTCACCCGACAAAGCCTCGACGAAGAACACCCGCTCGCCGCCGGACGACTCGCGGAACAACCCGGGCGCAACCCGCGAGACGTCATCGCGATTGCTGAGTTGCTCTTTGTATTCCACGCTCTTCTTCTGCGCCCAGGGCGCCACAAAGAGCGACAGCGCGGCGATCAGGACCACTACCGGCAGCGCAAAACGCAGCACGGGCCGCACCCAGGCAGTGAGGGGCAGGCCACTGCAAAACCACACCACCATCTCGGAATCCCGGTACCAACGGGAAAGCGTCATCAGGACGGCGATGAACACGGTCAGAGACAGCACCACCGGCATCTGGGCAACCGCGCCAAATCCGATCAGCGCCAGTACGGCGTCGGCGGGCACGCGACCGCCTGCAGCCTGACCAAGCAGTCGGATGAGCACGGTGGAAATCAGGATGGCGAACAGCGCCACGAAAACCGCGACGGCGTTCTGGGTGAATTCGCGCTGGGCGGCTCGGAGAAAAATCATGCGGAGAAGGGGTCTAGCGTTGTCGGACAGCCGTTTTGACGTCCGCCGGGGTGCCGGCCATAATGGCGCGATGTCCCAATGACGCGTGTTTCCAAGGAGAAGCGGGTGGAATTTACCATAAAGGCCGGATCGCCGGAAAAACTCAAGAACGGCTGCGTCGTGGTCGGCGTGTACGCCGGTGGCGATCTCACCGCATCCGCCAAGGCCCTCGACAAGGCTGCCGAAGGCGCCATCGCCACCTTGCTCGCCCGCGGTGAACTCGACGACAAGGCCGGCGCAACGCTTTTGCTCCACGACCTGCCTGGTGTCGCCGCGCCCCGCGTGCTGCTGGTGAGCCTTGGCAAAGCTGAAGAGATCACCGACAAATCGTATCGCGACGCCATCGCCGCTGCCGCCAAGCAGCTGGCCGCCTCGGTGGCTGCAGACGCGGCCTTCTGCCTGACGGAAGCCGAACTGCCCCATCGCGATCTTGCCTGGCGCGTCGCCCAGGCCGCGCAGATCCTCGAGGACAGCACCTACCGCTGCGACGAGCTCAAGTCCAAGCGCGACGAATCGAAGAAAGGTGTCAAGAAGATCGTCTTCGTCGCCAAGGCCAAGGAAACCGGCGCGCTGGAAGCCGCCGCGGGTCGCGGCACTGCCATCGCCCACGGCATGGCGCTCGCCAAGACGCTCGGCAACCTGCCGGGCAATGTATGCACGCCCACCTACCTCGCGACCACCGCCCGCAAGCTCGCCAAAGACCACAAGATCAAGGTTGAAGTGCTCGAACAGGGCGACATGGAAAAGCTCGGCATGGGCGCCCTGCTCTCCGTGGCCCGTGGTTCCCATGAGCCGCCGAAGTTCATCATCCTCAACTACAAGGGCGGCAAGGCCAAGGACAAACCAGTCGTGCTCGTGGGCAAGGGCATCACCTTCGACACCGGCGGCATCTCCCTCAAGCCCGGCGAGGGCATGGACGAGATGAAATACGACATGTGCGGTGCGGCCAGCGTGCTGGGCACCTTCAAGGCCATCGCGCAAATGGAACTGCCGATCAACGTGGTCGGCCTCATCCCGACCACCGAGAACATGCCCGGCGGCTCTGCCACCAAGCCGGGCGACATCGTCACGTCCATGTCCGGTCAGACCATCGAAGTGCTCAACACCGACGCCGAAGGCCGGCTGATCCTTTGCGACGCCCTCACCTACGCCGAGCGTTTCGATCCGGTTGCGGTGATCGACGTGGCCACCCTCACCGGCGCCTGCATCATTGCCCTGGGCAACCTTACCTCCGGCCTGCTTGCCAACGACGACGCGCTCGCCGCCGAGCTGCTGGCGAGCGGCCAGGCTGCCGGCGACAAGGCCTGGCAGCTGCCCCTCTGGGACGAATACCAGGACATGCTGAAGAGCAACTTCGCCGACATCCCCAACATCGGGAGCAAGGGCGCCGGCACGATCACTGCCGCATGCTTCCTGGCCCGCTTCACCAAGGCGTACAAGTGGGCGCACCTGGACATTGCCGGCACCGCCTGGAAGTCCGGCGCCGACAAGGGCGCCACCGGCCGCCCGGTGCCACTGCTCACCCAGTTCCTGATCGGCCGCGCCGGCCAGTAAGCCCCCCGCATGACCGACGTCCGCTTCTACCACAACGCCCCCGACCGCCTGCGGGTGGCCTGCGTGCTCACCGCCAAGGCGAGCGGTGGCGGGCGCCGGGTGTCGATCTTTGCGCCGGACGGCAACGTGGCCCGGCATTTCGATCAAATGCTGTGGAGCTTCCAGCCACTCGCCTTCGTGCCCCACGTGGCGGCCGGCTCGCCGCTGGCAGCCGAAACGCCGGTGGTCATCGGCACCCGTCTCGAGACTCTCGCCGACAACGATGTGCTCATCAATCTTGGCGACGACCTGCCGGGCGGCTTCGAACGCTTCTCGCTGGTCATCGAAGTGGTCGGCCCGACCGACCCTGAACGCCAGGCCGCCCGCGGGCGCTTCCGGCGTTACAAGGAAGAGGGCCACACCCTCAGCGCCCACGATCTGAACCAACGGAGCGGCGAATGACCCCTCAACCCAAGGCCGAACTCGAAATTCCCCTCGACGACGAAGACAGCGAAATCCAGATCGAGAAGGCGGCCCAGATACATCGCCCCGACAGCTTCGCCGCCCCTGAAGACGACGACCTGCCGGTGCTCACCGACATCGTGGACGAGCGCGTCGAACCCTTCATCGGCGAGGCCGAGCCGATCATGCTCGAACCCGCCGACGACGAGCCGGCCATCGGCGAGCCGGAGATGCTCGACGAAACTCCGGTCATCGCTCCCCTCGCTGCCCTGCCGGACGACCTTGCCGAGCGCCTTGTCGCCCTCGACACCGCCATCGCCCGCCACCTCGACACCTGGGTCGCCACCGAGCTGCCTCAGCTCATCTCCCGCGAGCTGGACGAACTCGCCGCCCGCATCAGCGACAAGGCCGCCGCCCACCTCCGCGCCACCCTGCTCCCCGTCGTCTCTGCCGAGATCGCCGACACCCTCGATAACGATTCCCTGCGTTGACCCCCGGCCGCACGCCAAGTCGTGCCGCCGGGGGAGCGGCCCGCATCCGCTATAATCCGCGTTTTGCCTTCAAAGACAGCCCCCATGGAACTGGCCAAGAGTTTCGAGCCGGCGGAGATCGAACGCCGCTGGTATGAGCACTGGGAGTCGAGCGGCTACTTCGCCGCCGGCCTCGACCGCAGCAAGCCCGCCGACCAATCCTTCTGCATCCTGCTGCCGCCGCCCAACGTCACCGGCACGCTGCACATGGGTCACGGTTTCAACCAGACGATCATGGACGCGCTCACCCGCTACCATCGCATGCGCGGCTGGAACACCCTTTGGCAGCCCGGCACCGACCACGCCGGCATCGCCACCCAGATCGTCGTCGAACGCCAGCTCGACGCACAAGGCATCTCCCGCCACGACCTCGGCCGCGAGAAGTTCCTTGAGAAGGTATGGGAGTGGAAGGAATACTCCGGCGGCACCATCACCCGCCAGATGCGTCGCATGGGTACCAGCCCCGACTGGTCGCGCGAGCGCTTCACGATGGACGCCGGCCTCAACAAGGTCGTCACCGAGACCTTCGTCCGCCTTTACAACGAAGGCCTGATCTACCGCGGCAAGCGGCTGGTCAACTGGGATCCCAAGCTCCACACCGCCGTCTCGGATCTGGAAGTCGTCCAGGAAGAAGAAGACGGCTTCATGTGGCACATCAACTACCCGTTTGCGGACGGCCCGATCGGTGATCTGACCGGCCTCACCGTCGCCACCACCCGCCCCGAGACCATGCTCGGCGACGTGGCCGTGATGGTCCACCCGGAAGACGAGCGCTACGCCCACCTGATCGGCAAGCGCGTCCGCCTGCCCCTGTGCGACCGCGAAATCCCGATCATCGCTGACGACTATGTGGATCGCGAGTTCGGCACGGGCGTCGTCAAGGTCACCCCGGCCCACGACTTCAACGACTACGCCGTCGGCCAGCGCCACAATCTTCCGCAGATCAGCATCCTCACCCTCGACGCCAGGATCAACGAGCACGCCCCCGCCAGATACCAGGGCCTCGACCGCTTCGACGCCCGCAAGGCCATCGTGGCCGACCTGGAAGCGGAAGGCGTGCTGGTGGACACCAAGCCCCACAAGCTGCAAGTGCCCCGCGGCGACCGTACCGGCGTGGTCATCGAACCGATGCTCACCGACCAGTGGTTCGTGGCGATGAGCAAGGCCGGCGCCGACGGCAAGTCAATCACCGAGAAGGCGCTCGAAGTCGTCTCCTCCGGCGAGATCGAGTTCATCCCCGGCAACTGGGTCAACACCTACAACCAGTGGCTCAACAACATCCAGGACTGGTGCATCTCGCGTCAGCTGTGGTGGGGCCATCAGATTCCGGCGTGGTACGGCATCGACGGCGAATGCTTCGTCGCCCACTCAGAAGAAGAAGCCCGCGCCCTGGCCGACAAGGCCGGCTACCCTGGCCCGCTGACCCGCGACCCGGACGTGCTCGACACCTGGTACTCGTCCGCGCTGTGGCCGTTCTCGACCCTCGACTGGACGCCCGAGTATCCGGCCAAGTCCAACGACGCGCTGGATCTCTACCTCCCTTCCACGGTGCTTGTCACCGGCTTCGACATCATCTTCTTCTGGGTGGCGCGCATGGTCATGATGACCAAGCACATCACCGGCAAGATCCCGTTCAAGCATGTCTACGTGCACGGCCTAATCCGCGATGCCGAAGGCGCCAAGATGTCCAAGTCGAAGGGCAACGTCCTCGACCCGATCGACCTGATCGACGGCATCGGCGTGGATGCGCTGGTCGCCAAGCGCACCACCGGCCTGATGAACCCCAAGCAGGCCGCCAGCATCGAGAAGAAGACCCGCAAGGAATTCCCCGACGGCATCCCCGCCTTCGGCACCGACGCCCTGCGCTTCACCTTCGCCAGCCTTGCCAGCCCGGGCCGCGACATCAAGTTCGACATGAGCCGCTGCGAGGGCTACCGCAACTTCTGCAACAAGCTGTGGAACGCCACCCGCTTCGTGCTGATGAACGTCCAAGGCCACGACCTGGGCCTCGAGCACAAGCAGGACGGCCCCAGCTGTGGCGGCAACGGTCCGCTCGACTTCTCCTTCGCGGACCGCTGGATCGTCAGCCGTCTGCAGCGTGTCGAAAAGGAAGTGGCGCAGCAATTTGCCGATTACCGCTTCGACCTCGTCTCCAAGACGATCTATGAATTCGTCTGGGACGAGTACTGCGACTGGTATCTCGAGCTCGCCAAGGTCCAGATCAACACCGGCAACGAAGCCCAGCAGCGCGGCACCCGCCGCACGCTGATCCGTGTGCTGGAGACCATCCTGCGCCTCGCCCACCCGCTGATTCCTTTCGTCACCGAAGAGCTGTGGCAGACGGTTGCCCCGCTCGCCGGCCGCAAGGACGTGGACAGCCTGTGTCTCGCCCGCTACCCGGAGGCCGACCTCGGCCGCTGCGATGAAAAGAGCGAAGCCGACGTGACCGAGCTCAAGGCGCTCATCTACGCGTGCCGCAACCTGCGTGGCGAGATGAACATCTCCCCGGCCCAGCGCATGCCGCTGGTGGCCAGCGGCAACGCCGAGCGCCTGCGAAAGTTCGCGCCCTACATCGCCGGCCTTGCCAAGCTGTCGGAAGTGCAGGTGGTCGACGAGATCAGCGGTGACGAACTCGCCCCGGTCGCGATCGTCGGCGATCAGCGCCTGATGCTGAAGGTGGAGATCGACATCGCCGCCGAGCGCGAGCGTCTGTCGAAGGAAATCGCCCGCATCGAGGGCGAGATCGTCAAGGCCAACGCCAAGCTTTCCAACGAGAGCTTCGTGGCCAGAGCGCCCGCCGCAGTCGTCAACCAGGAGAAGGAACGCCTGGCGGGCTTCACCGCGACGCTCGAGAAACTGCGCCCGCAGTTGGCCAAACTGCCGCCGGCCTGACGAAGGCCTCGGCAAGTAAAATGGCCACGCAAATGCGTGGCCATTTTTTTGCCGCGAGATCCCCGTCAGCCTGACTTACTTGCGGCGCAGGAAAAACTCGTAAGCATTGTCGGGCAACTCGCCCTGTCCGATCAGTTCATTGCCGGTCTGCTTCGCAAATGCCGCGAAGTCCTTCATCGAACCGGGATCGGTAGCCACCACCCGCAGCACCTGCGCCGCCTGCATTTCGGCCAGGGCTTTCTTGGCGCGCAAAATGGGTAACGGGCAGTTCAGGCCACTTGCATCCAGTTCCTTGTCAAAATCCATCTTGCGACTCCAGCTTCATAGGACAATCGAAGCCAGATTTTAACCTGCTACGCACGCCAACCCGATAACAACGTCACAGGCAAGCGCAGTCCTCACCCAAGAATCGCAGGCGGATTGTGAAATAATGACAACTCAAAATAACGTCATAAACGAAGCGATACCCTGCACTGCGGCACACGGCGCCTGTGATCAGCCCCCGTCTCGCCTCACCCGACACCTTCAACGCTCTTATTTCAAGGTATAGCACGATGCGCTCAAACATGCTCCAAACGGTTCTCAACGACCTGAACGGCACCTCTGCGGACATCGAGGCCTCCGCCATCATTTCGTCCGACGGCTTGATGATGGCCGCCCTGCTCCCCAACACGGTGGACGAAGACAGAGTTGGCGCCATGAGCGCCGCGATGCTCTCGCTCGGCGACCGTACCGCCCGCGAGCTGGCTCGCGGCGCGCTCGATCAGGTTCTCATCAAGGGCGAGAAGGGTTATGTCCTGATGGTTCAGGCAGGTGCCGACGCAGTGCTCACCGTCATGGCCAAGCCGAATGCCAAACTGGGACTGGTCTTTCTGGACGTCCGCCGTGCTGCCGATGCAATCGGCAGGATTCTCGGCTGATCCCGGAGGGCTGGCAGTGAAGGACATGGATCGTAGCGAGGTGGCGGGCGACGCCGTCGAACACACGCTGACCTTCGCAGACGGTACCCGGCGTCGGGTTTTCGTCACGGGGATCGAAACACCCTACCCCCAGGGCAAGCTGATTGTCTCCCGGACCAATACCGCGGGCGTCATCACCCAGTGCAATCAGTCTTTTGTCGACATGTCCGGCTACACCGAGGCCGAGCTGATCGGCCAACCCCATTGCATCCTGCGTCACCCGGACATGCCGGCCGCGGCATTCGACGATCTCTGGAAGACCGTTCAGGCAGGACGCCAGTGGCATGGATACGTCAAGAACCTGCGCAAGGATGGCGGCCATTACTGGGTGTACGCGACGGTGGTGCCCAATGTCCGTGACGGCAGGATCGTCGGCTTTACTTCGGTGCGGCGGGAGCCCTCCCGCGAAAAGGTGCTCGCCGCAGAAGCCCAGTACCGGAGCACGAACTGATCATGACTTTCAATTTCACGGTTAGCCCCAGCTTCCCCAACGAACGCATCTCAGACTGGTACATCTTCAACACCTGGCTACAACGCACCCTGTCCCTGCCGATCCACCTTGAGCTCTACGACAGCTTCGGCGCCCAGCGTACTGCGATCGCGGCAGGCAAGGTGGACATGATTTACGCCAACCCCTTCGATGCGTCCTTGCTGGTACGCGAGAAGGGCTTCCGGGCCCTCGCCCGGCCGCAGGGGCATCCAGACGAGATGGTGGTTATCGCCGCCGCCGAAAGCCCTTTCAATGAAATCCCCGATCTCAAGCCGGGCGCCCGGGTCGCCTGCAGTGATGACCCCAGTGTCAATACGGTCGGCCGGATCCTCCTGGAACCAGCCAACCTGAACGCCGGCAACACGGTCGAGCACCGCCGCGAAACCTACATTAAGGTTGCCCGCGAGATACTTCGCGGCGAGGCCGATGTGGGTTTTCTGCCCGTCGAAGCCTATGAGGCGCTGTCGTCCATCGTTCGCCGCGACTTGCGTGTACTCGTCACCAGTGAGCTGCAAGTGATCCACCATGTGTTCCTGGTTGGCCCCGCCCTGTTGCCCCACGGCGAACAGATCACGGATCTGCTGCTTTCCATGCACGAGACGGACAAGGGCCGCGGTATCCTCGAAGCCCTAGGTGCCCGCAGCTGGCAAGCCGTTCAGCACGAGGACGTGGAATTCATGATCGACATCATCTCAACGCTGACCCAGTGAAGCTTTTCGTTACCGATCCAGACAACCCGGAACGCATCCGCCGCCCCTCGCCGCCGGCGGTCTTCGGTCTGCCCGTGCGGACTTTGCGGATCGCGTCCCGCTGGCGGTCGCCGGCAACCGGGGCATTGCTCGCCGGCGAGATCGGTCGCAATCCTGCCAACCTGCACCTTCACGTCCAGCGCATTTCCCTGTGGAACAACCTGGAAGACACCGCGGCCACGGTGGCCGCCATCGTTGACCTGTGGATCGTCCTCGGCAGCCATGGCGCCGAGCTGCGGATGCGCACGTTGCGCGAGCACTACGATGCCCTTGAAACGCATGATCTCGGGCTTTACCTCAGCGCCCACATCGAGCAAGGACTTGATCGTCACGATCCGCGGCTTGCCCTGCCCGGCGTCGTGCTGGCCCGCCCTGTGGAAGGCACCCGCATTTTCCTGCAGGATTCCGCGACGCTGTCGGGAGTAGCTTCCTGATCCCGACCTCCACCCGCTTTACACGCCAATGAGCCGCCATTCCATCCTACCGGGCCAGCCCGTCACCGCACTCTTCCTGCTCCACGTGGGCAGCATGGACGCCCGGCTGATCGGACTTTCCGTAGACCGCCACTGGAAACACTCGGTACGTCTGGCAAGCAATCTGGAAAGCGCTGGAGTCACCCTGATCGACTGCGACCGACCGGGTGTCGACGCTGCTTTCGAGCAGCTCTCCGCGCACCCGAGGATCGGCGTCGTCTGCTATGCCTTCCACCCCAAGGATCACGCCCAGCGCTATCCCAACCGGGTGATTCTCGGCAAACCGCTCAATCTCGAAGCGCTCCCCACCATCCTCGCCAAAGCGGCCCACGACAGCGCCCGGGCAAACGCCGTGCCGCCCCTGCGCCGAATGGCCCCCCTGACCCAGCCTGCACCGCCGACGATCCAACCAGACCCCGAAGGGCCACTGCCGGCACTGCCTGTTGCCACTCCGATCGACACCGTTCCCCCAGTGGTCACCCCTGCACTCGATGCCGCGCAGCAGCACCAGTCGGTCACGACCGCTACGCCACTCGCCGAACTTCCCGATTCGCTCGGGCACGGAGTGCAGACCGACGACGAGCGCGATCTCTGTGGAGCGCTCGAAGATCTACCTTCGAACCCGATTCTCCCGCTTCCCGACAAGATCTTCTTCAACCCTGACAACTACCTGATCGGCCACCTTCAGCGCGCCTTCGATCAGGCCTCGGCCACTGGACGGCCCCATTTGATCGCTGGCCTCCCCAGACTGATCGGCGTACGAATCAAGCCCACCTCAATCTGCGTCACCGATTTCCGTGACAACCAGCTACGCCCTCTGTCGATGGTCCAGCTACCCCTGACCACCGCGCGCATCGTCGGCGCATCGACGCTATCCCACATTTCCAACCACGGCACCAGCTGGACCACCGAGGATTTCTTCTGGAACGTCGCCGCCTGGGCGGCGAGAGGCCGGCTTCCAGAAGGTACCGACCCGTACCAGCCGGTTCGGCTGCGAGCCTGGCCCAATTTCACCCGTGTCTTCATGTCGCCCCACGCCCTGCGCATCGTCGCCTTGTGGGTACGCACGTGGGCCAGCCCCGTCGAGATCGCAGCCCGCCTCGGGATTCCCCAGCGCTACGTATTCTCGGTCTATGCCTCAGCCCACTTTGCCGGGCTGCTCGACGCAAAGATGCCGCCAGTTGCCACCGCAACGGCCCCTGTCGCCAAACCGGCCGCCCAGCCGCCGCAAAAGCAACAGCAGCAGCAACGCCCTTCGATTCTGTCCCGAATTCTCAGGAAACTCCTCAATGCGGTCTGAACGCGCCCGCCATAACAAGATCATCTTCTCGGGCACCGTCGGCGCCGGCAAGAGCACGGCCATTGCCGCCCTCAGTGACATCCCCCCGGTGAGCACCGAAGCGGTCGCCAGCGACGACACGGCCAAGCTCAAACGAACTACCACCGTTGCGATGGACTACGGTGTCCTCAACCTGCCCGACGGCGAGAAGGTCATGCTTTATGGTACGCCGGGGCAGGAGCGCTTCAGTTTCATGTGGGACATCCTTTCCGAAGGCGGTATCGGACTGGTGCTACTCATCAACAACGCCAACCCCGATCCGCTTGCCGATCTTCAGGGATACCTGAACGCCTTCAAGGATTTCATCTCGAGTACCGCCGTGGCGATCGGCGTGACCCACATGGACAGTGCCGAGACCCCGAACCTTGAAGACTACCGGCTCAAGCTCGCCGAACTCGGACATCGTCCCGTCCCGGCCATCTTCCGGGTCGATGCGCGCAGCCGCGATGACGTCGCGATGCTCGTCAAAGCCCTTCTCTACACCCTCAATCCCGGACTGATCGATGCTTGAGATTATCCCCGGCTCCTACCTCACCGTGACACCTTATGGTGCCTGGCGAGCCGTTGCCCGCGCCGACGACAGCATCGAACGGCGCGTCCTGCTGGCCATCCTCCGCGAAGCCATGACGCCGGCCCTGAGCGCCGAACTGGCCCGCACCTGGACCGGCGAAACCAGCACCGAACGTGCCCTCGGCCCGCTCCTCAAACTTCAGGAATCCGCGTGTCTGGAGGCCTGGTCCACTCCGCGACTGGCACCGGTCGGCACCCTTGAATCCACCCTTCCACGCCTCCTTGGAACCCTCAGCGACAGCGGCCAGGCCGTGCTCGCCGACAGCATGGGTTTCTGTCTCGCGATGGCGGGCTACCCCAGCGAAACCGGCGAAGCACTGGCGGCCGTTGGCGCCGACATCCTCTCGGTTGCCGAACGTCAGTCTGCCGCGCTCTCAAAGCTCGGCGATCATCTGCTGGACGGCTGGGGCAACGTGGACGCAGCCGGCATCAGCGGCCTCAGCTTCTGGCCGATGCACATCGGCCGCACCCGTCTGGCACTTACGGTCAGCGGGCGTCCACGCTTCAACCAGAACACCTTTGCCGAACTGGTCTGGGCGCTCTACGTGCGCTATGGCACGATCTAGCCTTCAGCGCTGACCACGCGATTCGCGCATCTCGCGCATCTGCTCGGCCAGCAGTGCCCGCACCTCACGCAAGCGCGAATCCACCGCCGACTGCTCGAAGAAATCCCCGTCACCGGCCGTCTGCGCCAACGCAAACTGCTCGGCCGACGCCGCATAATTGCCCTGGATCGCGTACACCTCGCCCAGAGCGCGGTGCTGCCCCAGACGCCTGCCCTGCGCCGCTTCGGCCCGGGCTCGGAACTCCCACAGGGTCGCGTTGCCCGGCGTGGTGAGCAATTCGGCCTTCACTGCAGCCAACGCATCGGCCGACTTGCCGGAATCGATCAGCGCCTCGATCTCCCCGTACATCAGCCGGAGAGATTGCGGATAGCGCACACGTGCCGCATGAAACAGCAGCGCCGCGCCCGCCGGATCACCACGCGCCAGTCGCAGGTCGCCCTCCAGCCCATCGATCATTGCCGACAGCGCGTGACGCTTGCGCAGCTCGACCATCTCCCGATCCGCATCCGCCAGCTGTCCGCTCTGGAGGTAAGCCCGCACCAGTCCGTACTGAGCCGCCACCGACGGACTGCTGCCACGGGCAGCTGCCTCGAACTCGGCAATCACTTCCCGCGTCGGCTGCCTGCCCACCTTAAGCTTGGCCCGCACCAGCTGAAAATCCAGCGAATCCGGCACCTGCCGGTAGGGCATCTGGGCAACCCGGTTCTCCATCTCGGTGATCCGGTCGCTGGTCAGCGGATGGGTTCGCATGTAGGCCGGCGCGTTGTTCTCGTAGAGCCGCGTATTCTTCTGCAGGCGCTCGAAAAAGCCCACCATACCCCGCACGTCGAAACCCGCCGCGGCGAGGTTCTGCACTCCGAGCCGGTCAGCCTCGTTCTCGAAATCCCGCGAATAAGAAAGCTGGGTGCTCATGCCCGCCGCCATTCCCGCCGAGATCGCCGCCTGGCTTACCTGGGCGCTCGATCTCGCCGCGAGTACGGCCACCAGCAACGACGCCAGCATCAGCATCCCGGTCTGGCTCTGCTTGCCGAGCATCCGTGCGATGTGGCGCTGGGTGACGTGGGATATCTCGTGGGCAAGCACGCCGGCCAGCTCCGATTCATTCTGCGCAGCGAGAATCAGCCCGGTGTGCACGCCGATGTTTCCGCCCGGCATCGCGAACGCATTCAGGGAGGAATCGTTCACCCCGAAAAACTGAAACGGCAACCCGGCACCGGAACCCGCCGCGACCAGCCTGTCACCCAGCCAGTTGAGGTATCCCTCGATCTCGGCGTCGCGCAGATAGGCCGCATCCTTCCAGCGGATATCGCGCATGATCTGAGCCCCAAGCCGCTGTTCGGCCAGGGGCGAGAGTTCGGAGGACGCGGCATCGCCCAGATCGGGCAGGTCGTGGGCGATCCCCTGGGGGATCATCACCACACACAGCAGAGCGGCAATCAGACGTTTTTTCACGATGCTATGATAACCGACCCCCAATTTTGGTTTCCCGCCAGATGAGCGACACCCTCACCCATTTCGACGCCCAGGGCCAGGCCCACATGGTGGATGTCTCTGCCAAATCCGAAACCCGCCGGGTCGCCCGGGCCGAAGGCCAGATCGTGATGATGCCTTCCACCCTCGCCCGCATTCTCTCGGGCGACAACAAGAAGGGCGACGTGATCGGCATCGCCCGCATCGCGGCAATTCAGGGCGCCAAACGCACCGCTGATCTGATTCCCCTGTGCCACCCGATCCCCCTCACCCGCGTCGCCGCCGATTTCATCGTCGAGGGCGATGACACCATCCGCTGCACCGTCACCGCCGAAACCGTCGGCCGCACCGGTGTCGAAATGGAAGCCCTCACCGCCGTGCAGGTGGGCCTGCTCACCATCTACGACATGTGCAAGGCCGTGGATCGAGGCATGACCATGGAAGGCATCCGCCTGCTCGAGAAGGAAGGCGGCAAGTCCGGGCACTGGAAGGCCGACGCGTCATGAGCGCCGGCCGCCGTAGTTTCCTTCAGGGGTTCGGCAGCGCCGCGGCGCTTGCAGGCCTGACGGGCGCTGGGCTTCTCAAGCCGGCCCAAGCCCTCGCCGTCGAATTCAACCGCGGCGCGTTCGACACCAGAAACCTCGCCGATGCGCTGCGGCTGATCGGCGCCTCGGGTGCCGAGGCCGGCCGTGACATCCTCCTCAAGGCCCCGGAGATCGCCGAGAACGGCGCCGCCGTGCCCATCGAGGTCATCAGCCAGATCCCGGGCACCACCCGCTTGTCGGTGCTGGTGGACAAGAATCCCTTTCCCCTGGCGTTACAGTTCAACTTTGCGCCGGGGGCCGCTGCGCGCTTCCAGGCCAAGCTGAAGATGGCGGAAAGCTCCCGCCTGCGCATCGTCGCCGCGGCCGGCGGCAAGCATTACACCGTGTTCCGCGAGGTGAAGGTCACCGTCGGCGGCTGCGGCGAATAGGAGTCATTCCATGCCCGATCCAATCAAGATCCGCGCGACCGTCAAAGGCGACGAAGGCGAAGTGCGGGTGCTGCTCCCGCATCCGATGGAGTCCGGTCAGCGCCGGGATCCTGCCGGCCAGCTCATCCCTGCCCACTTCATCACCTCCGTCATCATCAGCCTGAACGGCAAGCCGGTGATCGAGGGAGCCCTGGGCACGGCCGTATCGACGAATCCGCTATTGGCCTTCCAACTTGCAGGCGTCAAGGTCGGCGATCGTCTTGGCGTGGCGTGGCTGGACAACAAGGGCCAGCGGGGCAGCGCCGAGGGCAGTTTTGCGGCAGGCTGAGTTGTAACCAGCGCGAGCAAGACAGCACCCCGCCATCGGTACTAGAATGCCCCGCGCCTTGAAACAGGCTGTCCCCTGACTACCGATGGCACGACCATGAGCCACGAAATCGAACTCAAGCTGACCCTTCCCCAGAAGTCCCTTTCTGCCCTGCGCCGCCACCCGCTGATCGCCGAAGCCCCCCGCGACGGCCGTAGCGTGACCCTCGAAAACACCTACTTCGACACGCCTGAGCTCGAACTGCGTGAACGCCGGATGGCTGTGCGCACCCGCAAGGCGGGCACCCGCTGGCTTCAAACGGTGAAATGCGCCGCCGAATCCATCGGCGGCCTCTCGTCTCGCCCCGAATGGGAACAGCCCTACGTGGGCGGCGTCTTCGATTTCTCCGCCATCGACAACGCCGACGTGCGCAGCCGGCTGGACGATTACCACCCCCGGCTGGTGCCGGTGTTCAGTACCCGCTTCAAGCGCGAAACCTGCATCCTCACGCCCCGCGACGGCGTCAAGGTGCTCGCGATGATCGACAACGGCACCATCGAAGTCGGCGAGCGCAGCCGGCCCTTGTGCGAACTCGAGCTCGAACTTGTCGAAGGCGACCCCCAAGCGCTCTACGCAATCGCGCTGGAACTCGCCGAAACGCTGCCCCTCACCCCCGAGAACGTCAGCAAGGCCGAACGTGGCTACCGCCTCTTCTCCAACCACGCCCTGCGCCCCGCCAAGGCCCGGCCGTCGCGCCTCAACGCCGAACAGTCGCCGGTGGACGCCTTCCGCATCATCGCCTTCGACTGCCTCGCGCTGTGGCAGACCAACGAATCCGGCGCCCGTGAAAGTGACGACCCCGAGTTCATCCATCAGCTACGCGTGGCCCTGCGCCGCCTGCGCTCCGCGCTGCGTCTCTTCGGCCCGGCCCTCCCCCAGACTTTTGTCGAGCGCTGGTCGGACGGGCTCAAGGAAGCCGCCGACGGCCTCGGAGTCGCGCGCGATCTGGATGTGATGCTGGCCGAAGTGCTCGGACCGGTGGCCGAATCAGGCCTCGCCGACGACGCCACTCAGCGCCTCATCGCGATGGCCGTGGATCGCCGCGACCGCGAGAAGGCCGCCGCCCGCGAGCAGCTCCTCGCCGCCAGCCACGGCCGGCAGATGCTGGCCCTGGCCGCCGACCTGATGGCGCTGCAGAGCGACGCGCTGGTCAAATCGGCCAACCTCACCACCTTCGCGCGCCTGCAACTCACCCAGCTGCGCAAACGCGCCCGCAAGCGCTACACCGCTGCCGCGGCCGACCTTCACGCCGAAAAGCTTCACGAGCTGCGTGTCTCCCTCAAGCGCCTGCGCTACGCCATCGAGTTCCTGTTGCCGCTGCTCCCCGAGAAAGCCACCGTGCGTTTCGCCAACGATCTTGCCGAAGCCCAGGAAACCCTCGGCTACCTCAACGACGAGTCCGTCGCCCGAACGCGCTTGAAAGCCTGGGCCGGCAAGGATCCGGAGCTGCGCAGCGGCGCCGCCTTCGTGGCCGGCTGGCACGCACCACGCATCGCCCGACTGCGCAAGAGCGTTTTGCCGTCCCTCGAAGACATCCTGTGGGGCAAGGCCCCGTGGCGGCGATGACCGATTCATCCGGGCGTAACCTGCACGCCGCATACTCGTCGGCTAATTCCAAGAACGAGGAGACGACAGGAATGGATCTGCTGCTGTGGCGACACGCAGAGGCCGTGGACGGCGTGCCCGACAGCACCCGCGAACTCACCGAGCGGGGTGTCCGCCAAGCCCACAAGGTTGCCGAGTGGCTGGAAAGCCGCCGCCCCAAGAAGCTGCGCGTGCTGGTCAGCCCGACCACCCGCACCCGCCAGACCGCTGGCGCCTTCACCAACAACTTCGAGATCGTTCCGGCCCTCGCCCCGGGCAACGACATCGCTGCGATCCTCGCCGCCTGCGGCTGGCCCGACGCTGGCGGTTCGGTGCTGGTCGTCGGCCATCAGCCCGAGCTGGGCCGCCTCGCAGCCCTGCTGTTGTCCGGCCAGGAGGCCGACTGGACAATCAAGAAAGGCGCCCTGTGGTGGTTCACCAACCGGGTGCGCGAAGGCGAAACCCAGACGGTGCTGCGCACCGTGATGCCCGCAGATCTGGTCTGACTCACCCGGCACCAACCAAAACAATAAAGCCACCCGAAGGTGGCTTTATTGTTGCTGAGCACACGGTCGGTCAGACCGACATCGCCTTCACATGCTGGATCACCTCGGCAACAGCCTGCTGGGCGGAGCCGTACAGCAGCCGGGTGTTGTCCTTGTAGAACAGCGCGTTCTCGATACCCGAGTAACCCGTACCCTTGCCGCGCTTCACGACGATCACGTTCTGGGCGAGATCGGCGTTGAGGATCGGCATGCCGTAGATCGGGCTGGACTTGTCGGTGCGCGCCGACGGGTTCACCACGTCGTTCGCACCAATCACCAGCGCCACGTCGGCCTGGGCGAACTCGGCGTTGATTTCTTCCAGGTCGAAGATCTTCTCGTAGGGCACGCCGGCCTCGGCCAGCAGCACGTTCATGTGGCCCGGCATCCGGCCCGCGACGGGATGGATCGCGAAGCTCACCTCGACGCCGGCTTCCTCCAGCAGTTCGGTCATTTCCCAGACCTTGTGCTGGGCGCCCGCCACCGCCATGCCGTAACCCGGCACGATGATGACCTTGCTGGCGTAACGCATCATGGCCGCCGCATCCATCGCGCCGACTTCCTTCTGCTCGCCCTCCACCGCCTCGCCACCGCCGGCCGCAGCCATCGGCACAAAGAGGATGTTGGAGATCGGGCGGTTCATCGCCTTGGCCATCAGCTGGGTGAGCAGCGTGCCAGCCGCACCGACGACAATGCCGGCGATGATCAGGGCCGGAATGCCCATCACGAAGCCTTCAAAGCCCACGGCCAAGCCGGTAAAGGCATTGAACAGGGAGATCACCACCGGCATGTCCGCGCCACCGATCGGCAGCGTGATGATCACGCCAAGCAGCAGAGCGAGGACAAAGAACGCGCCGACCAACATCGGATCGATGGCGGGAGCGATCACGATCGCCGCACCAAGACCCAGCGTTGCCAGCGCCAGCACGACGTTCACCGCGTTCTGTGCCGGCAGCCGGAAGGCCTTCTTCATCACGCCCTGGAGCTTGGCCCAGGCGATTACTGAACCGGAGAACGACACCGCACCGATCAGTGCGCCCAACGTGGCCAGCAGCGTGACCACGGTGCCGTGCATCTCGCCGCGGGCGAACTCGACCGCCGCGATGGCCGCCGCGGCGCCGCCGCCCATGCCGTTGTAGATCGCCACCATCTGCGGCATGTCGGTCATGGCGACCTTCTTGCCGGAGATCCAGGCCAGCGAACCGCCGATGGCGATGGCGATGACCATCAGGGCAAAGTTGTTCATGCCCGGAGTGAGGAAGGTGACCACCGTGGCGAGCACCATGCCGACGCCCGCCCAGATGATCCCCTTGCGCGCCGAAACCGGCGAGCTCATGCCCTTCAAGCCAAGAATGAAAAGCACCGCGGCCACGAAGTAGCTCGCGTCAATCAGCCACTTGATCGCCATCAGTTCTTCTCCTTCGACTTGAACATGGCGAGCATGCGTTCGGTCACCACGTAGCCACCGGCCGCGTTGGCGGCACCCAGCAGCACGGCAACGAAGCCGATGGCCTGCTCCAGCGGCGTCTCGGCCTGGCCGAGGGCGATCATGCCGCCCACCAGCACCACGCCGTGCACGAAGTTGGAACCCGACATCAGCGGGGTGTGCAGGATCACCGGCACACGGGAAATCACCTCGTAACCGGTGAAGGCGGCGAGCATGAAGATATAAAGCGCAACAAATCCGTCCATGGTCGTCTCCTGGTTACAGGCCTAGGGCCTGCTTGACCCCGGCGTGGCGAAGCTCGCCCGCGTGGGTCAGGCACGCGCCAGCCAGCACCTCGTCTTCCCAATCCAGGGCTAGCGCCCCGTCCTTGATGAAGGGCGAGATGAAGTTGAAGAGGTTCTTGGCGTACATCTCCGAGGCATGCACCGGCATGCGGCTCGGGATGTGGGTCGGGCCGATGATCAGGGTTTCGCCAACCCAGGTCTTCTCGCCTGCCAGAGTGCCGGCCACGTTGCCACCGGTCTCGGCGGCCATGTCGACGACAACCGAACCCGGCTTCATCCGGGCGACCATCTCGGCGGTCACGATCACCGGCGCCTTCTTGCCCGGGATGGCCGCAGTGGTGATCAACACATCGCACTCGGCGATGGCCTTGCCGAGCTTCTCGGCCTGCTGACGCTTTTCCTCTTCGGTGAGCTCACGGGCGTAGCCGCCGGCCCCCGATGCGGACACCCCGGTGTCAACAAACTTCGCACCCAGCGACTCGATCTGCTCTTTGGTTTCCGGCCGCACGTCGTAGCCCGACACCATTGCGCCCAGACGCTTGGCGGTGGCGATTGCCTGAAGACCCGCCACACCGGCACCAATCACCAGCACCTTGGCCGGACGGATCGTGCCCGCCGCGTAGGTGAGCATCGGGAAGAACTTGGGGGAATGATCGGCGGCGATCAGCGCGCACTCATAACCGGCCACGGCAGCCTGACTCGAGAGCACGTCCATGCTCTGCGCACGGCTGATACGGGGCAACAGTTCCAAAGCGAAACAGGTGATGCCTTTTTGGCGCAACAGCTCGATGCGCTCCTTGCTCGACCACGGCTGCTGGAGGCCGATCAGCACCGAACCCTGCTTCAGCTCGTTCAGATCATCCAGGCTGAGCGGCTGGACCTGCAGCACGATGTCGGCCTTCTTGAGCACCGACGGCGCATCCGCCACCAGTTCGGCCGCGCCGTAATCCTCGTCGCGGTAGTAAGCCGATGCGCCGGCACCCGCCTGGAGCAGCAACGCCGCACCAAGCCCCTGATATTTCTTGGCCACGTCCGGAACCAGCGCAACACGGCGCTCGCCCGGCGTAAACTCTTTGGTCACACCGATGACCAGAGGCATGGAACCTCCTTATAAGAATTGTTAGGTTTCTGCTATCGTCGTGAGAGAGTTTCGACAACAGGCAGCACGCTGTTCATTCATGAAACACCCCGGCCAGTCCTGAAAAATCGGAAAAACCACGGCATTCTCATGGAAGAAGTCGTAATTTTCGGCCATTGAGCAAGATCACGATGAGAAAGTCTAACAAGAAACGTGCCCGACCAACCCGTAAGTTAGGGTTACCCCCAGGGTCACTCGTCCATATTGGCGAAATCAAGACCGACAAACCCAGCATCACGCTCATCGAATACGATTCCCACGGCATCACCGAGACCCGTTTCGAGGACATCGAGCTTTCCCGCGCCCATCACGCGTCGCGCGAAAAGATGTGGCTCAACGTGTACGGCCTGCACGACCCCGCCGTGATGGCAGAGATCGGCCGACGCTTCAAGTTGCACCCCCTGGTCCAGGAGGACATCCTCAACACCCAGCAGCGCCCCAAGAGCGACGAATACGCAGATTACCTCTTCATCGTTGCCCGCTGCTTCGACTTCGATACCGAAACCCGCAGCCTCAGTTCCGACCAGGTGAGCATCGTGCTTGGGCGCAACTTCGTGCTCACCTTTCAGGAACGGGCCACCGGTGCCTTTGAGGCCGTGCGCGAACGTCTGCGTGCCGAGCACGGCGCCATGCGCGCCCACGGCACCGACTACCTCGCCTACGCCATCCTCGACACGCTGGTGGACCGCTACTTCGTGATGCTCGACAGCCTGAGTGAAATGGCCGAAGACCTCGAAGAGGCCGCACTCACCCACCCCACCCCGGCCCTCCTCGCCGAAATCAACCGGGTCAAGCACGAGGCGCTGATCCTGCGCCGGGCGGTCTGGCCGTTGCGGGAAATCCTCAACACCCTGGCCCGTGCCGACAACGGATTCTTCAGCGCCGACACCCGGCTCTATCTCCGCGACATCTACGACCACACCGTGCACGTGCTCGAATCACTCGAATCCGTGCGGGATCTGCTCGCCGATCTGCTGGACATCTATCTTTCCAGCGTCAGCAACCGGCTCAACACGGAAGTACGCATTCTTACCGTGCTCACGACACTCTTCATGCCTGCCACGCTCATCGCTGGCGTCTTCGGAATGAACTTCCAGACGATGCCGCTGCTCGACGAGCCGGATGGCTTTTGGGTTGCAATCTCGATGATGGTGGGCGCGGCAGCGTTGATGGCCGCGTCATTCTGGCGCCGCAACTGGTTACGCACCCGCTGATTCGTGTGACAAAAAAATCGCAATAAAAAAGGAGCTTCCAGCCCCTTTTTTCATCACCCCAACCGTGGGAAATCACCACGCGCTGGTGGCGATGACGGCTTCTGCACCACTTCAACCAGCTTCACGATGGCCAGCGAGATGTTGTCACCGCCCCCCTTTGCCCGCTGCCGGGCCAATTCGATCAGGGTTGATGCCGCGTCCCGCGGCGATTGGGTATCGAGGATCTGGCCCATCTCCTCCTCGGGAATGTAAGCCCACAGGCCGTCGGAGCAAAGCAGGAAAGCATCTCCCCCAACCAGTGGCGAGGCATGGCCGATATCGACCCGCGGCTCACGCTCGGAACCCAGGCACGACAACAGCACGTTCCGGTTGGGATGCCGAAGCGCCCCGTCAGCGTCGAGTCGCCCCTTACGGACGAGTTCTTCGACAAGGGAGTGATCGACACTGCGCGTGACAAGCGAGCCACGCCGGAAATGGTAGAAACGGGAATCCCCGCAATGCGCCCAGTCAGCCCGGTCGGGCTGCATCATGAAGACCACCGCGGTGCTGTGGGGGTCCTGCTCGCTGGTGAATCGTGTCAGTTTGATGACGATGTGTGCTTCATCGATGATGCTGCGCAGGAGATCCGGCGCGCTCTCTGACGCCGGCGCGTACGCTTCGAAGTTCTGCTTGGCCTTCAGCACCACCTGCTCGGCCGCCATGGCACCACCGGAGTGACCGCCCATGCCGTCGGCGAGCACCGCCATCAACGTACCCTTGCGGGTCGGATGTGCAAAGACCGCCGCCCGATCCTGTTGCTCGGTACGGTCGCCAGTGTGCTTCGCCACACAGGCTTCTGCCTGATAGCGCTTCTTGGAGCTCACCGAATCGGGAGCAGAAACGGACGATAGCGTTGGATTCAGCATGTAACTCGAACGATCAGCAGGAGACGAACACCACCGACTCACCCCGCTGCACGCGGCACGGGAGTTTCGACGACGAAAACCGAGCAAACAAAACTCCGCACTGACTCACAAGATCACTCAGCCCAACAGGCAGACAACTGACATTCACGAAGTTTAACCGTTTATCTCTTTAGTTATAAAGAGAGCACTTCGCTTTCAAATCATCGGTGTGACTTTTTCATCGATCAATTCAATCCAATGTCGTATAGGCAGCGAAGCCGCCCCCGCGAGGTGCTCGATGCAGCCGACATTGGCAGAGACTATGCAGTCAGCACCGTATTGTTGCAAGGCCGATAGCTTTCCGTCACGCAACTCACTGGCCAATTTGGGTTGAAGCAGCGAATAGGTGCCGGCCGACCCACAGCACAAGTGAGCATCGCGGACCGGAACGAGATCAAAGCCTGCTGCGGAAAGGAGAGTTTCGACCACGCCTCGGATCTTCAGACCGTGTTGCAAACTGCATGGAGCGTGAAAGGCCAACCGGGTGGACTTGCCCTGCGAGCGCGACGACTCGAGCAAGGGGCTCAGCACTTTGATCTCTGCGGCCAGAACCTCGGCCACATCGCGGCTCATTGAAGCCACTTTCTCGGCCTTGGCCGCATAGGCCGGATCGTGCTGGAGCAGATAGCCGTACTCCTTCACCTGCACGCCGCATCCCGACGCGGTCACCACGATCGCCTCGATCTGCCCCGACTCGATGGCTGGCCACCAAGCGTCGATATTCCTTCGCGCATCGTCACGCCCGCCCGACTGATCGTGAAGGTGGTACCGCACGGCGCCGCAGCAGCCCGCCCGTTCCGCCTCGACCAGCGAAATCCCCAACCGGTCAAGCACCCGGGCGGTAGCCGCGTTGATCGCCGGACGCATGGACGGCTGGACACACCCGGCCAAAGCGATCATCCGCCGGGCGTGACGTGCTGCGGGCCACTGCCCCGCTGCCTGGGCAGCGGGCACCTTCTTGGCGAGCACCCGCGGCAGCAGCGGCTTGAAGATCCGCCCCAATCCCAGCGCCGAGCCGAACAGCCCGGTGTTGGGCACGAACGCGCGAAGCGCGTCGCGGGTCAGCTTGTCTGCGCCGGTACGCGGCACCTGCTGCTCGACGAGGTGGCGTCCGATGTCCGCCAGCCGCCCATACTGCACGCCCGACGGGCACGTGGTTTCGCAGGAACGGCAAGTGAGGCAGCGGTCCAGGTGGAGGCGCGTCTTCTCGGTGGCGGGCTCACCTTCAAGCACCTGCTTGATGAGGTAGATGCGCCCCCGCGGACCATCAAGCTCGTCGCCCAGCAGCTGGTAAGTCGGGCAGGTGGCGGTGCAGAACCCACAGTGCACGCATTTGCGCAGGATCTCCTCGGCCTCGCGGCCTTCTGGCGTGTCGCGGATGAAATCGGCGAGATGAGTCTGCATGGCTCAAAAATCCGGGTGAAGACGACCGGGATTGAAAATCCCCGCCGGGTCGAAGGCCTGCTTCAGATTGCGCTGCAGCGCCTGCATCGGCGCAGGCAGCGGATGGAAGACTTCATCGTTGCGGGCACCGCTCCGGAACCGCGTGGCATGCCCGCCGAGCGCTGCAGCACGGGCGCGGATCTCACCGACCGGCGCATCCGAGCGCAGCCAGCGCTGGGCACCGCCCCACTCCACCAGCTGCTCCCCGGGTAGTGCCACGGCCAGCGCATCGCTCGGCACCGACAGGCGCCAGAGGGGCGGGCCTTCATCGGCAAAGAAACCGTTCCGCTGATCCCGCAGATCACGCCACAGGTCAGCCGCCTCGCCGTCGTCCAAGCGCTCGCCGCCAAGGCGTGAGACGGCCGCATCCACCGCCGCGCCCGCGCCAGACAGGCGCAGGTGCAACACGCCACCGTGCCAGGCACTCGCCGAAAGCGGCAACGGCTGACCAGCCCATGCGTTGAGCCGGTGCAACGCTGAAACCTCGTCCAACTCGAAACGCAGCGTCGCCTCGGCAACCGGCTTCGGCAGCACCTTCAGCGATAGCTCGGCGATCAACCCCAGCGTGCCGAGGCTACCCGCGAGAAAGCGCGAGACATCGTAGCCCGCCACGTTCTTCATCACCTCGCCACCAAAGCGCAGCACGTCGCCGCGTCCGTCGAGGAGGGTCGCACCAAGCACGAAATCGCGCACGCCGCCCACCGCTGCCCGGCGCGGCCCGGCAAGGCCCGCCGCCACGCATCCGCCCACCGTCGCGCCGCCGGCAAAGTGTGGCGGCTCGAAGGCCAGCATCTGGTTCTCGGTGGCCAGCACGGCCTCCAGCTCGGCCAGCGGTGTGCCGGCACGCACTGTTACCACCAGCTCGCTCGGCGCGTAACTGACGATGCCCCGGTACGCACCGGTGAGGATGGGCACGCCCACCTCCGGCCCACCGTAAAACGTCTTGGTGCCGCCCCCGCGGATGCACTGTGGCTGGCCTTTTGCCGCCGCTTCGCGGATGCGCTCACTCCACGCCTGAATCAGCTCGCTCACGCTCGCCTTCCTCCTTCTTGCGCCGCTCCGCCAGCCGGCCCGCGGTACGGAGCCCCATCCAGGTGCCGATCAGCGACAGCACCGGCACGGCGACGAATAAGAACTGCAGCCATCCTTCGGGAATCGTCTCCATCAAAAACGCGGCAGATCCGGATGAGCCTTGGCCACGTTTGCGCCCATCCGCTCGCGGCCGTATTCGGCGCAGCGGTTCAGGGTCGGGATGGCCTTGCCTGGGTTGAGCAGCCCCTGCGGATCAAACGCGGCCTTCACCCGGTGGAAGGCGTTGATCGCCGGCGTTGCAAACTGGCTGCACATCTGGTTGATCTTCTCGATGCCCACGCCGTGCTCGCCGGTGATCGTGCCGCCCAGCGCCACCGACAGCTCCAGAATCTCTGCCCCGAAGGCCTCGGCCGTGTGCTGATCACCAGGCTTGTTGGCGTCAAAGAGGATCAGCGGATGCAGGTTGCCGTCGCCCGCGTGGAAGACGTTGATGCAGCGCATCGCGTACTTCTGCTCCATCTGCTGGATGGCCCTCAGCATCTCGCCCAGACGATTGCGGGGGATGGTCCCGTCCATGCAGTAATAGTCTGGCGAAATCCGCCCCGCGGCCGGAAACGCCGCCTTGCGCCCGGCCCAGAAACGCAGCCGCTCGGCCTCGTCGCGGGACACGCGCACTTCGGTGGCGCCGCTGGCTTCGAGGATCGCGCGCACCCGGGCAATCTCCTCGGCCACTTCCTCGGGCGTGCCGTCGGATTCGCACAGGAGAATCGCCTGAGCATCGAGCGGATAGCCAGCGTGCACGAACTCCTCGACCGCCGCCGTTGCTGGCTGATCCATCATCTCCAGCCCAGCCGGGATTATGCCTGCCGCGATCACCGCCGCCACCGCATCGCCGGCCTTCACCACGTCGTCGAAGGCGGCCAGCACGCACTGGGCGAGCTGCGGCTTGGGGGTCAGCTTGACGGTCACTTCCGTCACCACCGCCAGCATGCCCTCCGATCCGGTGACCAGCGGTAGCAGATCGTAGCCCGGCGTATCGAGTGCCAGGCCGCCAAACTCGACGATCTCGCCGGCAATGGTCACGCCACGCACCTTGAGCAGGTTATGGATCGTCAGCCCATACTTGAGGCAATGCACGCCGCCGGAGTTTTCGGCCACGTTGCCGCCAATGGTGCAGGCGATCTGCGACGACGGATCGGGCGCGTAATACAGGCCGAAGGGCGCCGCGGCCTCCGAGATCGCCAGATTGCGCACGCCCGGCTGTACCACCGCGCGGCGGGCGTGAGCGTCAATCCGGATGATCTTCTTGAAGCGCGCCAGCGACAGCACCAGCCCGAACTTGTGCGGCTGCGCCCCACCGGAAAGCCCGGTGCCCGCCCCCCGCGCCACCACTGGCACGCCCTGGGCAGCGCAGATCTTCAGTATCTCCACCACCTGCGCCTCGATCTCGGGCAGCGCCACCACCATCGGCACCTGGCGCAGCGCAGACATGCCGTCGCATTCGTAGGGGCGCAGATCTTCGAGATCGTGGAGCAGGCTGGCGGGTGGCAGCACGCGAGACAACGACAAGACCAGCCGCGCCTTGTCCACCTTTGAAAAGTCACGCTCGGCGACGCTGAAATCGGGTAGATCGGCCGGCTCGCCCATCAGTTCTCCTCCTTGTTGCTCGGCCCGCTAACACAGGGCAGCGGCGTCACAACAAGGCGACCCGCCGCGTTGACGACATGCCCTTCGGCTGGCACGAGCCGATGAATGCGTGGCTCGCGAACGTGATGGAACGATGGTTATCGGATTGCCGCAAACGGCAGTCGTCGCGCAGTATCCGATAAAAAGCGGGTATCGGACATTGGTCAAACTGCCCGACCTTCGATGCAGTCTAAGAGAGCGGTGATGCGCCTGTAAAGTCATGCGGACGGCGGCCTTCAACTCACTGTCGGAAGCGCCACGACCGGGCATGCCCAATCCGATCTCCGTACCCGCGCTAAGCCCCAAAATCTCCCGTCGCTCAGCGACGTCGAGCCCGCCGGGCGTTGTGCGACAAACTCGGTGGCCCGCGCGAGTATCCCGCCTGCGCTCAGATCATCCACTCGAACGAATCCTCCGTTGGCCCGGTGGGCACATATTCGCAGCCGATCCAGCCGCCATAGCCGATCGCCTGCAGACGCCGGAACAGGAAGGGAAAGTTGATCTCACCCGTGCCCGGCTGGTGACGGCCGGGGTTGTCGGCGAGCTGGATGTGGCCGATACGCGGCAGCGCCGATTCAAGCGTGCGGGTCAGGTCACCCTCCATCACCTGCGCGTGATAGATGTCGTACTGCAGCCCCAGATTCGGCCGGTCGGCGGCGTCGAGCACGGCCAGGGCTGGTGCCGTCCGGTCAAGCAGGAAGCCCGGCGTGTCGCGGGTATTCAGCGGCTCGATCAGAACCTGCCGCTCGGCGGGCGCGAAGGCATCGGCGGCGTGTCGCAGGTTATCCCTCAGCGTCGCCTCGAGGACCGCCTCGTCCACACCCGCAGGCCTGCGCCCGGCTAGGCAATTCACCCGCGGGCAGGCCAGCGCCTCGGCGTAGCGCGTCGCCAGTTCAACGCCCTCGCGAAACTCGGCAACCCGATCCGGCAAACAGGCGATGCCCCGCTCGCCGGCCGCCCAGTCGCCGGCCGGAAAATTGAACAGCACGACCTCAACCGCCGCCCTGCGCGCCGCATCGACCACTTCGTCGATGGGAAACACGTAGGGAAAATGGAACTCGACGGCTTTGAAACCGTTGGCTGCCGCCGCGGCAAAGCGGTCAAGAAATGGCCGGTCAAGGAACAGGAAGGACAGGTTGGCAGAAAAGCGCAACATCGGAAAACCTCCTGGATCAGCATTTGAAGTAGGGGAAACACGAGCCCGGAGCAGCCCAAAACGACCACATCACGAAAAGCCTGCCATTCGTTGGGTTATCATGCGCGACTTGACCCCGATAATCCAAGCTCCGCCAATGATCCGCAAACTGCTGCGCCGGGTTTTCCGCCGCGCCGCACCCTCCAACGCCCTTCCCGAACCTGCCGTGATTCCCGTCAGCCGTCACGGCGTTCACCGGGAGCAGATTTCCCCCGCCGCCAACAAGGTCTGCACCGTGCTGCAGGAAGCCGGCCACAAGGCCTACGTCGTCGGTGGTGCCGTGCGGGACATCATCGTCGGCCAGACCCCCAAGGATTTCGACGTCGCCACCAGCGCCACGCCCGAGGAAGTCCGGGCGCTGTTCCGTCGTTCGCGCATCATCGGTCGTCGATTCAAGATCGTCCATGTGATGAGCGGCCCGGAGACCATCGAGGTCTCCACTTTCCGCGCCATGCAGGACGCCGAATCCACCGAGACCGACGAGCACGGCCGTGTGCTGCGTGACAACGTCTTCGGCTCCATCGCCGAAGACGCCACCCGCCGCGATTTCACCGTCAATGCGCTGTATTACAACCCGACCGACGAAACCGTCATCGATTATCACCACGGCGTGGCCGATCTCCAGCAAAAGACGCTGCGCATGATCGGCGACCCGCGCGTGCGTTACCGCGAAGACCCGGTGCGCATGCTCCGCGCCGCCCGCCTGGGCGCCAAGCTCGGCCTGTCCATCGACCCGGCCGCCCGCGCGCCGATCCGCGAGATGGCCGATCTCCTCGAAAACGTGCCGCCAGCGCGGCTTTTCGACGAGATGCTCAAGCTGCTGATGTCCGGCCACGCGGTCAAGTGCCTGCGCCAACTGCGCGAGGAAGGCCTGCACCACGGCCTGCTGCCACTGCTGGATGTGATCCTCGAACAGCCCCTGGGCGAACGCTTCGTGTGGCTGTCCCTTGAAAACACCGACGAGCGCGTACGCCAGGGCAAACCGGTGTCGCCCGGCTTCCTTTTTGCCACCCTGCTGTGGCACGAAGTGCTGGCCGACTGGGAAGCCCGCAAGGCCGACGGCGCCCACTCGCAACCGGCCCTCTTCGACGCGATGGATTCTGTGCTCGAGAAGCAATCCGGCAAACTCGCCATCACCCGCCGCATCGCGGGCGACATCAAGGAAATCTGGGCCCTCCAGCCGCGCTTCGAAAAACGCGCCGGCAAGACACCCTACCGTCTGCTGGAGCAACCCCGCTATCGCGCCGGCTGGGATTTCCTGCGTCTGCGCGCCCAGTCCGGCGAGATCCCCATGGAACTCCCCGACTGGTGGGACGCCTTTGCCGACGCCACCCCGGATTCCCGCGAAACCATGCTCGTCCCCGACAAGGCAGGCACCGCCAAGAAGCGCCGTCGTCGTCGCAAGCCCTCGGGCGCAGGCAACACCCCGCCGGCCGACGCATGAGCACACCGCAGCCGAAGCGCACCCGCGCCTTCGTGGCGCTGGGCGCCAACATCGGCGAGCCGGTCCGCCATCTACGGGCAGCTGTCGTCGACCTCGACACGTTGCCGGGCACTACCGTCGTCGCCCGTTCCTCCCTGTATCGCAGCGCGCCTGTCGGGTTGGTGAATCAGCCCGATTTCATCAACGCGGTGGTATCCGTCGACACCACCCTCGAGCCGCTGGATCTGCTGCGCGCACTCCTCGCCATCGAAGCCCGTCACGGCCGCGTGCGCAGTGTGCCCAACGCCCCGCGCACGCTCGATCTCGACCTGCTGCTCCACGGCGATGCAACGATGACGAGCCCAGCGCTCACCCTGCCCCACCCGCGCATGCACGAACGCGCCTTCGTGCTGTTGCCCCTCTTCGAGATCGCCCCGGACACCGTGCTGCCTGGCCTGGGCCCGGCGCGGAATTTCCTCCCCGCCGTGGCCAATCAGGAAATCGTCCGCAGCGAGGCGCTGTAATGCCAATCTGGGCCCAGACCAGCCTGCTTCTGGCAGCCTCGAATGTCTTCATGACCTTCGCCTGGTACGGCCACCTCAAGAACCTCGCCACCGCGCCGTGGTACATCGCCGCCTTCGTGAGCTGGGGCATTGCGCTGTTCGAATACCTCCTGCAGGTGCCCGCCAACCGCATCGGCGCGCAGGAACTGAACCTCGCCCAACTCAAGATCATGCAGGAGGCGATCACCCTCACGGTATTCGTCCCCTTCGCCGTTTTCTACATGCAGCAGCCCCTCAAGCTTGACTATCTGTGGGCTGCCCTGTGTATCCTAGGCGCCGTGTACTTCATCTTCCGCGCCTGAAAGGCGGTTGCTCCCAATGCTCGAAAAAGCGCGCTATATCGTCGTCGAGGGTCCCATCGGCGCCGGCAAGACGACTCTCGCGAAGCGCCTCGCCGCGCGCATCAACGCCGACGTCCTGCTTGAAGACCCTGCTGCCAATCCCTTTCTAGGCCGTTTTTACCAAAACATGGAACGCTGGGGTCTGCCCACCCAGATTGCCTTTTTGTTCCAGCGCAGCGAGCAGCTTGCCGCCTTCGATCACACCCACGATCCTTTCCGGCGCATCGTCTCCGACTTCCTGATCGACAAGGATCCGCTTTTCGCCGAACTCAACCTTGCCGAAGACGAGTTACGACTCTATCGCCAGCTCTACGACCACCTGAAACCCAGCGTGCGCAAGCCCGATCTGGTGATCTACCTGCAGGCCCAGCCCGACATCCTGATCGACCGGGTGCGTCGCCGCGGTGTCGAATCCGAGCGCAAGATCAGCGAGACATACCTCCAGCGGGTTGCCGAGCGCTATGCCACCTTCTTCCACCACTACGATGCTGCGCCACTGTTCATCGTAAATGCCGAATCCCTCAACCCTGTCGACAAGGACGAGGATTTCGAGCTGCTTTATTCCCGCCTGCTGGCCATGCGCAGCTACCGGGAGTTTTTCGGCTACGCCGGCTGACGCCAACGTCTCCCACCCCCGACCTTTCGCACCCGACGCCCGTGTCGGTTTCACACGGGCTCGCGGTTGATCACCGCCCGCGAGGAGGAACCGTCATGAGCTATCTGCAGGACAACACCAAACCCGTCACCCTTTTCGAACTCGGCAAGATGCGCGCCGAAGGCCGCAAGATCGTCATGCTCACCGGCTACGATGCGAGCTTCGCGGCGCTCCTTGAACGCTGCGGCGTGGATGTGATCCTGGTGGGTGACTCCCTGGGCAACGTGCTCCAGGGCCAGAAAACCACCCTGCCCGTCACCCTCGAGCAGATGGCGTACCACACGGAATGCGTGAGCCGTGGTGCGAACCGCGCCTTCGTCGTCACCGACATGCCCTTCGGCAGCTACGCCGAGAGCCCCGAGCAGGCCATGCGCAACGCGACCCGACTAATGGCGGCCGGCGCCCAGATGGTCAAGCTCGAAGGTGGCGCCTTCATGGCCGAGACGGTGCGTTTCCTGGTCGAACGCGGCGTGCCGGTGTGTGCCCACATCGGCCTCACGCCCCAGTCGGTGCACCAGCTTGGCGGCTACCGCGTGCAGGGCAAGAGCGACGCCGGCGCCGCGGTGCTGAAGGCCGACGCCCTGGCACTCGAGCAGGCCGGAGCCGCGTTGATCGTGATGGAGATGGTGCCCTCGCAGCTCGCCGCCGACATCACCACCAGCCTCAGCACCATGGCCTCCATCGGCATCGGCGCGGGCGTGGATTGCCATGGTCAGGTGCTGGTGCTGCACGACCTGATCGGCGTGTTCCCCGGCAAGCGTCCGCGCTTCGCCAAGAACTTCATGGAAGGCGCGTCGAGCATCGATGAAGCTGTCACCCGCTATGTGAACGACGTGCGCGAGTCGCGCTTCCCCGGCCCCGAACACAGCTACTGATCCCGCCATGCAGATCCATCCGACCATCGCCGGCCTGCGCGCCGCCCTCGCCGCCAACCCGACTGCCCGCGTCGCCTTCGTGCCCACCATGGGCAACCTGCACGACGGCCATATCTCGCTGATGCGCCAGGCCCGGGAGCACGCCGACATCGTAGTGGCAAGCATCTTCGTGAACCGCCTGCAATTTGGCCCCAACGAAGACTTCGACAAGTACCCGCGCACCTTCCAGAACGACTGCACGCGCCTCACCGGAGCCGGCGTCGACCACCTCTTCGCGCCCGACGAAGCCGAGATGTACCCCGAGCCCCAGCGCTACCATGTAGAGCCCAACCCGGCCCACACCGACATCCTCGACGGCGCCGCCCGCCCTGGTCACTTCCGCGGCATGGCCACCGTGGTGCTCAAGCTGTTCAACATTGTCCGCCCCCAGGTGGCGCTGTTCGGCAAGAAGGACTACCAGCAGCTGATGATCATCACCAACATGGTCCGGGAATTCGCCCTGCCCATCGAGATCATCCGCGGCGAGACCAGCCGCGCCGACGATGGCCTCGCCCTGTCGTCCCGAAATGGTTATCTGACACCCGAGCAGCGCGCCGAAGCGCCGCGCCTGCAACGCCAGCTCAAGTGGATCCGCGAACGCATCAACGCCGGCGAGCACGATTTCCTGCGCCTCGAGACCGAAGCCACCGCCGAACTCGCAGCCCACGGCTGGCAGCCCGACTACATCTCGATCCGCCGCCGCAGCGACCTGCACCCGCCCAAGGATGCCGCCGATGGCCCGCTGGTGGTGCTGGGCGCCGCCAAGCTCGGCGCCACCCGGCTCATCGACAACCTCGAAATCTGAACCTTGCGCCAGCGGCGCGCATTGCCGCCAGCGCGCCTGACCATGCACACCCCTGGACACGTCGCCTTCGGCGCCCGCACACCAGACGGGCTGGCCCACGCCGCGCGCCTGCTGTTCTGGCTGGCGCTCGTCGCCATCATCGGGCTCAACCTGTTCAATGTCGGGCAGCCAATCCTCGAGCAGCACGGTTTCCGCCAGACCCAGACCGCCCTCACCGCCCATTACCTGCAGCGCGAAGGCTTCTCGCTGCGCTACCCCACGCCGGTTGTCGGCGAGCCCTGGTCGATCCCCTTCGAGTTCCCGATCTATCAGCAGCTCGTCGCCACCGCCGCCAGCGCGCTCGGCACACCGCTCACTGCCACCGGCCGCGTCATCAACCTGATCTTCGTGTTGCTGTGCTGCATCCCGCTGCGCTGCGGGTTGCGCCGGCTGAAGATCGATCAGGCCGCCGTCGACTTCTCACTGGCGCTCTTCCTCACCTCGCCCATCTACCTCTTCTGGGCCGGCACCTTCATGATCGAAGGCGCCGCCCTGTGCTTCACGCTGGCCTTCCTGTACTACGCGCTCAAGGTGTTCCAGTGCGACGTGCGCAACCGGGACTTTCTGCTGCTGGGAGCCTTTCTCGCCCTCTCGCTGCTCCAGAAGATCACCACCGTCGCACCGGTACTGGCCCTTTTCGGCCTCGCCGCCGCCTATCTCGTGGTGATTCGCAGGCAAGCCGCGCCCATCAAGGGTTTTGTGTGGAAACTGGCCGTTAGCCTGCTGGTGCCGGCAATCCTTGGCGTCGCGTGGGTGAAGTTCTCGGATGCGGTGAAGCTGGACAACCCCATCGGCGCCCTGCTCACTTCGGCCAAGCTCTCCGCCTGGAACTACGGCACCCTGGAACAACGCCTGTCGGGCGACTTGTGGGGCAAGGTGGTGTTCAACCGCAACATCAAGAAGGCGGCGTTCAACGTCATCGGCCTGCTGTTCGTGATTGGCGCGTTCTTCATCGTGCGCGAGCGGATTGCCCGTCGCGTCATCGCCGCCGGCATGATGCTCTTCCTGCTGCCCTTCCTGCTCTTCACCAACCTGCACGCCATCCATAACTACTACCAGACGGCCAACTCGGTATTCCTCTCGGTGGCAGTTGGCGTGGCGGTGATCTACGTCCTGCGCGAACGCCAGGCGGGCCGCAGGGCGTTGGGTGTCGGCGTGCTCGTCGCCTTCGTCACATCCAACGCGGTGTTCTTCCACAACAACTACTTCGACCTCAAGCGGATGACCTTCACCGGCGACGAGCGAACCCTTGCCGTCGCGCGCTATGTGAAGGCTCACACGCCCATCGACAAACCGGTGATCTGGTACGGCTTCGACTGGTCCAGTGAGCCCGCCTTCTACGCCGAGCGACGCTCCCTCACCGTGCCGGACTGGGAGCGCCTGGAGCTCGACGTGCTCGAAAACCCCGGCCGCTTCCTGCGCAGTACGCCATCAGCCATCGTGCAGTGCCCCCCACACCGCGGCACGACGCCGAGCTCTCCCGCGGCATCGCCGAGCGTTACCCGCGGGCCCGGACGGCCGTGGTTGCCGACTGCCGCATCCACCTGCTCTAACTGAGTCGTCACCAAAATGAACCGGGGCCGATCCGCCCGGCGGACCAGCCCCTAGGCCGTTGCATTCCCGCCTCAGGCCGCGTGATGGAATCGCGCGATCAACATCGCCTCGGCGCCCGACTCCTTTCGCCGGATCTGCCCGAAGTTCTCGGCCAGCTCTTCGCACTGGCGGATGTCCTCGATCAGGAAGTGCCGCAGGCGCACGCACAGTGCCAGTTCGCTTACCGCCGGCTCGACGACGCAGGCGGTACGGATCGCATGGACGACTTCCGGATAGACCGGATCCTTCGCCAACAGCCCGGCCAGCCGGATACGCACATGGTGCGCAACGGGCGACCCCGCTGGCGACTGGTTGAGGGCGTGGATGACCTGCAGCGCACCGCGACGTGCATCCCGGTGATGGCCTAGCGCCTGGTCGTTTGCGATACGACCAATCGAAACCATCCACTCGATCGGTATCGTTTTATCGGCCTCCGAACGGGTGCGCGAAAACTGCCAGGCTGCCAGCATCAGCACCAACAGCCCGGCACACACGATCAGCGTGGTGTCCATGATGAGACTCCTACAAATGAGTTCTTACGCTCAAAGGTTAGAAGGCGCCCGAGGCCACCGTTGACGATTACTTCACGCTCTCTCCAGGACATCCCGGCGGCAAGGGATGAAAATCGCCCAAACGCGAAATCGGTCACATTCTCATCTGCGCTCCCAAGCCGTGGGGCAAGCGCAGACTGATCAGGACTCCCGCAGCGCGCTGACGATATTCATCCGAGCTGCCCGCGCCGCTGGCATGAAACCGCCCACCAGCCCCATCCCGAGGGCAAAGAGCAGCGTCTTGACGGCGATAGGCAGCGTCAACCGAAAACTGAAGGCCAGCTCCGAGAACGACTGCCAGTTCATTGTCGAGATCGTGAACACCTGCATCATCGATGCGGCAGCCAGCCCCGCGAGTCCGCCAAGCAGTGACAGCAGCAGGCTTTCCAGCATGAAGGCGAGCAGCACACTCGACTTGCGGAACCCGAGCGCCCGCAGGGTGCCGATCTCGCCGGTACGGCTGGCTACCGCCGCGTACATGGTGATCGCCGCACCGATCACCGCCCCTACCGAAAAGATCACCGACAGGGTCAGCCCCAGGATGTTGATGAAGTTGGCCAGCATCGCCGACTGGTCGGCGTAGAAGGTGCGCTCGGGCTTGGCTTCGAGGGTCAGCCGTGGGTCGTCCTCCAGCGTACGCCGGACATCGGCGAACGCGGACACCTCCGAAAGCCGAAACACCACCGACGAAAACGCGTTGCGGCGGAAGGTCTGGAGCAACTGGTCGGCGTCACCCCAGATCTCGGAATCGAAACCGCTCTTGCCCGCATCGAAAACGCCCACCACCCGCCAGTCCCGACCGCCAAAGCGCACCGGGTCGCCCAGCCCCATGCCTCGGAAGCGCGTCGCGATACTGCTCCCCACGATGATCTCATTGGAGCCCGGCGCAAACATCCGCCCCTCGACGATCCGCAGCTGCGGCCGCAGCAGTGCCCCCGCCAGCCCGACGCCGCGGATGATGACATTGGCCGGCTTGTCGGAATCGCGCTTGGCCAGGGTGATGAGCACCACCGTCTCCTTCGACACCAGCGGCACCCCGCCGCCACCCCGGGCAAGCTGCGGCAGGCTCTCGATCAGCGCTGCCTGAGCACGCTCGATCACGCTCTGGACCTCAGTCTCCGAGCCCTTGCGGATCACCACCACGTTGTCGGCCTGGCCAGTCTCGACCAGCGTTTCGTTAAGGCCCTGGTCGAGCATCAGCACCGCTGCAAACACAAACACCACCAGCGCCATGCCGCCGGCAGTGAGCGCCGTGGTGAGCCGCCGCGCCCACAGGTTGCGCAAGCTGTACGAGAACGGGATCAGCTTCATGCCACCGCCCTCAGCCCATCCACGATCGCCAGCCGGCCGACCCGACGCATGGGCAGCAGCGCTGCCACCAAACCCACGGCCAGCGCGCAGCCGGCCTGGAGCAGCACGGTGGTCTGGGAGACATTGAAGACCGGAAACAACGTACCCATCTTCGCCGCAAAAGCCGTGGCCACCGGGAAGGTCAGCCCAATCCCGATCACCCCCCCGACACCGGCAAGCGTCAGGCTCTCACCGCAGATCATCGCCGCCACGAAACCCGGCGAGAAACCCAGCGACTTCAAGGTGGCGTATTCGGCCGTGCGCTCCCGCGCAGTCATCGCCATGGTGTTGGCCATCACCGCCATGATGATGAAAATCACCAGATACGACACGATGCGGATCGCCACCACGATGGCCTCGGTCATCGCCACGAAGCTGAGCTGGAAGGCCTTCTCGGTCTCGGTAAGCGTCTCAGCGCGGGAATTGACGAACTCCCCATCAATGGCGCGGGACACCGACGCCACCCGATCGGCCCCGGTCACCTCGGCGATGAACACTCCCACATTGTTCGCCCGGCCGGGCATCTTCGCCTTCACCACTTCGTTGAGGTAGGCCCAGTGGAAGAACATCTGGGACTGATCGGTGCCCTTCTTCGCGCCATCGTAGATGCCGCGCACCACGAAATCCCAGTTGCCCGCGTAGATCGTGCCCTTCAGCGTCAGCGTGTCGCCCACCTTGAAACCGTAGGTGTCGGCCAGCTTGCGCCCGACGATGCAGCCTTTACGATCACGCAGGAAATCCCGCATCTGCGCCTCGGAAACCGTGAATTCCGGGTACAGCCGGAAATAACTCTCCCCATCCACGGCAAACTGCGCGAAGAAGTTCTTCGGCTCCTTGTAGATGCCACCAAACCAGTTCGCCCAGCTCAGGTCGCGCACGCCGTCCACGGCGCGGATCTTGTCCTTGTAGGTGAACGGCAGCGGAAACACCAGCGAGATCGAGCTGCGGGTGATCAAACGGTTGGCCGCCGCCCCTTCTGCGCCTGCATACCAGGCATCCACCACCGTCCCGAGCAGGCCAAACGCCAGGATCGCGACCACCATCCCCAGTACCGTCAGCCCCGAGCGCAGCCGATGGCGCCATGCATTGCGGAAGATCAACCGAAAAAAGCTCCTCGACATACCACTACCTGACCCACAAAGCGCATGAAAACCCGCACGGCCTCTTGCGCTCTTTCAATACTGCCCGCAAGCTATAGCCTTGAAGTGGGTGATGGCCCAAACTCACCCTGCGCCTGGAAACCAATAAAGAGGAGGGAATCAGACAATGGCTGCAACGGTTCAACAAATTCTCCAGACCAAAGGCAGCGCGAGCTACGCCGTTACCCCCGACACCACCGTACTGCAGGCGCTCCAGCTGATGGCCGAGCGCAACATCAGCGCCGTGCTGGTGATGGAAGGCGAGCGCCTCGCGGGTATCTTCACCGAGCGCGATTACGCCCGCAAGGTGGTGCTCAAGGGTCTTGCCTCGAAGGACACCAAGGTCGGTGATCTGATGACCGCGAACGTCCTCACTGTCTCGCCCACCCACACCATCGACGACTGTATGGGCATCATGACCAAGAACCACGTCCGTCACCTGCCGGTGGTCGACCACGGCAAACTCGTCGGCCTCATCAGCATCGGCGACGCGGTCAAGTCGGTGATGGAACAGCAGCAGGCCACCATCGACCAGCTGGCCGGCTACATTTCCGGTGGCATGAGCACCTGACACCGCCTGGTCCCGGCCAGCAAAAGCCCTGTCCCGCTTCGGCACGACAGGGCTTTTTCCATTGATGCCGGCACAGCCTTTCATCGCGGGCGGACCGCCTCGCGCGCCGACAGCTCGCCCTTCTCCAGGTGCATGATCGCGTGGGCTGCCTCTGCCGCGCGTTGGTCGTGGGTCACCATCACGATGGTCTTGCCGACTTCATCGTTGAGGCGTTGCAGGAGCTTCAGCACTTCGGTAGCCGACTCCCGATCCAGATCGCCGGTGGGCTCGTCGGCAACGATCAGGGTTGGGTCCGAAACCAGCGCCCGGGCAATCGCCACCCGCTGCTGCTGCCCCCCGGACAGCTCGTTGGGGGTGTGGTCCATGCGATCCGCCAGGCCCACCATCTCAAGCGCAAACTCCGCCCGGGCGCGCCGCTCGCGCCCGCTCAGGCTTGTCAGGAGCAGCGGCAGCTCAACGTTCTCGCGGGCATCGAGCACCGGCATCAGGTTGTAGAACTGGAAGATGAAGCCGATGTTTTTCGCCCGCCAGTCGGCCAGATCGGCCTCGCCGAGGGCCGTGATGTCCTCGCCGGCCACAATCAGCTCACCCGAGTCGGCCCGGTCGATGCCGGCGATCAGATTGAGCAGCGTGCTCTTGCCTGAGCCCGATGGCCCCATCAGCGCCAGGAATTCGCCCGCCGCGATATCGAAGCTGATCCCCGCCAGTACCGGCACCAACTGGTTGCCCCGGCGATAGCGCTTGTGCACATCTCGCAGGCGCACCAGCGGATCAAGCGAGGCGATCTTGGTCGAACTCATTTGCCGACGCTCACCGCCGCGCCATCCCGCAGCGAGGCCGGCGGACGCAGCACCAGCCGCTCGCCCGGCTTTACGCCGCTCACCTCGACCAGATCGCCGATCTTCGCGCCGGCCTTGACCGGCACCCGCGTGGCCACGCCGTCCGCCACCCGGAACACCACTGCGCCACCACCGGCCTTGACGACCGCCTCGCCGTGCACCGCGGTGCGCGCCTTGCGCTGCTCGGGCGCCAGGGGCTCGGCCAGAAACGCCACCTTGGCGCTCATCTCCGGCAACACCCGCGGATCGGGGTCGAGGAAGCGTATCTTGGTCATCACGCTGGCCTTGCTCCGATCCACGGTGGGCACCAGCCGCGACACCTCACCGCGGAAACGCAGCTCCGGAAAGGCATCGAGCTGGATCTCGCAGGGCTGACCGGGCTTGATGCGGGCGATGTTGGATTCCGAGACGTCGGCCTCGACCTCCAGCGTGCTCATGTCGGCCATGCTCACCACCGCGCCCTTGCTGTCGGCAGCGGCCGAGAGGTTGGTGATCAGATCGCCCACGTTGGCGTTCTTGACCAGCACCACGCCATCGAAGGGCGCGCGGATCTCGGTGTGGGCCACGGCCACGCTGGCAGCGAGCCGGCCTGCCTCGGCGGCCCGCTCGGCCGCCTGGGCCGAACCCAGCGCCGCCCGGGCCTTGAGCGTCCTGGCCTCGGCCTGATCCACCTGGGCCTGGGCGATGAAGTTGCGTGCCTTGAGGTCCCGCGCCCGGCCCAGCGCCAGCTCCGCATCGCGCAGTTCGGCCCGCACCTGGCCGATGTTGGCCCGGGCCACACCCACGTTGGCCTCGGCCTGCTGCAACTGGGCGGCCACGTCGCGCTGTTCAAGCCGGGCGATGAGCTCACCGGCCTTTACAACCGAACCCTCCCTCACACCCAGCCATTCGAGCCGGCCGGTGGCCTTGGAGCCCACCGCTGCCTTGCGCTGGGCCACCACGTAGCCGGTGGCGTTGAGCAGGGTCACCCCCTGGTAGGGCCAGGCTTCGCCCACCGTCACGGTCTCGACTTCGACCGGGGCGTTCACCCGCCCGAACACCGCCAACCCGCCCACCAGCAAAATGGCAAGCCCGCCCAGCACCCAGCGCTTGCCGAGGTGCCGCCGGGGCGGTTGGGTAGCCTGACGGTCGATACGCAGACGGGAAAGATCGGATTCGCTCATGGCGAGGCAGTCGGCAAAAGGGTGACTGACGGATTCTACCCCCCGGCCTCAGGTGCAAAGCGCACCACGGCCGCGAGGCCAGCCCCGCCGTCAGCCCGGCGCAGGCCATCCTCGAACTCGAACGCCGCACCATTGATCTCGACGATCCGGCCAACGATGGACAGGCCAAGCCCGCAGCCTTCGGCCTCGACCGCAGCGCCCCGGGCGAAACGGGTGCGCATCTGCGCCCGCTCGGCAGGGGCAATTCCGGGCCCGTCGTCGGCCACCCGCAAACTGCGTGCAGCGGCGTCCAGCGACACCACCACCCGCCCCCCCTCCGGCGTGTAACGCAGCGCGTTATCCACCAGATTGCGCAGCAGCACCTCCAGCCACCAGGGATTGCCGCTGAGGGTGAAAGACACCGGCGCCTCGAGGGCCAGAGTCTGGCCGCGGCGCAGGGCCTGGGGCGCGAGCGCCGAGCACACGCCTTCGGCGAGTTCGGCGAGATCGAAGCGCTCCGGCGCACCCTGCCCTGCATCCGGATCGAGCCGCGCCAGCGTGAGCAACTGCTCCACCAGACGGGTCATCCGGTCCACGCCCGACGCAACCTGCTCCAGCGCGTGAACGCGGACCGCCTCGTCGCTGGCCCGGGCGGCCACCTGGGCCTGCACCTTCAACGCTGCCAGCGGCGTACGCAGCTCGTGGGCAGCGTCGGCTGTGAAGCGCCGCTCGTTGTCGAGCACCTCGCTCACGCGCCCCACCAGGGCGTCGATGGACGTGACCAGCGGCGCGATCTCGGCCGGCAGCGGCCCCGGCACCTGAACCGGCGCCAGCCGCCGTGGGTCCAGACCGCCCACCGCTGCAGCTGTCGCGCTCACCGGCCGCAGCGCCCGCCCGACCACCGCCCAGATACCCAACGCCATCAGCGGCAGGCCGATGCAGATCGACAGCAGCAGATGCAGCGCAAAGGTGCCCGCCAGCCGGTAGCGTGCCCCATGGTTCTGGCCAACGGTGACCCGGTATCCGCTGTGGTCGTGGTCGATGGTGAAGAAGCGCCACAACTCGCCCCCCAGATCGTGCTCGTCGAAACCCGGAGATGACGCAACCGGCTCGACGGGCATCTCCGACGAGCGCACCAGCAGCGCCCACTCGCCCGCCTCGCCCCGCTTCCAGGCCTGAAAGGCCACCGGGAGCTGATAGGCGTGCTGATGCTCGGCCATCTCGCCGGCCACCAGCGGGTTGCCGGTGGCCACGATGGCGAGCAGGGTCTCGGCCACCTGGACCATCTGGGCGTCGAACAGGGAATCGGCCTCGGCATGGGCGGTGCGAAAGGCCAGCATCGCGGTGAGCCCCCAGAACAGCGCCAGCACGCCGATCAGCAGCGCCACCAAGCGCCGGCGCAGCGAATAGACCGCGCGCTTCACGCTCATCGCGGCGCTTCATCCACCATGTAGCCCACCCCGCGCACGGTGCGGATCAACTCGGCACCGAGCTTCTTGCGCAGGTGGTGGATGTGCACCTCCAGCGCGTTGCTGCCCACCGCCTCACCCCAGGCGTAGAGCTGCTCCTCGAGTACCCGGCGGGTCAGCACCCGGCCGGCTGCGTCGAGGAGCATCTGGAGCAGATCGAACTCCCGCCCGGTGAGCACCACGGGCTCGCCCCGCAGGGTGACGCTGCGCGCTGCCGGATCGAGCGTCAGATCGCCATGGCGCAGGCTGGCCTCGGCACGGCCCCGGGCACGGCGCACCAGCGCCCGCAAGCGCGCCGCCAGTTCATCCAGATCGAAGGGCTTCACCACGTAGTCGTCGGCACCCAGGTCGAGACAACGTACCTTGTCGGCCACCTGATCCCGGGCCGTAAGCACCAGCACCGGCACCCCGTTGCCGGCTGCCCGCAGCGCCGACAGCACCGACAAGCCATCGCGCCGCGGCAGGCCCAGGTCGAGAATGACGGCGGCGAAACCCTCGGCAGCCATCGCCACCAGCGCCGCCTCGCCATCGCGCACCCAGTCGACGGCAAAACCGGCCGCGCCAAGACCGGCTTTCAGGCCATCGCCAAGCAGGCGGTCGTCCTCAACCAGCAGGATGCGCATCGGTTCAGAAGGCCTTGATGTAACTCACGCCCGTCGGCCCCAGCAGCCAGTTGCCGGTGCGCACGCCCACGTAGGCGCCGACGGCGTTCCAGCCCATGTCCTTCCAGGAAAAGCGGTTGCAGTCCTGGCCGGCGTCGTAAAGCTCCTTGGCAAGGCCGGGGATCAGCGCCAGGCCGACGGCCGTGGCCGTGTCCTCGGTCAGGCGCGACGCCCCCACGCCAAGGGCCGCCGATACGCCGAAGTGGGCCACCTTGTCGCTCCCGCTCCAGCTGTCGTGATAGGTGCCGCAAGCATGGGCGGGCACGGCGAGGCCAGCAAGCAGGGCAAGGCAGAACAGGTTCTTCAAGGTTGGCTCCAGGAGTTATGCATCGCGCGAATGATACGTAAGCCAGCACCGCTGTGGTCGCGCATCGCGTTGTGCATGTCAGAATTCGGAAAACTGATGGCTTGGAGAACACACCATGAAAAGCGTTCGCGTCTGGGATCTGCCGTTACGCATCTTCCACTGGTTGCTGGTCGTGGCGATTGTGTCGGCAGTGGTCAGCGGGCAGATCGGCGGCAACCTGATGACCTGGCACGGGCGGATCGGCATCCTGATCGCCGGCCTCCTGGGCTTTCGCCTTGCCTGGGGCGTTGTCGGCTCGACCCACTCGCGCTTTGCCAGCTTCGTGCGCGGCCCCGGCGCCATCCTGGCCTACCTGCGGGGCGACTGGGGCGGACTGGGCCACAATCCCCTCGGCGCCCTGTCGGTGATCGGGCTGATCGGCGTGGTCGCGCTGCAGACCATTGGCGGGCTGTTCGGCAACGACGACATTGCGTTCCAGGGCCCGCTCTACAACCTCGTCTCCAAGGAGACCAGCGACTGGATCACCGGCCTACACCACAAGGGCTTCTGGCTCGTCGGCTTGCTGGTGACGCTGCATCTGGCCGCCATCGCCTTCTATACAAAGGTCAAGAAGGAGCCCCTGGTCCGACCGATGCTCACCGGTCGCAAGGAAGTTGGACAGCACGAGCACCATGCCGATCCCACCGGCGGCGGTCTGATCGCGCTGGTCTTCGCGTTGGCGGTGGGATGCGCCGCGGCGTGGCTTGCCAGCGGTGTCTGGCTACCCCCGCCGCCGCCGACCCCCGCGGCCGCTCCGGCCTGGTGACAGATGCAAAAGGGGCAGCCCGCAAGCTGCCCCTTCTGATTTCAAACCGGCCGAGAACGCTTATTCGTCCTTGCGGAACTTGTCGTGACAGGCCTTGCAGGATTCGCCGGTCTTGCCAAACTGAGCCTTGATCGCGGCGGCGTCGCCGGTGGCGGCGACTTTCTGAAGTTCGTTGGCCTCCTTCACGAAAGCCACGGCGAGCTTGCGCACTTCGTCCTGCTGCTGGAAGAACTCCGGCTTCACGCGGGTCTTCTGGCTGCCCACGTCCTTGTCGGTGCCCGGGCCATACAGCGCGCCCATGCCGGAGTTGGCGATCGCGGCAATGGCGTTGGCGGCACCAGCCACCTGATCCTTGTTGAAGCTGCCCGGGTTGTCGATGGTCTGGGCCTTGATCTTGCCCATGTTCCAGGACATGAAGCTGTAACCGGCCTTGCGGTACTTGATCTGATCTTCCGGCTTCATCTGGGCGCTGGCCCCCGCGGCAAGGCCCATGGCAATGACGGCAAACACCAGTTTGTTGATCTTCATCTGGCTAGTCCCTTTGTAAGTTGAGGTGGATGGGGTCGGCGGATTATTCCACAAGAAGGCCGTGGTCATAGCCGCCAGCGGCTCACAGCGGGCGCCTGACCGTCAGCCCGCCACGGATCTGGCCCTTCTCGTAGCCGAAGGCGGTATCGTGGGGATAGCTCTTGGCGAGCTGGCTCTTCAGGCTGGCCTCGACCTTGTCGGGCGCGCCGTGGCATTTGAGGCACACATCGCCCACGGGCACCGCACGGATGTAGCGATAGATCTGCTTGCCGTTCTCGGTGACGATCTCGCCGGCTTCGAGGGTTTCGATCTTCTCGCCGTTGGCGGCGCGGATGTTGAAGTCGGCCAGCTGGCGCGCTTCCCACACATCTGGCGTGCCACGCTCGGGGTTGCGGGTGCGCAGGCTGACCCGGCGCATGTCCCAGCCGGTCTTGGCGGATTGCTCCTTCAGCAGCTGCGGGGCCTTCTCCTTGCATACCGGAATCGCCTCAACGGGGCCTTTTTCGGCAACGGTCTCCTGCATCATCGCCACCACCTTGGGCAGCACGGGCAAGGCATTCTTGCGGGTATCGGCCTTCAGGGCGTCCAGATCCTGGGCGTGAGCAGCGCCGGCAAGGGCGGCGACGGTCGAAGCAATGACGAACGAGCGACGGAACATTGGAAACTCCTTTAATCAGATTTCTCTAATATACAGGATATGTGCTGCCTTCAGCCACGCCGATTTCTCCACGCCCTCGCCGCGTGCACAACCAACGCACCCACCATCAGCACGACGAGAACGCCCTCCTCCACCTCCTTGAACGCCGGCAACATCCGTTCAAGTGCCTCACCAAAAGCGTAACCTGCCCCACCGACGGCACCGGCCCAGATGCCGGCCCCCAGAAAATTGAGCACCAGAAAACGGTACGCCGAAACCCCGCTCCAGCCCATCAGCACCGGTCCGGCAACACGCACGCCGACCATGAACCGAACCCCCAGCACAAGCGCATCCTGATGTGCCCGGATCATCGCCTGGACGCGCGGGACAAGCCTGCGGATCGACGCAAATCGATCGATCAGCGACGCCCCATGTCGTCGCCCCAACCAGAACCACCATTGATCGCCGGCAAAGCTCGAAACCAGCGCAACCGCCATCACCCAGCGCAGATCGAGCATCCCGCGATGAGCGGCGTACCCAGCCACCAGCAGAACGGTTTCTCCTTCGAGCACACAACCGACCGCTACCGCCAGATAGCCGTAACTGGTAACAAGGTCACTGAGCGTCATGAGATATCAAAAACTGGTTCCAAAGCGGCGTCGCCCGCATCTCGAGAAAGGCGCAAGGAAACTTATCGCGTCCCCTGGACCACAAAGCGTGTAGCCGGATTCGGAAAATACACCACTCAGCCGAGTCCGGCATTTCCAGACCGCCTTCGGGCAAATTCAGTGCAACACCATCAAGGAGCCTTCAGATGGAAGCCCAGACGCACACCATGACACACCTCTTCGCCCAGCTCGGCCTGCCCGACGATGCGGCCTCGATCGATGCCTTCATCGCCGGCCACGCGCCGCTACCCCACGACCTGCGCTTGGCCGACGCCGATTTCTGGACTCCCGCCCAGGCCGCCTTCCTGCGGACCGAACTGGCCGAGGACGCCGACTGGAGCGCCGTGGTAGACACCCTCGACGCTCGTCTGCGCCAAGGCTGATCAGGCCAGCATCAGAAAGCGGCCCGGATCGACGCCCCAGCGGTCCGGCGCCTCGGCCGACACGATGCGGTCGCCACCGCCGCTGCCGAGCCGCCGCGCTAGATCCACGACCTCCGGCTTGATGTAGCCGTTGGAGCGGGTGCTGAAAAACACCCGCAGGCGCGGCGTGAGTAGATTGGATTCGTTCTGCTCGATCACCACCCCAAGCCGCCCGGACTCCAACCGCACCAGGCTGCCCACCGGATAGATCCCCACGCAGCGCATGAAGGCCTGCAGCAGCTTCTGGTCGAAATGCGCGGCGCTCCATTCCCACATCTTGCGCAGCCCCTCGGCGGCCGGCATGGCCTTGTGGTAGCAACGTTCGGCGGTGATGGCGTCGTAAACATCCACGATGGCTGCAAGCCGTGCCATGGTCGAGATCGAATCGCCCAACAGCTTGTCAGGATAGCCGCTGCCGTCCAGGCGCTCGTGGTGGTGACGGGTGATATCCAGCGGCACCGGGCCGATGCCCGGCGTCTCCAGCAGCGTGGCGTGACCATCGCCGGGATGGCGTTTGATGAGTTCGAACTCCGCATCGGTGAGCCGACCGGGCTTGTTGAGCACCTCGTCCGGTACCTTCATCTTGCCGATGTCGTGGAGCAAACCTCCGATGCCGCCCTGACGCAGTTCATCGCCCTCCAGCCCGAGCGAGCGCCCGAAGGCAATCATCAGCGTGCACACGCTCACCGAGTGCAGAAAGGTGTAATCGTCCTTGTTCTTGATACCGATGAGCCCCAGCAGCGCGCCGCCGTTACGCAGCACCGAACCCGTGATCGCCTCGACAACCGGCTCGGCGTCGTCGAGCGACACCGCCTTGCCCAGGCGCACATCGCTCATCATCGAGCGGATCACCTTGTGGGCTTGGTCGTGCACCTTGCGGGCACGCTGCATTTCCTCCTGGATCGTCACCCGCACCGACTGCTCGACGGGCGACGCCAGCGCGGCCACGATCTCCTGTTCAACCGCCGCCTGCACCTCGGCGGCGGGCACCGCGTCCTGGTCGTCCAGCCCCCTGTCGGTATCGATATAAACATACTCGACGCCCGACTCGAGGATGCGCCGTAGGTCACCGTCGCCATCGACCCGGAAGCGCGAGCGCCAGAACGGATGAGACATCCAGTCGCCGCAGAACTCGTGAATGAACATGCCCGGCTGAAGCCGGGCCACCGCAATCTTCTTCAACATCGGGCAATCATCTGGAATGGCTATCCTGGAACTATCGGCAGCAGAGACGCAGTCTTGAACACCTGTTCGTGACGGATTCACACCCCGTGCAACGGGCGCATAAATATTCGGCAGCTATAATGCGGCCTCTTTTGGCACCAAAAACTCTATCGTTCCATGGACATCATCCTGCTCCTCAAGGCGCTGATCCTCGGCGTGGTCGAAGGTCTGACCGAATTCCTGCCGATCTCCAGCACCGGCCACCTGATCCTCGCCGGCGATCTGCTGAACTTCAACGACGACCGGGGCAAGCTGTTCGAGATCGTCATCCAGTCCGGCGCGATCCTTGCAGTGGTGTGGGAATACCGCGCCCGCCTCGCCGCCACCTTCGCCGGCCTCGGCCGCGTGCGGGAGGCCAACCGGCTGGTGCTCAACCTGTTCATCGCCTTCCTGCCCCTGGCCGTGCTGGGCCTCGCCTTCGGCAAGGCCATCAAGGCGCACCTGTTTGCCCCTATCCCGGTTGCAACTGCCTTCATCGTCGGCGCCTTCGTCATCCTGTGGGCCGAGCGCAAGAACCACAGCGTACGCATCCAAACCGTCGATGAAATGACCCCACTGGACGCCGTGAAGATGGGCATCGCCCAGGCCTTCGCGCTGATCCCCGGCACCTCCCGCTCGGGCTCCACCATCATCGGCGGCATGCTGTTCGGCCTTTCCCGCAAGGCGGCCACGGAGTTCTCGTTCTTCCTGGCGATCCCCACCCTGGGCGTGGCCACCGTTTATCAAGTCTACAAAGAACGCGCCCTCCTCAGCGCCGACGACCTGGGCATGTGGGTCGTCGGCTTCATCTCCGCCTTCGTTTCCGCGTTCCTGTGTGTACGCTGGCTGCTGCGCTACATCTCCAGCCACGACTTCGTGCCCTTCGCCTGGTATCGCATCGCCTTCGGCATCGTCGTACTCACCACCTGGCATTTCGGCCTCGTGGAATGGACGGCCCACTGATCGACCCCGGCAGCGTCGGCCCGTGGCGGGTCACCTCCCGCCTCGCCGACCTGCACGACACCCGGCGGGCGCGCACCCTGCCGATCAAGCTCTACCTGCCCGACACGGCCGCTCCCCGCGGGCTGATCCTCTTCTCCCACGGCCTTGGCGGCTCCCGCGAGGGAGGCAGCGCGTGGCTCGGCCACTGGGCCAGCCACGGCTATTTGTTGCTGGCGATGCAACACCCCGGCTCGGATTGTTCGATTCTCCGCAACAATTCCCCCCATGCCTTGCGCAGCGCCTTCAAGGCCGCGATGAATCCCGCGGAACTCACCCATCGGGTGGACGACTTCCGCTTCGTTCTCGAGCGCATCGGCCACGACGCCAGCCTTCCCGACGCCGTGAATTCAGCCAGCGCCATCGGCCTTGCCGGGCACTCCTTTGGCGCCGTCACGGTACAGCTGAAAGCCGGCGAACGGCGTCCAACCCAGCCACCACACCCGCTTGATCCGCGGGTCCGCGCGGTGCTCGCCTTCAGCCCTTCTGCCCGGCAAGCCGACACCGGCCCCACCCTAGATCACCGCTTCGGCCAGATCCACCTGCCGTTCTTCAGCATCACCGGCAGCCGCGACGACGGCATGGGCCTGTCCGACATCACCGCCGCCAACCGCGAAGTGCCCTACCGGCACATGCCCGCCGATGGCGGCAAGTATCTGCTGGTGTTTTCCGGCGGCAACCACCTGGATTTCGCCGGCGAGGCCAGCGACGCCGAAGGCGCGATGTTCCGCATCCGCCGCGAGCCCGCCGCCTTCCGCCCCCACGTCCTGGCCGCCAGCACCGCTTTCTGGCACGCTCACCTGGCTGGCGACGACGCCGCCCGCCCCTGGCTCACCGGCGAATTCCCCACCCGCCTGCGCCCCGACGACCGCTTCGAACACAAATGATCATCTACCTCCACGGCTTCCGTTCCGGCCCGCAAAGCTGGAAATCCCGCAGCCTCAAGGCGCGCATGGATCAACTCGGCCTCGGCGACGCCTTCTGGGGCGGGCAGTTGCCCGTCTCCGCCCGCGACGCCATCGCGCTGGCCGAAGCCCGGATCGCCCGCTGCACCACGCCGCCCACGCTGGTTGGCAGCAGCCTGGGCGGCTACTACGCCACCTGCCTCGCCGAGCGTCACGGGCTCAAGGCCGTGCTGGTCAATCCGGCCGTGCTGGCGCCACTGTCGCTGTCTGCCTACATCGGCACCCAGACCCACATGTACACCGGCGAGCCCTTCGACTTCACCGCCGACCACGTGGAACAACTGCGCGCCATCGAGCCCGCCGCCATCACCCGACCCGAGCGCTACTGGCTGATGGTCGAAACCGGCGACGAGGTGCTCGATTACCGCCACGCCGTGGCCCGCTACGCCGGCGCAAGGCAGACGGTGCTCCCCGGCGGCGACCACAGCTTCACAAAATGGGACAACTATATTGACCTAATTTTGGCCTACGCCGGATTGCTGCCCCCGCCATGACCACACCCGACAACTTCGACGCGCGCCGCTTCAAAGCTCTCGAGCGCAGCGGCTTCAACCGAATTGCCAGCCGCTACGCCGATGGCGCACCGCTGCGCGCCCGCCTGCAGGCAGCGCTGCTGGATGCGGCACATCTGGCGCCAGGAGAAAAGGTACTCGATCTCGCCGCCGGGCCCGGCCTGCTGGCCCGCGACGCAGCCCGCCGGGTCCTGCCCGATGGCTGGGTGCTCGCCAGCGACATCGCCGAGAACATGCTCGCCGAAGGCCAGCAGCGCGCCGCCGCCGAAGGCCTGCCCGATCTCCTCGCCGCCGCTTGCGACGCCGAGCACCTGGCCTTTGCCGACACTTGCGTGGATGTGGCCCTGATCGGCCTCGGCCTGTTCATCTTTCCCGATCCGGCCAAGGCACTGGCCGAGCTTCACCGGGTGCTGCGCCCGGGCGGACGCATCGTGCTGTCGGTGTGGGGCCCGCGAGAATCCGTTCCGCTCATCAGTCGGGCTCAGGATTGCATCGCGCGCCTGCTCCCGCCGCCCAAGGTGGCGCGGCCCACGGTGTTCAGGCTGGGTGAGCGCGACGTGCTCGCAGCCCTGCTCCGCGAAGCCGGCTTCGGCGACGTGACGATCACGCCGCACACCTTCGCCTGCCGTTTTGGTAGCGCCGACGATTACTGGCAGGCCTTCCTCGATCTGGCTGGCGGTGCGGCGGAATCCCTGTCGCGCCTGCCCGATGGGATGCAGGCCAAGCTCCGCGCTGCCGTCGCCGACGACCTCGCCAGCCATCGCGACGGCGACGGCTACATGCTCGACTACACCGTGCTCGTCGCCAGCGCCCAGCGTTAATCCCCCGCGGCCTCCGACTCATCGGCCGACTTCACGACGCCAAAGCGCGCCAGGGTGCGCTCCCGCGCCTTGGCGTGATCGACGATAGGCAACGGGTAATCCTTTCCGATCTCGCAGCCGGCCAGTTTCTGGTCGATGGGCGGCATGGTCCACGGGGTGTGGATGAATTTGTCCGGCACCTTGGCCAGCTCCGGCAGATAACGCCGGATGAAGCTGCCGTCCGGATCGAACTTCTCCGACTGATTGACCGGGTTGAAGATGCGGAAGTACGGCTGCGCGTCGCAACCGGTGGACGCCGCCCACTGCCAGCCGCCGTTGTTGGCGGCCAGATCGAAATCGTTGAGCTCGTCGGCGAAATATTTTTCGCCCAAGCGCCAGTCGATGCCCAGATCCTTGGTCAAGAACGACGCCACCACCATCCGCAGCCGGTTGTGCATGTAGCCGCTGTGGGCGATCTGGCGCATCGCCGCGTCGACAATGGGGTAGCCGGTACGCGCCTCTCGCCACGCGGCAAACAGCTCGGGCGCATCGTCCCAGCGCACCCGGTCGTATTCCGGCCGAAAGCTCGCGCCCACCACATGCGGGTTGTGCCACAGGATCTGAAAATAGAAATCCCGCCAGATCAGCTCCGACAGCCAGGTGTCGGCGCCCTCCCCGCCCCTGGCGTGGGCGATCCGCGCCAGCTCGCGGATCGACACCGTGCCGAAGCGCAGATGCACCGACAGGTAAGACACGCCCTTGCTGGCCGGGAAATCCCGCCGCACCTTGTATCGGTCGATGCGGCGCAGGAAATCCTGGATCAGCGTGCGCCCACCCGCCATGCCCGGCGTGATGCCAACTTCCAGCAGGTTGGTCGGCTCGAAACCGATGTCGGACAGCGGCGGAATCGACTCGCCCGCTGGCAGCGGCGCCAGACTTGCCGCGTATATTTCAACCGGATAGGCCTTCAGATGGAAATCCGAGAGCGCCGCCAGCCAGGCACGCTTGTAGGGCGTGAATACCGAAAACGGCGTCGCGCTCTTGGTGAGCACCTCACGCTTCTCGAAGATCACCTGATCCTTGAAACGCTCGAAGTCGACGCCCTGGCTGCGCAGCCGCTCGGTCACCTCCTCGTCCCGATCGATAGCGGCGGGCTCGTAGTCCCCGTTGGCCAGCACCGCCGTCACCCCCAGCGACACCGCCAGCGCCGGGATCACGTCCCGCGCCGGCCCGTGGCGGACGATCAGCCCGCCGCCCCGCGCCCGCAGCCCGGCATCAAGCTCGACGACACTGGCGTGGATGAACTCCACCCGCCGGTCGGCCCGCCTCGGCAAGGCGTCTAGGATCTCGGTATCGAAGACAAAAACGCAGAAAACCCGCGGAAATCGCTTGAGCGCGTGATACAGCGCCGCGTGGTCGAAGTCGCGCAGGTCGCGACGGAACCAGACAAGGGCAGAAGACATGGAAAACGGGGCTATGGAAGGGAACGCAGGACTGAAAAGTTGCCGCTACAATCGGCGACCTCGGCTTAGAATACCACCCGTGACTACCACCACCATCAACCTCACCGATCACTTCCTGATCGCCATGCCTGCCATGGCCGATCCGAACTTTTCGCGCACGCTCACCTACATCGCCGAGCACAACGAAAACGGCGCCATGGGCGTCATCGTCAACCGCCCGACCGACATGCGGCTGGCAACGCTTTTTGAGCGCATCGACATCCCCTTCGAGCAACCTGATTTTGCCGATCTGCCGGTGTATTTCGGCGGCCCGGTCCAGGCTGACCGGGGTTTCGTGCTCCATCGCCCCGCCGGCGAGTGGCATTCGTCGCTCAAGGTGAGCGACACCGTTGGCCTCACCAGCTCCCGCGATGTGCTTCAGTCCCTCGCCAACAAGGGCGAACCGGGTGAGGTGCTCGTCGCCCTCGGCTACGCCGGCTGGTCCGCCGGCCAGCTTGAGCACGAACTTGCCCAGAACGCGTGGCTCACCGTACCGGCCGATCTCGCCATCGTCTTCGATCTTCCGCCCGAAGAACGCCTTGCTGCGGCCATGCAACTTATTGGCGTCGACTTCGCAAAACTGTCCGACGTCGCCGGCCACGCGTGAGCACCCTGCTGTCCTTCGACTTCGGCCTCGCGCGCATCGGGGTGGCGGTCGGCGAAACCGAGACCGGCCACGCCCATCCTCTCGCACCCATTGCCGAAGAAGCCAACGCCGCGCGCTTTGCCGCGATCGAGAAACTGCTCGCCGAATGGAAGCCCTCTGCCCTCGTGGTCGGCCTGCCCACGCACCTCGATGGCACCGAGCACGCCATGACCGCCCGCTGCCGGCGCTTCGCCAACCAGCTCCACGGCCGCTATGACCTGCCGGTGGCGCTGGTGGACGAGCGCCTGTCGTCGGCCGAAGCCGAAGGCCGCCTCTCCGAAGCCGGCCACCATGGCTGGCGCAAGCAGAAGCCTCGCCTCGATTCCGCCGCCGCCCAGATCATCCTGCTCCAGTACTTTGAAAGTGCCAAACATGCAGCTACCTGACGCCGAACACCTCATTGCCGAACTGGCCGCCGCGATGCGTCCTTACGTCACGCCGGCCACCGCGCTCGTCGGCATTCACACCGGCGGCGTGTGGCTCGCCCAGCGCCTTCACGCGCTACTCGGGCTCACCCATCCCCTGGGCGCCATCGACGTGAGCTTCTACCGCGACGACTACGCCGCCAAGGGCCTGCACCAGCAGCCCCAGGGTTCGAAGATTCCCTTCGACGTGGAAGACGCCCACATCGTCATCGTCGACGACGTGCTCTACACCGGCCGCACCACCCGTGCCGCCTTGAACGAACTCTTCGATTACGGACGTCCGGCCAAGGTCGACCTTGCCGTACTCATCGACCGCGGCGGCCGCGAACTCCCCATTGCTGCCCGCTTCTGTGCGCTCACCCTGCCAGAACCGCTTCCCGCCGGGCAAAACCTGCAACTCGAGCGCGACGACTCCGGCGCCCTCACCATGAGGCTGATCCATGCATAACCCTCAACTCAACAAGCACGGCGAACTGCAGCACCTGCTGACCCTCGACGGCCTGCCGCGCAGCATCATCACCCAGATCCTCGACACCGCCGCGCCCTTCACCGAGATGGCAGAGCGCGAAGTGAAGAAACTCCCGCTGCTGCGCGGCAAGAGCGTCTTCAACCTGTTCTTCGAGAACAGCACGCGCACCCGCACCACCTTCGAGATCGCCGCCAAGCGCCTGTCGGCCGACGTGATCAACCTCAACGTGTCCACTTCCTCCACCAAGAAGGGCGAGACGCTCCTCGACACCGTGGACAACCTCTGCGCGATGCAGGCCGACATGTTCGTGGTGCGGCACGAATCCAGCGGCGCCCCGCATCTGATCGCCCAGCACCTGCAGAACACCGGCCGCGACCACATCCATGTGGTCAATGCCGGCGACGGGCGCCATGCCCACCCCACCCAGGGGCTGCTGGACATGTACACCATCCGGCACTACAAGAAGGAATTCCACAACCTCACCGTCGCCATCGTCGGTGACGTGCTCCACTCCCGCGTCGCCCGCTCCCAGATCGCCGCGCTCACCACCCTCGGCGTGCCCGAAGTGCGCGTCATCGGCCCCAAGACCCTGCTCCCGACCGATGTCGAGAAGATGGGCGTGCGCTATTGCGCCTCCATGGAAGAAGGCCTCAAGGACGTGGATGTGGTGATGATGCTGCGCCTGCAGAACGAGCGCATGAATGGTGCCCTCCTGCCCAGCCCGCAGGAGTTCTTCAAAGTGTGGGGCCTCACCGCCGACAAGCTCGCCCTCGCCAAGCCCGACGCCATCGTGATGCACCCTGGCCCGATGAACCGCGGCGTCGAGATCGACTCCGCCGTGGCTGACGGCGGCCAGGCGGTGATCCTGCCGCAGGTCACCTTCGGCATCGCGGTGCGCATGGCCGTCATGAGCATGCTGGGCAGTCACTGATTTACAGGTTTTCGAACATGAACATCCACATCACGAATGGCCGGATCATCGACCCGGCCAAGCGCCTCGACGCAAAGCAGGATCTCTACATCGCCGACGGCAAGATCGTCGGCGTCGGCCACGCGCCCACCGGCTTCACCGCCGCCCGCACCATCGACGCCAGCGGCCTCGTCGTCGCGCCCGGCTTGATCGATCTGGCCGCCCGCCTGCGCGAGCCCGGCTTCGAATACAAGGCCACCCTCGAATCCGAGATGGATGCAGCCATGGCCGGCGGCATCACCAGCCTCGCGATTCCGCCCGACACCGACCCGGTGCTCGACGAGCCCGGCCTCGTCGAAATGCTGTGCTACCGGGCCAAGAAGCTCAACCGTGCCCACGTCTATCCGGTCGGCGCACTCACCATCGGCCTCAAGGGCGAGCAGCTCTCCGAGATGGCGGAACTGGTCGAAGCCGGCTGTGTGGCCTTCAGCCAGGCCAACGTGCCAATCCTTGACACCCGCGTGCTCGGCCGCGCCATGCAGTATGCCGCCACCTTCGGCTTCCGCGTCTGGCTGCAGCCCCTCGATCCTTACCTGGCCCGGGGCGGCGTTGCCCACGACGGCGAAGTCGCCTCACGCCTCGGCCTGCCCGGCATCCCGGCCAGCGCCGAGATCGTCGCGCTGTTCACCTACCTGCGTCTTGCCCGCCAGACAGGCGCGCGGCTCCACATCACCCGCCTGTCGTCCGCCGAAAGCCTCGATCTCATCGAGCAGGCCCGCAAGGACGGTGTCGATGTCACCTGCGACGTCGCCGTCCATCATCTGCACCTGTGCGACATGGACATCGGTTACTTCAACCCCCACTGTCACGTCATCCCGCCGCTGCGCAGCCAGCGCGACCGCATCGCACTGTCGAAGGCACTGGCGGACGGTCGGATCAACGCGATCTGCTCCGACCACACGCCGGTGGACGACGACGCCAAGCTGGCGCCGTTCAGCGAATCCGAGCCGGGCACCACCGGCCTCGAACTGCTCCTGCCGCTCACGCTCAAGTGGGCGGCCGAGCACAAGCTCCCGCTAATCGACGCCATCGGCCGCATCACCTCCGAGGCGGCAAAAATTGCCGGCATCGCCAAGGGCGGCCATCTGTCAGTCGGCGCCCGCGCTGACGTGTGCGTGTTCGATCCCGACGCGTTCCAGCTCATCGAGCGCTCGATGCTCAAGAGTCAGGGCAAGAACACGCCTTTCCTGGGCCTCGAACTTCCCGGCAAGGTGCGCTACACGCTCGTCGAGGGCACCTTGATGTACGAAGCTTCGTAGCTCAGCCACGCAACCCATTTTGAGCACAACGGCGCCCTCGGGCGCCGTTATTCATTCGTCCCACCCATGAAGTTTCTTCCTCCCCCGCCGATAAGTTAGCAGTAACCAGAAAAGCAATCGGTCGGGCTGGAACACCGGAGAAGACATCTCCGGCCTGCCACCCGTCCAATCCAGGAGGATCAGAGTGACAAGCGGTTCAGTTGAAAAAGCGGCAGAGCGACTCCGTAAAGCCGTGCCAATCATGGTGAAGTACCAGATCCCGGTAACACCGATCAACTACGCCCTCTGGTACACCTACGTCTCCAACGAAGATCCGACGCTCAACCAGCGCATCGACGAGATCGTCTCGGCCTACGGGATGATTCCCCTCACCAAGGCCGAGGATCTCTTCCGCGAACACGTCTCATCCACCGGCGACATCGAGACCACCCTCCACCGGATCAAGGACAGCTTCGAACAGATGGTCACCGGGATCGACCACGATCTCAACGCCACTCTTGCCGGTACCCGATCGTTTTCGACGCTCCTGGACGAATGCAATCGCGATCTGCGCGACAACGCCACCACGGGAGCCAATAGCGTCGATGACATCTTCGGCACCCTCGACAAGCTGCTCCAGGGATCTACTGCGATGCAGCAGAACACCTCGCGCTTCGAACAGCGGCTATCCGCAGCCAACGACGAAATCCGGCGTCTGCGCAGTGAACTGGAAACCTTGCGTCAGGACGCCATGAACGATGAACTCACCGGCGTCTTCAACCGTCGCGCCTTCGACATGGAGCTTGCCCAGTTTCTCGAACAGGGCGACCGGGGCCCGGTGATCCACCTGGCGCTGCTGGATATCGACCACTTCAAGCAATTCAACGACCGCTTCGGCCATCTGGTGGGCGACCGCGTGCTCAGCCTGGTGGGCAAACAGCTCTCCGCCGCCACGCGGGTCGGCGTGTCGGTCTATCGCTACGGTGGCGAGGAGTTCGCACTGATCTTCTGCGGTGGCACCGCCCAGCAGGCCATCCAGTTGGCCGAGACGCTGCGCATCGCCATCGAGCACTTGGTGCTGAAGGACAGCCGAACCAGCGAGCGCCTGACCAACATCAGCGCCTCAATCGGCATCGCCAGCCGCAAGCCCGGCGAAACCGCCGAAGAACTCCTGAACCGCGCCGACCAGGCCCTCTACGCTGCCAAGAGCGCTGGTCGGAACCGGGTCATCCAGGCCTGAGCCGACGCACCGTACAAAAAAAACCGGGGATCGCTCCCCGGCTCTTTTACATCCATTCCAGAATCGCCCTACTTTCTGTCCTGCTGAAGGGCCTTTTCGAGTGCTTTGGCAGGGTCGTCCTCGGCGGCAGGTTGCGCTTCCGCTCCGGCCGCAGCCGGCTTGTCCTCGCCCTCCTTCGGCGCATCGAACTGAACCGGCGAATCCTCAGGCGCATCCCCTTCCGGCACGACGATCTCGATCGAATCGGTATCCACTTTCACCTCCTTGTCGAGCCCCATGGTCACGAGCCCCGGGAAAGCAATGAGGATGCCCACCATGATGATCTGGATGATCACGAAGGGCACCGCACCCCAGTAGATCTGGGTCGTCTTGATGGAGGCTGGCGCCACCGAGCGCAGATAGAACAGCGCAAAGCCAAAGGGCGGGTGCATGAACGACGTCTGCATGTTCACCCCCAGCAGCACGCCAAACCAGATCAGATCGATGCCCAGCTTCTCGGCCACCGGCGCCAGCAGCGGCACCACGATGAACGACAGCTCGAAGAAGTCGAGGAAGAAGGCCAGCAGGAAGATCAGGATGTTCACCACGATCAGGAAGCCAAGCTGGCCACCAGGCAACGCGGTGAGCAGATGCTCAACCCACAGGTGCCCCTCCACGCCATAGAAGGTCAGCGAGAACACCCGCGCGCCCACCAGGATGAACACGACGAAGGTGGTGAGCTTGGCGGTGCTTTCCATCGCCTGCTTGAGCAAGGACACGTTGAGCCGGCCGCGCAGGATGGCCATTACCAGCGCCCCGGCAGCGCCCATCGCCCCGCCTTCGGTCGGCGTCGCGATGCCAAGGAAGATCGTGCCGAGCACCAGGAAGATCAGCATCAGCGGCGGCACCAGGGTGGTGAGCACCCGCAGGAACAGCTTGCCACCTCGCAGCGTGCGCGCCTCAAGCGGCAACGCCGGGGCTGCCGCCGGCTTGAAGATCGCGACCAGCGCAACGTAGCCTACATAAAGCCCGGTCAGCACCAGACCCGGAATCATTGCCCCCTGGTACATATCGCCGACGGATCGGCCCAACTGATCGGCCATGATGATCAGCACCAGCGACGGCGGGATGATCTGGGCCAGCGTGCCGGAGGCCGCAATCACGCCTGTCGCAAGACGCTGGTCGTAGCCGTAGCGCATCATGATCGGCAGCGAGATCAGGCCCATCGAGATCACCGAGGCCGCCACCACACCCGTGGTCGCGGCGAGGATCGCGCCGACGAAGATCACGGCAAACGCCAGGCCGCCGCGGACGGGGCCGAACAACTGGCCGATGGTATCGAGCAGATCCTCCGCCATCCCCGAGCGCTCGAGGATGAGCCCCATGAACGTGAAGAATGGGATCGCCAGCAGCGTGTCGTTGGACATCACCCCGAAGATCCGGTCGGGCAACGCCTGGAACAGCGCTGGCGTGAGCAAGCCCAGTTCGATGCCGATCAGGCCGAAGACGACGCCGTTGGCAGCCAGGGCAAACGCAACCGGATAGCCGAACAGCAGAAAGATCACCAGCGACCCGAACATCAGGGGCGCCATATTGGCAGCGATGAATTCCATTTAGACGGCCTCCCCGCGCTGTTGCTTGATGGCCCGGGCCAGTTCTTCTTCCGCCGAAGGCGCATTGACCTTGGCATTGGGATCACCGATCAGACCCTTCAGGAAGGCCACCCGCTTGATGAACTCGGAAACGCCCTGGAGGATAAGGAGCGCAAAGCCCAGCGGCACGAGGCCACGCACCGGCCACACGATCAGGCCACCCGCGTTGGAGGAATACTCCTTGTTCACGAACGAATTGACGAATATCGGCCACGACAGATACAACACCGCGACGGCCATCGGCGCCAGAAAGAACAACGTGCCGATGATGTCGATCCAGGCATGCACCTGAGGCGAAAAATGGCTGGACACCACGTCGATGCGCACGTGCTCGTTACGCATCAGGGTGTAACCGGCGCACAGCAGGAAGATGGCAGAAAACAGGTACCACTGGATCTCCAGCAGACCGTTCGAACTGTAGTTAAACGTGTAGCGCACCACCGCATTGATGGCGCTGACGACGGTCACGACCAACACCAGCCAGATCGTTGCCTTTCCGACCCGCAAATTCAGCGCGTCTATCGCGCGCGATAGTTTGAGCAGGGCATTCACGTCCCGCACCTCCTTTGGTTTGACTATACGGTCGTCTCACTTAACGGAAACGTCCTCGGCTCCAGCGCCCGGATTATCGGCGAGTTCCACCCGCCAACAATAAGGGATTACGCCTACCAAAACCGATTTCGGCGCAACCAAGCAGGCACAGCCCCGATATAGGTCTCGATTGGCCTGCGCTGGCGCACATCCGCCCCAAAAACCCGTGCGATACTGCGGCTCCCATGGTCTTTCATAACGCTTTGCAGCAATGGCAACCCGAATCTGCCTCGTCCGCCACGGCGAAACCGCCTGGAACGCCGAACGGCGCCTCCAGGGCCACACCGACATTCCCCTGAACGACACCGGTCTTGCCCAGGCCCGTGCCACCGCCGATAGCCTTGCAGCGGAGCGCTTCGAAGCGGCCTATTCGTCGGACCTCACCCGCGCCCGTCAGACCGCTACCGCCATCGCCGAGCGCTGCGGCCTCGAACTGGCCTTCGACGCAGCGCTCCGCGAGCGCCACTACGGCAGCTTCCAGGCCCTCACCTACGACGAGGCCCGCGCCCGTTTCCCTGATCACTACCAGCGCTTCGAGACCCGCGACCCGGAGTTCACCTTCCCCGAAGGCGGCGAGAGCCTGCGCCAGTTCTCTGCCCGCATCCACACGACCCTAGACGGCATTGCCCACCGACACCCGGACGGCACGGTGCTGATCGTCACCCACGGCGGCGTGCTCGACATCGTCCATCGCCTCGCCACCGGCAAGCCGCTTACCGCCCCGCGGGATTTCACGATCCCCAACGCCGCGCTCAACTGGATCGGCTGGGACGGCGCGGGATGGACGCTTATCGCCTGGGCCCAGCAGAACCACCTCAAACAAACCCTCGACGAGTTGCCCAACGCCTGATCAAGCACACAGGGCGCAGTGCCACTGCGACCTGTTTTCAAGTTCCGATCACTCCGGTCGATTACATACAGTGCGCCCAATGCCTGGGCCGGAATGACTGGAGTGGAAGTATGTTCAATCTCAAACGCGCGTCTGTCGTCCATCAGCTGTCGATTGCCACGGCGTTCGTCAGCCTCGCGGTGTTCGCTGTCCTGATCGGCCTCACCACCTATCTCTCTGAACGAGTGGCCCTCGCCAAGACAGAGGAAGACCTGACCAAGCAGGTCCGCAACGTGGTGCGGCTGCTGGATCTGACCCACGCCAACGCCGTCGCTGACGCCGACAAGGCTCTTCGGAAGGTCAAGGACAACCTCGGCACACTGCGTTTCGGCCCAGAGACCACCCGTTCCGGGAAATACGAGATTCCCGTCGTCCATGCCGGTGACCGTGTGCTGAACGGCAACACGGATCTGCTGCTGACGATGCGCAAGCAGGTCGATGCCGACCCGGCCCTCCTCGTCCGGTCGGGCAATGACTTCATCCGCGCAGCCACCCTCCTGAAGGACAAGGATGGCAAGAGCACCGAAGGCTCCGCGCTCCCCGCCGACGGCAAGGAAGTCCAGACGCTGCTTGCCGGCAAACCCTACGCCGGCATTGTCAAGCGCAACGGCATCTACTACATCTCCGCCATCGAGCCGATCACCAACGACAAGGGTGAAGTCGTTGCCGCCCTTGCCGCGCGGGTCGATATCCAGGGCGACATGGATCGCCTGTTCAAGGTCCTTAGCGAGATCAAGTCCGGCAGCACCGGCTACGCCTACATCGTGTCGCACAAGGCCGATCCAACCAAGACCGAGTTCATCTACCACCCCACCCTTACCGGCAAGACAGTCGGTGACGCCAACAACCCGCAGATGCTCAAGATTCTGGGTGACCTCTCCGCCCGCAAGGAAGGCATCGGTACCTACGAGTGGACCGACGCACAAGGGCACACCGGTGAGAAGATGATGGCCTTCGAATCCATCCCCAACTGGGGCTGGCAGATGGCCACCGGGAGCTACATCGATGAGTTCACCGTCGAGGCACGCAACCTGCGCAATACCCTGATCGCCCTCTGCCTGGGCGGCGCCCTCCTGCTCACTGTCGCTCTCTATGTCATTTCACGCCGCCAGCTTGCCCCCATCCGCGTCCTGTTGAAGATCATGGAGCAAGTCGGCAAAGGTGACATGACCGTCCAGTTTCCTCGCGCCGAGCCCAACAGCCGAAATGAACTTGATCTGATGAGCCACACCCTTGACACTACCACCCGTCAAATCGGCGCCCTGATCGGCGAAGTCAAGCGCGCCAGCGCCTCGGTACGTGAGGTTGCCGAATCCGTCCGCGCCAGTTCCGACAACGTGGTGGGCAGCACCACCACCCAGAACGAAGCCGCCGCCAGCCTCGCATCCGCCATTGAGGAACTCTCGGTCAGCATCACGCATGTGTCGGACAGTGCCACCACCGCCCGAGACATCACCCAGAGCGCCCAGCGGCAGGCCGAAAGCGGTGGCGAGACCGTCCGCCAGATGATCAGCGGTATGGATCGGATCTCAACCGAAATCGACACCGCCGGCGCCGCCGTCAATCTGCTCTCCGAGCGGTCGGCACGGATTTCCAACATCGGCAAGATCATCAACGACATCGCAGACCAGACAAACCTGCTCGCCCTCAACGCCGCCATCGAGGCCGCGCGGGCCGGCGAGAGCGGCAGAGGCTTTGCCGTGGTGGCCGACGAAGTGCGCAAGCTCGCCGAGCGCACGGCCACCTCCACCCGCGAGATCAGCACCACCGTAAGCGAAGTCCAGACCGAAGCCGAGCGCGTCGTCTCGATGATCCGCGACGTGACCAACGGCGTGCGTGACGGCGTGCGCCTGGCGACCGACTCTGGCGCGGTGCTCGAGACGATCCGCAACGAGAGCGACCGAACCACCAGCGCAGTGAATGACATCGCCGACGCCACCCGCGAGCAAAGCATTGCCAGCCAGCAGGTGGCCCGCGGTGTGGAGGACATCGCCCGGATGGCCGACCAGAACAATCAGGTCACCCGCCAGACCAACGAACAGGCCGCCCTGCTCGAACAGCTGGCCGCCAACCTCCAATCCAAGGTCAGCCACTTCAGCGTCTGAAACTCCCGTCAGATCCGGGCCCGCAGCCCTTCGGAGGCCAGCGGGCCCGCTTGCGTTCTGCACGGCCCAAAGTGGCATGCTAAAATTCGAATTTGACTCAAGCCCACCCGGATAGCCATGTTTTCCAAGCAAAATACCCTTGCCAAGGCCGACCCTGAACTCTGGCAGGCCATCGAGGCCGAAAACCGCCGTCAGGAAGATCACATTGAACTGATCGCCTCCGAAAACTACGTCAGTGCAGCCGTCATGGAAGCCCAGGGCTCCCAGCTCACCAACAAGTACGCGGAAGGTTATCCGGGCAAGCGCTATTACGGCGGCTGTGAGTTTGTCGATCTGGCCGAGCAGCTCGCCATTGATCGCCTCAAGGCCCTGTTCGGCGCCGAAGCAGCCAACGTCCAGCCAAACTCGGGCTCCCAGGCCAACCAGGCCGTGCTGATGGCCTTCGCCAAGCCCGGCGACACCATCATGGGCATGAGCCTGGCCGAAGGCGGCCACCTCACCCACGGCATGCCGCTCAACATGTCCGGCAAGTGGTTCAACGTCGTCGCCTACGGCCTCGACAAGAACGAAGAGATCGACTACGACAAGATGGAAGCGCTCGCCCGCGAGCACAAGCCGCGCATCATCATCGCTGGCGCCTCCGCCTACGCCCTTCGCATCGACTTCGAGCGTTTCGCCAAGATCGCCAAGGAAATCGGTGCAATCTTCTGGGTCGACATGGCCCACTACGCCGGCCTCATCGCCGCGGGCTACTACCCCAACCCGGTGCCCCACGCCGACGTGGTCACCTCCACCACCCACAAGACCCTCCGCGGCCCCCGCGGCGGCATCATCCTGATGAAGGCGGAACACGAGAAGGCGCTCAACTCCGCCATCTTCCCGGGCCTGCAGGGTGGCCCGCTGATGCACGTTATCGCTGCCAAGGCCGTGGCCTTCAAGGAAGCCGCCGAACCCACCTTCAAGCGCTACCAGGAACAGGTCATCGCCAATGCCCGCGTGATGGCCCGTGTGCTCGGTGAAGAGCGTGGTCTGCGCATCGTCTCCGGCCGCACCGAAAGCCATGTGTTCCTGGTCGACCTGCAGTCCAAGAACATCACCGGTAAAGAGGCCGAAGCTGCGCTGGGCCGTGCCCACATCACCGTCAACAAGAACTCGATCCCCAACGATCCGCAGAAGCCCTTCGTCACCTCCGGCATCCGCATCGGCTCGCCGGCCATGACGACCCGCGGCTTCACCGAGATCGAGGCCGAGCGCATCGCGCATCTCATCGCCGACGTGCTCGACAAGCCCAACGACGAAGCCACCACCGAAAACGTGCGCGCCAAGGTTGCCGAACTTTGCCGCAAGTTCCCGGTATACGGCGCGTAATCAGGCCGACGGCCAGCTAGCGCAAGCCCATGCATTGCCCCTTCTGCGGCGCGGACAACACCCAGGTCACCGACACCCGTGAAAACGAGGACGGTGACATCGTCCGTCGCCGTCGCAGGTGTCTCTCCTGTGACAAGCGCTTCACCACCTACGAGCGCATCGATCTCAAGATGCCCCAGGTGGTCAAGAAAAACGGCAGCCGCGCCGAGTTCAGTCGCGACAAGCTCCTCGGCAGCCTGACCCTTGCCCTGCGCAAACGGCCGGTCACGGCTGAAAACGTCGAAGCCGCCGTCGACCGTATCGAGGCTAAGCTGCTTTCCTCCGGCGAACGCGAGATCGCGTCCGAGCGAATAGGCGAACTCGTCATGCGCGAACTCAAAAAGCTCGACAAGGTCGCCTACATCCGCTTCGCCTCCGTCTATCGCGCCTTCGAAGACGTGGACGAATTCTCGGAAGTCATCCGCGAAGTCACCACCAAGCCTCGCGGCCGTCCCCGCAACACCCCCCAGTAACACCCTGCCGATGAACGCCAGCGCCGACGACTACCGGTGGATGGCCCGCGCCCTCGTCCTGGCCGAGCGCGGCCTGTTCACCACCACGCCCAATCCCCGCGTCGGCTGCGTCATCGTGCGCGATGGCGAGATCGTGGGTGAAGGCTGGCACATCCGGGCTGGCGAACCCCATGCCGAAGTCCACGCCCTGGCGATGGCCGGCGAAGCTGCCCGCGGTGCCACGGCCTACGTTACGCTCGAGCCCTGCTCCCACCACGGCCGCACGCCCCCTTGCGCCGACGCCCTCGTCAGGGCGGGGGTCGCACGCGTTGTGGCTGCGATCGAGGACCCGAACCCACTCGTCGCCGGGCGCGGCCTTGCCCGCCTGCGCGAGGCCGGCATCCAGACACTGTCGGGCGTGCAGGAAGCAGAGGCCCGCGAACTCAACATCGGCTTCATCTCGCGCATGACCCGCGGCCGGCCATGGTTGCGCCTCAAGGCCGCGGCGACGCTGGATGGAAAGACGGCCCTTGATAACGGCGTATCCCAGTGGATCACCAGCGACGACGCCCGACGCGACGCCCATCGCTGGCGTGCGCGCTCCTGCGCGGTGCTCACCGGCATCGGCACCGTCCGCGACGACGACCCGCAGCTCACCGTCCGTGCCATCCCCACCGAACGCCAGCCCCTGAGCGTGGTGGTCGACGCCCGCCTCGAGACCCCGCTCAACGCCAAACTTCTCGACGGCGGCAAGGTCCTCATCGCCGGCGCCATTGACCAGCCCGAGCGCATCGCCGCTCTGCGGCGTCGCGGTGCTGACGTGGTCCTCCTGCCCAACGACGGCGGAAAGGTCGATCTGTCTGCCCTGATGCGTGAACTCGGCCAGCGCGGCATCAACGAGGTGCTCGCCGAAAGTGGCTTCAAACTCAACGGCTCGCTGCTGCGTGAAGGCTGTGTCGACGAGTTGATCCTCTACCTCGCACCCACCCTCGTCGGCGACGCTGCACGGGGCCTCTTCAACCTGCCGGCGCTCACCAGCCTGCAGGACAAGCGCGCGCTCCGCTTTCATGACATTCGCCAGATCGGTCCAGATCTGCGCATCCTTGCAAGACCAGCCTGAGCCGCCGATCACGGCGAATTGCAAACGTTTGAAATAGATCACGGAGGGGGTCAACGTCGCCCGTCTATGGCCGTTAACCTGCACACCTTTGTCATCCGTCCAGCTCATGAAGCTTTCCCTCCTGACCGGTTTCATCACGTCCGCCCTTCTGTCGATCTCCGCTGCTCACGCCGAAACCGCCATCGTTCTCAACTCCGGGGACGAGAACGTCAGCTTCATCGACACCGCTACCTACAAGGAAACCGGGCGGGCACCGGCCTGCAAGGAGCCGCATCACCTCATGGCAACACCGGACGACGCTTCGGTGATCGTCGCCTGCGCAATTTCCAACGAGCTCGTGTTCTTCGACGCCCGCACCGGCAAGGAACAGAAGCGCATCAAGAACATCTCCGACCCGTATCAGCTCGGCTTCTCGCCGGACAACAAATGGTTCGTGGCCAACTCACTGCGTCTTGACCGTGTCGACATCTACCGTGCCGCCGACTTCTCACTTGTCGCCCGCGTGCCCGCGGCCAAGACGCCCTCTCACATGACCTTCGACAAGGCCAGCCAGCTCGTCTTCATTACACTGCAGGACTCCAACGAGGTGCTTGCCATTGACCTCAAGACCCAGCAGCCTGCCTGGAAGGTACCCGTCGGCCCAACACCTGCCGGCATCCACATGACGCCCGACGATAAATACCTGCTTGTGGGCATCATGGGCGCCGACTACGTCGAAGTGATCGACTGGCGCGCCCGCAAGACGGTCAAGAAAATCGTCACCGCCAAGGCCGCCCACAATCTCCTCCCGCGGGGCGACGGCCGCCATGTTTTCGTCTCCAACCGATCGATGAAAGGCAGTATCTCCCTGGTGGATATGCAGACCCTGACCGAAGTCGAAAAATACGACGTGCCCGGCGGCCCGGACGACATGGAGATTCGCGCCGACGGCAAGGAGCTGTGGGCCACCGCCCGCTTTGCGCGCAAGGTCCAGGTCGTCAATCTCGAACAGAAGAAGCTCTCCCATTCGATCCCGGTGGGCCGCTCGCCCCACGGCGTCTCCTTCATCAACCACGCCCCGAGGCAGTAACGATGCGCCGCCTGCGACACCCGGCACTGCTTGCCCTGATTGTCCCGCTGCTCAGCGCTGCAGGTGCAACTCAGGCTGCAGACGCCACTTGCCGAGGAACGGTCTACCTCACCCTTGACACCGGCAACATGCGTCACGCCGAGACCATCGCCGACATCCTCGCAAAGCACCGGGTCAAGGCCACGTTCTTCGTCGCCCAGGAAAAAACCCTGCGCGGCGACATGGCCCTCGATCCCAGCTGGGCCGACTTCTGGAAAGCCCGTGTCGCCGAGGGTCACGCCTTCGGAAGCCACACCTGGCGGCACGGCTCGTTTCGCAAGGATGAGGCCGGCGGCAAAGTGGTCTACCGCCTCATGGACGGCAGCCAGACCACCCTCGACGCCGGCCAGATCTGCGCCGAACTCAAGGCCCCGGACTCCCGCTTCGCCGAACTCACCGGCCGCAAGCTGGATGCCCTGTGGCGCGCGCCGGGAGGCCGCACCACGCCCAACACCATCAAGGCCGCCGAGGCCTGCGGCTACCGCCACGTCCACTGGGCGCCCGCCGGCTTCCTGGGCGACGAGCTACCGTCCGACGTCTATCCCAACGAGTCCCTGCTCAAGCGCGCCCTTGCCAACATCCGCGACGGCGACATTTTGATGGCCCACCTGGGCATCTGGTCCCGCAAGGATCCGTTCGCGCCGATGCTCGACCCGCTGATCGGCGGACTCAAGGATCGCGGCTTCTGCTTCGCCACCATTCCAAGCCGATGATGCAGTCTCTGACCGACCTTTTCGTTTCGATCCAGGGCTGGCTGTTCGACACCTTCGTCCAGCCAGTGCTATTTGCCCTGGGCCTCGCCAGCTACGTGGAAATGGGTTTCGAGGGCATCGAATTCGTTCTGCTGGGTTGCATCGAACTACTGATCGCCTACGCCTTGATGCGCCCTCTCGAAGCGTGGTGGCCCGCCGAAAAGTGGGCCGAGCGCAACGCAGTCAAGGTGGACATCATCTACTCCATGCTCAATCGGATGGGCGTGATCCCGCTGGCGGTTTTCGCACTGCTGGCCCCGGTTTTCATCGAGTTCGAAAGCTGGCTACGCTTTCACGATGTCATCCCCCACCAGCTCGAAGACTGGCTGCCGGGTCTCGACACCAACCCCCTGGCGAGCTTTGCCATTTATCTGGTAATCCTCGACTTTGCCGAGTACTGGCGCCATCGCCTGTCCCACACCTTAGGCTGGTGGTGGGCGCTGCACAGCATCCACCATTCCCAACGGCAGATGTCGTTCTGGACCGACTCCCGCAATCATCTCCTCGACGACGTGATCGCCGGCGTGTGGTTCGCCTGCCTGTCGCTGCTGATCGGCGTACCGCCCGGGCATTTCATCGGCCTGCTGATTGCCTTGCGACTGGTCGAGAACCTCTCTCATACCAACACCCGGCTGGACTTCGGCACGCTCGGCGATTATCTGATCGTCGGCCCCCGCTACCACCGCTGGCACCACGCCATCAACATGCCAGCCGATCCTCGCTTTCAGAAAGGCTGCAACTTCGCGATCCTGCTGCCGATCTGGGACATCCTCTTCGGCACCTTGTACCTCGAAAAAGCCCTGCCGCCTACGGGCATCCATGAACAGAACGCCGAAGAGATCGCCGCCCGCGACAACTTCTGGGCCCAGCAGAAACTGGGGCTGGTGCTGCTCTGGAAGGCCCTCACTGGCCCGGGGAAATCCCGCTCAGCGTGACCCGCACACCGGACAAGCCGGATCCCGCCCAAGGCGGATCGTCCGCCAGTCCGCCCCGAGGGCATCGAGCAGCAACAGACGTCCGACCATCGGCTCGCCACAGCCCGCCAGCAGCTTGAGCGCCTCGGCGGCCTGGATAGCCCCGACAATACCGGTGATCGGCGCAAACACCCCCATCACCGCACAACGCACCTCCTCCACGTCATCCCCTTCAGGAAAAAGGCAGTGGTAGCAAGGGCTATCGCCCTTGCGCAGGTCGAACACCGACACCTGACCATCAAATCGCACCGCCGCGCCGGAAACCAGCGGCTTGCGATGGACGACACACGCCCGGTTGATGGCGTGACGGGTCGCGAAATTGTCGGAGCAGTCGAGCACCACATCTGCCGCTGCCACCTCGGCATCCAGGGCTGCACCTTCAAGTCGGCTTGCCACCGGCACGACCCGAACCTCCGGATTGAGCCGCGCCAGCGCATCCCGGCCCGACTCGACCTTCAGTCGGCCGACGCTCTCTTGCGAGTGCAATATCTGGCGCTGCAGGTTGGTCAGATCAACGGTATCGCCATCGGCAAGCACCAACGTGCCGACACCCGCAGCGGTGAGATACATGGCAGCCGGCGAGCCGAGTCCTCCGGCTCCGACCACCAGCACGCGGGACGCTACAATCGCGTCCTGTCCCTCGATGCCGATCTGAGGCAGAAGAATATGGCGCGAATAGCGCAGCAGCTGATCGTCGTTCATGGAAAGTAAGGTACGAACACGGTGCCGCCAGCAGGCCGCACCGGTTACTTGAAGTCGCGCAGATCGGGCGGCGTATCGTCGTGATCGCCGTGGGGGTGGTGGGCGTACGCCTGGATGTACACCTCGTGGGACTGTTTGATCAGCCGTTCGGGTGACCGCAGGTTGTGCACCTGAGTATCCTCGACGTAGTAGATCAGCGCCCGATGGAGCCGGGTGAGCAGAGAGCGGTCGAGATGAAAGCCCGCACCGGTCAGCGCCTCGTCGAGCAACTGAAGGGTGAAATCAAGCACGTTGTAATGAACGACGAGCGTGAGATCATCGTTGCCTTCTTCAACCTGCACGCCTCGCAGCGCCGCCAGCGAGCGGCGGGCCTGGACAACCTGCCCCGGCGGAAAGGCCTTGAAGCGGACTTCCCGCGTCTTGGCGATCCCGCTACCTGCATGATGAGACGCATGACCGTGCTTGCGTCCGGCCAGCTTGTAGGCAGTCTCCCGTCGCATGTCGCCCCCTGAATCCAGATTACTTGGCGCTATTCTGGAGGATTTGCAGACCCTTGAGCAAATTCACCGCCTGGGCAAGCTGGTAATCATCCTTGCCCGCGATCTCGAAGGGCGGTTTCATCTCGTCGTCGGCGTCCTTCGGCTTGTCCTTGCCCTTAGGCGATGGTTCTTTCCTGGGCGCCGCGGGCACCGCTGAATCGGCCGGTTTGGTGACATTCACCTCGGGCTCCTTGCCGTTGCCGAGATGGCGCTCGAGATCCGCCTCACGCAGCCGCTCACGGGACGAACCGCCCGGCGTCTCCTCGACGATGATGTCCGGCACGATGCCCTTTGCCTGGATCGACCGGCCATTAGGCGTGAAGTAACGCGCCGTGGTCAGCTTGATCGCCGCATTGCTGTTGAGTGGCAGAATCGTCTGAACAGACCCCTTGCCGAAGCTCTGGGTGCCCATAACCACCGCCCGCTTGTGATCCTGCAGCGCCCCCGCCACGATCTCCGATGCCGACGCCGATCCGCCATTCACCAGCACCACCATCGGCACCGTCTTGATGGACGCGGGAATGCCGCGGATGTAGTCATCTCGCGAGCCGCGCAGGTAATCCTCTGGCGAGGCCACATATTTGCGCTTGGCGTCGTCGGCCCGACCATCGGTGGAAACCACCAGAGCCCCCGGCGGCAGGAAGGCCGCCGACACGCCCACGGCACCGTGCAGTAAGCCACCCGGATCGTTGCGCAGATCAAGGACCAGGCCCTTCAGATCACCCTGCTTGACCAGCCGCTCCAGGTGCTGGGCCAGCGACGCCGCGGTCTGCTCCTGGAACTGCACCACACGCACGTAGCCATAACCAGGCTGGACAAGCTTGGATTTGACGCTCTGCACCTTGATGACTTCACGCACCAGCGTCACGACGATCGGCTTCGCCTCACCCTTGCGCATGATGGTGAGCACGATGTTGGTCTTGGGTTTACCACGCATCCGTTTGACCGCATCAGTCAGGGCCATGCCCTTCACCGAAGTGTCGTCCAGCTTGATGATGAGGTCACCCGCCTTGATGCCGGCCCGGAACGCAGGGGTGTCCTCGATTGGCGAGATCACCTTGACGTAACCGTCCTCCGACCCCACCTCAATGCCCAGCCCGCCGAATTCGCCCTGGGTGCCAACCTGCAGTTCCTTGAACGCCTCGGCGTCGAGATAGGCCGAATGGGGATCGAGGTTGGACAGCATGCCACTGATCGCGTAAGTGATCAGCTTCTTGTCCTCTACCGGCTCGACGTAACCCTGCTTGATGGCATTGAAGACGTCCGCCAGGTTGCGCAGCTCTTCGACCGGGAGCGGGGAGAGCGGCGATTTGTCCGCGTTGGCCGAAAAATTGAGGCTGATCAGAACCCCGGCACACAGCCCGGTGAACACCAGACCGGCTTGTTGCAGTTTGCTGCGCATAAAGTCTCCGTCACGGCGTTCAACGCCTGGCCTGTGTCCATCAGGCCGTAACGCCCGAAAACGGGCTTATTTCCATTGCTCACGAGAAGTATAAACCGGAAATCCACCGCCCCCATCGGGTACCGAACCCGCCTCAAACAGGCACGCCAGCAAGGTCGGGCGCGATGGAATTGACGATCTTCGGCCGGATGACCACCTCCCCCAAAAAGTGTGACGCAGGCGAGGCCGACCGAGCGCACCAGCGGTGCAAAAAATGCTATTTTATAATATTGACTCGCCCAAACGAATCGTTCGTGAAGACAACCACCGCCGAACTCATTGCCAATCAAGAGCACATCGAGACCGCCGCCAGGGCGTTGAAAGCGATTGCACACCCCCTCCGGCTCAAGATCCTGTGCGTAATTGGCAGCGATGAAGCCTGCGTCCAGGATATCGTGGATTCCGTCGGCACTTCCCAGAGCAACATTTCCCAGCACCTTGCCATCCTTCGCGACAAAGAGGTGCTGCTTACCCGCAAGGACGCCAATCGGGTCTTCTATCGTATTGGCGACCCCCGTACGCTCCAGCTCATCGCGATGATGCGTGAAGTGTTCTGCGGCGAAGACTCGTAACACCCCGCCCCTTTCCTTTCAGCCCCGGAGTTTGTTTCGTGGAATTCATCCAGCAAAACTGGTACTGGGCAGCGCTCGCTGCCGTCAGCGGCGTGATGCTCGTCGTCACTTCGCTGCGTGGCGGTCGTGGCATCAGCCCCGCCCAGGCCACCGCCCTCATCAACCGTGAAGACGCGCTCGTCGTCGACGTACGCGAAGCCGCCGAGTTCTCGGCGGGCCATCTGCTCAACGCCCGCCACATTCCCCTGGGCGAGCTCGACAAGCGCATTGGCGAACTTGAAAGATTCAAGGACAAGCCTGTTATCCTCAATTGTCAGAGCGGCGGTCGCTCGTCCAGCGCCTGCGCCACGCTAGCCAAGGCCGGATTTACAAACGTCCATAACCTGGAAGGCGGCATCGAAGCCTGGGTCCAGGCAGGCATGCCGATCAGCCGTCAGAAGAAGAAGTGACCATGCAACCCAAAATCCTGATGTATGCCACCGCCGTCTGTCCCTACTGCGTCCGCGCCGAAGGCCTGCTACGTCGCAAGGGCGTCACCGAGATCGAGAAGGTCCGCATCGACACCGACCCCGAGCGCCGCGACGAGATGATGACCCGCACCGGCCGTCGCACCGTGCCGCAGATCTACATCGGTGACTACCACGTGGGCGGCTGCGACGATCTCTTCGCCCTCGACCACGAAGGCAAACTCGACGCCCTGCTCAAGGGCGAAGCTGCCTGAGCCGTTCAACGAAACCCTGATTTCTCAACCGGAAACACCACCATGTCCGAAAACGCCCAACCCGTCTTCTCCATCGAAAAGCTTTACGTCAAGGATCTGTCCCTCGAGGTGCCGAACGCACCGCAGATCTACCTCGAGCGCGAAGCGCCCCAGATCAACGTCCAGCTGCGCACCGAAGGCAACGGCATCGACGAAGGCGTGTTCGAAGTCACCCTGACCGTCACCGTCACCGCCCAGCTGCCGGAAGACAAGACCGTCTTCCTGGTCGAAGTCGCGCAGTGCGGCATCTTCCAGATCCGCAACGTACCCCAGGAAGACCTGGAACCGATCATGATGATCGGCTGCGCCAACATCCTCTTCCCCTACGCCCGCGAAGCCGTCTCCGATGCCGTCACCCGTGCCGGCTTTCAGCCCGTGCTGCTCGCCCCGGTCAACTTCGAGGCCCTGTTCCAGCAGAATCGCCAGCAGGCCCCCGGTACTGACGTTCCGGTTCAGTAATGACCATGCGTCGCCGCACCACTGCGGCGCTGTTCGCCCTGCCGTTTGCCTTCGCGGCGGCAGGCGCGAGCGCCGCCTCGGATTTCCGCTCCCTCGCCGAGCCGGCCATCCTCTACGACGCGCCGTCCAAGCAGGGCAAGCCGCTGTTCGTGATCCAGCGCTACACGCCTGTCGAGATGGTCGTGAACATCGACCGCTGGGTAAAGGTTCGCGAGCCCGCCGGCAGCCTCCTGTGGCTCGAACGCCGCCAGCTTGCCGACAAGCGCACCGTGATCGTCACTGCCGCCCGCGCCGAAATCCGCCAGAAACCCGACACCGGAGCCCCGCTCGTCTTCGAAGCTGCCAAGGACGTGGTCCTGGAGCTCGGCGACAAGGCGCCCGCCGACGGCTGGGTAAGCGTCCGCCATCGCGACGGCAGCAGCGGGTTCATCCGCATCAACCAGATCTGGGGTCTGTAAGCCGATGCGCATTGCCGTCTTTGGCGCAGGAGCCTGGGGAACCGCCCTCGCCCTCGCCTTCGCCCGTGGTCATCAGGTCGCGCTGTGGAGCCGCGAATCCACCGAAATCGCCGCGCTGCGTGCCGACGGTGAAAACCGCCGCTACCTGCCGGGCATTCCGCTGCCGGCCGAGCTTGAGCTCACCGACAACCTAGCCGACGCCGCGAAGGCCCACCTTCACCTCGTCGTCACCCCGCTCGCCGGCTTGCGCGACACCGCCCGCGCCCTGCGCGCAGCCGCGCCCGGCACACCGCTGCTGTGGGCCTGCAAGGGCCTCGAAGCCGGCACCGCCAAGCTGCCGCACCAGATCGTCGCTGAAGAGCTCGGCGACGACGCGCCCTGCGGCGTGCTCACCGGTCCAAGTTTTGCTGCCGAAGTCGCCCGGGGCCTGCCCGCAGCGGTCACCGTAGCTGCCCGTGACCTGGACTTCGCACGCCACTGGGTTCAAGCCCTGCATAACAACCGGCTGCGCCTCTACGCCAACGACGACCTCGTCGGCGCGGAAGTAGGTGGCGCGGTCAAGAATGTGATGGCGATCGCCGCCGGCGTCGCCGACGGCATGGGTTTCGGACTCAACGCCCGCGCAGCCCTCATCACCCGCGGCCTCGCCGAGATCACCCGCCTGGGCCTTGCGCTCGGCGCCCGCCGCGACACCTTCATGGGCCTCGCCGGGCTGGGCGATCTGGTGCTCACCTGCACGGGCGATCTGTCGCGCAACCGCCGCGTCGGCCTGATGCTTGCCGAGGGCAAGACGCTGCCGGACATCCTCGCTGCACTCGGTCACGTGGCAGAAGGCGTCAGCACCACCTACGAAGTCGCCGCCCTGGCTGGCCGGCTGGGTGTGGACATGCCGATCACGCTGGCCGTCGAGGGCGTGCTGAAAGGCACCGTATCGGCCCGTGACGCGGTTGAACAGCTCCTCGCCCGCGACCCCAAGCAGGAATAAACCTAGACGCCGCCGGCAAAGCCCGACTGGCGCCAGGCTTCATAGACCACCACCGCAGCCGCATTCGACAGATTGAGGCTGCGGTTGCCCGGTCGCATCGGGATGCGCAGCCGACGCTCGGGGCCAAATTCGGCATGGAGTTCCGGCGGCAAACCTCGCGACTCCGACCCAAAGACGAACACGTCTCCGGGCTGGTAGGCCACCTCCGAGTAGTTTTTTCCACCATGGGAAGTCAGCGCAAAGACGCGCTGGCCTTCAAAACCGGCCCGGCAGCTGGGCCAGTTTTCGTGCACCGTCACCACCGCCATGTCCCGGTAATCCAGGCCGGCGCGGATCAGCTGCTTTTCTTCGAGTGTAAAACCCAGCGGTTTGACAAGGTGCAGACGGGCGCCAGAATTGGCACACATGCGCATGATGTTGCCGGTATTCGGGGGGATCTCCGGCTGATGTAGGACGACATGGAACATGGTCGCGGATTGTGCCCGCCCTCCCCCTCCCGATCAAGCCGGCGCAGGCGTGCGCGCAACCACCCGGTTCTCGACACGCGCCGCACCAGCCGCCTTCAGCGCACGCGCCAATTCAGCCAGCGTTGCGCCGGTGGTCATCACGTCATCGATCACGACAACCCGACGCCCCTCGAACGGGCTAATCACCCGGAAGGCACCACGGATGTTCGCCACGCGCGCCTTCCACGGCAGGCTGGCCTGGGGCGAGGTATCGAGATCACGCACCACACCATCCAGCAACACCGGCAGCCCCCAGCGCTGAGCAAGCGGCCGCGCCAGTTCGGCCGCCTGGTTGAAACCGCGTTCGCTCAGGCGCGCGGAATGGAGCGGCATTGGCAAAACAATGTCAGCCGCGGGAACCGGGCCTGCCGCCATCAGGTCGACGAACAGCCTTGAGGTACTGAGGCGATGCCCGTATTTGAGCGCCTGGATCAGCCGATCCACCGGAAAGCCATAGTCGAGCACAGCCCTCGTGGCTTCGAAAGGCGGAGCCTTGCGCAGGCACCCGCCGCAGACTTCGCCGAAGGGCTGCTCGATGGCGCAAATCGGGCATCGCCGAGCCGCACGCCCCGGCAACTCGTCAAGACATGCCATACACAGCACACCGCTGCCACTATCGGCACCACACGCAAAACACTGCTGAGGAAAGATCACCGTCGCCACGGCATCCCGTGCGGCAGCCAGCCAGCCTCGCTGGCCCAGCGCTTGATTTGACAAATCCAGACCCCTTCAGGGAAACTAAAAGGCTTCGTAATTTTGAATTACAGCCAAAATAAGGGTGCATGACAATGACCGCTACCGCCACCTGCGCAGAGAGCGCCCCGACCGCTGCAACCGCACCGAGCCGCAAACGCTGGACCGTCGCCGAGGTCGAAGCCCTGTTCGCCCTGCCGTTCAACGACATGCTGTTCCGCGCCCAGCAGGTGCACCGCGAACACTTCGACCCGAACGCCGTACAGCGCTCCACCCTGCTCTCGATCAAGACCGGCGGATGCTCCGAAGACTGCGGCTACTGCTCCCAGTCGGCCCGCTACGACACCGGCCTCGAGAAAGAAACCCTTCTCCCCTTGAATGAAGTGCTTGAAAACGCCCGCGCCGCCAAGGCCAAGGGTTCGACCCGCTTCTGCATGGGCGCAGCCTGGCGTGGCCCCAAGGAGAAGGATCTCGCCCCGGTGCTCGACATGGTCCGTGAAGTGAAGGCCATGGGCCTGGAAACCTGCGTCACCCTCGGCATGCTGAAGGATGGCCAGGCCGAGCAGCTCAAGGAAGCCGGGCTCGACTACTACAACCACAACATCGACACCTCACCCGAATTCTACGGCCAGATCATCACCACCCACACCCTGCAGGATCGCCTCGACACCCTCGACAAGGTGCGTGACGCTGGCATCAACGTGTGCTGTGGCGGCATTGTCGGCCTGGGCGAGACCAAGAAGAGCCGCGCCGCGCTGATCGCCGAGCTGGCCAACATGAACCCGCCGCCGGATTCCGTGCCCATCAACAATCTGGTACAGATCGAAGGCACTCCGCTTGGCAGCGCCGAAGCCATCGACCCCTTCGACTTCGTCCGCGTGATCGCCGCCGCGCGCATCACCATGCCCGAAAGCTTCGTGCGCCTCTCTGCCGGTCGCCAGGAGCTCGGTGATGGTTTCCAGGCGCTGTGCTTCATGGCCGGCGCCAACTCGATCTTCTACGGCGAGCGCCTCCTCACCACCGACAACCCGGACGCCGACGCCGACGACAAGCTCTTCGCCCGTCTCGGCCTGAAGTCCATCTAAGCGCAGCCCAATGACCGCTCCCGATTTCCAGCTCGACCCGCACCTCGTGCGCCGTCGGGCCGGACGGGCTGCCGCCAGCTACGGCCAGGTTGACACCCTCGCGCGGGAAGTCTCCCGCCGTATGGGCGAGCGACTCGACTACATCCGCATCTCCCCCAGCCGCATCCTCGACCTGGGCTGTGGCCCCGGCGCCGACCTGCCCGGCTTCGCCCAGCGCTATCCAGGCATCCCGCGCGTCGCCGTCGATTCGGCCCCTGCCATGCTCACCCAGGCGCGCGGCGAAACGGGGCTCTTCAAGCGCCTGATGCGTTTTGGCAAACCCGCCGAGCCCGATTTCATCTGCGCCGACGCAAGCGCACTGCCCGTCGCCCGCGGCAGTATGTCGCTCGTCTGGTCGAACCTCATGCTCCAGTGGCTGCACGATCCGCTGCCTGCCCTCAAGGAAGCACACCGGGTTCTCGAGGTCGGCGGCATGCTGATGTTTTCCACTCTCGGCCCTGACACGCTCAAGGAGCTGCGCGCCTCGCTGCCACCCTCCGACGCCGAGCACCTGCACCGCTTCATCGACATGCACGACCTGGGCGACGCCCTGATCAAGGCAGGTTTTTCCGATCCGGTGATGGACATGGACATGATCACGGTCACCTACGCCGGGCTCGACGATTTGCTGCGCGCCCTGCGCAACAGCGGCTCCAACAACGCCTCCACGCGCCGCCCCCGTGGCCTGGTGGGCAAGGGTCACTGGCAACACCTGCGCAGCCACTACGAAGCACTACGCAAGAACGACCGCCTGCCGGTCACCGTCGAAGTCGTCTATGGTCATGCCTGGAAGGCCGAGCCCAAGGTCGCCGACGACGGCCGCGCCATCGTCCGCTTCCAGCCCAAACCCGTCTGACCGATGCAACCCGTCTGGCTGTTCGACCTCGACAACACGCTGCACAACGCCAGCCCGCACATCTTCCCCCACATCAATCGCAGCATGACGGCCTACCTCATGCGCGAGTTGCAGCTCGATGAACCTGCCGCCAATCGGATGCGGATGGACTACTGGCGGCGCTACGGCGCCACGCTGCTCGGCCTGATGCGCCATCACGGCACCGACCCGCGCCACTTCCTCCACGACACCCACCAGTTTCCGGATCTCGCGCGGATGGTCGTGTTCGATAGTGCCTTGCACCACCTGCTGCGTCGCCTGCCCGGCCGCAAGATCGTCTTCTCCAACGGCCCCCGACGCTACGCCGAAGCCGTGCTCGACGTGATGGGCATCCGCCACCACTTTGACGACGTTTATTCAGTCGAGCAGATGCGCTTTCACCCCAAGCCGGGCATCCGCGGTTTCCGCCACCTGCTCCGCGACCATCGCCTCAACCCGACGCGCTGCATCATGGTCGAAGACAGCGCCATGAACCTGCGCACCGCCAAGCGGCTGGGCATGACCACCGTGTGGATCAGCCGTAGCCTGCGCAAACCGCCATTCGTCGATCACCGCCTGCCGTCGGTGCTTGGTCTAGCGCGGCGCGCGATGCGCGGCAGCACTTCGGGGTAAAATGCTCGATTCGGCGCCCTGCGCGCCACGCTGAAGAACAGCCACTGCCATGACCACCGCCCAGACTGAAAACCTGAACATCGCGGCCTTCGACCGCATGCCCTCGCCCGAAGAGATCGTCGCCCGCGTACCGCTGACCGACAACGCCGCCAACGTGGTGCTCGAAGGCCGTCGCACCCTGCAGGCCATCCTCAACCGCGAGGATCCGCGGATTTTCGTCGTCGTCGGCCCGTGCTCGATCCACGACCCCGTCGCCGGCCTCGACTACGCCAAGCGCCTCAAGAAACTCGCTGACGAAGTCTCCGACACCCTGGTGCTGGTGATGCGCGTCTACTTCGAAAAGCCGCGCACCTCCACCGGCTGGAAGGGCTACATCAACGATCCATACATGGACGACTCCTTCCGCATCGACGAAGGCATGGAAAAGGCTCGTGACTTCCTGCTCCAGGTGAATGAAGCCGGCCTGCCCGCCGCCACCGAAGCCCTCGACCCGATCGCCCCCCAGTACTACGGCGACCTGATCGCCTGGACTGCCATCGGCGCCCGCACGTCGGAGTCCCAGACCCACCGCGAGATGGCCTCCGGTCTGTCCACCCCGGTCGGCTTCAAGAACGGCACCGACGGTTCCCTCGACGCCGCGGTGAACGGCATCCTCTCGTCGGCAGCCCCCCACAGCTTCCTTGGCATCAATGCCCAAGGCCAGTCTTCGGTCATCCGCACCCGCGGCAACGCCTACGGCCACGTGGTGCTGCGCGGCGGCGGCGGCCGCCCCAACTACGACACCGTCTCCGTCTCCCTTGCCGAAAAAGCCCTCGTCAAGGCCAAGCTTCCGGCCAACATCGTCATCGATTGCTCCCACGCCAACTCGTGGAAGAACCCGGAATACCAGCCGCTGGTCATGCGCGATGTCGCCCACCAGATCCGCGAAGGCAACCGCTCCATCGTCGGACTGATGATCGAAAGCAACATCGAAGCCGGCAACCAGCCGATCCCCGCCGATCTGTCCCAGCTGCGCTACGGCTGCTCCGTCACCGACGCCTGCGTCGACTGGTCCACCACCGAAGAGATGATCCGCAACACCCGCGACATCCTGCGCGAGGTCCTGCCCCAGCGGAGCCAGGCTTGATGAATCTGGTCGTCCAGGGACGCAAGCTCGAAACACGTGCGCTGAAAGATCTGACCACCCTCACCGGTTCGGAAGGGGTTGGCCGGCTTGGCCCAAACGCAGTACGTCTCCTCAACGCCAACCCGCACCCCGATCTCGCCGCCTACTGCGAAACCCACGAACTCGACTTCGCCTTCGTGCCCGAAGGGCGTCGGCTAACAGATTTCCGGCTCTTTGTCACCGACATGGACTCGACGCTCATCACCATCGAGTGCATCGACGAGATCGCCGACATGCAGGGCCTGAAAGCCGAAGTAGCTGAAATCACTGAAGCCGCCATGCGGGGAGAACTGGATTTTCGCGAATCCCTGACCCGCCGTGTCGCACTGCTCCAGGGCCTTCCGGAAGATGCGCTGCGACGTGTTTTTAAGGAGCGCCTGAAGCTCAACCCGGGGGCCGAGACGCTGATCGCCGGTCTCAAGAAGGCAGGCATCGTCACCGTACTGGTGTCGGGCGGCTTCACGTATTTCACCGAGCGCCTGCAGAAGCAGCTTGGCTTCGACTACGCCGTGGCAAACGAACTGGAAATCCGGGCTGGCAAGCTTACTGGCAAGGTAAAAGGCAACATCATCGACGGCGAGGCCAAGCGCCACACCCTCGAACTCGTCCGCAGGCACCACGGCTTCGCGCCCGAAACCGTGATTGCCGCAGGCGATGGCGCCAATGACCTGCCGATGTTGCTCGCAGCGGGGATCGGCGTCGCTTATCACGCAAAACCGCTCGTTCGCGAGCAGGCATCGTTCGCCCTCAACCACAGCGGTCTGGACGGCATCCTGAATCTTTTTGCGTGACCTGATCGTTGGTGCGACTGGCGCGGGTGTTCCGCCGCAGAAAGCCGAAGGGCCCTCTCGTGAAGATGTGCCGACCGGTTCAGCGTATCTTCCGCGCGGCCTCCCGGACGTTACTGCCCGCGACCAGTGCGAACCGAATACTACCGATGTCGGTATGGGCATACTGTGGCGCAATGCACATTGCGCAATGCAACATCGATATCCGTCGAAATTCTTTACACTGATCGTGTCATTCGGTAGACTGATCGAATGCCTATCAAAAAGACCATCCTCGGCTTTTTTGTAGCGGCCGCGCTCTCCAGCGCCGCCAACGCTGCGGAACCCATCGCTCCGGCTCTGGAAGAAGCACCCGCACCGACCGTGCTGGAGCGTTATTCCGATTCGATGCGCTCGCTCGTCACGCGCAGCCTCAATTTCCTCGGCGTCCCTTACCGCATGGGTGGCACCAGCCCCCTCACCGGTTTCGATTGCAGCGGCTTCGTCGGCAAAGTCTTCTCCGACGCACTCGGTTTCGGGCTTCCGCGCACCGCCGCCGAAATGTCCCAGACCGGCGAGCAGGTCAAGATCAACGATCTGAAACCGGGCGATCTCGTCTTCTTCAACACGATGCGCCGCGCGTTCTCGCATGTAGGCATCTACCTCGGCAATTACCAGTTCGTCCACGCACCCTCCACCGGCGGCGTGGTCCGCGTCGAGGACATGCGCGTTTCCTACTGGGCTGCCCGCTACGACGGCGCCCGCCGCGTCCTTCCCAGCGCATCGGCCCGGCCTACCCAGGCCAACTGATCAGCCGCCGGCCCTGCCGGCCGCTTAGTTCGCTGCGACATGATTCCCTGGCTCAGCGAACAACCTGACTTCCCCCCTACATCGCGCGCCCTCCGCAATCCCAATGGCTTACTTGCGGCGGGAGGCGCACTGACCCCAGACTGGTTGCTCACGGCCTACCGCCGCGGCATCTTCCCGTGGTTCAACAACGGCGAGCCCATCCTCTGGTGGAGCCCCGATCCACGGATGGTGGTCTTTCCCGACCAGATCCGCATCACCCGATCCCTGCGGAAGACACTCCGCAATGCGCACTACGAAGTGCGTCTCGACAGCGACTTCCCCGCTGTCATCCGCGCCTGCGCCGAGACCCGCGAAACCACCGGAACCTGGATCACCCAATCAATCCAGGACGCCTACATCCAGATGCACGAACTCGGCTACGCGCATTCAGTCGAAACCTGGGTCGATGGCGAGCTCGTGGGCGGCCTTTACGGCATGTCGGTCGGGCGCGCCTTCTACGGCGAATCAATGTTCAGCCTCCGTACCGACGCCTCGAAGATCGCCTTCGCACACCTCGCGCGCTTCCTTGAGCAACATGATTTTCGCGTGCTAGATTGTCAGATGACGACCCGTCACCTGGCCTCACTGGGCGGTCAGGAGATTCCCCGCGAAGATTTCGTGAAGCTGCTCGATCCCCTTACCGGTGAGGGCCCGCCGCCCGCCCGCTGGCCACTGGATGGAGCACAGGCACCCTGGACCTGACGTGCGATGCTCAAGGACTACCCCTATTCCCTGCTGCAGTTCTACGCCACTGCGCCCTACGCCTGCTCATACCTGTCCGACCGCCAGGCTCGCTCCCAGGTCGCCACCCCCAGCCATCTGATCGACACGCCGCTCTACAGCGAGCTCGTGCGCAGCGGATTTCGCCGTAGCGGCATCTTTACCTACCGCCCGTACTGTGACGCCTGCAGATCATGCGTACCGGTACGCATTCCAGTAGCCGAATACCAGCCCAACCGCAGCCAGCGCCGAGCCTGGTCGGCCCATGCCCACCTGCTCCCCCGCGAGTTGCCGCTGGAATTCACCGAGGAACACTACGCCCTCTACCAGCGCTACCAGGCCAGCCGTCACGCGGGCGGCGGAATGGACCAGGACAACCGCGAGCAATACACCCACTTCCTGCTCCAGAGCCACGTGGACAGCCGCCTCATCGAGTTCCGTGAAGAAGGCATCCTGCGCATGGTGAGCGTCATCGATTGCCTCACCGATGGTCTGTCGAGCGTTTACACCTACTACGATCCCGCCATCACCACCGGCAGCCTCGGGACCTTCGGCGTACTGTGGCAGATCGAAGTCTGCCGCGAGCTCGGGCTGCCCTACCTCTACCTCGGCTACTGGATCCGCGACAGCCGCAAGATGGCCTACAAGGCGCGCTTCCGGCCGCTCCAGGGGCGCGTCGGCGGTCAGTGGCGCACCCTCACCGACGCCGACTTCACCCGCCTCGACTGACCCCACGCCGACATGACCCTCACCAACCAGGCCCTCTGGGCCGCCGCGCTCGCATGCGCGACGATCAGCGCCAGCGCCACCCCCAACCTCGACGACTTCTCGAACGCCGCGCACCGGGATTGGCTGACCCTATCCGGCGTCTCCCACCACTTCCAGCCCGACCGTCGCGACTGGCGTGAGGTAAACCCTGGCGTCGGCATGGAACGCGAATTCACCGGCACACCCTGGGTGGCCTCAGCCGGCTATTTCCGCAACAGCTACGACAGCAACACCGTCTACCTCGGCGGGCGGTGGATGCCGCTCGAAGCCGGCCCCTTCCGTTTTGGCGTCTTCGGCCTGCTTGCCAGCGGCTACCCGTCGCCGATCCTCGTGCTGCCCGCCGCATCGGCCCAGATCGGTCGCGTCGGCGCAAACCTGGTCGCCCTGCCTAATCTCCCCGGCTATAGCGGTTACGTCGGGCTACAGGTGCGTATCGCCGTGGATTGATTGAAGAAACAAGACTTTTCCGCACTGCGGTAGAATGGCGGATGCTCTACGAAATCGCCCGCCCGGTGCTGTTTTCCCTCGATCCGGAAACCGCCCACGAAACCACGCTTGCCGGCCTCAACCTCGCCGGACGACTCCTTCCTGCCGCCCGCCCGCTCCCGGCCAATCCGGTTGAAGTCATGGGCCTGCAGTTCCCCAACCGCATCGGCCTTGCTGCCGGCCTCGACAAGAACGGCGAAGCCATCGACGGCCTCGCCCGCTTGGGCTTCGGCTTCATCGAGATCGGCACGATCACACCTCGCGCCCAGCCCGGCAATCCCAAACCGCGAATGTTCCGGCTACCCGAGGTCAAAGGCGTCATCAACCGCATGGGTTTCAACAACCACGGAATCGACGCGCTGATCGGCAACGTCCAGCAGATGAAATTCCGCGGCATTCTGGGCATCAACATCGGCAAGAACGCCGACACCCCTATCGAGCGCGCCGCCGACGACTACCTGATCTGCCTCGACAAGGCCTATCCGCTGGCGAGCTACATCACCGTCAACATCTCGTCACCCAACACAAAGAACCTGCGCCAGCTGCAAGGCGAATCCGAACTCGACGCCCTCCTCGGCCAACTCAAGGCACGGCAGGCCCAGCTCGCCGACAATCACGGCCGCTACGTGCCGATCACCCTCAAGATCGCCCCCGATCTTGACGACGCCCAGATCACCAACATCGCCGACGCCCTCCGCCGTCACCGCATTGATGCAGTGATCGCCACCAACACCACGCTGGCCCGCGACAAGGTACAGGGCATCAAGTATGGCGACCAGCAGGGCGGGCTCTCCGGCGCACCTCTTTTCGAGGCATCCACCGCGGTCGTCGCCGCGCTGGCCAAGGCCCTCCAGAACGAACTGCCGATCATCGCGGCGGGCGGGGTGCTCAACGGCAGGCAGGCCCGCGCCAAACTCGAAGCAGGTGCCAGGCTGGTCCAGCTCTACAGCGGCCTCGTGTATCGCGGCCCGGCGCTCGTCCGCGAATCCGTCGCCGAGACCCGCGATTTCGCCTGATGCGTCACGCGCCGGCCAAAACCCTACTTCCGGCGGGCTTGAGTCCCCGCCGGCCGGCGCGGGATAATCCCACCTTCGCCCTGCCCTTCGGATTTTTCCGCTCACGGCAACCATGACAAGCTATCTCTTCGTGATCCTCGGCGCCGTTCTGGTGAACAACGTCGTGCTGGTCCGCATCCTCGGTCTCTGCCCCTTCATGGGCGTCTCGAAGAAACTCGAGACCGCCGTCGGCATGGGCGCGGCGACCACCTTCGTGCTTACCCTCGGCTGCGGCACCAGCTACCTCGTAGACCACTACGTGCTGATGCCTGCCGGCGTCGAATACCTGCGCACCCTGGCCTTCATCGTCATCATCGCCGCCATCGTGCAGGTGACCGAGCTGGTCATCCAGAAGAGCAGCCCCACGCTGCACCAGGTGCTGGGCATCTACCTGCCGCTCATCACCACCAACTGCGCGGTGCTGGGCGTTCCGCTCCTCAACGTCGCCTTGCACCACGACCTGCTCGAATCCCTGCTGTTCGGCTTTGGCAGTTCGGTCGGCTTTTCCCTCGCCCTCGTGCTTTTTGCCGGCATCCGCGAACGTCTCGACGGCGCCGACGTGCCCACCCCGTTCAAGGGCACGGCCATCGCGATGGTTACCGCCGGCCTCATGAGCCTGGCCTTCATGGGCTTTGCCGGCCTCGACAAATACCACTGACACCATGCTCACCGCGCTTTTCGTCATGACTGGCATCGCCCTTGTCCTTGGGGCGCTGCTCGGCTTTGCGTCGATCCAGTTCAAGGTCGAAGGCGACCCGCTGGTCGACAAGATCGACGCCATCCTCCCGCAAACCCAGTGTGGCCAGTGCGGCTTCCCGGGCTGCCGGCCCTATGCCACGGCCATCGCCGGGGGCGAGGCCGAGATCAACCAGTGCCCGCCTGGCGGCGAGGAAGGCATCCGCAAGCTCGCCGATCTCCTGGGGCGCGAGTTCAAGCCGCTCTCCGAAGAGCACGGCGTTGAAAAACCCAAGTCGGTGGCCGTCATCGACGAACAAACCTGCATCGGCTGCACCCTGTGCATCCAGGCCTGCCCGGTGGACGCCATCGTCGGTGCAGCCAAGCAGCTGCACACCATCATCGCGTCCGAATGCACCGGCTGCGAACTGTGCCTCGCCCCCTGCCCGGTAGACTGCATCGTGATGGAACCCATCGCCGAAACCGTCGACACCTGGAAGTGGCGTTATCCGATCATCGAGATCAAGGCGGCCGCCTGACATGAACCACACCGCACGCGCCTGCCCCGGCGAGGCCTGACATGCTGCGCAAACTCTTCAAGTTCCACGGCGGCGTGAAGCCGCAGACCAACAAGACCGAATCGACCACCGCGCCCATCGGGCAGGTGCCGCTCCCTGATCGTCTGGTCATCCCGCTCCACCAGGCTGTGGGCGGCCACCCGCGGCCTCTTGTCGCGCCCGGCGACAAGGTCTTCAAGGGCCAGCGCATCGGCGGCGCCGATGGCAATCTGTCGTCCGCGGTGCATGCCTCCACCTCCGGCATCGTCCGCGACGTCGTGCCGGCGCTGATGCCCCACACCTCGGGCCTCGAAGCCCTGTCGGTCGTCATCGAACCCGATGGCGACGACACCTGGGGGCAGCTCGACACCATCAACTTCCGCAGCACACCGCCCGACGAGGTGCGCGACTACCTGCGCGATGCCGGCGTGGTCGGTCTCGGCGGCGCCGTGTTCCCCAGCTACGCCAAGCTCAAGCCGGGCAAGGAAGGCCATCTCGAGACGCTGGTCATCAACGGTGCCGAGTGCGAGCCCTTCATCACCTGCGACGACCTGCTGATGCGCGAGCGCGCCCCCGAGATGCTCAAGGGCATCGTCGCCATGCGCCACATGCTGCAGGCCAAGGAAGTCCTGATCGGCATCGAGGACAACAAGCCCGAAGCCGTCGCCGCCGTGCAGGCGGCCATTGCCGCCAGCGGCGAGACCGGCATCGAAGCCGTCGCCATCCCCACCCGCTACCCGGCCGGTGGCGCAAAACAGCTGATTCGCGTGCTCACCGGTATCGAGGTGCCCCACGGCCGGCGCTCCACCGATTTCGGCGTGCAGTGCTTCAACGTGGGCACCGCGTTCAGCATCTACGAGGCGCTCGAGTTCGGCCGTCCGCTGATCTCTCGCGTCGTCACCGTCGCCGGCAACGTGGCCAAACCGCGCAACTACGACGTGCTGATCGGCACACCGATGGATCACGTCGTGCGCCTCACCGGCCCCCGCGCCGACACCGACCGCTACATCATGGGCGGCCCGATGATGGGTGTGCGCCTGCCGCGCTTCGACGTGCCGGTGGTCAAGGCCACCAACTGCATTCTGGTCGGCAGCCCGGTCTTGTTCCCCGCGCCCGCGCCCGAGATGCCGTGCATTCGCTGCGGCGAGTGCGCCAAGGCCTGCCCGGCCGATCTGGCACCCTTCGAAATGTACTGGTTTTCCCGCGCCAAGAACTTCGGCAAGGCGCAGGAATACCACCTCTTCGACTGCATCGAATGCGGCTGCTGCAGCTTCGTCTGCCCGTCCCACATTCCTCTGGTCGATTACTTCCGCTTCTCCAAGAGCGAGATCTGGGCCCGCGAGCGCGAAAAGGATTCCGCCGATGCTGCCCGCGACCGCTTCGAGTTCAAGAACTTCCGCCAGGAGCGCGAGAAGCAGGAGAAGGCCGAAAAGCTCGCCGCCAAAGCCGCAGCCACCCGTGAGAAGGTCGCTTCCGAAGGCACTGCCCCGGCCACCGACGCGGCCGCCGCACCGGCAAAGCCCAAGCCGTCCGTCGATCCTGCCAAGCTTGCACTCATCGAGGCCGCGATGGAAAAAGCACGCCAGCAGAAGGCCCAGGCCGCGCCCAAGAACACCGAGGTCGCCAACCCCGAGATCCAGGCCGAGATGGCCGCCATTGACGCTCGCCGCGAAGCCGCCGGGGCCGACAAGCCCACCAACGTGCCGCCCGCCGCCGGTGCCTGAGCCCCTTTCGCGCACATTCCGATGATCAACTCCCCCTTCGTCCGCAAATCCGCCAGCGTCCAGCTTGTCATGCTGAAGGTGCTGCTGGCCCTCGTGCCGGGCATCGCCGCCTATGTCTGGTTCTTCGGCGCCGGCATTCTGGTGCAGCTCGCCATTGCCTCCGCCGCCGCTCTGGCCGGCGAGGCTGCGATGCTCGCCATCCGCGGCAAGCCCAAAGCGCTGTTCCTCACCGATCTGTCGGCCATCGTCACTGCCTGGCTGATCGCCCTCACCTTTCCGCCCATCGTGCCCTGGTGGCTCACCGTCACCGGCACCCTGCTGGCTATCGTGGTGGTCAAGCAGCTTTACGGCGGCCTCGGCCAGAACCCGTTCAACCCGGCAATGGCAGCCTTCTGCCTGATGATCGTCGCCTACCCGGCGCTGATGTCCCAGTGGCCCGCCGCCGGCCAGCTGGATTTCGGCACCCAGCTCCAGCTGATCTTCGGCGGCCTGCGCGATGTGGACGCCATCACCGGCGCCACGCCCCTCGACGCCCTGCGCACCGCCCTGCGCGGCGCCACCAACCCCGACTCCCCCTTCCACGGCCTGCGTGCCAGCCAGCTCCAGGATGGCCCGGCCTTCGGGATGATCGGTGGCAAGGGCGGAGAATGGGTTGCACTCGGCTACCTGGCAGGCGGCCTGTGGCTGATCCAGCAGCGCATCATCACCTGGCACATCCCCGCGGCCTTCTGCGGTGCGCTCTTCGCCGTCTCCGGCCTGATGTGGGGCCTGCACCCCGACGGTTTCGCCTCGCCGCTGTTCCACCTGGCCTCGGGCGGCGCGATGATCGGCGCCTTCTTCATCCTGACCGATCCGGTCTCCGGTGCCACCACGCCCAAGGGCAAGCTGATGTTTGCCGCCGGCGCAGCCGTGCTCACCTTCGTGATCCGTGCCTTCGGCGCCTACCCCGATGGCGTCGCCTTCGCCACCTTGCTGATGAACATCCTCGTGCCGATCATCGACATGAAGACCCAGGCCCCGGTGTTCGGCCACAAGAAAGACTGACATGAGCGAGACCACCGCCCTCCGGCTGTCCGCCCGCACCGGCACCATCATGGTGGCTTTCACCGTGGTGTTCACCGCCCTGATGGCCTTCACCTATGGCGCCACCAAGACCCAGATCGACGCCGCCGCGGCCAACGAGAAGATGAAGCTCATCTCCGAAGTCCTGCCCGCCGGCAATTTTGACAACGTGCTGCTCGACGACTTCGTGGCCCTTGGCCCCACGCCTGCCCTGGGCCTCGACGACGGCGGCCGCATCTACCGCGCCCGCAAGGGTGGCCAGCCTGCCGGGCTGCTCATCGAAACCATCGCCCCCGACGGCTACAGCGGCCGCATCGACCTGATCGTCGCCATCCGCGCCGACGGCAGCGTCTCCGGCGTGCGCGCCGTGAGCCATCGGGAAACCCCCGGCCTCGGCGACTACATCGACCCCAAGAAGGACAAGAACAAGGCGTCCCCCTGGATCGCACAGTTTGCCGACATCAAGGCTGCCGATCTGCCCAACTGCAAGGTGAAGAAGGACGGTGGACAGATCGCCTACCACACCGGCGCCACGATCAGCGCCCGCGCAGTCACCAACGCGGTGGCCCGCGCCGCCCGCTTTGCCGCCGACAACCACGACCGCCTTTTCGCTGCCCGGCGTGGCGAGAAGTTTGTCGGCAACCCCTGACGGAGCCCCGCCATGGACGTCCAAGCCTATAAAGACATCGCCTGGAACGGCATCTGGAAGCAGAACACCGGTGTCGTCCAGATCCTCGGCCTGTGCCCGATCCTCGCCATCAGCACCAACATCGTCAATGCCGTGAGTCTGGGCCTGGCGACCATCCTGGTGATGGCCATGTCCAACCTCGTGATCGCGGCCCTGCGCAACTTCATCCCCTACGAAATCCGCATCCCGGTGTTCATCCTGATCATCGCGGCGCTCGTCACGGTGGTTGACCTGGCCTTCAATGCCTACCTCCACGAGTTATACCTCGTGCTCGGCATCTTCATTCCGCTGATCGTCACCAACTGCATCGTGCTTGCCCGGGTCGAGGCCTTCGCCGCGAAGAACGAACCCGGTGGCTCGACCGTGGACGGCATCGCGATGGGCATCGGCCTCACCCTCGTGCTGGCCGTGCTGGGCGCCATGCGCGAGGTAGTGGGTAGCGGCACCCTGCTGTCTGGCATTGACATGATCTTCCCCGGCATGCAGCCCATCGTCCTGTTCGGCGACGACTACCCGGGCTTCCTGGTCGCCATCCTGCCGCCGGGCGCGTTCATCGCCCTGGGCTGCCTGATCGCCGGCCGCAACTGGATCGAAGCCCGCAAACAGGCCCGCGCCCACGCTGCCGCTATCGCGGCCAAAGCTGCCGAGGCCTGATCGCGCCATGGCCGACATGCGCCTCGCGGCGGTTGCCGAAGCCTTCCGTCGGCTGCGGGATGCCAACCCCAATCCGACCACCGAACTCGAATACGCCTCGCCCTTCCAGCTGCTGGTAGCCGTGGTGCTGTCGGCCCAGGCCACCGACAAGGGCGTGAACATCGCCACCCGCAAGCTCTTTGCGGCAGCCCCCACGCCCGAGGCGATGGCCGACCTGGGTGAAGAGGGCATCGCCGACTACATCAAGACCATCGGCCTGTTCCGCAACAAGGCGAGGAACACCGCGGCGCTGTCCCGCCTGCTGCTCGAGCGCCATGGCGGCGAAGTACCCAACAACCGCGAAGCCCTCGAAGCCCTGCCCGGCGTCGGCCGCAAGACCGCCAACGTGGTGCTCAACACCATCTTCGGTGAGCCGACAATGGCCGTGGACACCCACATCTTCCGCCTCGCCAACCGCACCGGCCTCGCTCCTGGCAAGGACGTGCTGGAGGTGGAAAGACGCCTGCTGCGCCGCATCCCCAAGGAATACCTGCGCGACGCCCACCACTGGCTGATCCTCCACGGCCGCTACGTGTGCGTTGCCCGCACCCCCAAGTGCGGCGAATGCATCATTCGCGATCTCTGCCTTTTCAAGGGAAAGTAGGCGTCGGGAAATGGGGAGTGGGCCATGATCCACCTTCCCATCCCTCGAACCCATTCCCCGCTACCCACTTACTACTCCCCACAAAAATGTTCGATCCTTCCCGTGACCAGGCCCGCCAGTTCTTCGTCGATTCCTGGCGCAAGCACCAGAACCGCGAAGTCCTGACCCAGCTCGAGATCATCGCTGCCGACCTCGTCGCCCATCACCCGGAATACCACGCGCTCATCAACGATCCCGATGGAGTTCAGAAGGATTTCAGCCCCGACGACGGGCAGATCAATCCCTTCCTGCATCTGTCACTGCATCTGGCCATCGAGGAACAGCTCTCCATCAACCAGCCGCCGGGCATCCGCGAGGCCTTCGAACACGCCCAAGCCCGCCATGGCGACCGTCACGCGGCGCTCCACGACGTGCTCGAATGCCTGGGTGAAACCATCTGGCGCGCCCAGCGCGACAAGGCGCCCCTCGACGGCAAGGCCTACGTCGAATGCGTATGGAAGCGGGCCGGCGGCTAAGTCCAGCCCGGTCACGCCACCCGCCCCCGGCCCGGCCGGGGGTTTTCATTTGAGCGCGCCGGATTCCGGGCCCGGCCCTATTCCATTCTGGTGATTAGCTTCTTCCTTTTAATTGGTTCGGTTGGCGCCGCCTCGTCCCTAGACTTGGCGCATCCAATCACGAAAACCAGAAGGAAGTCACCATGCCCCAACACTTCAAGCGCCGCCTTTTTGCCGGCCTCCTCGCCATCGGTATCGCCACCCCTGCCCTGGCCCAGCAGACCTTGCTCAACGTCTCCTACGACCCGACCCGCGAGCTCTACCAGGACTTCAACACTGCCTTTGCCAAATACTGGAAGAACAAGACCAACGAAGCCGTCACCATCAAGCAATCCCACGGCGGGTCAGGCAAGCAAGCCCGCTCGGTGATCGACGGCCTGGAAGCCGACGTGGTCACCCTGGCCCTCGCCTACGACGTAGACGCGCTGGCCGACAAGGCCAAGCTGATCCCCACCGACTGGCAGAAGCGCCTGCCGCACAACGCCTCCCCCTACACCTCGACGATTGTGTTCCTTGTACGCAAGGGCAATCCCAAGCAGATCCGCGACTGGAACGACCTCGCCAAACCCGGCGTCGCGGTGGTCACCCCCAACCCCAAGACCTCTGGCGGCGCCCGCTGGAACTACCTCGCCGCCTGGGGCTACGCCCTCAAGCAGCCCGGTGGCACCGACGCCAGCGCGAAGGAGTTCGTGAAGAAGATCTACGCCAACGTCAAGGTGCTCGACTCCGGCGCCCGGGGCTCCACCACCACCTTTGTCGAGCGCGGCATCGGCGACGTGCTGATCGCCTGGGAGAACGAAGCCTACCTGGCGATCAAGGAACTCGGCCCCGACAAGTTCGACCTCGTCACCCCGTCCATCTCCATCCTCGCCGAACCGCCGGTCAGCATCGTGGACAAGGTGGTGGACAAGCGCGGCACCCGCAAGCTCGCCACCGCCTATCTCGAGTACCTGTACTCGCCCGAAGGCCAGACCCTTGCCGGCGACAACTACTACCGGCCGCGTGATCCAAAGATCGCCGCCAAGTACGCCAAGCAGTTCGCACCGGTCAAGTTGTTCACCATCGACGACACTTTTGGCGGCTGGACGAAGGCCCAGCAGCTTCACTTCGCCGACGGCGGCATCTTCGACCAGATCACCACCGTCCGCTGATCCCGCGCGCCATGCACCGCACCACCCTCATCGTCCCGGGTTTTCACGGAAGTGGGCCCGAACACTGGCAAAGCTGGATGGAAACCCAATTGCCCGACACCCGGCGCATTGCCGGCGTCGACTGGGCGCTGCCGATACTGGCCCGCTGGGCCAATGCCGTACGCGACGCCATCGACAGTTCGCCGGGGCCGGTGTGGGTGGTGGCCCACAGCTTTGGCTGTCTCGCCGCGGTCGTTGCCGCCGCCGACCGCCCCAACCGCGTTGCCGGCCTGATGCTCGTCGCGCCGGCCGACCCGGACCGCTTCACCCCGACCGGCCTGCGCGACGCCGCCACCTACCACGAACAGGACAGCGTCGCGCGATGGATTCCTCGCGAAGCGCTACCCGCACCCAGCCTGGTGATCGCCAGCACCAACGACCCGTGGGTGCGGCTATCGTCCGCCGCCTACTGGGCCGACTGCTGGGGTAGCCAGTTCGTGGACATCGGCGCCGCCGGCCACATCAACGTGGACTCCGGCCACGGCCCGTGGCCTCAGGGCCTGGCCTTGCTCCAGCGTCTTCAGGCCGCCTGCGAAGACCTGCCGCTCGGCAGCATCGACAACAGCGCCATCAACCGCCGGGGCCGGCACAGCGCATTGGCAAAGCTGCGCCACCGCACCCGCCAGATCGCCGGCATCTGACCGCCGCAAACCGCCCGCGCCCGGGTCCGCAAGGACACCGGGCCGCTCGCCGTGGACGCAGATCGCCCAGCCGTCAGGCATGCAAAGCTCTGCACGAATCATCTGCATAACTCTGCAGATTTAATTGGTTCTGGTGCCAGAGCCCGGCGAATAAAGTGGCTGCATTCCCAGCACTTTTGCACCGCACCATGTCCGCTACCCCAGCATCCACGCCCGCCATCGCGCTCAAGGGCGTCTCCCGCCGCTTTACCGACCCCGGTGGCGGCGAGGTCGGCGTTCGCACCACCGATCTGGTGGTTCCCCAAGGCGAGATCCACGGGATCATCGGCTTCTCGGGCGCCGGCAAGTCGACCCTGCTGCGCCTGGTCAACCTGCTCGAGCGCCCCGACGCCGGCGAGGTGATCGTCCACGGCCAGAACCTCACCCGGCTCTCGGCCGCCGGCCTGCGCCAGGCCCGCCACCACATCGGGATGATCTTCCAGCACTTCAACCTGCTGCATAACCAGACCGTCGCCGAGAACGTCGCCCTGCCCATGCGCATTGCCGGTGCCAGCCCTGCCCACATCAAGAAGCGCGTCGCCACCTGCCTAGATTTCGTCGGTCTGGCGGCAAAGGCGGATGTTTACCCCGGCCGGCTCTCCGGTGGCCAGAAGCAGCGCGTCGCCATCGCCCGCGCCCTGGCGCCCGAGCCCCATGTGCTCCTTGCCGACGAACCCACCTCCGCCCTCGATCCGCGCACCACGCTGGATCTGCTGGACGTGCTGGCCGACGCCAACCGCCAGTTCGGCGTGACGATCCTCCTCGTCAGCCACGAGATGGAAGTGGTCCGCCGCCTGTGCCAACGGGTGTCAGTGATGGAGGGTGGCCGCATCGTCGAGCAGCTCGACATCGCCAACGGTGCGATCCCCGAAGGCTCCCGGCTCGCCAGCTGGCTGGCCGATTTTGGCGCCATCGGCCCCGCCGCCAGCCCGTCCCCTACGCAGGCCGAGGCAGCTGCGCCTTCCCCGCATCACTTCGCCCTGGAGGCCGCCCATGCCTGAAAACCTCCTCGATACGCTGGTCGAGCTGCAGCCCGAGATCTTCAAAGCCACCGGCGAAACCCTGCTGATGCTCGCCATCTGCCTGTCGGTGGCGCTCGTACTGGGCGGCGCGCTGGGCATCCTGGTGTTCCTCACCAGCCGTGGTCAGTCGCTGGAGCGCTTCCGCGGCTTCAACCTGGTCACCAACGGCGTGATCAACGTGGTGCGCAGCTTCCCGTTCATCATCCTGCTGGTGGCGATCTCGCCCTTCACCCGGGTGATCGCCGGCACCTCCATCGGGCCGCTGGCGGCCAGCGTGCCGCTGTCCATCGCCGCCACCTTCTACTTCGCCCGCCTCATCGAGCAAACCCTCCGCGACGTGCCCCGCGGCGTGATCGAGGCCGCCGAAGCCATGGGCGCCTCGCCGCTGCAAATCGTCCGCCACGTGCTGCTGGTCGAGGCCCGCTCGGGCCTGGTGCTGGCCATCACCGTGCTGGCCGTAAGCTTTCTGTCCTACTCGGCCGTGGCCGGCGTGGTGGGCGGCGGCGGCATCGGCGACCTGGCGATCCGCTACGGGTACTACCGGTTCCAGACTGACGTGATGGTCATCACCATCGTCCTGCTCATCGCCCTCGTCCAGAGCGTCCAGTTTGCCGGCCAGTGGCTCGCCCGCCGGGTGGACAAGCGCTAACCCCAAAACAACAACACCTCAAATCCAATCGTTCCGGAGAACACCACCATGCACAGCACCCGCCGCCACTTCGCCCTGCGCCTTGCCCAGCTTGCCGCCACCGTCGGTCTCGTCGCCGGGCTCGGCCTTGGCACCGCCCACGCCCAGGAGAAGAAGACCCTCGTCATCGGCGCCACCGCCGGCTCCAACTTCGACCAGCTCAAGCTCGGCATCAAGCCGGTGCTCGAAAAGAAGGGCTTCACCGTCAAGCTCGTCGAGCTCAACGACTACGTGCAGCCCAACCTGGCCCTCGCCCAGGGCTCGCTGGACGCCAACCTGTTCCAGCACATCATCTATCTGAAGAAGTTCTCGGCCGACAAGGGCCTGAACCTCACCGACATCACCAAGGCGCCCATCGCCCCGCTGGGCCTGTATTCCAAGAAGCGCAAGAGCCTTGCCGACGTCAAGGACGGCGACCGCATCACCCTGCCCAACGACCCGAGCAACCTGGCCCGCGCGCTGGTCTTCCTGGAACAGCTCAAGCTCGTCAAGGTGAAGGCCGGCGTCGATCCGCTCAAGGCCACCGAGAAGGACGTGGCCGAGAACCCGCGCAAGCTGGTGCTCACCCCCATCGAAGCCGCCCAGCTGCCGCGCACCCTCGACGACGCCGAGTTCGCCCTCATCAACGGCAACTTCGCGATCTCGTCCGGCCTCAAGCTCACCGAAGCCGTGGCCCTCGAGAAGACCCCGGACCACTACCTCAACGTGGTCGCCGTGAAGACCGAGGACAGGGACAAGCCCTGGGCCAAGGACATCGCCGGCGCCTTCCACGCCCCCGAATACCGCGCCGCGCTGGACAAGCACTTCGCCGGCTACGCCCGCCCGGCCTTCCTCCAGTAATCGAGCCTGCCTGTAGGTCGGGCTTCAGTCCGACCTACGCAGCCCCCAAGGATTCAACGTCATGCTGAGCCCCCACCGTCCCTTCTGGAACGCCGCCCTCGAAACCCCGTCCCGCGTCGATTGGGATGCCCTGAAGCTGCAGCTGCTACAGAAGCACCTCCTCCACGCCTACCACCACTCGCCCTTCTACCGGGCGAGTTTCGACGCTGCCGGCGTGCATCCTGAGATCGTCCGCAGCCTCGACGACATCCGCCTGTTCCCCTTCATCAACAAATCCACCCTGCGCGAGCGTCAGCTCGCCGTGCCGCCCTTCGGCGATCTGGTGGCCGTGCCGGAGCGGGACATCGTCTACATCTCCGCCTCCAGTGGCTCCACCGGCGTGCCCACCGCCTCGCCCTTCACGGCCCAGGATTTCGACGACTGGATCGACTACGAGGCGCGCCAGTTCTGGTCCTCGGGCCTGCGCCCGGAAGACCGCTACGCCCACTCGCTCAACTTCTCGCTGTTCGTCGGCGGCCCGTGCGTGCTGGGCGCCCAGAAGCTCGGCGCCCTGTCGATCCACGCCGGCACCGTGCCGTCCGAGCGCCTGCTCGCCATCCTGCGCCAGTTCCAGGTCACCGCCATCTGGACGACGCCGTCCTACGCCTGGTATCTGGGCGAGACCGCCATCAAGGAAGGCATCGACCTGCGCAAGGATCTGTCGGTACGGCGCATCTTCGTGGCAGGTGAGCCTGGCGGCTCGATCCCCGAAACCCGCCAGCGTATCGAAGACCTGTGGGGCGCCTCGGTGTACGACTACTACGGCTTGTCCGACATCTTCGGCTCCTGCGCCGGCATGTGCGAGGAGAAGGACGGTCTGCACTGGGCTGAGGATCACATCCTCGTCGAGGTGCTCCACCCGGATACCAACGAGCCGGTGCCCGAAGGCGGCCGCGGCGAGCTGGTGCTCACCACCCTCAAGAAGACCGCCCGACCGATGATCCGCTTCCGCACCGGCGACATCGTGTCCTTCACCTCCGACCCCTGCGCCTGCGGCCGCACCTCGATCCGCCTCCAGGGCATCCACGGCCGACTCGACGACATGCTCATCATCAAGGGCGTCAATGTCTTCCCCAGCGACGTGGAGGCCATCGCCCGGCGAGACCACGACCTCACCGGCGAATACCGGCTGATCGTCGAGCGCGAAAACCATCTCGATCGCCTCACCGTCGAGGTCGAGCGCACCGCCGCCGCCACGGCTACCGATGCCGACCTCGCCAGCCGTTTCGCCCACCACCTGAAGGCGGTCACCGGCGTCAGCGCGGTGGTGAGCATCCTGCCGCCCGACACCCTGCCCCGCGCCACCCACAAGGCCAAGCGTGTGGACGACCGCCGCAGCGGCGTGTGGGGCTGAGGCCAACGCCTCGCCAGATACAACAAAACAAGACAAACCCAAGGAGCCTCGCCATGACCGACCGCAAAGCCGCCTACCGTTTCGAAACCCTGCAGGTCCACGCCGGCCAGCAACCCGCCCCGGGCACCAACGCCCGCGCCGTGCCGATCTACCAGACCACCTCCTACACCTTCAACGACGCCGACCACGGCGCGCGCCTCTTTGCGCTGAAGGAGTTCGGCAACATCTACACCCGGATCATGAACCCGACCACCGACGTCTTCGAGCAGCGCATCGCCGCGCTCGAAGGCGGCGTCGCGGCGGTGGCTACCAGCTCCGGCCAGGCCGCCCAGTTCCTGGCCATCACGACCATCGCCCAGGCCGGCGACAACATCGTGTCCACCAGCTATGTGTATGGCGGCACCTATAACCAGTTCAAGGTCACGCTGCCGCGCCTCGGCATCGAGGTGAAGTTCGTCGAGGGCGACGACCCCGAGGATTTCCGTCGCGCCATCGACGCCAACACCAAGGCCTTGTACGTGGAGACCATCGGCAACCCGCGCTTCAACATCCCGGATTTCGAGGCGCTGGCGCAGATCGCCCACGAGGCCGGCATTCCGCTGATCGTCGACAACACCTTCGGCGCTGGCGGCTACATCGCCCGCCCCATCGACCACGGCGCCGACATCGTGGTCGAATCCGCCACAAAGTGGATCGGCGGCCACGGCACTTCGGTGGGCGGCGTGGTGATCGACGCCGGCAAGTTCAACTGGGGCAACGGCAAGTTCCCGCTGTTCACCGATCCGGCGCCGGGCTACCACGGGCTCAATTTCTGGGAAGTCTTCGGCAGCGGCGGCCCCTTCGGCAATATCGCCTTCGCCATCCGCGCCCGGGTCGAAGGCCTGCGCGACATCGGCCCCACCCTGTCGCCCTTCAACGCCTTCCAGCTCCTGCAGGGCGTCGAGACGCTGTCGCTGCGCGTCCAGCGCCACCTGGACAACACGCTGGAACTCACCCGCTGGCTCAAGGCCCACCCGCAGGTGGCGTGGGTCGAATACAACGGCCTGGAAGACAGTCCTTATCACGAACTGGCCAAGAAGTACCTGCGCAACGGTTTCGGCGCGGTGCTCAACTTCGGCATCAAGGGCGGCGCCAACGCGGCGCGGACCTTCATCGACAACGTGGAGCTCGCCAGCCACCTGGCCAACGTCGGCGACGCCAAGACGTTGGTGATCCACCCGGCGTCCACCACCCACCAGCAGTTGTCGGAGGCCGAGCAGAAGAGCGCCGGCGTGCGGCCGGACCTGGTGCGCGTGTCGGTGGGCATCGAGCACATCGAAGACATCAAGGCCGACTTCGACCACGCCCTGCGCCGGGCCGGGCTGGCCAACGCGGCATGAGCACCTTCCGGCTCTCGGACCAGACCCGGGTTTTCCGCCCGATTGCGCCACTGCGCCTCGAATCAGGCGAAGCGCTGCCGAACACGCAGATCGCCTTCCGCACCTGGGGGCGGCTCTCCGCTCGGGCCGACAACGCCGTCATCGTCTGCCACGCCCTCACCGGCTCGGCCGACGCCGACGACTGGTGGGCGCCGCTCTTCGGCGCCGGTCGGGCCATCGACCCGGAGCGCGACTTCATCGTCTGCAGCAACGTGCTGGGCGGCTGCTACGGCAGCACCGGCCCCACCAGCCCGGCGCCGGACGGCAGGCCGTGGGGCGCACGCTTCCCGAGCGTCACCATCCGCGATCAGGTGCACGCCCAGATCCTGCTCGCCAACGCCCTCGGCATCCGCCATATCCGTCTGGTGATCGGCGGCTCGATGGGCGGCCTGCAGGCGCTGGAGTGGGCACTGCTCGACCCGGATCGGGTCGACGCCGTGGCCAGCGTCGCCGCTGCCGCCCGCCACTCGCCCTGGTGCATGGCCTGGAGCGAGGCCCAGCGTCTCGCCCTCGCCGCCGATCCGAAGTATCGGGATGGCCATTATCCGCCGGCCGATCCGCCCGTCGCCGGGCTGGCCGCCGCCCGGGCGATGGCGATGGTCAGCTATCGCAGCCCCGGCGCCCTGGCCAGCCGCTTCAGCCGCAACGGCGATGCACCGTACTCGACGGACGACGGCTCCGTGCAGGGCTGGCTGCGCCACCACGGACAGGCCCTCACCCGACGCTTCGATGCCAACAGCTACCGGGTGCTCCTCGACGCCATGGACACCCATGACCTCGGCCGCGGCCGGGGTGGCTGCGGCACGGCGCTGGCGAACCTCCACCAGCCGGTGCTGGTCGGCTCGGTCACCTCCGACGCCCTCTATGTGCCCGCGGACCAGTTCGAACTCGCCACTCTGCTGCCTTTCGCGACGCTCGTCGCCATCGACTCGCCCCACGGGCACGATGGCTTCCTGATCGACGCCGCGCGCTTCGAGCCGGCCCTGCGCCGTTTCGCTGCGGGCCTCGCCCCGATTCCCACGCCACAACCCACCCCAAAAGTGGCTCACAGGCACCCGGTACACGCCGGGGCACATCGTGGCTGACCCCCGCCCAGCCACCCCACCGCCCGAAAACCAGCGCCAGCCCCGACCCATGAACTGATCTGCCACACCTAACCCAGCCCAACGTCATCACTCGGACCAACTCCTTTGGTGCTGCTCCAGCAGCGGGCATACAATCGGCGCAGGGAGACAATTCACCGGTTCACGGTGCGAGGAAACAATGACAACAAGAGGGAATACCCTCAGAAATACCCCGGGGCGCCTTTGCGTGCGCGGCCTGCCGGGTTTCGTCGTGGCGCTGCTTGCGCTTTTTTTCTGCCTCATCGTTGACGCCCACGCCGAAGCGGAGCCGGAGACCGATACGCTCCGCCGGGTCGGCATCACGTCATTCCGCGACAAGTCCGTCACCATCCGCGAATGGCAGCCGACGATGGACTACCTCTCGTCGCGGATGCCCGGCACGCGCTTCGTTCCCGTTCCGATGACGCTGCCCGAGTTCGAGATCGCCCTCGCCCACGGCGAGCTGGATTTCGTGCTCACCAACCCCCAGCACTACATCATCATGGAGACGCGCTTCGGCGTCTCGCGCCTCGCCACGCTGGTCAAGCGCGAGAACGGCGTCACCGTCAACCGCTTTGGCGGCGCGATCTTCACCCGCAGCGACCGGCAGGACATCCAGCGCCTGGAAGACCTCAAGGGCAAGCGCATCGCGGCGGTGGACCGCACCTCCTTCGCCGCCTTCCTGCTCCAGTACGACCTCGCCTGGCAGGTCGGCCTCGACCTCGACAAGGACACTCACCTCGAGTTCCTCGGTTTCCCCCAGGACAACTGCGTCATGGCCGTGCTCGAAGGCCGCGCCGACGCAGGCTTTGCCCGCAGCGGCGTGCTGGAAGCCATGGCCCGGGAAGGCAGCATCCAGCTCTCCCGGCTGCGCGTCATCGAACCGACCCCCCATCGCGATTTCCCGTTTCTGGTGAGCACTGGGCTCTATCCGGAATGGCCGCTCGCGGCAGCGCCCCATGTCCCCATCGACGTCGCCAACCAGGTTGCCGCCACCCTGCTGATGATGCCGCCCGACCACCCGGCCGCGCGGAGCGCCCGCTACTACCGCTGGTCCACTCCGCTGGAGTACCAGCAGGTGCAGGCGGTCATGCGGCGCCACCACATCTACCCGTACGACAAGTCCGAACCGATCAACCTGCGGGACGTCCTGCAGCAGTATCTGCTCCCGGTCGCCATCGGGCTCGCCCTCATGGTGCTAGGGCTGGCGATCCTCTACGTGCGCACCCGCCAGCTCAACGTCGCCCTCAAGGCATCGCGCCTCAAGCTCAGCGACATGGCCCACCAGGATGCCCTCACCGGCCTGCCCAACCGCAACCTGCTCGAAGACCGCCTGACCCAGGCCCTCGCCCAGGCCGACCGCGCCCGCAGCAAGGTCGCCATCTGCCTGGCCGACCTGGACGGCTTCAAGCCGATCAACGACAAGCTCGGCCACAAGGCCGGCGACGACGTGCTGCAGGACATCGCCCACAACCTCAAGGCCACCGTGCGGGCCGGCGACACCGTGGCCCGCTGGGGCGGCGACGAGTTCGTCCTGCTCATCACCGGCATCACCGACATCGACCAGATCGACGAGACCATGCGACGGGTGCTCGCCGCCGTCGCCCATAGCAACACCCACAGCGGAGGCCTGCCGGTATCGGCGAGCATCGGCGTGAGCATCTTCCCCACCGACGCCCAAGCCCCCCAGACCCTCTTCAAGAACGCCGACGCCGCCATGTACGAAGCCAAGAAACGCGGCGGCAACTGCCACGTGCTCCACGCACCGGAGCCCGTCCCCGCCTGATCCGCAAACGCCGGCATGCTTCCGGCTGCCATAGGCCGCATCCTGCAAAGCATTTTCGGATTCCACTGGAATCCATCTGAATTCTTATTGGTTCGTATCGCCAGACCCGCCCGCTAATGTGTCTCCACCCGGACAGGACGTGCCGCACCGCACGTCCTCCAGCAACAGCCAGTGGAGACACCCATGTTCGACACCCACCACAGCGTCACGACCGCCGCCCCTCAATCGGCCCCGCAGCCGGTCAACCTGGCTTCCGACAGCCAGCCCGATGAACTCGACACCCTTCTCGACCACGCCCGCCAGCAGGCCCGTGAGCGCGGCCTGCCCTACGCGGGCGGCGTAAGCCCCACCGAAGCCTGGGAACTCTTCAGCGCGGGCCGCGCCGTGCTGGTGGATGTGCGCACCAACGAAGAGCGCAAGTTCGTCGGCCACGTGCCCGACACCCTCCACGTGGCCTGGATGACTGGCACGGCCCTCACCCGTAATCCGCGCTTCGTGAAGGAACTCGAAACCAAAGCGAAGAAGGATGCGGTGCTGCTCTTCCTGTGCCGCAGCGGCAAGCGCTCCATCGCCGCCGCCGAGGCCGCCACCAAAGCCGGTTTCCAGAACGCCTTCAACGTGCTGGAGGGTTTCGAGGGCGACCTGGATGCCAATAACCGCCGAGGCCATCTGGGTGGGTGGCGCCTCCACGGCCTGCCCTGGATTCAGGACTGACACCATGCCGACCATTCCCCTGCTCCGTCCCGAATCCGCCTCTACCGCACCGCCAGCCAGCCTCAACCTTGAAACCGTGGTCGCCGAGCTGCGCGCCGTGCGCGAACGCTGGCGTACCGCCCAGCAGCGCCAGATCGAATTTGGCGGCCGCGAGCTGCCGTCCCACGACGCCCTGCGCAGCATCGTCGGCAGCCTGCGCGGCGCGCTCTTCCCGATGCGCCTCGGCCCCGCCGACCTGCGCCAGGAACACGAAGACGGCTATGTCCGCAAGACCCTGGACATCGCCCTCCAGGGCCTTGCAGAACAGATCGCTCTCGAACTGCGCTACCAGATCCGCCACGGCCGCCCTGACGCGGACGCCAGCCCCGCGGCCGTCCAGCGCATCGTGCGCGAACTGGCCGCCGCCCTGCCCACGATCCGGGCCTGCCTCGACAGCGACGTGGAAGCCGCCTACCGGGGCGACCCAGCCGCCGGCAGCGTGGACGAAGTCGTGCTGTGCTACCCGGGTATCCTGGCCATCATCCACCACCGCATCGCCCACCAGCTCTACCGGCTTGGCGTGCCGCTGATCGCCCGCATCGTGTCCGAGCTCGCCCACTCGGCCACCGGCATCGACATCCACCCGGGCGCCACCATCGGCGGCAGCTTCTTCATCGACCACGGCACGGGCGTGGTGATCGGCGAAACCTCGGTGATCGGCCACGGCGTGCGCGTCTATCAGGCCGTCACCCTGGGTGCCAAGCGCTTTCCGGTGGGTGCCGACGGCAGCCTCGAAAAAGGTCTCGCCCGCCACCCCATCGTCGAGGACGACGTGGTGATCTACGCCGGCGCCACCCTTCTCGGGCGCATCGTCATCGGCCGCGGCTCCAGCATCGGCGGCAACGTGTGGCTCACCCACAGCGTGCCGCCCGGCAGCCACGTTACCCAGGCCAGCTCCACCCAGGGCGCCGGCGAACAGGGAGCAGCAGCCCATGACTGAACTGCAGACCCACTTCGGGCGCGTGGTGCGGCATCTGCGCGAAGAGCGCGGCTGGTCGCAGGAGCAGCTCGCAGAACACGCCGACCTCAATCGCGGCTACGTGGGCGACATCGAGCGCGGCCAGGCCATGCCGTCCCTCGCCACCCTCGCCAAGCTCGCCACGGCCCTGGGCGTCAAACCCTCCACCCTGGTGGCCCGCTTCGAGCACACACCCGACGGCCGCCTTGCAGGATGACGGCTATAGCCGGTTGAAGCGCCGTCGCCACGGCATCAAACTTTCATATCGATTTCTTGCATAACGTTTTTCATTTCACTGATAAGGAAACGCAATGTCCGAGCACCTCGACGTCCAGACAGCCCTTGGCGACAACGCCGCGCGGCAGCTGGCCAACGCCACCAAAACCGTTCCCCAGCTTTCCACCATCACCCCACGCTGGCTGGTTCATCTGCTCCAGTGGCTCCCGGTCGAGGCCGGTATCTACCGCCTCAACAAGGTCAAGAACCCCCGCGACGTGCGCGTCGCCTGCTCCCAGCGTGACGAATCCGAGCTGCCGCAAACCTTTGTGGACTACGACGAAGCCCCGCGCGAGTACTTCCTCAACGCGGTGACCACCATCCTCGACGTGCACACCCGCGTCTCCGATCTGTACAGCAGCCCCCACGACCAGATCAAGGAGCAGCTGCGCCTCACCGTCGAGACCATCAAGGAGCGTCAGGAATCCGAGCTCATCAACAACCCGGATTACGGCCTGCTCGCCAACGTCACCGATGAACAGCGCATCTCGACCCTCACCGGCGCCCCCACCCCCGACGATCTGGACGACCTGCTCACCCGCGTCTGGAAGGAACCCGGCTTCTTCCTCACCCACCCCCTCGCCATCGCCGCCTTCGGCCGCGAATGCACCCGTCGCGGCGTGCCGCCCCCCACCGTCAGCCTGTTCGGCGCCCAGTTCCTCACCTGGCGTGGCATCCCGCTCGTGCCCTCGGACAAGGTGCCGGTGGAAGACGGCAAGACCAAGATCATCCTGCTGCGCACCGGCGAGAAGCGCCAGGGCGTGGTCGGCCTGTTCCAGCCCGGCCTTGCCGGCGAGCAGAGCCCGGGCCTGTCGGTGCGCTTCATGGGCATCAACCGCAACGCCATCGCGTCCTACCTGATTTCGCTGTATTGCTCCCTGGCCGTGCTGACCGACGACGCACTGGCTGTTCTGGATGACGTGGAGATCGGCAAGTACCATGACTATCCCGACACCTATAAGTGAGGGGCTGGCAGCCCTCGGCAGCCTGCCGGCGGGCCTGCCTGACGAAGCCACCCTGGCGAGGCTGGCCGGCGATTTCTTCGCCGCCCTGCCCGGCAGCACCGGCAGCGTCGGCAGCCCTTCCGCGCCGCAGCCCGAAGTTCCGCCCGAAATCCGTCTCGGCGACGTGGGACCGCAGCTGACCGCCGCCGCACCGGCGTCCCCGGTCAGCGCCGAATCGGTGCCGGTCGATCACGCCTCCGGCGCCGGCAAGGCCGGCAACCCGGCCTTCGGTGTGCCCGAAGCCTACGCCGCTGCCCTGCCCACCTTCAGCCCGCCGGCCTCGCCGCCGCCGCTCGCTCCGTCCACCCCATACTACTTTCTGGGTGAAGCGGGCGCGGCCAGGTCGGCGCCGCCGTCTGCCGCGCCGGTGGCTGAGAATCGCATCGTCCCGCAAAGCTTCGGCCTGCCCGGCGAAGCCGAACTTCACAGCCTGCTCGCCGAGATCGCCGGCGAACGGCGCACTGCGGCCACACCCACCACCAGCGCCCCGAGCCAGTTCTACTTCCTCGACACCGCCGGCGTGCCGGACCGGCAGCCGGACGTGCCCGAGGTGAAGCAGTCAGCCCACCCGGCCTTCGACGTGAATGCCGTGCGGCGCGATTTCCCGATCCTGCAGGAGCGGGTCAATGGCCGTCAGCTGGTGTGGTTCGACAACGCGGCCACCACCCACAAACCGAAGGCGGTGATCGAGCGGCTCGCGTACTTCTACGAGCACGAGAACTCCAACATCCACCGGGCCGCCCACGAGCTTGCCGCCCGCGCGACGGATGCCTACGAAGGCGCCCGCAACAAGGTGGCGCGCTTCCTGGGCGCCAGCTCGTCTGATGAAATCATCTTCGTGCGCGGCGCGACCGAGGGCATCAACCTCATCGCCAAGACCTGGGGCTGGCAGAACGTGGGCGAAGGGGACGAGATCATCGTCTCCCACCTCGAACACCACGCCAACATCGTGCCGTGGCAGCAGCTTGCCGCCACCAAGGGCGCCCGCATCAAGGTGATCCCGGTGGACGACACCGGCCAGGTGCTGCTGGACGAATACCGCAAGCTCCTCACCGACCGCACGAAGATCGTCTCGGTCACCCAGGTATCCAACGCCCTGGGCACCGTGGTGCCGGTCAAGGAGATCGTCGCCATGGCTCACCAGGCCGGCGCGGTGGCGGTGGTCGATGGCGCCCAGTCGGTGTCGCATATGCGCGTGAATGTGCAGGAGATCGGCGCGGACTTCTTCGTCTTCTCCGGCCACAAGGTGTTTGCCCCCACCGGCATCGGCGCGGTGTTCGGCAAGCGGTCCATCCTCGAAGACATGCCCCCGTGGCAGGGCGGCGGCAACATGATCGCCGACGTCACCTTCGAGAAGACCATCTACCACGGCCCCCCGACCCGCTTCGAAGCCGGCACCGGCAACATCGCCGACGCGGTGGGCCTGGGCGCGGCAATCGACTACGTCGAGCGCCTCGGCATGGAGAACATCGCCCGCTACGAGCACGATCTGCTTGTGTACGGCACCCGCGGCCTGCTCACGGTGCCCGGCCTCAAGCTGATCGGCACCGCGGCGGAAAAGGCCAGCGTGATGTCCTTCGTGATGGACGGCTACCGCCCGGACGAAGTGGGCAAAGCCCTCAACGAGGAAGGCATCGCGGTGCGCTCCGGCCACCACTGCGCCCAGCCCATCCTGCGCCGTTTCGGGCAGGAAGCCACCGTGCGACCCTCCATCGCCTTCTACAACACCTGCGAGGAGATTGACCGGATGGTGGCGGTGCTCCACCGCCTCGCCCGGGGCAAGGGGCGGATCGGCCGCTGAGCCCCCGCCACCTGCTGAACGCAAGACGGCCACGGCATGCACCGTGGCCGTCTTGCCGTGGCGTGCCGCAAGTCACCGGGCATCACCTCTCGTCACCGTCGCGCTGATTGAGGCCGGGCGCCGAGCCTCAGGCGATCTCCAGATACAGCGAGGCGTGATCCGACACGTCCGCCAGGAAGCTCGCCTGGGCGGTGCCGGCAAGATCCGGCCAGCCTTTCACCTTCACCTGCGGCGCATCTGCCCCGGTGCCAAAGCGGGAGAAATCCAGCGAAGCCGACGCGATGGCGTGATCGAGGTTGGACTCCCCCACCGAACCCTTCCAGGTCGCGTCGCGATCCTTGGTGAGCAGCTTCATCCCGGCATCCTTTGCCGCCTCGGCCAACGCGGCGATCTCGGTGGGTGCATCCACCCGCAGGAACTTCTTGGCGGGCCGCGGGAACATCAGCCCCATGGTGTTCAGATCGCCCATCACCACCAGCCGCGACGCCCCGTCGCCGCCGAGATTGCGGTCGAGGGCCGACTTGAGGTTCCAGGTCTTGCCAAACATCTCGGCGCGGTTGCCGAAGGCCGGTGCATCCGTGCCGCTGTCGGTGTGCAGGAACAACAGGTTGTACCAGACGCCCGCCAGACGCACGCTGAGCAAGGCCCCCGGGCGCAGCTTGTCGTTGCCCACGTCGAACTCCCGCTTCTGGGAGAACACCGCCTGCTCGAAGGCGGCACGCCGCCAGCCCACCAGGATCTCCTGCACCTGGGGCCCGTCGGTCAGCGCAAAGTCGTAGCCGGCAAACGCCTGCTCCATCAGCGCCCGCACGTTCACGTTCTCGATTTCCAGCAGGGCAAACACATCCGGTTTCTGCTTCTTGATGTGGGTGGTCACCTTCTTAAGGCGCGCCGCGCCGCCCTTGAAATGCTCGATGTTCCACGACAGGACCGAAAACTTCATGCGGATGACTCCAGGCAGGGGAATGCCGACGATTGTCGCACCGCCGCTGCAACATCGCTGCAACAACGCCGCGCTCCAATGCACGTCCAGCCACCCGCCAGGGGACACATCATCAAGGACGACATCCACATCAGCCCCATGGACGACACTGACCGCGAAGCCGCGGCGGACGTTCTCCTTGCTGCCTTCGCCGACCCCGAGCGCTATGGTCGCGAGCGCCTCATCGACCAGCTCGCATCCGCGCCAATGCCCTTCTACCGGCAGTTCTTCGTCGCCCGGCAGCAGGGCGAGCTGGTGGGCGTGGGCGGCATCAAGGCCGCCGACTGGGCCAGCGACACCCACATCCTGTATCTCTCGGCAGTGGCCGAGCACGCCCGTGGCCAGGGCATCGCCCGGGCGCTGATTGCCACCCGCATCGCCTGGCTGATGGAAAACTACAAGCACGGCCGGCTGCTCGTTTCCACCGCCCGCAGCCGCCGCTTCAACCGGCTGGGTTTCCGCATGGCCGGCAAGCACGACGCCGGCGGGCGGCGGCTGATGCTGCTCGAGTTCTGAGCCCAGCCGGCAACCGGACGAGCCGCATCACCCTGTATAATCGCGGGTTTTTCGCATTCGCCGTATCCCGCCATGTCTGCAGCCGTCCAGCAAATCGCCCGCCGTCGCACCTTCGCGATCATCTCCCACCCCGATGCGGGCAAGACGACCCTGACCGAAAAGCTGCTGTGGTTCGGCGGCGCAATCCAGGTGGCCGGCGAGATCCGCGCTCGCAAGGCTGCGCGCCACGCCACCTCCGACTGGATGGAGCTGGAAAAGCAGCGCGGCATCTCGGTCACCTCGTCGGTGATGCAGTTTCCGTATCGCGACTGCGTCATCAACCTGCTCGACACCCCGGGCCACGAGGATTTCTCGGAAGACACCTATCGCACCCTCACTGCGGTGGATTCGGCGGTCATGGTCATCGACTCGGTGAACGGCGTCGAAGCCCAGACGATCAAGCTGCTCAACGTGTGCCGCCTGCGCGACACGCCCATCGTCACCTTCATCAACAAGCTCGACCGCGAAGGCCGCGAGCCCATCGAACTGCTGGATGAAATCGAATCCGTGCTGGGCATCCAGTGCGCCCCCATGACCTGGCCCATCGGCATGGGCAAGCGCTTCCGCGGCGTGTATCACCTCTACACCGACACCATCCAGTTCTTCGACCCGCAGGCCGAAAAGGGCACCTCCGAGATCATCCAGGGCCTCGACAACCCGCGCCTCGACGAAGTGATCGGCGAACAGGCCGACGAGCTGCGCATGGACATCGAGCTCGTCCGCGGCGCGTCCCACACCTTCAACCGCGAGGCCTACCTGGAAGGCAAGCAGTGCCCGGTGTTCTTCGGCTCGGCGGTCAATAACTTCGGCGTGCAGAGCCTGCTCGATGCCGTGGTCGAGCTCTCCCCAGCGCCCCTGGCCCGTCCGTCCAAGAGCCGCATGGTCGAGCCCATCGAGCCCAAGTTCTCCGGCTTCGTGTTCAAGATCCAGGCCAACATGGACCCGAAGCACCGCGACCGCATCGCCTTCATCCGCGTGTGCGCCGGCCGCTTCGAGCGCGGCGGCAAGCTCAAGCAGGTGAGCACCGGCAAGAGCCTCGCCATCAACAACGCCATCACCTTCATGGCGCAAGACCGCAACACCACCGACGAAGCCTGGGCCGGCGACATCATCGGCATCCCCAACCACGGCACCATCCACCTGGGCGACACCTTCACCGAAGGCGAAGACCTGCAATTCACCGGCATCCCGAGCTTCGCGCCCGAGCACTTCCGCCGCGCCCAGATCAAGAACCCGCTCAAGATGAAGCAGCTGCAGAAGGGCCTCGAGCAGCTCGCCCAAGAGGGTGCCACCCAGCTCTTCCGCCCCACCACCACCAACGAACTGATCCTCGGCGCCGTGGGCACCCTGCAGTTCGACGTGGTGGCCCACCGGCTGGAGTTTGAATACGGCGTGGACGTGATGTTCGAATCCTGCAGCTACGCCACCGCCCGCTGGCTGCGCGGCTCCGACGCCGACCTGCGCGCCCTCGCCGACAAATCCCCCGCCAACATGGCGCTGGACGGCAACGGCGACTACGTCTACCTCGCCCCCAACCGGGTAAACCTGCAGATGGCCCAGGAACGCTTCCCCAACATCAAGTTCCTGGAGACGCGGGAGATTTACTGAGGCCGGCGCGCCGGATCACTGCGCGATGTCGAGGGGGCTGACCACCCCTCGCCCGCCCCGGTTGAGCACATGGGTGTAGATCATGGTCGTCTTCACATCCGAATGCCCGAGCAACTCCTGCACGGTGCGAATGTCGTAACCCGCCTCCAGCAGATGGGTGGCGAATGAATGTCGGAAAGTATGCGGCGACACCATCTTGACGATGCCCACCGCCTCGGCCGCCCTCTTGACCGCCCGCTGAACCCGCCGCTCGTCAAGATGATGGCGGCGCACCACCCCACTCCGCGGATCCCGCGAGAACCCCGCCGCAGGAAACACGTACTGCCAGCCCAGCGCCGTGGCAGCGCCGGGATACTTGACCGCCAGCGCATCGGGCAACCACACCTCACCATGCCCGTTCGCCAGATCCCTGGCGTGCAGCTGCCCGACCGCTTCCAGCTGCGCCTGCATCGACGGCAGCAGGCTCTCCGGTAGCATCGTCACCCTGTCTTTCTGCCCCTTGCCATCGCGCACCAGAATCTCCCGTCGAGACGCATCCACATCCTTGACGCGCAAGCGCAGGCATTCCAGAAGCCGCAACCCCGCGCCATACAGCAGCCGCGCAGGAAGGACCACATCCGGATCATCCAGCGCGCCGAGCAAAGCCGACGCCTCTGCCCGCGTCAGCACCGACGGCAAACGCCTGGGCTTCTTCGCGCGCACCAGATCATCGAGCCACGGCAGTTCGATACCCAGGACATCCCGATACAGAAAAAGCAAAGCCGACAACGCCTGTGTCTGCGTCGCCGCACTCACGTTGCGCTCCACCGCCAGGGCACCCAGAAACGCCTCCACCTCAACCTTGCCCATCTCCCGCGGATGCCGCTTGTCATGAAAGAGGATGTAGCGTTTAATCCAGCCCGTATAGGCCTGTTCGGTTCTCAGGCTGTAGTGCTTGACACGAATCCGCTCCCGGACCAGATCGAGCAAGCGAGGCGCCGGGGAAGAAGCCGCAAGAAGGGTAGACGACATGATGACGCAAAGCTCCGCGGTTGCTGTGTTTATATACAGCAACTTAGCACAATCTGACAGATTAGGCGACAGCCGCATAAGCCCCCAGACGCGACATTTGTCGTCTACTAATGACATGGACTCCCCCACCCCATAGCGCGACACTGGCGCTCAGGCAGCCGCGGGGCTGAGATCACCAGGAGGAAGTGCCATGAAACAGCTGGCCCATATCGGT
>JAYRYA010000010.1:0-134689 GCA_041917255.1 Zoogloea sp.
CCTACCTTGAACTGGACCGGGACGGCCTCTGCCTCGACGCCCATGTCCGCCACTCCGCCTTTTTCGCCGACCAGCCCGCGCCCATTGCCGGGCACGATATCCGCACGCTGCTGGCGCCCGAGCCCGCCGCCATCCTGACGGCCGCCCTGGCCGCCGCCGCTGCTCAGGGCAGCGATCAGGGGCGCACCCTGCAGATCGAGGCCGGCGGTCAGACCCGCTGGTTCGAGCTGGCCGTCACCGCCCGCCCGGGTGCCGGCGGCAGCCGCTTCATCGTGCTGGCCCGGGACATCACCGCCCGCCGTCAGGCCGATCTGGACCAGAGCAGCCTGCTGGAGGCCGAGGTGGCCCGGCGTACCGCCGATCTCGCCACTGCCATCGAGGAGAAAGCAGCAATCCTCGATTCGGCCAGCGTCGGCATCTTGGTGCTCAAGGACCGGCGGATCGTCCGCACCAACCGGCGCATGGACGAGATGTTCGGCTACCCCCCGGGCGAGCAGATCGGACAGTTCACCCGCATCTGGTACTGCAGCGACGAAGACTGGGCTGCCACCGGGCAGGAGGTGCGCGACCAGGTGTGGCAGGGGCTCACCCACCAGCGCATCCAGGAAGTCCGGCGTCGGGACGGCAGCCGTTTCTGGGCCCGGATGTCGGGCCGGGCGATCGACGTGGCGGATCCGACCAAGGGCATGGTCGGGATCATCGAGGACATCACCGCCGAGCGCGCCGCGGCCGAGGAGATGCAACGCGCCCGCGCCCTGGCCGAGGAAGCCGTGCGGGTGAAGTCGGATTTCCTCGCCAACATGAGCCACGAGATCCGTACCCCGATGAACGCCATCGTCGGGATGGCCTACCTGACGCTCCAGACCAGCCTCACCGGACGTCAGCGGGATTACCTCACCAAGATCCAGGTCGCCAGCCAGCACCTGCTGGGCATCATCAACGACATCCTCGACATCTCGAAGATCGAGGCCGGCAAGCTGGTGATCGAGCACGTGGGCTTCTCCCTCGACCGGGTGCTCGACAATGTCACCGGTCTGATCGCCGAGAAGACGGCCGAGAAGGGGCTGGAGCTGATCGTCGATGTGGCCGACGACGTACCTGCCGAGCTGATCGGCGACCCCCTGCGACTGGGCCAGATCCTCATCAACTTTGCCAACAACGCGGTCAAGTTTACCGAGCGTGGCGAGGTGACGATCCGCGTGCGGCTTGCCGGGATGCGGGACGAAGGCCCGTGCCTGCGCTTTTCGGTCACCGACACCGGCATCGGCATCACCGACGACCAGCGCGGCCGGCTCTTCCAGAGCTTCGAGCAGGCCGATTCATCCACCACCCGCAAACATGGTGGCACCGGCCTGGGCCTGGCGATCAGCAAGCGGTTGGCCGAGTTGATGGGCGGCGAGGTGGGCGTGGACAGCATTCCCTGCGTCGGCTCCACCTTCTGGTTTACCGCCTGGCTGGGTCGGGGGGTGGTACAACCGCGCCGGCTGGTGCCGCGGGCCGATCTGGTGGGGCGTCCGGTGTTGGTGGTGGATGACAACTCCAACGCCCGCGATGTGCTTGCCGACATGCTCCGACGCATGGGTTTGGCGGTGACGGCGGTGGATTCGGGGCTTGCCGCGCTGTGTGCGGTGCGCGACGCCGAGATCCGTGGCGCGCCCTTCTCGGTGGTCTTCCTCGACTGGCAGATGCCCGACCGGGACGGTGTCGCCACCGCGGGCGATATCCGCGATCTGAAGCTCGCCGAGCCGCCACGACTGGTGATCGTCACCGCCTACGGTCGGGAAGAATTGATCCGCTCGGCCGGCAGCGTGGATATCCGCGATGTGCTGATCAAGCCTGTCACCGCATCGCTGCTGTTTGACACGGTGCTGCGCCTGCTTGCCGGCGACGAGACCGGCGAGCGCGTGGCCGCAGGAGACATCGCGCCGCCTCAGCCCACGGCGGAACTGGCCGCCATCGCCGGTGCGCGCATCCTGCTGGTGGAAGACAATGACCTCAACCAGCAGGTGGCCACCGAGATGCTGGCCCACGCCGGCTTCGTGGTGGACGTTGCCGACAATGGCGCGGCGGCGGTCGAGAAGGTGACGTCCGGCACCTACGAGCTGGTGCTGATGGACATGCAGATGCCGGTGATGGACGGGCTCACCGCCACCCGGGCGATCCGCGAACATCCCGATCTGGCCTGGCTGCCCATCGTGGCGATGACCGCCAACGCGATGTCCGGCGACCGGGAGCGCTGCCTCGCGGTCGGCATGCAGGACCACGTGGCCAAGCCCATCGATCCGGCCACCTTGTGGGCCACCCTGCTGCGCTGGATCAAGCCGCGTCCGGGCATGGCCGGGCCGGTGGCCGCGGCGGGGGTTGCTCAGGGGGCAACCGATACGCGCGAGGTCATCCGCCGGCTCGCGGCGATCACCGAGCTGGACGTGCCGGCCGGGGTGCGCAACGCCCTTGGGCGGGATTCCCTCTACATCGCCCTGCTGGGCAAGTTCGTCAGTGGCCAGGGCGATTTCCCGGCCAATGTGGCCTCGGCGCTGGAGGATGCGGACTGGGTGTCCGCCGAGCGGCTGGCCCACACCCTGAAGGGCGTAGCGGCACAGATCGGCGCCTATGGGCTGAGCGATCTGGCGGCCCGCTTCGAGCTGGCGGTGCGCAATCGCGACCGGCTGGTAGTGATGGTGCCGCTGCAGGCCGAGATCAGCCGGCGGCTCATGGCGCTCGTGGCGGCCATCGTGGCGGCGCTGCCCGGCGAGCTTGGCGTACCCGCGCCGGTGGTCGTGGATCCGGAAGCGCTGCAGGCTGCGTGCGCACGCCTCGCTCGGGAGCTGGCCGACGATGATTTCGGCGCCAACCAGACCCTCGATGCCCACGAGGCGATGCTGCGGGCCGGGCTGGGCCATCGCTTTCCGGTGCTTGCCGAGGCGGTGCGCTCGTTTGACTTCGGCCTCGCGCTGAGCTGTCTGACCGAAGCCGCGGCCAGCTTCGACATTCCGATCTGAAGCGGCTGCGCCGCCGCCGTCAGTGCTCTTCGGGCACGTGGTGGGCGATCAGTCTGTCCAGCATCTGGTGGGCAGATTCGAACTCGAAGTTCTCGATGGCGTCACCGATCTGGCGGGCTGCATCGGGCTGCAGGCTGGCGAGCAGTTCGCCGTGGCTGCGCCACAGGGTGGCGGACTGCATGTCGTCCTCGGACAGCAGACGGGAGAGCTCCTTGCCGACGCGGCGCACTTCCTGCAGATCGGCTGGTCTGGCAGGGGCAGCGGGTGGCGGGTCGGCGGATTGCAGGGCGGCCTCGATGGCCGGCACAAGCTGGGCAAGCTCGGTGGCGAGGGTGGCGATGCTGGTTTCCAGCGAGTCGGCCGGAGTCTTGTCGCGGATGGCCTTCTCGAGGGACGCGGCGGCGCCAGCCACGCGCATGGCGCCGATAGAACCGGCGCTGCCCTTGAGGCTGTGGGCGATCCGCTCGGCTTCGGGCTGACGGCCGTCGGCGAGGATCTGGCGTAGCGTCGCGGCGTCGTCCCGGTGGGTGCGGGCGAACACGCCGAGGATGCGTTGGTAGCGCTCTTCATGCCCGCGCATGGTGCGCAGGCCAACCGCCACGTCTAGACCGTCGATGTCGTCCAGACCGGGTTGGCGGCCTGCGTCCGTTGCCGGCGTCGGCGCGGCTTGCGCGTCAGCCTGGCCAGTGGGGAGCCAGCGTAGCAGGGTCTGGTAGAGCACATCCGGGTCGACGGGTTTGGGCACGTGATCGTTCATGCCGGCGGCGAGACACAGGTTTCGGTCTTCGTCGAAGGCATTGGCGGTCATCGCGATGATGGGCACGGTGCCGCCGCCGGGCAGGCCGCGAATGGCCGCGGTGGCTTCGAGGCCGCCCATCACCGGCATGCTGAGATCCATCAGGATGAGGTCGAAGCGCTGGCCTTCGCGCATCGCGTCCACGGCCTGCCGACCGTCCTCGGCGAGCTCGACGAGGATGCCGGCGTCGCTGAGCAGCTCGCAGGCAATCTCCTGGTTGAGGGGGTTGTCCTCGGCCAGCAGGATGCGTCGGCCGGTGTAGTGCTCGCGGAGGCGTTGCAGCGGGTCGGCGCACTCGCTGGGGGGCGGCTCGGCGACGTTGTCACTGCGTTGGGCCGTCGGGCTCGATTCAAGGTGCAGGCGCAGCCAGAAAGTGCTGCCCGCGCCCTCGGTGCTGCGAACGCCGATCTCGCCGCCCATCAGTTCGGCCAGCTGCTTGCTGATTGCCAGCCCTAGGCCGGTGCCGCCGTACTTGCGGGTGGTCGAGTTGTCGGCTTGCTCGAAGGCGTGGAAGACCGCGCCCTGCTGGACTTCACTGAGGCCGATGCCGTGGTCCTCGACTTCCAGCTGCAAATCGACGCCGGGGCCGCTGCCTGGCAGGCGGATGGCGCGCAGGGTGATCGCGCCGTGGGTGGAGAACTTGACCGCGTTGGACAGGAAGTTGACGAGGATCTGCCCGATGCGCACCGGGTCGCCGCGCAGGAGGACCGGCAATTCCGGGTCGATATCCACGACCACCGGCAGCCGCTTCTGGTTGGCGCTCTCGCGGATGAGGTTGGTGGCCCTTTCGAGGGTGGCGCGCAGCGGGAAGTCGATGGCTTCGAGGGTGATCTTGTCGGCCTCGATCTTCGATAGGTCAAGGATGTCGTTGATGATGCGCAGCAGGTGTTGGGCCGCGGAGCCGATCTTGTCGACCCGGTCCAGCTGAATCGGCTCGCGGATTTCCCGCTGGAGCAGGTGCGACAGCCCGATGATGGCGTTCATCGGGGTGCGGATCTCGTGGCTCATGTTGGCCAGGAAGGCGCTCTTGGCCCGATTTGCGCTTTCCGCTTCGTCCCGTGCTGCGGCAAGTTCGTGGGTGCGTTGCTCGACGAGGTCGGTGAGGTGGTGGCGGTGGGCTTCGAGTTCGGCGGCAATCTGCTGGCGTTCGGTGATGTCGCGCACGGAGCACATCACATAGGTTCTGCCGCCCCATTCGACGCGGCTCGACTTCACTTCGGCAACATAGACGCTGCCATCCTTGCGCTTGTGGATCGTCTCGAAGGCGTCACCGTCAGTCCGCTCCCGGCGGATCATCGATATCAGCTCGGTCTGGGTGAAGCGGGCCTCCCAGTCCCACACATGGAGGCGGGCGAGTTCGTCGGATTCGTAGCCGAGCATTGCTGCGAACTGAAGGTTGGCCTCGAAGACGCTGCAGTCGTCGTTGAGCACCACCATCCCGTCCCGCGCCATCTCGAAAAGGGCGCGGCGACGCGAGGCTTCCTCGGTCACGCCGCGCTGGGCCTGTTGGCGGGCAAGCCGCTGGGCGTCGAGGGAGTCGAGCAGGCTGTTGAAGTGGGCGGAGAGTTGGGCAATCTCGTCCACCTCGTCGTCCTGGGGAACCCGTGCCCCGTGCTCGCCCTGGTGGATCGCGGTCATGGTGTCGGAGATCGCACCCAGGCGGCGGGTGATGTTGCGGGCGCCGTAAAGGAAGGACAGTGACAGCCCCAGCATTGCCAGGGCCAGCAGGCCGGCGATGCTTCCGGTCAGCAGCCAGCGCTCCCGGGAGAAGCGGTGTTCGGGAAATCCGATGCCAAGCATCCCGATATGGTGTCCTTCGCCGTCATGGATCGCCTCGTAGCTGGCAATGTGCCACTGGTCGCCGATGCGTGCCCGGTGCGCCCAGGGCTGGTTGCCCTCCAGCACGGTCGCGCGGACGTCCTCCGACGCGTGAGTGCCGACGGCGCGCTCGCCGTTGTCGAGGGTGGCCGTGGTGGCTACCCGCAGATCGTCGAGAAAGAAGGTGGTGATGCCGTCGTTGATGGAGGCTGACGAATCGACCGGAAAAACCACGTCGCGGATGCGGTTGATCATCGGCAGATTGTTGTTCAGCAGCATCCCGCCTATCAGGATCGCATCCGCGTGGCTGTTGCTGAGGGGTAGATGGGCGGCGGCCTCGATCAGAAGGCCGCGGCTTTCGACGCGGGCGCCGTCCCGGTCAGTGATCTCGACCCGAGCGCGTGCCGGCAGATTCGGCGACAGGGCGCCAAGTTCGGCGGCGTCGAAGCGCGTGTAGCGGGCCGTCGCAATACCGGTGGCCGCTTGGCGCAGCACAAAGCTGGACGGCAGCCGGCTGCCCGGAGGCAGGCTGACGCTGGAGGCGATCACCTGGCCATCCGGCGTGGCGATGATGAGGTAGTCGAGGCGGGCAACTTCGGCCCGGGAGGCGAGGTACTGGTCGAGGAGCGGAATCGGCTCGCGCGTGACCTGGTTGCCGTGGGCGGCCAGAAAGTGGGTGATCCGATCCACCTGCACCACTTCCTCCACGTGCCGGAGCGTCTGGGCACGCACCTGATCCATGTAGTTGCGCGCACTGGCGAGGTTGCCACGGGAGCTGCTTTCGAGGAGGTCGGTGAAGCGCGCATCGTCCACCAGCAGCAGGGTGGCGAGGATGAGCGGAAAGGCGATCAGCAGCGGCGCCAGGCCCAGGGCGACCAGCTTCAGACGCAGCGATGAGCGCCAGCGGTGGAGACGGTTAGCGAGCAGGGAGCGGGCGGGCATGGTGTGGATCCGTTCGGCAGCCTGGGTCAATGGAGCTCGGTGTCGGGAAGGGGCGCGCAGCCTGAGATCGGGTGCCGGCGGGGGGCGTAGCCCAGACCGTGGGTGTCCGGCGCGCGCCTCTTTTGTTGACGGCGCCATCGAACCGGACTTGAGCGGGGGCATCGAGCGGCTCACGGTGAACTACGAATTTGTCAAAATCTTTAATTTTGATATTATCGTAACAATATGAAAAAATTTTACAGAGTCTGAAGCGCTGCCTGAGGCGACTCTGGTTCGAGTGGCGCACCTGCGCTCAGCCCTTGAGGAGGACACCGGCAATGGCCGGATATCTCCATGGGCATATTCTTTTGTAATTCATGCGAGTATCGTTGCAGATGTGGTTGAAGTGCCGGGAGGTCGGGATGTCGTTGCTGAAATGTGTGCTGGTTGCCGCGGTTGGGCTGCTCCTGACGGGATGCGGGCCCGAGGCGCCGCTGCGTGTCGGCTTCATCGGCGGCCTGTCCGATCAGAATTCGGATGTGGGCCTGTCGGGCTACAACGGAGTCGTGCTGGCGGTCGAGCAGATCAACCGGGCGGGTGGGGTCCAGGGGCGCAAGATCGAGCTGGTGGCCCGTGACGATGCCCAGAACCGGGAGACGGCGGCCCGGGTGGCATCCGAACTTGCTGCAGCCAAGGTCGAAGTGGTGATCGGCCCCTTTACCAGCGGAATGGCGGCGGTGGTGGTGCCTTTGCTCGCCAATAACGACACACTCGCGATCAGCCCGACGGTCACCTCGATGGATTTTTTTGGCAAGGATGACAATCTGGTGCGGATCAACCGCAGCACCCGAGACAACGCCCGGGACTACGCCCGCGTGTTGTACCAGCGCGGCGAGCGCAGGGTGGTCGTGGCCTATGATGAGCGTAACCGTTCCTTCACCCAGTCCTGGCTCAATGAGTTCCGTGCGGCCTTTGCCGAGCAGGGTGGGCAATTGGTGGCCGAGGTACCCTACGAGTCGCGTCCGGATACCGATTTTGGCGCGGTCGTCGCCAAGATGCTGAACAAAAACCCCGACGGGCTGTTCTTCGTGGCGGGGGCCATCGACGTCGCGCGGCTCGCCCAGCAGGCTCGTCGCCAGGCGCCGGCATTACCCATCGGGGCCTCGGAGTGGGCGGCCAGCGAACAACTGATCGAGCTGGGCGGCAAGGTCGTGGAAGGGCTGCTGATCGTCCAGAATTACGACCGGGACGACGACTCTCCCCGCTACCGCGAATTCCGCGAGGCTTATTTCAAGCGCTTCCAGACGAACCCCGGCTACAGCTCGGTGTCTGCTTACGATGCGGCGATGGTGCTCTTCGACGCGCTCTCAATGCGTGCCAAGGGCGAGAGCATCAAGGCGGCCGTGCTTCGCAACGGGCCCTACCAGGGGCTGCAACAGCGTATTGCCTTCGATGCCAACGGTGACACCGAGCGCAAGGTGTTCTTCACCGAGATCCGCGACGGCAGCTACCGCAAGCTGGACGAGGTCAACGCCCGTTAGTCCGGGCCGCGCCTCAGCGGTCGATCGGCAGGTTGCGGCGCAGTACGACCGGCACGCCGCCGAGCTTCTTTTTGGCCAGCCACTGGGCCAGCGCCGAATCCAGATAATCGGCGTGGCTGGGGAACCAGCGGGCGAGTTCGGTGGCAAACTCGCGGCCGACCTCCAGGTCGCCGGAGCGCACCAGGTCTTCCACCTGATAGGCCGATTCCATCACCGCATTGTGGTCGTCCACGTGACAATCCCGGGGCGGGAAATCCGTCTCTTCCATCCACGCCTTTTCTTGCCTGAAATGGGATTCGGCATGTTCGATGAAGGCGCGCATCGCGGCAGCGAGATCGTCATCGGGGCATGTCAGCAAACGGTCCACGACCTCGACGAACTCCCGGTGCGTGTCGTCCATGGCCTCGAACCCGAGCAGAAAGGCGTCGGTCCACGGCAAACCCTGTTGATCGGTCATTTTCGGTCTTCTCCTGACGTGTCATTCTTCTGCCCTCGCGGGCGAGGCATCAAGGATAACCCGAGGGCCAGCCGCGTTTGCCCCTACGGGTAAAAAATCTCGAGAATGTCTTGCCGCCCACCGGAGTGCCACCCATGACGCCTTCAGGTTCCTCGCCGCAACCCGGTGTTCGCCCTCATCTTCCGGCGGGCATCTGGGCGCTGGGGCTGGTGTCGATGCTGATGGACATCTCGTCGGAGATGATTCACGCCCTGCTGCCCGTCTATCTGGTGGGGGCGCTCGGGGCTTCGACGCTGGCGGTGGGGGTGATCGAGGGGATTGCCGAGGCCACTGCTGCGATCACCAAGGTGTTCTCCGGTGCGCTGTCGGACTGGCTTGGGCGGCGCAAGCTGCTGGCGGCCATCGGCTACGGGCTGGCGGCCTTCACCAAGCCGGTGTTTCCCCTCGCCGATACGGTGGGCTGGGTGGTAACGGCACGCTTTGTGGATCGCATTGGCAAAGGCATCCGCGGTGCACCGAGAGATGCGCTGATTGCCGATCTGGCCCCGCCGGAGCTGCGCGGCGCGGCCTTCGGGCTGCGCCAGTCCCTCGACACCACCGGGGCGTTTCTCGGGCCGCTGGTGGCCATCGGGCTGATGACGCTCACCGACGGCGCCATCCAGCTGGTTTTCTGGATGGCGGTGCTGCCGGCCTTCGGGGCCTTTGGGCTGATCAGTCTGGCAGTCCACGACGTGCCTCGGCCAGGCGCGGCGCGGGTCAAAGCGCCGTTGTCCCGCGCCGAACTGGCCCGGCTGCCGGCAGCCTACTGGTGGGTGGTGGGGATTTCAGCGGTGTTCACCGTCGCCCGTTTCAGTGAGGCCTTCCTGGTGCTCCGCGCGCAGGAGCTGGGCGTGGCGCTGGCCTGGATTCCTGCGGTGCTGGTGGTGATGAATGTGGTGTATTCGCTGTCGTCCTACCCGGTGGGTATGCTGGCCGACCGCCTGCCGCGGGGCAACCTGCTGGGCCTGGGCTTTGCGATGCTGGTGGCAGCCGATCTGGCGCTGGCGCTGATCGATGGCCTGCCCGGGCTGGGCCTCGGCGTCGCCCTGTGGGGGCTGCACATGGGCATGACCCAGGGCCTGCTGGCCACGCTGGTGGCCGATGCTGCGCCGGCCGAGCTGCGCGGAACGGCCTTCGGGGTGTTCAACCTGGCTGGCGGGCTGGCCTTGCTGGTGGCCAGTGTGGTGGCCGGCGCGCTTTGGGATGCCTTCGGCTCCCACGCCACCTTCCTGTGCGGGGCGGCTTTTGCAGCGCTGGCGCTGGCCGGGCTGGCGTGGCGACGGCCGGATTCGGCGCGCAGCTGAAAAATATTTCGCCTACCCTGTAAGAAAGCCGGGCGCCGGATCGACTAATCGGCAGCCCGTGCATGTTGTGCGAGGCAGTCCCACCCCCGACAGGAGAATCACCATGAAAAAGACGTCCGCGATCACCGCTGTGCTGGCCACTTCCGCGCTGCTTGGCGCCACCGCTGTCCAGGCCGGCGACAACCCCTTCTCTGCCACGCCCATGGCGGGCGGCTACCAGTTGGCCCAGGCCGACACCAAGCCCATGGACGGCAAGATGATGGAAGGCAAGCCCATGGACGGCAAGGCGGCCGACGCCAAGTGCGGCGCCGAGCGCAAAGCGGGCAAGAAGGCCGACGGCAGCTGTGGCGGCAAGAAGGCCGACGGCAGCTGTGGCGGCAAGAAATCCGACGCGAGCTGCGGTGCCGCCAAGAAGAAGGCCGACGCTTCGTGCGGCGCCAGCAAGAAATAAGCGCCCCGGCCGGCGCCTGGCCCACGGGCGCCGGAGTGGGTTTTCGGCGCGAGCTGCTCGCCGAGCTGGAAGTCGGCGTGCCGGATGTGATCGACTTCTTCGAGCTCGCGCCCGAAAACTGGGCCGGCGTCGGCGGCGAATCCGCCCGTCGGCTGCGCGCCTTCACCGAGCGACATCCCTTCGTCTGCCACGGGCTATCGCTGTCGCTGGGCGGTGGCTTGCCGCTGGATGTGGAGCTGCTCCGGTGTATCCGTGCTTTCATGGGCACCCACGGCATCGGCCTGTACACCGAGCATCTGTCGTGGAGCAGCGATGCCACCGGTCAGCTGTACGACCTGTTGCCGCTACCCTTCACGGCCGAGGCGGTGCGCTGGACGGCCGCCCGCATCCGCCAGGCCCAGGATGTGCTGGGGATGCGCATCGGCATCGAGAACGCGTCCCGCTACCTCACCCCGCCGGGGGCCGAGATGAGCGAGGTCGAGTTCATCCGGGCGGTGCTCGATGAGGCCGACTGCCTGCTCCATCTGGACGTGAACAACCTGTTCGTGAATGCCCGCAACTTCGGCTTCGACCCGCTCGCCTTCCTCGATGCGCTGCCTCTCCAGCGGGTGTGCTACCTGCACGTCGCCGGCCATCACCGGGAGGAGGACGGGCTTCTCATCGACACCCACGGCGCGCCGGTGATCGGCGACGTATGGGCGCTGCTCGACGCCACCTACCGCCGGGTGGGGCCGCTGCCCACATGCCTCGAGCGGGATTTCGACTTTCCGCCGCTGGTCGAACTTGCGGCGGAAGTGGGGCGTATCGCTGCCTACCAGCGGCTGACCGGGCGGGCGGAGGCGGCATGACCGGCTTGCAGGCTTTCCAGACGGCTTTCGGTGCGCGCCTGCGGGGCGGGCGCCACGTACCGTCCCCGCCCGGCGTGGCGGCGCGGCGGATGGCGGTGTACGAGACGCTGCTCTTCAACAACCTGCGGGGCTTTGTGGATCGCTGCTGTCCGGTGGCCCGCGCCTGCCTGGGCGAAGCCCGCTGGACGCGCCTGTGCCGTGGCTTCTACCGGGATTGGCCGTGCCACAGCGCGTGGTTCCGGGACATCCCACGGGCCTTTGTCGACTACCTGGAGTCTGCTCCGCCCGCCGGGCTGCCCCGCTGGCTGGCCGACCTGGCCCGCTACGAGTGGGCCGAACTGGCGGTGGATCTGATGGACGTGGCGCCGCCGTCCGTGGAGCCGGGCGCCAGCCTGCTGGAGGACTTTCCCCAGCCCAATCCGGCGGCAATGTCGCTGGCCTTTGCTTGGCCGGTGCAGCGCATCGGGCCCGGGTTTCGCCCGCGCAAGCCGGCGCCGGTGTGCATCGTGGTGTATCGCGATGGGGGCGAGGCCGTGCGTTTCATCGAACTCAGCCCGGCCTCGGCGCGACTGCTTGCCCTGTGCGACGGCGCGACCCGCGGGCGGGCAGCGATCGAGACCCTGGCCGCCGAAATGGGCCGCCCGGCCGATTCCGCCTTTGTGGTTTTCGGAGCGAACAACCTTGCTGCGCTGGCTGATGCCGGTGTGATCCTGGGGGCGCGCCGGTGAGTGCAGCCGAGCTGATCGCCGATTTCCGCCCGCAGATGGTCAAGTTTGCGTGTCTGCAACTGCACGACGACGCGGCCGGCGAGGACGTGGTTCAGGAGGCCATCGAGGCTGCGCTGGCGGGGATCGACCGCTTTGCCGGACGCTCGGCCCTCAAGACCTGGCTGTTCACGATCCTGCGCCACAAGATCATCGACAACCTGCGGGAGCGCGGGCGTACGGTGCAGATATCGAGCCTGGAGCGGGACGAGGAAGACTTGGACGAGACCCTCGACGGGCTCTTCAACGCCAGTGAGCACTGGCGACCGGACTCCCGACCGCGGCCCTGGGCCGACCCCGATGCGGCACTGGAGCAGCGCCAGTTCTGGCTGGTGTTCGAGACCTGCCTTGAAGTGCTGCCCGCCCGCACGGCGCGGGTGTTCATGATGCGCGAGTTCCTCGGACTGGAGACCGACGAGATCTGCGCGACCCTTTCCCTTACGACGAGCCACTGCCACGTCATCCTTCACCGGGCCCGGGCCGGGCTGAGGCAATGCCTCACCAATGGCTGGTTCGGTGTGGAGCCCACGCCATGCTGACCTGCAAGAAGGCTACCCATCTGATGTCGGCCGGCCTCGACCGGCCGCTGGGCCGGGGCGAGCGCCTGAGCCTGCGCCTGCACCTGATCTTCTGCCGTGGCTGCCGGGCTTTCCGAAGTCAGATCGGCTGGCTGCGCAACATCAGCCGTGGCTTCATGGGCCGCGACGACGGGCCGGACTGACGGAGCTCAGGCGCTCCAGCGCGCCCGGCCGGCGTTCTTGGCCCGGTACATGGCGTGGTCGGCGGCGATCAGCAGGCGTTCGGCGGTGTCGCCGTCGCTGGGAAAGCGGGCCACCCCCACGCTGCACGCGATGCGCAGTACGTGGCCATCCACTTCGAAGGGCTGCGACAGCGCCTCGACAACCTTGGCGGCTGTGGGTTCGATGGCGGCGTGGCCAGTGTCGTTGGGCATTGCCACCACGAACTCGTCGCCACCCAGCCGGGCCACGGTGTCCTCGTTTCGGAACAGCCGCTGCAGGCGCTGGGCTACCTGTTGCAGCAGCAGATCGCCCACATCGTGGCCGAAACTGTCGTTCACCGGCTTGAAGCGGTCCAGGTCGATGAACAGCACCACAACCTCGGTCTGATGGCGGCGGGCGTGATGGACCATGCTCTTCAGACGATCGCAGATCAGCGAGCGATTGGGCAGGCCGGTCAGGCGGTCGAAGTTGGCCTGATGCCAGATCTCGCCATCGCGGCGGCGCAGTTCGGTCACATCGGCCACCAGCGCCACCCGGTGCACCACGCTGCCATCGGCGGCCAGCACTGCGGAGATCACCGCGTGGCCGGTGTAGGCCTCGCCGTCGCGGCGGCGGCCTTCGAAATCGCCGCGTTGGTGGTGCAGAGAAGAGGGGCCGAACAGCTCGCCAAGGCTCTGACCACCCACCCGGCCGGCGGGCAGCGTCGAGATGTGCTGGCCGCGCAGCTCTTCCACCCCGAAACCGGTGATGGCGCTGAACGCCGGGTTGATGTCGACGATGCGATTCCCGGTATCGACGATGACGATGCCCTCGGCCATGTAGTCGAGCACTTCGGAGAGGTGTTCCTCCCTGTCGGCCAGGGCTTCCACTGCCCGCTCGTAGCGCTTGAGGGCAAGCAGGAGCGCCCCGATCACGACAACCAACAGCACGCTGAAGATGCCTGAGCGCTGGATTGCCCAGGTGTTCTGGGCTTGCATCGGGGCGAGGGCGTCGTCGAGGGCGATGCCGCTCATCATCACCAGCCCCGAGGGGAGACGGGTCCACGCGTAATGGCGCAGGATGCCATCGATCGAGGCGTGGGCAACGTAGTGCCCCTCCTTCAGGTCGGGCCGGGTGATGTACTCACGCTGCTGGGGTGCCTGCTTGCCGTAGTGGGGTGTCGGGTCGAGGGTGCGCAGCAGGATGTGACCCTGGGGGGAGAGCAAGGTCAGGGTGTCGCGCGGACCGCTGTCGAAACGGGCGAGCTGCTCGGACCAGGCTTCGGGCGAGACGGCAAGCGACACCACGCCGTCGAAGCGGCCGTCCCGGCGGACGGCGCGGGCGACCTGGATGCTCCACTTGCCTGTCAGGCGGCCCAGTACGGGCGGCGAGATCACCAGCCGGTCTTCATGTTCGGTGGCGAGCTGGCGAAAGTAATCCCGATCACCCAGAAAATTGCGCGGCGCAGGTCCGATCGACGAATACGCCAGATAGCCTTCGGCGTCGATGTGAAACTGCTGAAGCACCAGCCCCGCTGGCATCGTCTCGGTGATCCGCCGGCCCTGCAGGGCGAGCGCAGCCGGGCCTTCGAGCGCGGCGATGCGGGCCGTCCTGAGGGCGAAGTCGAAGCGTTCGATCCCCGTCTGAACCGTTGCGCCGGCGGCCCGGGCCTGGATCAACGCCTGGGCGCGCACCCGGTCGGCCGCTGCCCGCTCGTTCTGTCGAGTGGACGTCAGCGTGTCATACCAGATGATGCCCAGCGCCAGCAGCGTGATGCCGATGATTGCGACACGGACAAACTGCAACGGCCTGTCCGGTCGCTGGGGGATGAGCCGGGAAATCATGGATAGGGGCCGAATCCTCGGCGTGTCTGCGTCATGCCACGGTACGCACGGTGTGTGCAGGCTTCAGTGTGCCTCAAGTCGGGTGAGTGGTGGCGATCGGCATACGCATGCCGGCTGCCGGTGGCACCGTCGCCCCGAGCGGCGAAAGGCCAGGGATGATTCCTGAAGGCGCTGACGAGCGATCTCCCGAGGACGCCAGGGGCGTACGCGAGCAGGCAAAGTCAGGGAGCAGAGAATGACGAGGGAGTGTGGTGCTCATGGGCAGGATTGAACTGCCGACCTCTCCCTTACCAAGGGAGTGCTCTACCACTGAGCTACATGAGCACTGGACGTGCGCTGCAGAATGCGGCGCCGTCGGGTTGGTGGCTCACACCGCTGGCAGAACGCCTGAAGTGCGACAACCCAAGAAAAGCGGGGCGGATAGTATCAAGCACAGCCGGACCCCGCAAGGATGTCCGGCGCGTGATTGCCCGAAATCCGGCCGTTTTTCACGATTGTTGAGGCTTCGTGGGGTTCGGCCGGTTTCAGGGCGCTCAGTAGCGCCGGGCGGGAGCCGGTGCAGCGCCACTGCGCGGGGGCAGGTGGCGGAAGGTGATGCGACCCTTGGAGAGGTCGTAGGGCGACATTTCAAGGGTGACTTCGTCACCGGCGATGATGCGGATGTGGTTCTTCTTGAGCTTGCCGCCGGCGTAGGCGATCAACTGGTGCTCGTTGTCGAGGGTGACGCGGTAGCGACCGTCCGGCAGGACTTCAGTGACCTTGCCGTGCATTTCGATGAGTTCTTCTTTGGCCATGTTCGGGCTCCTTGTGGCGGGCCGCGCATCCGGAAAAAGGTGGATGGGCCCGGGTTTCGCCTGGCCCGGTTGGGGTCGGGGAGGGCGGGTGCCGGCCGCCGGGTGGGCGATCGGCACGGGTTGCTTGCGAGACGTGTCGCAGGCGCGGGTGATTGACGTGATGGACAGCGGGGCTGGCACGCCAGCTGAAGGCATCGGACCGACGGGGGCGGCCGTTGCCGGTGTGAATTCGGATGGGGTGTGAGCGCCACCTGCGCAGCATGCACGGGCGACATTACGAATGCACGATTCAGACCGTGCATGATAGCACGGCCAATGGCACCCACGTTGGGGTGACGCAACGGGAACCGGAAATCCTGCCACCCTGTCCGACCCACAGGTGCGGTTCGTGCCATCCATTCAACGCGTTCAGGGAGAATTCGATCATGTCGCTCAAGTTTCTCGGTATTGCCGGCAGCCTCCGTCAGAAGTCCACCAACAAGGGGTTGTTGCGCACCGCTGCGTCCAGCCTGCCCGAGGGGGTGAGCATGGCCTTTGCCGATCTGTCCGAGGTGCCCTTCTACAACCAGGACATCACCACCAAGCCGGCCGCTGTGGAGCGGGTGCTGGCGCAGATTGCCGACGCTGACGCGCTGGTGCTGGCTTGCCCGGAGTACAACTACTCGATGGCCCCGGCCCTGAAGAACATCCTGGACTGGGCGTCCCGCGAGTCCGGAAACACACTGCTGGCGGGGAAGCCGGTGGCGATCATGGGGGCGGGCGGTGGCATGGGCACTTCCCGCGCCCAGTACCATCTGCGCCAGGTCTGCGTGTGCCTCGACCTGCATCCCCTCAACAAACCCGAGGTGTTCGCCAACGCCTTTGCGGGGGCGTTCGACGGGGACGGGAACCTGACCGACGAGCGTTTGCAGAAGCTGGTCGCCGATCAGATGAAGGCCCTGGCCGACCAGACCTTGCGCACCAGGGTTTGATCTACGGCCGCTGGGCCGGCCTTCAATCGATGCGTTTGAGGCGTATCGCGGCGGGCTCGATCAGCGCTTTGAGTGCCGCCTCGTCCAGGTCGAGCAGGCGCATGCATGATGGGCCGAGCTTCTCCCATTCTCGGGTCTGGCTCCATCCGGTGGCCTCCTGCACCAGCCGCTCGGCAGTCTGGGCGATGGCGACAAGGCGCCGCGACGTCAGCGGCAGGCCGGAGTCGAAACGGTCCAGTGCGTCCGGATCGTGGTGGTGGCGGATCGCCTGGGCGATCACGTCGGGCAGCCACCAGTTCTGCGCCAGCAGGCAGCCGACCACCGCGTGGTGGGTGGGCAGGGTGTCGAGTTCGTGGTCGGTGAAGCGCCTTTCGGCGTCGCGGTTGGCGCGCATCAGGATGTCCTGGTAGCTGCCGAAGCGGCGCAGCAGGATCACGATCCCGCAATCCCGGAACAGGCCGAAGGTGTAGGCGTCGTCGGCGCGCACGCAGGGCACCGCGAGGTGTTGGGCGAGCCAGCCTGATAGCGCGGCGATCTCGGCTGAGGTGTGCCAGAAGCGCTCGTAGTGGGCGCTGCGGGGAAAGGCCTTGTGCAGGCTGATCGCCGCGATGGCCCGGCTGGCGGCATCGAGGCCGAGCATCATCAGCGCCTCGTTCACCGAGCGCACCCGCAGCGAGAAGCCGAAGTGCGGCGAGTTGGCGGTCTTGATGAGGCCGGCGGCGAGGCTGACGTCGCGGCTGATGATCCGCCCCACCATGAACATGTCGGGTTCGTCCCGGTGCATTTCGTGGCGGATGCGGTCGATGATCTGCGGGCGCGGCGGGATGTCGATGTCGCGGATCGAGCGTTCCAGCAATTCATCGACCACCGGGTGGGCAGGTTTCGGAAGCATTGTCATTGGGTATTCCTTTGCGCGAGCCAGGCCAGCAAGGCTTCTTCGTTCATCGGCCGGGCCCAGATGAAGCCCTGGATGGCGTCCACCTCGGCGTCGCGGAGTGCGGTGAGCTGCGCTGGCGTCTCGACCCCTTCGGCCACCATCGCCATGCCCAGCTCCCGGGCCAGCCGTGACATGGCGCGGACCACCGCGTAGGCGCGCCGGTCGTCGGGCAGCACCTGCACGAAGGAGCGGTCGAGCTTGAGCTTGGTGGCGGGCAGATCTTTCAAGCACGACAGGCTGGAATAGCCTGTTCCGAAGTCGTCGATGGCCAGCCCGACACCGGTTGCCCGAGCGCGACGCAGGTTGTGCTGGATGACGTCGGATTCATCCATCACCAGCGATTCGGTCAGCTCCAGCTCGATCAGCGCCGGTTCGACGTTGGCGCAGATCAGCGCGCCGTGCAGCGCCGGCAGAAAGCCGGGCGAGGTGAGCTGGGCCCGCGACACGTTGATCGCGACCTTGGTCGGGCGTCCCTCCTGACACAGCCGTGCGGCGAAGCGGGTGCCCTGGAGCAGGCTCCATTCGCCCAGGCGCACGATCAGGCCGGTCTTTTCGGCTACCGGGATGAAGCGCCCCGGCGCCAGCTGGCGGCCGTCCACCCGGAAGCGCATCAACCCTTCGACTGCATCGATGCGGCCGTCAAAGCCAAGCACCGGTTGGAAGTCGAGGGACAGCCCGCCGGTTTCCAGCGCCAGATGCAGGTCGGACTCCACCGCCAGTTCCTCGCGGGCGAGCTGCACGCCGTGGCGGCCGCGAAAGGCCTCGCTGCCCGACACCACCAGCCGGTTGCCGCCCTGGCGCTTGGCGTCGAGCATTGCCAGGTCGGCGCGCTCGAAGAAGGCCTGCAAGGGCTCGCCGGCAGCATGTTGGGCAAGCCTGATGCTGGCGGTGGGGTGGATCATCATGCCGTCCAGTTCCAGCGGTTGCTCGAGGGAGGCGGCCAGTCGCAGCCCGACGCCGCGAGCATCGTCGAGGGCCTGGCCGGGCAGGAGGATCGCGAACTCGTCGCTTCCCATCCGCAGGCAGTGGGCTGCTTCGGGTACCCGCTGCCGGATACGGTTGGCGACATGGGCAATGATGCGGTCTCCGCCGCGGTGCCCGAACGAGGCATTGACCTTGTGGAAACGGTCGAGATCCAGCCACAGCATGGTCAGCCCCTGGCCCTTTGCGGTGGCTGCGCCCATGACCCGGCGGGCGAGGGGCAGGCTCCCGTCCCGGTTGATGAAACCGGTGATGGGATCGACGGCGAACTTGCGGTTCGTCATGGTGGCTCCATCGTCAGAATTGCGGGTGCGATTGCTCGCGGGGTCTGGCGCAAGGTGTGACGCCTTACCGCCGAGCGTATGGGACGAGCCCGAAATGGGCTTGACGATTCCCGCCGTTCGATTGACGATCTGCGCCACGATAAATCGGGGGACGCATGGCGACGACCAGTTCTCTGGCCACGGTGTGGCTGATGATGATGCGGATGTTCGAGCAGGAGGGGCTCGATCCGGCCGAACTGCTTGATGGGCTGGGCATTTCGGCGGAGCAGATGTCGGAGCCGGGCAGGCGCTTTCCGAGCCGGATGGCCGACATCGTCTTCGAGCGCGCCTGTCCGAGGTTGTCCAATGTGGCCTTTGCCTTACACGCGGCGCGTTGCTGGCATCCATCCAACCTGGGCACGATGGGCTACGCCTGGCTCTCCAGCAGCACCCTGCGCACCGGGCTCAAGCGCATGGAGCGCTACGCCCGAATGCTCGGCGAACGCTTCCGTTACACGGTGCAGGAGTCGTCCGACGGCTTGCGTTTCGTGTATGACCACGGGCGCGGCGACAAGGCCATCGGACCGTTCATGACCGACTTCACCCTGTCGATCATCGTCGATATGTGCCGCACCAACTTTGGCGGGGCGCTCAACCCGGTTGAGGTGCGCCTGCGCCGGGCGCTTCCGGTCAGGCGTGAGGCGTGGGATGCGTTCTTCGGCTGCCGCGTGGATTTTGGCGCCGCGGAAGACAGCTTCCTCCTCGCCGCCGCCGATGCCGACCGCCGTCTGCCCACGGCCTACCGGGACATGGCGGTCACCTTCGACCGCATCCTCACCGAGCAGCTGGCAGCGCTCACCCGGGATGACCTCGTCACCCGCTGCAAGGCCCATCTGCTTGAACATCTCACGTCCGGCGAGCCCTCGGAACGGAGTCTAGCGGAAGCCGTCGGCTTCAGCCGGCGCACCCTGCAGCGTCGCCTGGCCGAACAGGGCATCACTTACAAGCGGCTGGTGGACGAGACCCGCGAGGCACTCGCACGGCGCTATCTCGAAAACCCCCAGCGGAGCCTGACCGAGATCACCTTTCTGCTGGGGTTTTCGGAGCAGAGCGCGTTCACCCGCGCCTTCCGGCGCTGGCATGGCGAGTCGCCCAGCGACTATCGCCGGCGCCGCGCCCAGGCGCCGGCTGGCTGAGGGTCGGCCGCCAGCGGATTACAGCGCGTCCAGATTTTCCCGCAGGCTATCGGCCCGCTCGCGGATGGCGGTGAGGGCTGTTGCCTCGAAGCGTTCCAGCTGGCGATAGACCATCCCCAGCCGGTGGTTGGCGCCCAGCCGGTCGCGGTGGCGGTCAAAGAAATCCCAGTACAGCGCGTTGAAAGGGCAGGCGTCGTCGCCGGTGCGCGCCTTGGCCTTGTAGGCGCAGCCCTTGCAGTAGTCGCCCATGCGGTCGATGTAGGCAGCGCTCGACACGTAGGGCTTGGTGGCCAGCAGACCGCCGTCGGCAAACTGGCTCATGCCCAGCGTGTTGGGCAGCTCGACCCACTCGAAGGCGTCGATGTAGATGCCCAGATACCAGCGATGCACGTCGGCGGGGTTGAGCCCGGCGAGGAGCGCAAAGTTGCCGATTACCATCAGGCGCTGGATGTGGTGGGCGTAGGCGTGCTCCAGCGACTGGCCGATGCTGTGGGCGACGCAGCGCATCTTCGTCCTGCCGGTCCAGAACCACGCCGGCAGCGGCGCGTGGTGGCCGAACACGTTGTGGTCCACGTAGCCCGGCATGTGGGCCCAATACACGCCGCGCACGTATTCGCGCCAACCGATGATCTGGCGGATGAAGCCCTCGGCCGCCGCCAGCGGCACCCGGCCGTCGGTGTGGGCCGCCTCGACCCGCTGGACGACCTCCCGCGGGTTGATCATCTTGGTGTTGAGCGCGAAGGACAGCAGCGAGTGGAACAGCCGCCACGCCCGTGTGCTCATGGCGTCCTGAAAGTCGCCGAAGCGGGGTAGCGCCTCGGCGACGAAATCCTCCAGCTGGGCCAGCGCCTCGCCGCGGTTGAGCGGCCAGGCGAGGCGATCCGCTGCCGGGTTGCCGAAGTGCTTCACGCCCGCCGCCTCGATGCGCTGCCACAGGACCGAGTGGTCGTGGCGCGCACGCGGGTCGGCGGGCTCGTGGGGCAGGCCGGGCCAGGATTTGCGGTTATCGTGGTCGAAGTTCCAGCGCCCGCCCAGGGGCTTGCCGCCGGCCATCAGCACACGGTGGCGGGTGCGCATGTGGCGGTAGAAGTGCTCCATCAGCCACTGCTTGCGGCCTTCGAAGAGCCGCGCGGCGTCGAGCCGGGCGGTGTAGAAGTGTTCGCTGCCCACCATCGTGGCCGGGATGGATAGCTGCCGCGCCCAGGCCGCTAGCTGGCGGTCGAGCCGCCCTTCGTCCGGCGCCTGGTACTCGACGCGGGTGGCGCCATGGTGGGCGATCAGGGCGTCCAGGTTGGCGGTGAGGGATTGCCGGTTGGCCGGCTCGTCGATGGCGAGGTATTCGACCCGGTGGCCGGCCTCGCCCAGCTGCCGGGCGAAATCGCGCATCGCGGCGAAGATGGCGAGGATCTTCTGGGCGTGATGGAGGACGTAGTCGGTCTCCTGGCGGATCTCCATCAGCACATGGATCGCGTTTGGGTTGGGCGCGGCAAACCAGCGGTGCTGCGGGTTGAGCTGGTCGCCGAGGATCAGGCGCAGGGTAGTCATGGCGTCCTCCAGCGGGCCTGGTAGGCGCCGTCCGGGTCGTGCTCGGCGGCCTGTTTGTCGGGGTTGAAGCGGCGTCCGCCGCGTGGGTCGGTGCCCCGGCCGGCGATGTACAGCCAGTTGCCCTGGTTGCTGCATACGTCGAAATCGACCAGCTGCGCCTCGAACCACGCGGCACCGGCCCGCCAGTCGCAGGCGAGGTTGTGGATGAGGTAGCTGGCGACGATCTGGCGCATGCGGTTGGAGAGATAGCCGGTGGCGGCCAGCTCGCGCATGCCGGCGTCGATCAGGCCGTGGCCGGTGCAGGCGTTCTTCCAGCGCTCGAAGGCGTCTTCGTTGTGGGGCGGCGGCGCGCTGTCCGACAAGCCGCCCGACCGGTACAGGCGCAGGCCGTGCTTGCGGTGAAGCAGGCGGAAGTGGTCGCGCCACAGCAGCTCGAACCACAGCCAGTAAGTGCCGTCACTGGCGCCGCGGCGGGCCTCGAAATCCTTGAGGGCGGCGTGAATCTGCCGCGCCGACAGCGCACCGACGGCGAGCCATGGCGAGAACTTGCTGGAGTCGTCGATACCGGCAAGGCGGTTGCGGGTGGCTTTGTAACTGTGCGGCAGGCCACGGGCCAGGTATTGGGCGAGGTGCGCCTGGCCGGCGCTGGCGCCGCCGTGGAAGGCGGGCAGGGCATAGGGGAAGGCCGAGCGCGGGTTGGCGGGCGGGGGCGGAGCCGGCGTCCGGGTGTCGCCCGGGAATAGGCCGTCGGGCAGCGGCGGCAGGTGTGTCGGCGCGGGGATCGGTGCCGGTGGCCGGATGCCGGCGCCTTCGACTTTCTGGCGGAAGGCGGTGAAGACATCCGGCACGGCGGCGGCGTCGAACGGCAGCGAGGCAGGATCGAGCAAGGTGGATTGCCAGTGCGCCTCGACGCTGATGCCGGCGGCGCGAAGCTGGGCGAGCCGGGTTTCCTCCTCGGGTGCCGGGATCGCTTCGCAGACGATGCCCGTGGCGCCGGTGTGGCGGACGAAATCGGCAAGGCGCTGAACCGGGTCGCCGTGCAGTTCGACCAGCCCGCTACCGGCGGCCCGCAGCTGCGCATCCAGATCGGCGAGGGCGGTGGCGAGGAAATGCCGGCGATGGGCGCCGACGCGCTTGAAACCCCACGTGCTGCGCTGGGCTGGCGGGTGGATGAAGACGGGAATGAGTCGGTCGGCGGCGTAAGCGGCGCGCGTGAGGGTCGCGTTGTCAGCGAGCCGAAGGTCATTGCGGAACCAGTGGATGACGGTGTTCATGGTGTGACCTTGGGCGGCCGTGTGCGACGGCAGCGCGCGGAGCAGTACTTCACCTCGTCCCACACCTTTGCCCATTTCTTGCGCCATGTGAAGGGGCGGCCGCAGCAGGGGCAGGTCCTGGTGGGCAGGGTGGCTTTGGCGTGGGCCATCACAGATCCAGTTTCAGCTGGGCCTTGTCGGCGGCCTGCCGCGCGCGGGGGCTGCCGCCCGGCGTGCGCTTGCGCGAGCCGTGGCGGGCCACGATGGCGGCCTTGGCGGCGCGCACCTCCGGCTGGGCGCGCAGGGCAAACAGGCGCGCCTTGGCGCCGCGAATGGCGGCGTCCAGATCGACGCAGGGATCGGGGATGTCGCCGGGGGCGAGGCCGTGGGCGGCCTGCAACGCGGCGGGCATGCGCCAGGGCTCGAACAGCCAGCTGTCCGGCACCTTGCGCAGGGCGGGCAGCCAGCGCCGCACGAAGTGGCCCTTCGGGTCGTGGTCGCGGGCCTGCTTGATGGGGTTGTAGATGCGTGGCAGGTTGATGCCGGTGGTGCCGGACTGCATCTGCATCTGGCTCCAGTGGATGCCCGGCTCGTAGTCGAGAAACTGCCGTGCCAGCCACTCGCCCACCGGGCGCCAGTGCAGCCACAGCGGATAGGCCGCCACCGAGACGAGCATCGCGCGCATCCGGAAGTTGATCCAGCCCGTCTCGCGAAGCATGGCCACGCAGGCATCCACCAGCGGCCAGCCAGTGCGCCCGGCGGTGAGGGCGGCGAAATGAGCCGGGTTCCAGTCGGCCTCGCGCAGGCCGTCGTAGCCCCGGTGGAGGTTGCGGAACTCCAGCGCCGGTTCGCTCTCGAGCTTCTGGATGAAGTGGCAGTGCCAGTAGAGCCGGCTGATGAAGGCGGTGAGGCCGTTGCGCTGGGCGCCGGCGGGCAGGTTGGCGACGGCGTGCCGAGTGGCATGGACGATCTCGCGCAGGCTCAGGCAGCCAAAGGCGAGGTAGGATGACAGGCGCGAGCAGGCGGTGGGGGCGGAGAGCGGCGAGGAGATGCCGCCCCGGTACTGCCGGCTACGCTCGGTGAGGAAGTCGTCCAGCACCGCGAGTCCGACGCTGCGGCCGCCGGCTTGGCGAGCGGGCGGGTCGTCGTCACCCAGACCCAGCCCGGCTGCGGAGGGCGGCGGGAGGTCGGCCCAGGGGAGCGGCGCAAAGCGTAGCTTCGGCGGCACGGGCAGGCAGGGTTGGCCGACGAAGGCTTCCCAGCGGGCCTGCCAGGTATCCCGGTTGGCGAGGCGGCGCACCACGCCGAACTGGGGAAACTCCTGCCAGCGCACGCCGTGCGCGCGGCACCAGCGGGCCACTTTGATGTCGCGCTGGTAGGTGAGGCCGTTGCCGGTCTCCTCGTGGGCATACAGCGCGCCAAAGGGTGCCGCGGCGTGCAGGCGGCCCAGCACGTCCGTCACCTCGCCGGTGACGACGTGGATGCAACCGCCGTGCTCCCGCAGCGCCCGGTACAGGTCGCGCAGGCTTTCGAGGATGAAGGCGTAGTGCTGGCGGGCGGCGTCGGGCTCGGCCCACAGGGAGGGCTCGACCACGTACAGGCACAGCACCGGCCCGCGCAGCGCGGCGGCGTGGAGTGCGGCGTGATCGTGGAGCCGCAGGTCGCGCTTGAACCAGACGACGCTGTAGTCCATGGCCGCGGCCGGTCAGGGACTGGCGAAGTGCTGCAGCACGTCCTGCGCCAGGCTGCGGCCACTGAGCCACGCGCCTTCCACCTTGCCGCCGTTCAGCCAGTCGCCGCACAGGCCGATGCGGCGGTCCACGTCCCACACGTGGCAGGCGTCGAGGGGCGGCGCGGTGTCGGCGTAGCGCCAACGGTGGGCGGTCCAGGCCTCGGGCGGCGGGGCGCCCAGTTCGGCGAAGGCGCGGAGCAGGGTGTCGGCGACGACTTTAGGGGTGGCCTCGATGTGGGCCTCGCTCCATTCGGCGGTGGCGTGGAGCAGCCAGGTCTCACCCACGGGGCGGCCGGGCTTGCTGCTGTCGCGGGCGATCCAGCGCAGCGGCCCGCTATTCACGAAGGCGGCGTCGAAGGGAAGCGCGACGGGGGCGTCGTAGCGCAGCATCAGCGCCCAGCTGCCGCGCATGTTGGCGCGGGCGGAGAGGTTTGCCAGCCCGGGCGCAGTCGTGCGCAGCAGGGGCACGGCCTGGGGGGCGGGCATGGCCAGCAGCACCGCGTCGAAGCGTGTGGGGTGCAGGCCGTGCTCCGCCGAAACGAGCCACCATCCGTCGGGGCTGGGGCGGATGTCGGTGACGGTGGTCTGCACCGTGAGGGGCAGCCCGTCGGCCAGAAAGCGGGCGGGGGCGGTCATGCGCGGTACGCCGACGAAGCGTTCGAGGGCGAAGTCGGCGCCGTGCTCGCCGGCTTCGCCCAGTACGGCAATGCGTGCGCGCCACAGGTCGGCGACACCGGCGTGCTGCCAGCGGGCGACTTCGGCACGGAAGGCTGGATCGCGGGCGGTGAAGTATTGGGCGCCATGGTCGCACTGCCAGTCATCGCCGCGGCGAGTGCTCATCCGCCCCGCGGGGCCGCGGCTCTTGTCGAGGAGGGTGAGATCGATACCCGCAGCCTGGAGGAATGTTGCGCAGGACAAACCGGCGATACCTGCACCGATGACGGCAATTTTGGGGTTTGATTTCAATTTTTGTCCTAGACAAAAAAGAAGGGTGTCCCATAATACAGCGCATCAGAAGCCGTTCAAAGCCGATTACGAGCGGCCACGCGTCAAGGGAGTTGTCATGGACAGGATTGCACTCGTCACCGGTGCCGCCGGTGGATTGGGGCGAGCAGTGGCCGCCGGGTTGGCTGCCGATGGTTGGCGCTTGATTGTCGTGGGCCGCGACGCCGCACGGCTGGCCGCAGCCTTTGGCGACGAGCACCTTCAGATCGAGGCCGACTGCAGCACGGTGGCCGGGGTGAGGCAGATCTTCGAGCGGGCCGCCGCGGCGGGTCTGCTTCCCACTGCACTGGCCCACTGCGTTGGCAACATCCGGCTGGGTTCGGTGCATCGGATGTCCGAAGCGGATTTTGACGACTGCCTGCGCGCCAACCTGGTGAGCGCTTTTCACACCCTGGGTGGTTTCATCGGCGCCCTGCGTGAAGCGCGCAGCGCGGGTGCGGCGGTGCTGGTTTCATCGGCCGCGGCGCAGATCGGCACGCCCAACCACGAAGCGGTGGCGGCAGCCAAGGCGGGCGTGGAAGGGCTCGTCCGCGGTGCGGCCGCCAGCCATGCGGCGGCGGGCGTCCGGGTGAATGGCGTGGCGCCGGGCATCATGGATACGCCAGCCACCTCGGCCATCCTCGGCAGCGCCGCCGGGCGGGATGCGGCCGCGCGGCAATATCCGTTGCCGGGCATCGGATCGGCGGAGGAGCTGGCGAAGTTGATGGGTTGGCTGCTGTCCGAGCACGCAGCGCGGGTAACGGGGCAGGTGTGGGCGATGGATGCCGGCTTCACGCAGATTCGTCCGCTGGTGAAGTGATCGGGCCTGGGTTGGCGGCCGGCAGGGTGCATTCGGGCGCGACGTCACTACAAAGCAAAAAGGCCAGCCCCGGAGGACTGACCTTTTTTGAATCTGGTGGGTTGTGAGTGACTCGAACACTCGACCTACGGATTAAGAGTCCGCTGCTCTACCAACTGAGCTAACAACCCATTCTTGCGGGAGCCGGTATTATAGCCCACCGCTGATTGGTGGGTCGGGCGAGACTCGAACTCGCGACCAACGGATTAAAAGTCCGCTGCTCTACCGACTGAGCTACCGACCCCCCGGAAGAGACGCGCATTATAGCCCGTCTGAAGGGGCTGTCAACTGTTTCGTAGCAGAATTTTGATGGATAGGGTCGCGCCGGCGATGATGGCCGCAACCGTGAGCATGGCGCCGGCCGAAAGGGTGGAGAGCCCGGAGAGGCCCTGGCCAATGGTGCAGCCCAGCGCGGTGACACCGCCAAAGCCCATCAGAATGGCGCCGGCGATGTGGCGGACGAGGTCCGGCGTGTCGCGGAAGCTTTCGATGCGGAAGTTGCGGCTGGAGATTGCGCCCAGCAGCGCGCCGGCGACAACGCCCATCGTGGTGGCGATGCCGATGGTGACGATGCGGCTCTTGTCGGTCCATAGCATCAGCAGATCGAGGCTGTAGGCATAGGGCGCGACGAAGCTGAGGGATTCCATCCGGCCGCTGTTGGTGGCGAGGAAGGCGGGCGCGAGGGTTTCCGGGTCTTCGGCGAGCCACGCCAGATGGCCGCTGAGGTACCAGCCGGCGACGATGCAACCGCCGATGGCGATGCTGCCCAGGAGCGGCCCGGGCTGCCAGTTGTCGCGGCTGGAGAGCGCGAACAGGCCGAGGCTGCCGGCGCCGACGGTGGCGCAGGCCAGCCAGGCGCTGTGGGTGTCGAGCTGGAAACGGGCGGCGAGCAGGCTGGGGAGATCCTGGGGCGTGGCGAGTTGCAGCGCGACGGGGTCGAGCCATGCCACGCGCCAGCCGCCAAAAAGTCCCCTGAGCGTCATCGCCGCCGAGATGCCGAGGAAGACGAACACCACCAGCGATTTGAGGTTGCCGCCGCCAAGCCGCACAAGTGTCTTTGCGCCGCAGCCGGACGCGAGGGTCATCCCCACGCCGAACAGCGCGCCGCCGACGAGGTGCGACAACCAGGGCAGGCGCGTGCCGGTGTAGATCGAGTTGTGTACGTCCACTGCCCCGGCCACCTGCAGGCCGGTGGTGCCGGCAATGGCGACGGCGACGGCCAGGGCCCACATGCGCAGCCGTGTCCAGTCGCCCATCAGCAGGATGTCGGCGATGGCGCCCATCGTGCAGAAGTTGCTGCGTTGGGCGGCAAGCCCGAATACCGCGCCGATGGCGAAGGCTGCCCAGGCGATGCCCGACAGGGAAAGGGGCTGGCTGGCGGCGTCCATGGCGGATCAGGCGTAAGGCGTCGGATCGGGGACGCCAGCCGCCTCGAAGCCGGCCTTGCGCAGCCGGCAGGCGTCGCACAGACCGCAGGCGCGACCGTCGTGGTCGGCCTGGTAGCACGATACGGTGAGGCTGTAATCGACGCCCAGTGCGGTGCCGCGGCGGATGATGTCGGCCTTGGAGAGATCGATCAGCGGCGCGTGGATGGCCAGGTGGTGACCTTCGACGCCGGCCTTGGTGGCGAGGTTGGCCATCTTCTCGAAGGCTTCGATGAAGGCCGGGCGGCAGTCGGGGTAGCCGGAGTAATCCACGGCATTGACGCCCACGTAGATGTGGTCGGCGCCCAGAACCTCGGCCCAGGCCATGGCGATGGACAGCATGATGGTGTTGCGGGCGGGCACGTAGGTGATCGGAATGCCGGCGCCGACGCCGTCTGTGGGCACGGCGAGGGCCGGGTCGGTGAGGGCCGAGCCGCCGAACTGGCCGAGATCCACGTGGGCGACCCGGTGCGCAACGGCGCCGAGGGCGCTGGCGACGCGGCGGGCGGCGGCGAGTTCGGCGGCGTGACGCTGGCCGTACTCGACCGACAGGGCGTAGGTTTCAAAGCCTTCGGCGCGGGCGATGGCGAGGCAGGTGGCGGAATCGAGGCCGCCGGACAGCAGGACGAGGGCGCGGGGCGTGCTCATGCTTACATCCAATACAAAAAAAAGGAATCCGGCAAGATGGTGTATCGCTTCCGGGGTGGGGCCGGGGCGCGCCGCTTACCGCCCGGGTTCGTTACCCCAGATTACCTTGTGCAGCTGAACCTGCATCCGCACCGGCAGGCGGTCGCGGAGGATCCAGGCAGCGAGGTCGGCCGGCTTGAGCTGGCCCTGGACCGGGGCGAGGAGCACCGGGCAGCGCTCGGTGAGGCTGTGTTCGGCGATCTGCGCCTTGGCCCACTCGTAATCGGCCTCGCTGGCGAGCACCAGCTTCACCTCGTCGCGCAGGTTGAGCAGCGGGATGTTGGTGAGCAGGTTGCGTGCTTCCTCGCCCGAGCCCGGCGCCTTGAGGTCGACGATGCGCGAGACACGCGGGTCGACGCCGGCGATGTCGAGGGCGCCGCTGGTCTCGAGGGACACCGAGTAGCCGGCGTCGCACAGGGCGGTGAGCAGCGGCAGGCAGCTCTTCTGGGCGAGGGGCTCGCCGCCGGTGACGCAGATGGTCGGGCAGCGGTAGCCGGCGACTTCGGCGAGGATGTCGTCGAGCGTACGGGTGGTGCCGCCGGTGAAGGAATATTCGGTGTCGCACCAGCTGCAGCGTAGCGGGCAGCCGGTGAGCCGGATGAACACCGTCGGCAGGCCGGCGCGCGAGGTTTCACCCTGGAGCGAGTGGAAGATCTCGGTGATGCGGAGAGTCGCGGCGCGGAGGGCGGGGCTGGCGGTTGTCGGCATGGTAAGAAAAGCGCGCCCGATGGCGGGCGCGGCGGGCTTACTTCTTGAGGCGCTGGCGGGCGATGGTCGCCGCCGAACTGCTGGGGTACTTGGCGACGAGCCGCTCGAGGGTCTTGGTGGCGCCCGTTGCGTCGTTGCGCGCGGCTTGCGTGCTGGCGAGCCCGAGCAGCGCGTCGGGGGCGCGGGTGTCGTCCGGCCACTGGTTGGCGACCTTGGCGTAGTGCTCGGCGGCGCCGACGTTGTCCTTCAGCTGATAAAGCGCACTGGCGGCCCAGAAATGGGCGTTAGGCTGGAAGGTGCTGTTCGGGTAAGCCTTGGTGAAGGCGATGAAGCCCACCGCGGCCTCGCGGAACTTGCCAGCCCGCAACTGCGTGAGTGCGGCTTCGTAGTCGCGGCTTTCGTTCGCCGGATCGGCTGCTTGCGCGACGGGCGGGGCAGCCTGAGCGGCAGGCGCCTCAGCCGCGGCCTGGGGTTCGAGCTTGCGCAGGCGATTGTCGAGATCGACGTAAAAATCCTTCTGCCGCTTGTTGGCGTTGGCCAGATCGTTGCTGAGGACTTCGTTCTCGCCACGCAGGCGGGCGATCTCGGCCTTCAGGATCTCGATCTGGTCGGCCAGTTCGAGCTGGGCGCGGGCGCCCGCTTCGAGCTTGTCGAGGCGCGCGGAGAGTTCGTTGCGCAATTGGTTGATGCGCAGCCGGGCTTCCTCGTCGTCAAACAGGCCGGCCTGGGCCTGGCTGGCCAGCAGGCCAGCCAGCAGCCCGGCCAACAGGCGGGGCAGAAGGCGCGGGAACATCAGAACTCACCCGAATAGAGCATGTCGCCACGACGGTTGGCGGACCAGCAGGACTCGGCGGCGTCGGTGCAGCTGGGCTTTTCTTCGCCAAGGCTGACGGATTCGAGCTGGCTTTCGGCCACGCCCAGCAGGCCCAGGGCCTTCTTGACGGCGTCGGCACGCTTCTGGCCGAGGGCCAGGTTGTATTCGCGACTGCCGCGTTCGTCGGTGTTGCCCTGGATCAGCATCTTGACCTTGGGGTGGGCGACGAGGAACTTGGCGTGGGCCTCGACCAGCGTGCGGTACTGATCCTTGATGACGTAGCTGTCGTAGTCGAACAGCACGCTGCGCTTGGACAGGATGTTCTTCGGGTCGCGCAGCTCGGGGTAGGCCGCGCCGCTGGTGCCGTCGTTGGCGGTGACGGTGGTGACGCGGTTGCCATCGACGCCGCTGCTGGCGGCACCGCTGCTGCGGTCTTCGACGGCGGCACCCTGGTTCTGGTTGGGGGCCGAACTACAAGCGGCCAGCAGGCCGGCAGCAATCAGGGACAGGGTGAGGTGCTGGAACTTCATGGTGTGGACTCCGTGGGCATTCGCGCCGGGGCAAAATGGATACGTAATGAGGTGTTTGGGTTGCGCGAGTGAATCAGTTGCGGGGCTGGGGCCCCCAGGCGGGCTCGCGCACATCGCCTGATTGTACCGATAGACGTTGTTTCACACGACCGTCGGCAGACACCGCGGCGAGCACGCCACGGCCGCCGATCTCGGTGGCGTAGAGCACCATGCGGCCGTTGGGGGCGAAGCTTGGGGATTCGTCCTTGGCGGAGTCGGTGAGGATTTGCGTCTGGCGGGATGCGAGATCCAGCATCGTGACCTGGAAGCGGCCGCCGTTGCGGGATACGTAAACAAGGCTCTTGCCGTCGGGTGACGGGCGCGGGCTGACGTTGTAGCTGCCTTCGAAGGTGACCCGCTGGGCGTCGCCGCCGCCCGCCGACACGCGATAGATCTGCGGGCTGCCGCCGCGGTCGGAGGTGAAGTAGATCATGCCGTCGGGCGACCAGGCCGGCTCGGTGTCGATGCCGGCGGAGGAGGCCAGGCGCTGCACGCCGGAGCCGTCGGCATTGACCGAGTAGAGCTGGGACTGGCCGTCCTTGGTGAGCACCACCGCCAGCCGGCGGCCGTCGGGCGACCAGGCCGGGGCGGAGTTGGAGCCCTTGAAGTTGGCGGCCACGTTGCGCTGGCCGGTGGCGAGGTTGTGCACGTAGACCACCGGCTTCTTGGCTTCGAACGACACGTAGGCGAGGCGCGAGCCATCCGGCGACCAGGCCGGGGAGATGATCGGCTCCCTCGAGGCCAGCGCGGTCTGGGCGTTGCTGCCGTCGGCGTCGGCGATCTGCAGCTCGTAGCGCGGGCCGGACTTGAGCACGTAGGCGATGCGGGTCGAGAACACGCCGGGTTCGCCGGTGAGCTTCTCGTAGATGAAGTCGGCGATGCGGTGGCCGGTGGCGCGGTACTGGTTGGGCGACATCACCATCGCCTGGCTGCCGAGCCCGAGCTGCTTGGCGGCGTCGTGGAGGCGCACTTCGATCTGGTAACGACCGGCGCCGTTGGGGCTGACGGTGCCGACGGCGACGGCATCGGCACCGCGGGAGCGGACGCGGGCGTAATCCACCGGGCCGGCGGCGCCCATCGGGCTCGGGCCGAGTTCGATCATCTTGAACAGGCCGCTGCGCTCCAGGTCGGCGCGGACGACATCGGTGACGGCGCGGGGCAGGGCGTTCTCACCCTCGAAGCTGGCGACGGCCACCGGCATGCGGTTGGCGCCAGCGCCAGTGATTTCGATGGCGAGCTGGGCTTGAGCGACGGCGGACGCAAGCACCAGCGCGCAGGCCGGAACGGCGCCGCGCAGAAAGGACAGGATGCGTGAAGTCATGGGCGGAAGACTCATGGTTTAGTCGCGGAGCGGGTAGAACTTCAGCTCCAGCGTACGGTTGAACAGTTCCGGCTTGTCGGGGCGCGGCAGCGGGCTCGATTTCTGGATGGCGCGTTCGATGGCGCCGTCGAGCTGGGCGTTGCCGGTGGAGCGCTTGAGGCGCACTTCGATCACCGAGCCGTCGGGCAGCTGATCCACGTAGAACAGCGCGAAGGGATCACCGCTGACGCCTGGCGGCAACACGATATTGCCCTTCACCTTGGCGCGGATCTTCTCGATGTAGGCTTCGATGGCCTTGTTGCGGGCGGCGCTGGCCTTGGCGCCGGCGACCCGGGCGAGCTCTTCCTGGATCTGGCGGGACTGGCTGGCGTTCTCGCTGTCGTGGGCCATCAGCTCGCGCATCCGACGGTCTTCGAGTTCGCGGGCGCGGGCGGCGGAAGCCTTGGCTTCCTTGTCGGCCTTGGCCTGGTCGATGCGGGCCTGCTCGGCGCGGGCCTTGGCTTCGGCCTTCGGATCGGGCTTGGGTTCCGGTTTGGGTTCGGGTTTCTTCGGCTCTGGCTTGGGTTCCGGCTTTTTCGGCTCCGGTTTCGGCTCGGGCTTCTTGGGTTCGGGTTTCGGTTCCGGCTTCTTCGGCTCGGGCTTGACGACTTCCTTAACCGGCTTGGGCGGCTGTTTCTTGGGCTCGGGCGCCTTGATGGCGATGTCCGGCTGCTTGCGCGGTGGCGGCGCGGGTTCGGGTTCGTCGTCGGGTTCGGGGCGCGGAGCCGGGCGGGATTCGGCGGGCGGAGCGGGGGGGGGCGGTGGGGCGACGCGGGCGGCGGGCGGCGGCGCGCTCACCAGCTCGACCTCGACGGCTTCGGGCAGGCGGTTCTGCCAGCGCACGCCATAGAACAGGAACAGACCGAGCAGGACGTGAACGAGCGCAGCCAGCGCTGCCGACGACCACTTGCCCCGGTCATTGCCGGACAGCAAAGGTCTCATCGGCTGGACTTGCCGATCTGCGTCTGCAGGCCGACCTTGTTGACGCCCGCGTTACGCAGGTCGTTGAGGACATCCATGACCAGTTCGTACTTCACGTCCTTGTCGGCGGCGATCACCACCGGCTGGCCGGGGTTGGCCGAGACGGCATCCTGCACCGCGCCGATCAGGTCGCGGCGGTTGTAGGACCTGGGCTGGGCCTGGCTGGTCTGGCTGAGGGTGAGCTCGCCCTGGGGCTTGACGGTGACGATCATCGCGTCGGTGGGCGGCGCGGGGACCTTGTCGACGCTGGGCAGGTTGACCGAGCCGGACTGGATCATCGGCGCGGTGACCATGAAGATGACGAGGAGCACCAGCATCACGTCGATGTAAGGCACGACGTTGATCTGGTTCATCAGGCGACGTTGACGCATTGCAGCTGGGCTCCGGTCAACGCAGCTGGCGCTGGAGGATGTTCAGGAATTCTTCGGTGAAGCTCTCGAAGCGGATCGCGATGCGGTCGATGTCGTGGGCGAATCGGTTGTAGGCGACGACCGCCGGGATCGCCGCGAACAGGCCGATGGCGGTGGCGACCAGCGCTTCGGCGATGCCCGGCGCCACGTGGGCGAGGGTGGCCGAGCCGACGTTGGAAAGACCACGGAAGGCGTTCATGATCCCCCACACGGTGCCGAACAGGCCGACGTAGGGCGACACCGAGCCCACCGAGGCGAGGAAGGCCAGGTGGGCCTCGAGGTCATCGACCTCGCGCTGGTAGGTGGCGCGCATGGCGCGGCGGGCGCCGTCCATGATCGCCCCGTGGTCGAGGTTCTTGCCGCGCAGCTTGGCGAACTCGCGGTAGCCGGCTTCAAAGATGCGTTCCATGCCGGCGGCCTCGTGGCGGCCGGTGGCGGCGCTCTGGTACAAGGCGTTGAGATCGCCACCACTCCAGAAATCGCGCTCGAAGAGGTCGGTCTTGCGCTTGGCGTCGCGGATCTGGAACCACTTGCGGAAGATCCAGTACCAGGACATGAAGGAGACGGTGCCAAGGAGCGCCATCACGAGCTTGACGAGGACGCTCGCATTGGCGATCAGGGACAGGATGGAAAGGTCTTCGGTGACGTTCATCGGTTTAAACCAGGGTGGCGAACTGGTCGCGTACGGCAGGTGGAATCGGAATGGCGCGCTTGGCGTCGCGGTCGATGCAGGCGATGGTGATCTGGGCGTCGAAGATGGCGTGACCGTCACGGCGGATCTGCTGGTCGAACACCACGCTGGCACGACCGAGCCGGGCGATCTGGCTGACAACGTCCAGCATGTCGTCGAGGACTGCCGGCTGGAGGAAGTCAGCCTTCACGGAGCGGACCACGAAGACGGCAGCGTGATCCGCCGCGAGCCGGTTCTGCTCAAAACCAATAGCCCGCAACCAATCGGTGCGGGCTCTCTCGCAAAACTTCAGGTAGTTGGCGTAGTAAACCACACCACCTGCGTCGGTGTCTTCGTAGTAAACCCGCACCGGCAGCGTAAAAGACGCCTTTTCCGCGGTTGGGGCGGGATCGTTCGTGAAATGCATCGCAACATTTTACCGCACGACCCGCCCCGATCCGAAGCGGCGAGGTAGATTCAGTGTTTCAGAATGTAGGTGAGGACCTGCAGATTGCGTTGGCTGCATTGTAATTGCAGCGATCCTGTGCCTAGAATCGCGCTCTTGGAGGCAGGCTGGTGCGATTCGTGCATCAGTCAGCGAGTCGCAGATGGGCGACGTCGCGGCGCGGATGTCGCGGGGTCCTGGCCCGACGGTCGATTCATGGGAGGAACGAGAGATGGTTGCAACTACCAGCAAAGACAAGGCGCTGACCGAGGCCGAGATTCTGGCCATGCCGGAAGACGATTACATGAACCCGGCTCAGCTCGAGTTCTTTCGTCTGCGTTTGACGAAGATGCGCGAAGAGCTGCTCGAGAACGCAGCCAGCACCGGCGCCAACCTGCGCGAGAACGAAATCGTCGCCGATCCGGCCGACCGTGCCACGGTCGAGGAAGAGCACGCCCTCGAACTGCGCGTGCGTGACCGCGAGCGCAAGCTGATCAAGAAGATCGAGGAAGCCCTCGAGCGCATCGCCGAAGGTGAATACGGCTGGTGCGAGGAAACCGGCGATCCGATCGGTATCGGCCGCCTGCTCGCCCGCCCGACCGCCACCCTGTCGATCGACGCCCAGGAGCGCCGCGAGCGCACCCAGAAGCTCTACGGGGAGTAATCCTCCCGTTCCCGCTTCCTGCATCGCCGGATCGGCCACGCCTGCCCATGATCGCGCCGGCGAACCGCATTCCTGTCACCCTGCTCACCGGTTTTCTCGGTTCGGGCAAGACTACCCTGCTCAATCATCTGCTGCGCCAGCCCGAGCTGGCCGGAACGGTGGTGCTCGTCAATGAGTTCGGCGCCGTGCCGCTGGATCACCTGCTTGTCGAAAAGATCGACGAGGATGTGGTGCTGCTCGAATCCGGCTGCATCTGCTGTTCCGTGCGGGGCGATCTGTCGCGGGCGCTGAAGGATGTCTTCATGCGCCGCCTGCGCCGGGAGCTTCCTGCGCTGAGCCGGGTTGTCATCGAAACGACCGGCCTCGCCGACCCCGCGCCGGTGATCTTCACCCTGATGCAGGATTTCTTCATCGCCGAGCGCTACCGCCTCGATGGCGTGGTGACGGCGGTGGATGCCGTGTTTGGCGCCGGTCAGCTGGCCCGCCAGCCGGAGGCCGTCAAGCAGGCCGCGATGGCCGACCGGCTGCTCATCACGAAGTGCGACCAAGCCGCGCCCGAGGCCGTGGATGCGCTTGCCGACGTGCTGTCCGAGCTCAATCCGGGTGCGGCGCAGTTCCGGATCGCCGACGGCGTGGTTGCGCCCGCTGCGGTGCTCGATTGCGGCCTGTGGAATCCGGCCAGCAAGACTGCCGATGTGGCGCGCTGGCTGGCCGACGAAGCCGTCGCTGCCAGGGCTACCCGCAACCTGTATGCCCCAGCCGGCCGCGGTAGGCGTCCGGCTGGTGACCCGAGCCGTCACGACGCCCGCACCCACGCCTTCGTGGTGCACATCGATCAGCCTGTGGGCTGGGGCGATTTCTCCACTGCCCTCGACATGCTCCAGGGCGTCAAGGGCGATCACCTGCTGCGGGTGAAGGGCATCGTCAATGTGCGCGGAGAGGCGGCCCCGCGGGTGATTCAGTGCGTTCATCACCTGCGCTACCCGGATGCGGCGCTGCCGGCCTGGCCCGACGATGACCACTCGACCCGGCTGGTGTTCATCGTCCGCGATCTCGAGCGTTCCGTCGTCGATCACGCATTCGCCTGCTTCTGCCTTTCGGAGGTGGCGGCGTGAGGCTTGCCGAGTTGTCTTTCTCTCTCCCGCGTCGGGCGTCGGCGGTGCTGCGCAGTGCGCTGGCGCTGGTGCTGGTGTGTGCCCAGTTGTTTGCCGCTGCGCATGCGCTCACCCACGTGGGCGAGGGGCTGGCGGAGCGCCGTGGCGCCGCCGTCTCGGTGCTGGCGACGACGGGCGAGCCGCGCTCCGATGGCCTGCCGGTGGCGGAGCGCCACGAGCGCTGCCTGCTGTGTCTTGCGGCGGCCGATCTGGCCGCCGTACTACCGCCCTCTCCGGCCTTTTTGGCGGTCGAGGTGCTTCCGCTGGCATTGCCGGCCGAGCCGGCCGTCGTGCCGCTGGCCCGCCGTGCGCCTTGCCCGCCCTGTCGCGGTCCGCCCGCTTTCGTCTGATCCCGTTCCCGAACCGCTGACCGGCGTCCGTCGTTGCCCAAGGGCATGATGTGCGCCGGCTGGCTGCTTTATTCGAACCGATCCGACGGAGCATCCTCCATGAAACTCGTACGACCCGCCGCCTTGTGCGCGGCGCTCGCGGCGTTGCCGCACGCCGCTTTTGCGGCCCCGGGCGCGGCTTCCGAAGCCGACCTGAAACAACTCCGCAACCAGCTTCGAGAATTGCGGGATAGCTATCAGCAGCGCATCGAGGCCCTCGAACGCCGGCTTGCCGAGGCTGAGGCCCGGAGCACCGCGGCCGTCACCGTGGCGGCCGAAGCGGACCGCACGGCGACCCGCGCAGCGACCGAAACCGCCACCCTTGCTGCGGCCAGCACCCAGCCCGCACCCCAGCGCCCGACGGGAGAAAGCGCCTTTAATCCGGCGGTCTCGCTCATCATCGACAGCAAGTTCACCCGCCTGCAGCGCGATCCGTCCACCTACCGCATCGACGGCTTCATTCCGTCCGGCGGCGAGATCGGTCCGCCGCGCAAGGGCTTTTCCCTGGGCGAATCCGAGCTGGCCTTCTCGGCCAACGTGGATCACCTGTTCCGCGCCAATGCCCGCTTTGCGCTGGCCGAGGATGATGGGGCCGGGGTGGTGGAGGTTGAAGAGGTCAACGTGGAAACCCTTGGGCTGTCGTCGGGCGTCAAGGTGAAGGCCGGGCGTTTCCTGTCCGGCGTGGGCTACCTGAACCAACAGCATCCCCACGAATGGGATTTCGCCGACGCGCCGCTGGTGTACAAGGCCTTCTTCGGCCCACGACTTCAGAATGACGGCGTACAGCTGCGCTGGGTGGCGCCGACCGAGTTGTTCCTCGAACTGGGCGCCGAAGTGGCTGGCGGGGAGAAGTTCCCCGGCGCCGAGCGCAGTCGAAACGGTGCCGGCCTGTGGACGGCCTTTGCCCACGTCGGCGGAGATATCGGGGTCTCGTCGGCGTGGCAGGTGGGCCTGTCCCACGTCCGCACCCATCCGCGGGAGCGTCAGTTTGACGACAATGATGTGACCAACGCCTTCTCCGGGCGCAGTCAGACGTGGATTGCCGACTTCATCTACAAGTGGGCGCCAAACGGGAACAGCAGCGTGACCAACTTCAAGCTGCAGGGCGAGTATTTCCAGCGGCGTGAAACGGGCGATCTGAGCTACGACATCGGTGGCACCAATGAGGCCATGTCGGCGGCCCGCTTCCGTCAGTCGGGTGCCTATCTCCAGGCGGTTTATCAATTCATGCCCCGCTGGCGGGTGGGCGCGCGGGGAGACTGGTTGCGTTCTGGAAGCGTCGACCTGGGGGGGCTCACCAGCGCCGAGTTGCCGATTCTGGCCGGCTACGATCCGACGCGCCACTCGGCGATGGTGGATTGGTCGCCGTCCGAGTTCTCGCGTCTGCGTCTGCAGGTGGCGCGCGACAAGTCGCGCATTGGCGAATCGGACAACCAGATCTGGTTGCAGTACGTGATGAGTCTTGGCGCCCACGGCGCCCACAAGTTCTGAGGAGTGGAACGATGTTCAAGAAGATGATCCTGCGTGTCGTTGCGCTGCTGAGCGTGTTGGTGCCGGCCCTGCCGGCTGCGGCGTCCGTCAATGTGTTCGCCACCGTGCCCGAGTGGGCCGCGCTGGCCAGGGAGATCGGGGGCGACAAGGTCAATGTGCTGTCGGCGACCACCGCCCTCCAGGACCCCCATCGCATCGAGGCGAGGCCGTCCTTGATCGCCCGGGCGCGGAGCAGTCAGCTGGTGGTTGCCACCGGCGCCGAGCTGGAAGTGGGCTGGCTGCCGCTGGTGCTGCGGGAGTCGGGCAATCCGGCGATCCAGCCGGGTCAGCCGGGCTATTTCGAGGCAGCCTCGGCGGTGCGCCTGCTGGAAGTGCCGGCGCGCCTCGACCGGGCCGACGGAGACGTGCATCCCGGCGGCAACCCCCACATCCAGCTCGATCCGCGCAATATCCTGGCGGTGGGTGAGGCGCTGACGGCCCGGTTGGCTCAGGTGGACCCGGCGAACGCCGCTGCCTACAAGGCGGGCTTCGCGCGCTTTGCCGAGCGCTGGAAAGCCGCGATGGGGCGCTGGGAGCTGGCCGCCGCGCCGCTCAAGGGCGTGCCGGTGTGGGTCCAGCACAAGGGTTTTCCGTATCTGTCGGCCTGGCTGGGCCTGAAGGAACTGGGCGCGCTGGAGCCCAAGCCGGGGGTCGAGGCAGGCAGCGCCCAGCTCGCTGGGCTGCTGGAGCGCCAGAAGGCCACGCCGGCCAGGATGATCCTGCGCCCGGCCTATGCCCGGCCCACGTCGTCGGACTGGATGGCCGAGCGGGCGAAGATCCCGGTGGTCGTGCTGCCCTACACCGTGGGCGGCTCAAGCGAGGCGTCCGATCTGTTCGGGCTGTTTGACGACACGATCCGGCGTCTCCTCGCCGGAGCGCAGTAAGGAGCCAGCATGGCCGGATTCCTGATCCGCGCCAGCGGGCTGGTGGCCGGCTATGCTGCGCCGGTGGCCGGCCCGCTGGACATCGAGGTGTGCCGGGGCGAAATCCTGGGCCTCGCGGGGCCCAACGGCGCCGGCAAATCCACGTTGCTCAAGGCGCTGTGGGGTGGTGAGCGGGTGTTCGGCGGCACGGTCGAGAAAGCGCCGGGGCTGGCGATCTCCCATCAGGCTCAGGGGTTCGAGGATCTACGCGGGATTCCGCTGACCGGTCGAGAACTCCTGCGGCTCACTGGCGCAGGCATCGACGGCTTGCCCGGGTGGCTGTCCGACCGGCTCGACCTGCGGCTTGACCGGCTCTCCGGCGGGCAGTTGCAGTTCCTGCGCCTGTGGGCGTGTCTGGCAGCGCCGGCCGATCTGATCTTGCTCGACGAGCCGACCAACAACCTCGACAAGGCTGGTGTGGCTTTCCTGTCGGATTGGCTGGGTTGCGCCCACGCGGGGCAAGGCATCGTGATCGTCTCCCACGATCAAGCGTTCATCAAGCGGGTTTGCACGCGGGTCGTGACCGTGGGGGCGGAGGCGTCGGCATGAGCCTCGATCTGCTCTTCGATCCGCTGTTTCGGGTGCCGTTCTTCACGGGCCTGCTGCTGGCGGGGCTTCTGCCACTGGTCGGCATGTATCTTCGCCTGCGGGACGAATGGCTGGCGGCGCTGGCCTTTGCCCAGATGGCCTCGGCGGGTGCGCTGCTGGCGATGGTGACGGACTGGCCGATGATCGGCGGTGGCCTGTTGGCGGCAGTGCTCGCGGCGCTGGTGAAGGGCGTCGCAGCACGCGCGGGCGCGGGCGCCTACGCGCTGATGATGCTCCTCGCCTGGGGCTTCGGGGTGCTGCTGGTGGCCAATCATCCGCTGGCTGAACAGGCTGGCCATGCACTCTTCGATGGTCAGCTATATTTCACAGGTGAGGGGCATCTGCTGGCGGCGGTCGCGGCAGTGACGGTGGTCGTGCCGTTGCTGGCCTGGCTGTCCCGGCCGCTGCTGCTGGCGCGCTTCTTTCCGGAGTTCTACCGGGCCCGGGGGCGTAGCGAGCGGCCGCGTCTGATGCTGTTCGATCTCCTCGCCAGCCTGGCGGTGGCGCTGGCGACGGTCAGTCTGGGGGTGATGGCGGCGTTCGCGCTGGTTTTTGTGCCGCCGCTCCTTGCGTGTCGTTTTGGCCGGGGCTGGCGATCGGGCCTCGCGCTTTCGGCCGTCATCGGAATGGCGGCGTATTGTGTTGCGTTTGCGGTGTCGCTGGGGCTGGATCAACCCTTTGGGCCGGTTTGTGCGGTGCTGTTCGTGGTGCTGGTCATCCTGGCGGGCGTGAAATTCAACAGGATGTAAATCACGGAGTCCGTGCTTTGTAGAGTGATATCCTAGTCATTCGTAAAAAAGTAACTTGGAGGGAACGGGAGTGGTGCTACCTTTTTTCGGCAAGAAGCCTGCGCCTGCCGGAACTACCGCACCCCGCTCCAGTAGCGGCGCCCGCTCGGGTGGCGCCCAGTTGTCGATCAGCGGGTTGTCGCGGGGTGGCAACAGCCGCAGCGACAGTTCGACCCTCGATTTCACGATTGCCGGAGGCGATCTCAAACGCATCCTCGCCCAGTGTGCCGATAAGGTGCACGTGGAGGAGGGCGTCGACGAGATGGCTCCGCCGGCCGAAGAGGCCGCCATCCTGTTTGCCCACGGCGGCGATGCTGAAGCTTGCAGCGTGCTTGAACACGCACTGGAAAGCACCGTCAATGTCGATGCGCGCTTCAACCTCTGGCAGATGCTCCTCGACCTGATGCGCCTCACCGGTCAGCGGGAGCGTTTCGAATCCCTCAGCCTCGGGTTTGCCACCGAGTTCGAGCGTTCCCCACCGGCTTGGCACGATCTGTCGTCCCAGTCGGCCCGGGTCGGCAGCGAACCCAAGGTGCAGACAATCAATCTGTCCGGTCACCTCGGCGGTCAGGCGTCCGCCCAGTTTGCCCAGCTGATCCAGATCGCGATGCGCGCCGGAGCCCTGCGCATCGATCTGGCCCGTCTGAGCGGCGTCGATGACGCCGGTGCCGAACTGCTCCTGCGTGCGGTGCGTGGCCTGCGCCGGGCCAAGGTGCGGTTGTCGCTCGGCGGCGCGATCCATCTCGTCAACCTGCTGAGCGGGCTGGTGACGTCTGGCAAGCGTGCGAACCAGGCCCTGTGGCTGCTGCTGCTCGAGGTGCTGCAATACACCGACCAGCAGGATCGTTTCGAGGAACTCGCGGTGGATTACGCGATGACTTTCGAAGAGTCGCCACCGTCCTGGGAGCCGCCGGCTACCATCACCGCCAGCCAGACCGGCGCCGAGCCCCTTGCCACTGCGGCCCGCACTTATGTGCTCGAAGGCGAGATCATCGGCCCCAACACCGACGCGCTACGCAAGATCACCGGATTCGCCGCCGACAAGACGATGGTCGAGGTGGATTGCAGCCGACTGCGCCGGATGGATTTTGTTTCTGCCGGCACGCTGTTCAACGTGGTTTCGCAGCTGCACAACCAGGGGCGGCTGATCGTGCTGACGGGCGTCAATTCGATGGTCGCGGCACTGATGCAGGTGATGGGTCTCCATCAGGTGGCCCGGATCGAGCTGCACGGCTGAGCCTTCCGTCGTCGTCCGGAGCGCGCCACTGCCTCTCCAGGGCATTGTGACGCCGCTGCATATCGCTGTTTTCACCAGGGGCGGGGTGGGCTTGTAATCCGTTTTTTCGTCCCCACATCTCAGCGATGGAACAATATCACGGCACTACCATCCTCTCGGTCCGGCGCGGCCGGCACGTGGCCCTCGGTGGCGACGGGCAGGTCACGCTCGGCAACATCGTCATCAAGGCCAGCGCCCGCAAGGTACGCAAGCTTTACCAGGATCGTATCCTGGCCGGTTTTGCTGGCGGCACGGCCGACGCCTTCACGCTCTTCGAGCGCTTCGAGGCCAAGCTCGAAAAGCACCAGGGCAACCTTGTGCGCAGCGCCGTCGAACTCGCCAAGGATTGGCGCACCGACCGCGCCCTGCGCCGGCTCGAAGCCATGTTGGCGGTGGCCGATCTCGACAACTCGCTGATCATCACCGGCAACGGCGACGTGCTGGAGCCCGAGCAGGGCATCGTGGCAATCGGCTCCGGCGGCGCCTACGCCCAGTCGGCGGCCCGCGCGCTGATCGAGAACACCGAGCTTGCCCCGGAGGACGTCATCAAGAAGTCCCTCACCATCGCCGGCGACCTGTGCATCTACACCAACCAATGCCACACCATCGAGGTGCTGAAGCCATGAGTCCGCAAAACCGCCTCAAGGGCGAGTGTTCCCGTCTGGCGGGAAGGCGCCCACCGCAAAGGGTGCCCAAATGACGCAAATGACGCCCCCGGAGATCGTCTCCGAACTCGACAAGCATATCGTCGGCCAGGGCAAGGCCAAGAAGGCCGTCGCCGTGGCGCTGCGCAACCGTTGGCGGCGCGCCCAGGTGGCCGAGCCGCTGAAGAGCGAGATCACCCCCAAGAACATCCTGATGATCGGGCCGACCGGCGTCGGCAAGACCGAGATCGCCCGTCGTCTTGCGCGGCTGGCCAACGCGCCCTTCATCAAGATCGAGGCGACCAAATTCACCGAGGTGGGCTACGTGGGTCGCGATGTGGATACGATCATCCGCGATCTGGTGGAAATCGCCATCAAAAGCCACCGCGAGCAGGCCATGAAGAAGTGCCGCGACCGGGCGATGGATGCCGCGGAGGATCGTGTGCTCGACATCCTGTTGCCGCCGGCCCGGCCGACGGTGGGTTTCGGCGCCGAGCCGGCCACGCCGGAAGATAACGCCACTCGTCAGAAATTCCGGAAGAAGCTGCGCGAAGGCGAACTGGACGACAAGGAAGTCGAGATCGAGGTGGCGGTGCCCGGCATGAGCGCCGAGATCCTCGCGCCTCCTGGCATGGAGGAGCTCACCGGCCAACTGCAGAGCATGTTCCAGAACATGGGCGGCGGGAAGAAGAAATCCCGCAAGCTGAAGATCAGCGAGGCCATGAAGCTCCTCGCCGACGAAGAGGCCGCCAAGCTGGTGAACGACGAGGAGCTGAAGCTCGAGGCGCTGCGGATGGTCGAGCAGAACGGCATCGTGTTCCTCGACGAGATCGACAAGATCGCCACCCGCTCCGACGCCCACGGCGCCGATGTGTCGCGCCAGGGCGTGCAGCGCGATCTGCTGCCGCTGGTGGAAGGCACGACGATCAGCACCAAGTACGGGATGGTCAAGACTGATCACATCCTGTTCATCGCCAGCGGCGCCTTCCATTTGTCGCGCCCGTCTGACCTGATCCCCGAGCTGCAGGGCCGCTTCCCGATCCGGGTGGAGTTGGAGTCCCTGTCCGTCGAGGATTTCGAGCGCATCCTCACCCAGACCGACGCCTGCCTGACGCGCCAGTACGAGGCGCTGCTCGCTACCGACGGCGTGACGCTGCAGTTTGCACCGGACGGCATCCGCCGGCTCGCCGAGATCGCATTTCAGGTGAATGAGAAGACCGAGAACATCGGCGCGCGTCGCCTCTACACCGTGATGGAAAAGCTGCTGGAAGAGCTGGCCTTTGAAGCGGGCAAGGCCGGCGAGCAGACCGTCACCATCGACGCCGTCTATGTGGATGGGCGCCTTGAGGTGCTGGCCCAGCGGGAAGATCTGGCGCGCTACGTGCTGTAAGACTGTACCGGGTTCTCCGGAGTCTGTTGGACGAGGGGCTGCCGGGGTAGCCCCTCATTTATTTCAGGGGCTGGATGGCGTATACCGTCGGGCGAGCGTCGCCGGAGAATGGCGCCGAGTCCTTCCCCAACCTCGTCATCCGCACCCCATGCTCCTGCGCATCGTCTCCATCCTCTTTCCGCTCTTTGCCATCACCGCGGTCGGCTTTCTGGTCGGCCGGCGGGCGAAGCCGGATCTGTCCCAGGCCAACAAGCTGAACATGGATGTGTTCGTGCCGGCGCTGGTATTTGGCGCGCTGGCCAACAAGTCCTTCCACATCATGCAGTTCCTGCCGCTGCTGGGGGCGACCACGGTGGCGGTGGTGGGGTCGGGGCTACTGGGCTGGGCTGTGGCGCGGTTGATCGGAGTGGCGCCGCGCACCTTCGTGCCGCCGATGATGTTCAACAACTGCGGCAACCTGGGCCTCCCGCTGGCGGTGCTGGCCTTCGGCGAGCAGGCGCTGGCGCCGGCGGTGGTGATGTTCATGGTCTCGAACCTCATCCACTTCACCTTTGGCGCATGGTATCTCGATCACCAGGCTCGGCTCGCGAGCGTGTGGCGCGTGCCTTCGGTGCTGGCCACCCTGGCCGGGCTGACGGTGGGCATCGTCGGCATCGAGGTATGGCCGCCAGCGATGCTGGCGATCAAGATGCTCGGCGACATCTCGATTCCCCTGATGCTGTTTGCGCTTGGGGTGCGGATCAGCGAGTCGCGAATCTCGGCGATCCAGCTTGGGGTGAGCGGTGCGGTGGCGCGGCCGGTGATCGGCATGGCGCTGTCGGCAGTGCTGATCTGGCTGGTGCCCTTGCCGGCGCAGGAGCGGGCGCTGTTGCTGGTTTTCGGTGCGCTGCCGCCGGCGGTGCTCAACTACATGTTTGCCGAGCGTTACCATCAGGAGCCCGAGAAGGTGGCGTCGATGGTGTTGATCGGCAACGTGCTGGCCGTCGCCTTCCTGCCGCTGGCCTTGGCCCTGGCGCTTTGAGCGCGTCGCTCAGCCCCCGCTGTTGAAGCGCCCGATCATCCGGCGGTCGCGCTTGGTGGGGCGACCGTGGAGGTCCGCGCCGGGGGTGGCCGCGAACTTGCGTTCCTCTCGCGCAGACTCGCGGGCGGCGCTGCTTTCGGGGGTTTCGGCGTAGAGCGTCTGGGCTACGGTGGCGCTGCCGCGCTTCTCGGCGATGCCGGTGACGATGACGGTGAAGCGAGCTTCGGCGAGCTGGATGTCCACCCGATCACCGATCTTCACATCTTTTGCCGGCTTCACGCGGATGCCGTTGAGTTGCACCTTGCCGCCCTCGACGGCGTCGGTGGCGAGGGTGCGATGCTTGAAGAAGCGGGCCGCCCACAGCCATTTGTCGAGGCGGGTGCGGTCGGTGGTGTCGTGGCTGTCTTTCATTCCTTGACCGGCCGTTTGGCCAGTTTCCGTTGCAGGGTGCGTCGGTGCATTTTAAGCGCACGCGCGGTGGCGGAGATGTTTCCGTCGTGCTCGCCAAGCACCCGCTGGATGTGCTCCCACTCCAGCCTGTCCACCGACATGGGCGCCGCCGACGGGGTGTCGTCGATGATCACCTCGGTGGCCGAGAGCGCCTTCAGGATCGCGTCCACATCCGCCGGCTTGGCCAGGTATTGGGTGGCGCCGAGCTTGATCGCATCCACCGTGGTGGCGATGCTGGCGTAACCGGTGAGCACCAGGATGCGGCAGTCGGGATTGACCGCCAGCAGTGGCTCGATGAGGCGCAGGCCGGAGCTGCCAGCGATGTTGAGGTCGAGCACCACGTACTCGGGTTCGTGCTCGCGGGCGAGGGTGAGGGCGCTCTCGGGATCGGCGGCGCCGAACACCGTGAAGCCGCGCTGGCCAAGGGCGCGGGTGAGCACGCGATTGAAAACGGGGTCGTCATCGATGACGAGAATGTGTGGGGCGTCCTGGGCGTTCATGGCTGTAGGTTGGCAAGGGGAAGTCTGAGTGTGGCGATGGTGCCGCCGCCGGCCCGGGGGGCGAACCGGATGCTGCCGCCACAGCGCTCTGCAGCGCTGCAGGCCAGCAGCAGACCGATGCCGAGGCCCTGGCCGGGCGAGCGCAGCCTCATCTCGTCGGTGGGCATGCCGGGGCCGCGATCAAGCACTCGGACGACGAGTTCGCCGGCCTCGATACCGGCTTCGCATTCGATGCCCGTCGGATCGGCGTCGGCGGCGTTGTTGATGAGGTTGTGGATGGCCTGTTCGAGGGTTGCGTCGGCCACCAGCGTGGGAGCAGGGTCGCTGCAGTCGATGCGGGTGGCGAGCGGCACGTGGGGCCGCTGGCTGCGCCAGCGTTCGACGATGCCGGCCAGCCACGCGCCGGCCGCCATTGTGGAGCCGCCCTCGGCCCGAAGACTGCCGGCGCGCAGCGTGAGGCCGCCAAGGATCGTCTTGCAATGGGCGATCTGCGTGAGGAGGATCTCGGCGTCGGCACGGGTGTCGTTGTCGAGGGCCGGGTTGCGGGCGAGTTCGCCAGCGACGATGGCCATGGTGCCCAGGGGGGTGCCCAGCTCATGGGCGGCGCCGGCGGCCAGGTTGCCCAGGGCGACGATGCGCTCGCTGCGCAGACTGGATTCGCGGGCTTCTGCCAGCGCCAGGTCGCGGCTGCGGATGGCGGAGGTCATCCGCACCACGTACCACACGATCACCCCGGCCGACAGCGCGAAGGTGAGCCACATGCCGGCGAGGTGCCAGTGGACGGCGAGGCCGGAATCGTAGATGTCGAGCTGCTCGTTGAAATCCCAAAGTACCGAATAGGCCACCACCGCCAGCAGCGCCAGCGCCGATGCCCACATCCCGGGCAGGATTGCCGCCCCGATGGCGACCAGGGGGAGAAGTAGGGAAATCAGCGGGTTGGTGGCGCCCCCGGTGAAGTACAGGAAGACGCTCCAGGCAGCCAGTTCGATGCACAGTTGGGCGAACAGCTCTGCCGGGTGGATCGCGCCGATCCGGGAAAGGCGCAGCATCGACAGCCCGTTGACGGCGATCAGCGTGACCGCCACGGGCAGCAGCGCGGTGCCGGGCAGGGGAATGTCCAGCAGCCAGGGTACCAGCAGCAACACACCCAGCATGCCCACGACGGAAAGCCAGCGCAGACCGATGAGTCGGCGCAAGGCATCGGCGGAGCTGACGGGCGAGGGCATTGGGGGTGGTTTTCAGTGGGGCGCGAAGGAGGGGCGATTATCGCCGAAGCGCGCACCGCGCCTGCCTTTGAAGGCACTGGAAGGGCTGCGGTGGATTGTCGCAGTGTGCCGTTTCGACATTTTTTGTGTTTCCGGGCCCTTTTTCAAAAATAGTGTTTGCATTAGTCGCAGATACAGTGCACAGTCCGACCTCGCGATCTTCAAGTAGTGTTGTTGTTGTCTGGTTCAGTACCCGCAGCCCTGCGGCAGTCTTTCCTTCATCACCCCGCCATCTTGAGTTTCGCCCTTCCCAGGGGGAAAACCCTGTTTTAACGTTTTTTCAAGGATATTCATCATGGCAGCAGGTACCGTGAAGTGGTTCAACGATTCCAAGGGCTTTGGTTTCATCACCCCGGAAAACGGCGGTGACGATCTGTTCGCTCACTTCTCCGCCATCCAGTCCAAGGGTTTCAAGACCCTGACTGAAGGCCAGCGCGTGACCTTCGACGTGGTCACCGGCCCGAAGGGCCAGCAGGCCGCGAACATCGTTCCGGTGGCCTAAGTCCCGGACGATACAGCCCGGCGGGAGCCGGGCTGCGGAACGGCAGCGCCGTTCCGGATGCATCCCAGAAGCCCGGCCCGCGCCGGGCTTTTTGTCGTTCACGTCTCGCAGCGTCTCCGCAGGAAAACCGCCGGATCGGGGTTTCCTTTTCCTGCGCGCGTTTCTTGTCTTCTGTTAAGGCGATTTCTCAGCTGTAAGCGAACGTAAGTTCACCGTAAGTCTGCGCCGGTAACTTGCGATCACCCTTAGGGCGCCCCACGGTGCCCAGCAAGGTTAAATTCGAAGAGGAGGAGAGAAATGAGAGACGACCTCGGCGACCGCATCCGGGCAAATCCGAAGTACCAGGAGCTGGTCTCGAAACGCAATTCATACGGCTGGATCATGACTGCGTTGATGATGATTGTTTACTACGGCTACATCCTGCTAGTGGCCTTCAACAAGGATTTCCTCGCCCAGAAGACTGGCGCGGGCGTGATGTCGATCGGGATTCCCATCGGCGTTGGCGTGATCCTGTTCACCATCATCATTACCGGCATTTACATCCGTCGTGCCAATACCGAATTCGACGATCTGAAGGCTCAGGTCATCAAGGAGGCCACCAAGTGATGCGTACTTCCAAACTTATCCTTGGCCTCCTGGCGGTGCTGGCTTCCGGTGCCGCCCTGGCTGCCGGTGCGGACCTCGGTCAGGCCGAAAAGCAGGCCACCAACTGGACCGCGATCGCCATGTTCGGCGTGTTCGTGGCCTTCACGATGTTCATTACCAAGTGGGCCGCTTCGAAGACCAAGTCGGCTGCCGACTTCTACACCGCCGGCGGTGGCATCACCGGCTTCCAGAATGGCCTGGCGATCGCCGGTGACTACATGTCCGCCGCGTCCTTCCTGGGTATTTCCGCCGCGGTGATGGCCAACGGCTACGACGGCCTGATCTTTGCTATCGGCTTCCTCGTGGGCTGGCCGGTCATCACCTTCCTGATGGCAGAGCGTCTGCGCAACCTCGGCAAATTCACCTTCGCCGACGTGGCCGGTTACCGCTTCCAGCAGACCCCGATCCGTGCCTTTGCTGCGTCCGGCACGCTGGTCGTGGTGGCCTTCTACCTCATCGCCCAGATGGTCGGTGCCGGTCAGCTGATCAAGCTGCTGTTCGGTCTTGAATACTGGATGGCGGTGGTGATCGTCGGCGCGCTGATGATGGTCTATGTGCTCTTCGGTGGCATGACCGCCACCACTTGGGTGCAGATCATCAAGGCCGTGCTGCTGCTTGCCGGTGCGTCGTTCATGGCCTTCATGGTGCTGGTGAAGTTCGGCTTCAGCCCCGAAGCCATGTTCGCCAAGGCCGTGGAGATCAAGTCCGCCCTCGCCGCCAAGGACGCCAAGCTGATTGCCGACGCCGCGACCGCCGCTGCCGCCTCCGGCAAGGATGTGGCTGAAGTGACCGCCGCGATGGCCGCCAAGAAGGGCGACTCCATCATGGGCCCGGGCTCCTTCGTGAAGGATCCGATCTCCGCCATCTCCTTCGGTATGGCGCTGATGTTCGGTACCGCTGGTCTCCCGCACATCCTGATGCGCTTCTTCACCGTGCCGGATGCCAAGGAAGCCCGTAAGTCCGTGGGTTGGGCGACTGTCTGGATCGGCTACTTCTACATCCTGACCTTCGTGATCGGCTTTGGCGCCATCTGCTTCGTGCTGACCGACCCCACCTTCCTGGATGCCAAGGGTGTCCTGAAGGGCGGCGGCAACATGGCGGCAATCCACCTGGCCAACGCCGTTGGCGGCAACATCTTCCTCGGCTTCATCTCCGCGGTTGCGTTCGCCACCATCCTGGCCGTGGTTGCCGGTCTGACCCTGTCCGGTGCTTCCGCCGTGTCTCACGACTTGTACGCCACCGTGTTCAAGAAGGGCAATGCCGACTCCGCCGCCGAGCTGCGTGTCTCCCGTATCACCACCATCGTTCTGGGTGTGATCGCGGTTGTCCTGGGTATCGCCTTCGAAAAGCAGAACATTGCCTTCATGGTGTCCCTGGCCTTCGCCATCGCCGCTTCGGCCAACTTCCCGGTGCTCTTCATGAGCGTGCTGTGGAAGGACTGCACCACCAAGGGTGCGGTGATCGGTGGCTTCCTCGGCCTGATCAGCGCCGTGGTGATGACCGTCCTGTCCGACTCGGTGTGGGTTGCCACCCTGGGTAACCCGAAGGGTTCCGCTCCGTTCCCCTACACCTCGCCGGCCCTGTTCTCCATGACCATCGGCTTCGTGGGTATCTGGATCTTCTCGCTGCTCGACCGCAGCCCGAACGCCCAGCAGGAACGTGCCGACTTTGCTGCCCAGCTGATCCGTTCCGAAACCGGTATCGGTGCGGCTGGTGCGTCTGGTCACTAAGCCCTGAATCCACCGGCCGGATCCCTGATCCGGTCGGCCCGGAAATGACAAACCCCGGTTCGCCGCAAGGCGACCGGGGTTTGTTGCGTCTACGGCGCGTTGGATGCCCGCCGTGTTGGGGGCGATAGCGCGGGGCGCACCCGCGTTGGGGTGATGAACAAACTGCCCGCGTCGATGACGAAGCGGGCCTTCATGTCGATGCGGCAAGCCTGTAAAGGCATGTCACGTTGCTTGCCTCAGACGGCCGTAGCCGGAGGCGTGTTGATGCCATCGCGGCTTGTGACATCCCGGCCCTGAGTGGCGAACGTCGGCGTCGATGTGTTGATTCCGCTGGCGTTAGGATGGCGGCTCGCTGGGTGCGCCTGGATATCTCGGTGGTGAAGCAGCTCGTCCTGCCTGCGCTGGGGATTGTGCAGCGCGTGGCGTCCGTGGCTGCCTGGGCCAGGATGCCCTTGGGTCAGAGGTTGGGCGCGTTGAAGGTGAGGGCGGGGCAATGCGGTGTGTGTTGACCGCGGCGCATGTCGACGGCGCCACAGTTGGCCGATGCGCTGGGGCGGGTGACCCCTGAGATCAGCAGGCGCAGTGCAAAAAAAACGGCGCCCGCAGGCGCCGTGGAAGATCTCCTGGGAGGGAGAAGAAAAGACACACGTTGTAGTCGGGCGCCGGAGCGCCCGACAGTGCTCAGTGGGCGCTCGCCGAAGCGGCACCGATGCCGGTCTGGGAGCGGACGTACTGGTCGTCGTAACCCGCCTTGTCGGTCTTGGCGCGGGCGCTGCTGTCGGTCACCGAGAACAGCCAGGTGAAGAAGAAGGCCAGCGGCATGGAGAACAGGGCCGGCTGTTCGTACGGGAAGATCGGCGCGGCGTTGCCGAGCACCACCACCCACACGGCCTTGGACAGCACCACGAAGGTCACCGCCGAGATCAGGCCCGCCAGGCCGCCGAGGAGCGCACCGCGGGTGGTAAGACCACGCCAGTACATGGACAGGATCAGGATCGGGAAGTTGGTGGAAGCGGCGATACCGAAGGTCAGGCCGACGAGGAAGGCGATGTTCTGCTTCTCGAACATGATGCCCAGCAGCACGGCAACCACGCCCAGGGCGATGGTGGACAGCTTGGAGACACGCATTTCTTCGGCTTCGCTGGCGGTACCCTTGCGGATTACTCGTGCATAGATGTCGTGGGCGATGGACGAGGCGCCGGCCAGTGCGAGGCCCGAAACCACGGCCAGAATGGTGGCGAAGGCCACTGCGGACATGAAGCCCAGGAACAGGTTGCCACCCACGGCCTTCGAGAGGTGCATCACCGGCATGTTGCCACCGCCGATCAGCTTGCCGCCGATGTTGCCACCTTCGTAGAACTCGGGGTTCTGGCCGACGATCACGATGGCCATCAGGCCCAGGGCGCACACCACCATGAAGAAGTAGCCGATGCAGCCGCTGGCCACGAACACGCTCTTGCGGGCTTCCTTGGCGTTCGGCACGGTGAAGAAGCGCATCATGATGTGGGGCAGGCCGGCGGTGCCGAACACGAGACCCAGCGACAGGGACACGGCGGTGATCGGGTCGGCCATCAGCGAGCCGGTGCCCATGATCTTGATGCCGTCCTTGTGCACTTCAACCGCCTTCTGGGCCGCGGTCTCGAGGCTGAAACCGAACTGGCTGAGGGACAGGAAGAGCAGCACGGTGCCGCCGAAGAGCATCAGGCAGGCCTTGATGATCTGCACCCAGGTGGTGGCGATCATGCCGCCGAAGGTGACATAGACCACCATCAGCACGCCTACCACGACCACTGCGGTCGCGTAGTCGAGGCCGAACAGCAGCTTGATGAGCTGGCCGGCGCCGACCATCTGAACGATCAGGTAGAAGCACACCACCGTGAGCGAGCCGAAGGCTGCGAAGGTGCGGATGGTGCCCTGGTCGAGACGGTAGGAGGCGATGTCGGCAAAGGTGAACTTGCCAAGGTTGCGCAGGCGCTCGGCCATCAGGAACAGGATCACCGGCCAGCCGACGAAGAAGCCGATGGCGTAGATGAAGCCGTCGAGACCCTTGGAGAAGGTCATCGCCGAAAGACCCAGCAGGGTGGCGGCGGACATGTAGTCGCCGGCAATCGCGAGGCCATTCTGGAAGCCGGTGATGCCGCCGCCAGCAGTGTAGAAGTCGGCGGTGGATTTGGTGCGGCTGGCAGCCCAGTAGGTGATGCCCATGGTGGCCACCACGAAGATGAAGAACATCCCGATGGCGGTCAGGTTGAGGGGCTGCTTCTGGGCAGCGCCCATGGCGTCTGCGGCCAGCACGGCGCCACCGGCGAGGGTGGCGGCGAGGGCGGCGAGGAGGTGTTTGCGCTGGATCACTTGGTGGCCTCCCGGACGATCTCGTTGTTGATGGCGTCGAACTCGCCGTTGGATCGGTTGACGAACCAGCCGGTCAGCAGCCACGAGCCGATGATGATGACGGCCCCGATGGGCACGCCGATGGTGAGGGTCGAGCCCGCCGAGATGGGGGTGCGCATCACTTCAGGTGCGAAGGCGACGATCATCATCATCCCGTAGTAGCTGGCCATCACGATGGCCGTGAGAAGCAGCGCGAAACGACTGCGCTTGCCTTCAAGTTCGGCGAACTTGGGGTTCGCCCGGACTTTCTTGTAGATGTCTGCCGACATGATTCCTCCTTGTATGCGGCGGGTTTTCGGGTTGTGGTTGTAGTTGCGGGGTGAGTGCTGTTCTCCCCCGGTCTTGCCGTTGATTCTGCTTACATGTTCGGGTAGTTGGGACCACCGCCCCCTTCGGGCACGGCCCAGTTGATGTTCTGGGTCGGGTCCTTGATGTCGCAGGTCTTGCAGTGCAGGCAGTTCTGGGCGTTGATCTGCATGCGCGGGCCGCTCGGGTCTTCGACGATTTCGTACACGCCAGCCGGGCAGTAGCGGGTCTCGGGCGCGGCGTAGAGGGCCAGGTTCACGCTCACCGGCACCGAGGCGTCCTTGAGGCGCAGGTGGCAGGGCTGCTCTTCCACGTGGTTGGTGGCCGAGATGAACACCGACGAGAGGCGGTCGAAGCTGATCTTGCCGTCGGGCTTGGGATAGACGATCGGCTGGCAGTCGGCGGCCTTCTTGAGCTGGGTGTGGTCGTCGTGGTGGCGCAGTGTCCAGGGCGCGCGGCCCTTGAGCAGGTAGGTGTCGATGGCGCTGTAGGCGATGCCGCCCCACAGGCCCCAGCGGAAGCTCGGGCGGATGTTGCGCACGGTGTACAGCTCGTCCCACAGCCAGCTCTGCTTGAGCTGCTCGGGGTAGGCGATGCACTCGGTGCCGGTCTGGCCCTCGAAGGTGAGGTGGGCGAACAGGGCGTCTGCGGCCACGATGCCGGACTTCATCGCCATATGGGTGCCCTTCACCTTGGGCACGTTGAGGAAACCGGCGGTGTCGCCGATCAGCACGCCACCGGGGAAGGACAGCTTGGGCAGCGACTGGAAGCCGCCTTCGTTGAGCGCCCGTGCGCCGTAGGCAATGCGCCGGCCACCCTCGAAGACCTTGCGGATCTCCGGGTGGGTCTTGAAGCGCTGGAACTCTTCGTAGGGCGACAGATAGGGGTTGCTGTAATCCAGGCCAACCACGAAGCCGACGGCCACCTGGTTGTTCTCCAGGTGATACAGGAAGGAGCCGCCGTACACGTCGGTGGATACCGGCCAGCCCACGGTGTGCATGGTGAGGCCGGGCTTGTGCACTTCGGGGCGTACTTCCCACAGCTCCTTGATGCCGATGCCGTAGGTCTGCGGGTCGGCGCCGTCGCGAAGTCGGAAGCGCTCGAACAGGCCCTTGGTGAGGGAGCCGCGGCAGCCTTCGGAGAACACAGTCTGGCGGGCGTGGAGCTCGATGCCCTGCTGGTAGTTGGGGCCGGGCTCGCCGTTACGTTCGACGCCCATGTCGCCGGTGGCGATGCCCTTCACCGATCCGTCGTCGTTGAACAGCACTTCGGCCGCGGCAAAGCCCGGGTAGATCTCGACACCGAGTTCTTCGGCCTGCTGGCCCAGCCAGCGCACCACGTTGCCCAGGCTGACGATGTAGTTGCCCTCGTTGTGCATCTGGGGCGGCGTGGGCAGCTTGTAGGCCTTCTCGGTGGACAGGAAGTAGAAGTGGTCTTCGGTGACCGGAGTGTTGAGGGGCGCGCCGCGCTCCTTCCAGTCGGGGAACAGCTCGGCCAGCGCGCGAGGCTCGATGACGGCACCGGAGAGGATGTGCGCGCCCACTTCGGAGCCCTTTTCGACGACGCACACCGAAAGCTCCTTGCCGGTTTTCTCGGCCTGCTGCTTCAGGCGGATCGCGGCGGCCAGGCCAGAGGGGCCGGCACCGACGATCACCACGTCGTATTCCATCGCTTCACGCGTCATTGCTGCTCTCCGGAGATTTCGCTTGCTGGTCGGGCGTCAGCCCGACAAAAGGATGTCTGGGGCGCCGGGCGCGACGTGCGCCGCGGCCCGGCACCGGTTGGGGCTTAAAACAGGGCTTCTTCCAGGGCCAGCACCGACTCGGCGCCATTCACGATGGCGTCGCGGTAGCTGTTGGCTTCGGGCAGCACGTGTTGGGCAAAGTAGGCGGCGGTGGCCAGCTTGGCCTTGTAGAAGTCGCCGTCGGCCTGATCCAGGCGCTGGGCGGCGATGGCGGCGGAGCGGGCCATCAGCCAGCCGCCGACCACGATGCCGGTGAGCTTGAGGAAGGGCACCGAGCCGGCGTGGGCGGCCTGCGGGGTTGCGTCGTAGTTGGCGAGCAGCCAGTTGGTGGCTTCGTCCAGCGCGGCAATGCCGCCACCCAGGGCGTCGGCGATGGCCTTCAGCTGGGTGTTGCCGGAGTTGCGCAGGGCGGTACCGGTCTCGGCAATGTCGGCGAGGAGCTGCTGCATGCTCTTGCCGCCTTCCTTGGCGGTCTTGCGGCCGATGAGGTCGTTGGCCTGGATCGCGGTGGTGCCTTCGTAGATGGTGATGATGCGGGCGTCACGCATGTACTGGGCGGCGCCGGTCTCTTCGATGAAACCCATGCCGCCGTGCACCTGCACGCCGTTCCAGGTGATGCCCTGGGCGTTCTCGGTGCACCAGCCCTTGACCACCGGGGTCAGCAGCTCGAGGCGGCGCTGGTTGGCGGCGCGCACGTCGGCGTCCGGGTGGCTGTGGGCGCGGTCCATGCAGCCGGCCACGTAGTAGGCCAGGGCGCGGCCGGCTTCGGTGCGGGACTTCATGTCCATCAGCATGCGGCGCACGTCCGGGTGATGCAGGATGGGCTTCTTCTCGCCGGACTTGTCGCCGACGATCTTGCCCTGGATGCGGTCGCGGGCGTAGGCCAGCGCGTGCTGGTAGCTGCGCTCGGAGACGCCCACGCCTTCGAGGCCCACGTTCAGGCGGGCGTGGTTCATCATCGTGAACATGTACTCGAGGCCGCGGTTCGGCTCGCCGACCAGGTAGCCGATCGCACCGCCCTTGTCGCCGAAGGACATGACGGCGGTGGCGCTGCCGTGGATGCCCATCTTGTGCTCGATGGAGGCGCAGATCAGGTCGTTGCGTTCGCCCAGGCTGCCGTCGGCATTGACCAGGAACTTCGGCGCGATGAACAGGGAGATGCCCTTCACGCCCGGGGGCGCGTCCGGCAGGCGGGCCAGCACGAGGTGGACGATGTTCTCGGCCATGTCGTGCTCACCCCAGGTGATGAAGATCTTGGTGCCGGAGATGGCGTAGGAGCCATCGCCACGCGGTTCGGCCTTGCTGCGGATGGCGGCGAGGTCGGAGCCGGCCTGGGGCTCGGTGAGGTTCATGGTGCCGGTCCACTTGCCGGAGACCATGTTGGGCAGGAAGGTCGCCTTCAGCTCGTCGGAGCCGTGGTGGGCGATGGCTTCGACCGCGCCAAGGGTGAGCATCTGGCACAGGGAGAACGAGATGCTGGCCGACTTCCACATTTCGAGCACGGCGGTGGACACGGTGACCGGCAGGCCCTGGCCGCCGAACTCGGTGGAGGCCGGCATGCCGTTCCAGCCGGTCTCGCAGAAGGAGGCATAGGCTTCCTTGAAGCCGTCGGCAGTGGTCACCACGCCGTTGTTCCACTTGTTGCCCTGCTTGTCGCCGACGGCGTTGAGCGGGTCGACGACTTCGGAGGCGAACTTGCCGGCTTCGTCGAGGATGGCCTCGACCAGATCGATGGAGACTTCCTCGTTGCCCGGCAGACCGGTGATCTCTTCCAGACCAGCCAGCTCGTTCATGTTGAACAGCATGTCCTTCACGGGGGCGATATACGTGCTCATGGTTGTTCCTTGCGAATTCGGTTGAATGCGGCGTCGGATGGCCCTTCGGGGCCTTTGCCCGACGCCGTTGCTTCGATGAGATTCCGGGGTGTCGGGCTGAAGCCCGATTACGCGGTTACAGCGCCGCGACCAGCTGCGGCACGGTCTCGAACAGATCGGCTACGAGGCCGTAGTCGGCCACCTGGAAGATCGGGGCTTCCGGGTCCTTGTTGATCGCCACGATCACCTTGGAATCCTTCATGCCCGCCAGATGCTGGATGGCACCGGAGATGCCGACCGCCACGTACAGCTGCGGGGCGACGATCTTGCCGGTCTGGCCGACCTGGTAGTCGTTAGGCACGAAGCCCGCATCCACCGCGGCGCGGGAGGCACCCATGGCGGCGCCAAGCTTGTCGGCCAGCGGCTCCAGCACGGCGCGGTAGTTGTCGCCGCTGCCCAGGCCACGACCGCCCGAGACGATGATCTTGGCGGCGCCCAGCTCCGGGCGGGCCGACTTGGTGAGTTCGCGGCCAACGAGCTTGCTCTGGGCGAGTTCGGGGCCGGCAGCGATGGCTTCGACGGCAGCGGAACCGCCTTGGGCGACCGCGTCGAAGGCGGTGGTGCGCACGGTGATGACCTTCACCGGATCGGCCGACTTGACGGTGGCCAGCGCGTTGCCGGCGTAGATCGGACGCACGAAGGTATCGGCGGATTCGACGGCGGTGATGTCGGAGATCTGGGCGACATCCAGCAGCGCGGCGACGCGCGGCAGGACGTTCTTGCCGAAGGTGGTGGCGGGGGCCAGCACGTGGCTGTAGCCACCGGTCTTGACCACATCGACCAGCAGCGCGGCGAGGTTCTCGGCGCCCTGATCGGCGTAGGCGGCGGCATCGGCCACCTTGACCTTGGCGACGCCCGCCAGCTTGGCGGCGGCTTCAGCGGCGGCACCGCAGTTGCTGCCGGCGACCAGCACTTCGATGTCGGCGCCAAGCTTGGCGGCGGCGGAAACGGTGTTGAGGGTGGCGGCCTTGAGGCCGACGTTGTCGTGTTCGGCAATAACGAGGATGGGCATGTTCTTGTCTCCGTGTTCTTCAGGCGCTTACAGCACCTTGGCTTCGTTCTTGAGCTTGTCGACCAGCTGGGCCACATCGGCCACCTTGATGCCGGCGCTGCGGGCGGCGGGCTCGACCACCTTGAGGGTGGTGAGGCGCGGGGTGACATCCACGCCCAGATCGGCCGGCTTGACGGTGTCGAGCGGCTTCTTCTTGGCCTTCATGATGTTGGGGAGCGTGGCGTAGCGCGGCTCGTTCAGGCGCAGGTCGGTGGTGACGACCGCCGGCAGCGGGAGGGCCAGGGTCTCCAGGCCGCCGTCGATCTCGCGGGTGACGCGCACGCCGTCGCCGGCCACTTCGACCTTGGAGGCGAAGGTGGCCTGGGGCCAGCCGAGGAGCGCGGCGAGCATCTGGCCGGTCTGGTTGGAGTCGTCGTCGATGGCCTGCTTGCCGAGGATCACCAGCTTGGGCTGTTCCTTGTCGACGAGGGCCTTGAGCAGCTTGGCGACGGCCAGCGGCTGCAGGTCGGCGTCGGATTCGACCAGGATGCCCCGGTCGGCGCCGATGGCCATGGCGGTGCGCAGGGTTTCCTGGCACTGGGCGACACCGGCGGAGACAGCCACCACTTCGGTGGCTGTGCCGGCTTCCTTCAGGCGCACGGCTTCTTCAACGGCGATCTCGTCGAAGGGGTTCATGGCCATCTTGACGTTGGCCAGCTCGACGCCGCTCTGGTCGGCCTTGACGCGGATCTTGACGTTGTAATCGACGACCCGCTTGATGGGTACGAGAATCTTCATGGGAACCTGTCTCCGTTCTTGTGCTCGCGCGCTCGCGCTGAATCTCCTGGCCGGACTGCCGAGGATCGGATGAAAGGTTCGCAAACAAACTTGTCGGAAGTTTCGTGAAAATGTACTCAATCATGTCCGGTGCTTCGGGGCGGCCGGACGCTGGCTAGAATCAGAAAAAGTGATTGAAGCGGAGCTGCGATGAGCGGGCAACAGATGGATGGGGGAAACGATCGGGGCGCCGACACGCCGCCGTCCTTCGACCGGCGTTACCGGGAGATGCTGGGCGCGGGGCTGGATCTCCTCGACCAGGGCGTCACCGTGTTCGATGAAGACCTGCGGATGGTCGCCTGGAATACGACATTCCTGCGGCTGCTGGATTTTCCCGAGTTCCTGGCCCGACCCGGCGTCAATTTCGAGGATTTCATCCGCTACAACGCCGAGCGGGGCGACTATGGCCCGGGCGATCCTGCGGCGCAGGTGTCCGAGCGGGTCGCCCGTGCCCGCAGCTTCCAGCCCCATGTCACCGAGCGGGTGCGGCCCAACGGGCAGATCCTGTCGATCCGAGGCTTTCCGCTGCCGCATCAGGGCTTCATCACCGTCTATACCGACATCACCGGCCAACGCCACAGCCAGGAACAGATCGCCCGCCACCAGGCCGAGCTGGAAGAGCACATCCGTCTGCGCACCGAGGCGCTGACCCGCGCCAACGCCGAACTCACCGCGGCCATCGAGTCCAACAAGGCCATCACCGGCGCGCTGCGTCGCAGCGAGCAGCGCCTGCGTGAGATCACCGACGCGATCCCGGCCGCGGTGGCGTACTTTGACCATGACTGGACCTACCGCTACGCCAACAAGGGTTACGCCGAGTGGTTCGGCTGGTCGGCGCCGGAGATCGAGGGCCGGCAGATTCGCGACGTGGTGGGGCAGGAGGTCTTCGCCATCGTTTCGCCTTACGTATCCCGGGCGCTGGCGGGTGAGCGGGTGTCGTACGAATACACCCTCACCGGCCGTGACGGCACGCCCGCCCAGGCCCGCAGCACTTTGGTGCCCGACATCGCCGATGGCGAGGTGATCGGCTGCTACGTGCATTCGGTGGATGTCACCGAGAGCCGGCGCACCCAGGCCGCGTTGGCCCAGGCCCAGAAGATGGAGGCCATCGGCCAGCTCACCGGCGGGCTCGCCCACGACTTCAACAACATGCTCACGGTGGTGATCGGCAACCTGGTGGCCCTGAAGGAAAACCACCCCAACGACCCGCTCACCGAAAATTTCGTCGAGCCCGCCATGCACGCCGCCAACCGGGGCGCCGAGCTGATCCGCCGGCTCCTTGGCTTTGCCCGCCGCCAGCCGCTGGAGCCGCGCCCGGTGGAGGTGAATGAGCTGATCCTGGGTATGTCGAAGCTGATCCGTCGCTCGCTGCCGGGCACCATTGCGGTCAGCACTGCCAGCCGCGAGCCGTGTCTGGTGGCGATGGTCGATGCCCACCAGCTCGAAAACGCACTCCTCAACCTCGCCCTCAACGCCCGCGATGCGATGCCCAACGGCGGCGAGCTGCGCATCGAGTCGTCGCTGGAACACCTCAACGTGCACGCCGCGGCCGATCTGGAAGTGCCCCCCGGCGACTACGTGCAGATCGCCGTCACCGACAACGGCATGGGCATGGACGGTAGCACCCTGGCGCGGGTCTTCGAGCCCTTCTTCACCACCAAGCAGTTCGGCATGGGTAGTGGGTTGGGAATGTCGATGGTGTATGGCTTCGTCAAACAGTCGGGCGGCGGGGTGCGCATCCGCAGTCGGCAGGCGCGCGGCACCACGGTGGCGCTGCTGCTACCCTGGCTGGCCGAAGCCGAGCAGCCCGAGGGCTTGCCGGTGGGAGGCGAGGTGGCCGAAACGGATCTGGCCGGCAAGCTGGTTCTGCTGGCCGAGGACGACGTGGATGTGCGCACCGTGGTGCGGATGCAGCTTTCCGAACTGGGCTGTGCGGTGGTCGAGGCCGAGAACGGTGCCGAGGCCGCCGACATGGTCGAGAACATTCCGGCCATCGCGCTGGTGATCTCCGATGTGGTGATGCCCGGCGCGATGGACGGCAGGGCGCTGGCGCGTTTCGTGCGGCGTTTCAGGCCCGATCTGCCGGTGGTGCTGATGAGCGGCTTCGCCGAATCCCAGCACGAGCTGGGGATGGACACCGATCTGCCGCTCCTCGCCAAACCTTTCTCGCGAGACAAGTTGCTGGCCGCCTTGCGTCCGCTCGCGGCTTGAGCGAAGCTCTCCCATCATGGCCCAGACCCGCAAACCCGAGCTGATCTACGTCGTCGAGGACGAAGCGGCCATCGCGCGCCTGATCGCCGATACCCTCGAGAAGTTCAGTTTCCGCACCGAGCTGTTCCGAACCGCGGAGGCCTTTTTTCATGGGCTTCGCCATCAGGTGCCCGATCTGGTGGTGCTTGATCTGGGCCTGCCCGACATGGATGGCATGACGGTGCTCCAGCAACTGCGACGCAAGCACAGCTGCGGGCTGCTGGTGGTCACCGGCCGGGCCGACACCCACGACCGGGTGATGGGGCTGGAGCTTGGTGCCGATGACTACGTGGTCAAGCCCTTCGAGCCCCGCGAGCTGATCGCCCGGGTGCGTTCGATCCTGCGTCGCTACCCGGGGCAGGTCACCCTGCCGGCCGATCCGGCCCAGCGGGTGGCCGAGTTTGCCGGCTGGCGGTTCGAGCCGGGCAGCAATACGCTGGTCAGCCCCGGCGGTCAGCAGGACACCCTCAGCACCGCGGAGGCGCAGCTCCTTGGCGTGCTGCTCACCCACCCCAACCATATCCTGACCCGCGAGCAGTTGCTCGAAGGGCGTGACGTGTCCGCGCTGGATCGCAGCATCGATCTGCGCATCTCGCGCCTGCGTCGGCGCTTCGAGGAAAACCCCCAGCACGCCAAGCTCATCAAGACGGTGTACGGCGCTGGTTACCTGCTGGCGGCTACGGTCACCTGGACGTAAACAGACGCAGGCCGGATCGCCTCGCGGCAGATCCGGCCCGTGACTACTTGCCGGCGTTCAGCGTCGCTGGGCTACCACGTCGATGGTGCGGCCGTCGTCGGCAAAGCCGCGCTTGAGGTCGGCCGGCAGGCGGCTCACCAGCCAGGCGATCACCAGCGGGATCAGCACCAAATCATCCACCAGCCCGATCACCGGCAGCACGTCGGGGATCAGGTCGATCGGCGACAGCAGGTACAGCCCGATCAGCGCCACCGAGGGCACCAGCCAGGCCGGCCGCGCCGGGTGGCGCAGGGCGTACCACAGGATGCGCGCGTCCTTGCGGATGAGGGCATACAAGGCGGTGAATTTCTTGAACATGGCGGTGGTTCCTTCATGGTGGATGGCGTTTTCTATGATCCTTGCTCTACCGCCGGGGTGCCGGGGGTGTTGTAAGCGGATGTAATCTCGGCCCCGGACGGATACATCCCGAAAAGACCAGGAAGAATCGTGCGGCAAAAGGTCGCATGGCGGGCACGTCGACTGCCGCGCCGGGCCCGCCCGCGTTAAGCTCGGGGCGTTCATTCCAAGGAGTCCTCCGTGAAGCTTTCCGCCCTGATCGCCCGTTCTGCCTGCCTTGCCCTGGCCGGCTTGTGTGCCACCGCTGCCTTTGCCGCGGATATCCAGGTGGCCAACCCGTGGGTGCGCGGCACCGTTGCGGCCCAGAAGGCGACCGGCGCCTTCATGCAGATCACCAGCAAGGACGGCGTGAGCCTGGTGGGCGTGGAGAGCCCGGCCGCCAACATCGTCGAACTGCACGAGATGGTGATGGCCGACAACGTGATGAAGATGCGCGCCGTGCCGCGCCTCGACATCAAGCCCGGCCAGCTGGTGGAGCTCAAGCCCGGCAGTTACCACGTGATGCTGATCGACCTCAAGAAGCCCCTCGCCAAGGGCGACGTGGTGCCCATCACCCTCAAGGTAGAAGGCAAGGACCAGAAACTCGAGCGTGTCGAGGTGAAGGCCGAGGTACGTGACCTGACCGCTGCCGCCCCAATGCCGATGGACCACAAGCACCACCACTGAACGGTGCTTGCGGCGTATCAAAGCGCCGGCGGCGGATCGGGTCTAGAGTGGTTTCATCACGTTCCGCCCCGTTGGGGCCGGAGGCCGTATGGATCTGCTCTCCGAATGGCTGCTGCCGGTGTTGCGCGGTGGTGCAGGCAATCTGGCCGCCTACCTCGCCGCCCATGTGCTGCTGTGCCTGCTGCCGGCCTTCTTCATCGCCGGCGCCATGTCGGCGCTGATTCCCCAGCAGACCGTCACCCGATTTCTCGGGCGCAATTCTCCCCGTCATGTTTCCTATCCCGCCGCAGCGGCCGCGGGATCGCTGCTGGCGGTGTGCTCGTGCACCATCGTTCCGCTGTTTGCCGGCATCTATAAAAAAGGCGCCGGGCTGGGACCGGCGATCACCTTCCTCTTCTTCGCGCCGGCGGCCAACATCCTGGCGCTGGTGTACACCGGCGGGGTGATCGGGGTCGATCTGGCCGGGGCGCGCTTCGTGCTGTCGTTGGTCTTCGGGATCGGCATCGGGCTCATCATGGCGCTGCTGTTCCGGGCTGACGACGCCGCCCACGAGCAGGCTGGCAGCGCGATGTTCGCCGCCGGCAGCGAGGGCGTCGGGCCCGTGGCCGGGTGGTTCCTCGGGCTGTGGGTGGCGCTGCTGCTGGCGGGCACCCTCAAGCTCGGCTTCCTCACCGGTACCTGGTTTCATCTGGATCTGCCGCTGCCCGCGGCGTCCGGTTGGCAGGTCTGGCTCAACCGGCTGGTGCCGTTCGACGCCAGCCGCGGCGAGGAGGGCGTGTCGGTGCAGGGCGTGATGCTGATCGCCCTGCTGGGGGCCATCGGCTTCACCGCCTGGCGCGGGCTGGAGAACATCCAGGACGGCGTGACCGGCTGGACCCGGGCCAGCCTTGGGTTGGTGTGGGCCACGCTGCTGCTGGCGGCGCTGGCGATCCGCCCTGCCGAGGGTGCGCTGCAGATTGGCTTCACCGGCAAGTTCTTCGGCGTGGCGGCGTGCCTCGCGGCGATCCACATGCTGGCCTGGCGCCGGCTCGAGCGGCAGGCGCTGCAGGACTGGCTGTGGGAATCCTGGCGTTTCGTGAAGCAGATCTTCCCGCTGCTGGTGGTGGGTGTGTTTATCGTCGGCATGGTGCGGGTGGTGGTGAAGCCCGAGTGGATCGAGGCGGTGGCCGGCAGCAACTCGGTGCTCGGCAACCTGACCGGGGTGGCTTTCGGGGTGTTCATGTACTTCCCGACCCTCGTCGAGGTGCCCATTGCCCGGATGTTCCTCGACCTGGGGATGCACCGCGGGCCGCTGCTGGCCTACCTGATGTCCGACCCGGAGCTGTCGCTGCAGAGCATCCTCATCATCTCGGCGATCATCGGCCGGACCAAGACCGCGGCCTATGTAGGGCTGGTGGCGCTGTTCAGCGCGGTGGCCGGCTTCACCTACGGGGTATGGGTGGATGGCCTGCCGCTGGGCCTGATCGTGCTGGGGCTGGCGGCCTTCATCGGCGCGCTGGCCATCCTCCTGGCGGTGGTGAACCGCCGTAACGTGCTGAAAGGAGCCTGATCGTGCTGGATATCAAGGTGCTGGGGCCGGGCTGTGCCAACTGCCGCAAGCTGGAGGAGATCGCCCGCGCGGCGGTGGCCGAGTTGGGCGTCGAGGCGCAGATCGAGAAGATCACCGACACGGAGGCGATCCTCGCCTGGGATGTGCTGAAGACGCCGGGGCTGGTGGTCAATGGCAAGCTGGTGTCGTCGGGGCGGATACCCGCGCCGGGCAGCGTTCTGGAGTGGCTCCGAGGGGCGCTCGGCTAGCTGCCTGAAAGGCCATCGTCTCGTGGTGAGGGGGGGCTTGCCGGTAAGATGCATGCATGACATTTTGGTTATGGAGTTGCAGATGCATCCGCCCGACGATGCCTTGGTGTTTCTCGAAGACGCCGACGCGAATGCCGTAGAGCTCGACACTTCGCCACCCTGGCGGATTCTGGTGGTGGATGACGACCGGGATGTGCACGAGACGACCCGCTATGCTTTGGCGGGGGTCCGCATTCTCGGCCGTCCACTGGCGCTGATCGACGCCTTCTCCGGCCACGAGGCGCTGGCCATCCTGCACACCGATCAGAACATCGCGGTGATCCTGCTGGACGTGGTGATGGAAAGCGAGGACGCCGGGCTGCGCCTGGTGGATCAGATCCGCAGCGACCGCCGGTTCGCTCACACCCGGATCATCCTGCGCACCGGCCAGCCGGGCCACGCGCCCGAGTGCGAGACGATCACCCGCTACGACATCAACGACTACAAGACCAAGGGCGAGCTGACCCAGAACAAGCTCTTCGCCACCCTCACCACCGCCATCCGTGCCTACGATCAGCTGCTGCGCCTCGACGCCACCCGGCGAGGGCTGGAGAAGATCGTGTCGGCGAGCAACCAGTTCATCGCCGAGCAGGGCCTGCAAGCCTTCGCCGAAGGCGTGATCACCCAGATTGCCGGCTTGCTGGGCGTCAAGCCCGAGGGGCTGGTGTGCGCCGCGGCCGAAGAGGTGCGCGACGCGGACGGCCAGCCCCAGTTCCGGGTGATCGCCGCAGCGGGCCACTTCAGCCACCTCATCCAGCGTCGTCTGTCGGAGATCGACGACCCCTGGATCGTCGGTCAGCTCACCGAGGCGCTCCAGTACCGGCATAACCTGATCCACCCGCGCAGCATGGCGCTGTATTTCCGCAAGTCGATGGACGAGGGTTTTGCCGCGTACATCGACTCCGCCCGGCCGGTGCTGGAGGTGGATCGGGAGTTGCTGGAGGTCTTCTGTACCAACATCGCCCTGTGTGCCAAGAACGTCGATCTGGTTGCCGAGCTGCGGCGCGACGCCTTCATCGACCGCCAGATGGGCCTGCCCAACCGGACTGCGCTGGTCTGCGAACTCACCGCCCGGCTGGCGGAGCCCGGCGGTGAGCCGCAGGCCCTGGCCATCGTCGATGTGGATCAGTTCGCCTCCGCCAATGACGTGCTGGGCCACGACTATGGCGATGCGCTGTTGCGCCAGACCGCGGCGCGGCTGGCCGGGCTCCAGGGCGGCGTGTTCGTTGCGCGGCTGGCTGGCGATGCCTTCGCGGTGCTCGGGCCGGCGCGCACCGTCAATGGCGCGGGCGTTCAGGCCCGCTTTGCCGAACCCTTCGAGATCGAGGCCGTGAGTCATCCGGTGTCGGTGTGCGCCGGGTTCGTGGCGGTGGATGATCGACGACGCAGCGGCATCGAGTATCTGAAGGACAGTTACCTCGCCCTCAAGCGCGCCAAGGCCCAGGGGCTGGGGCAGACGGTTGCCTATTCGTCGGCGCTGGGGACCGAGGCGCGGGAGCGCGCCCAGCTGTTGCGCGACCTGCGGCTGGCTTTCGATCAGTCGCGCCTGTCCCTCGCCTATCAGCCGCAGATCGCGCTGCCCGAAGGACGGGTGGTCGGTGTGGAGGCGCTGGTGCGCTGGCGGCGGGAAGGCGCGGACGAGGTGCCCCCCGACCGTTTCATCCCGGTGGCAGAGCAGTCCGGGCTGATCGTGGGCATGGGAAGCTGGTTGCTTCAGGTGGCGTTGCTCGCCCTGCAGCGCTTTCGGGCAGAGGGGTTTCCGAGCCTGAGGATGGCGGTCAATGTTTCGCCGATCCAGCTGCGCCAGACCGATTTTGTCGCTCAGGTGTGCGAGGCGCTGCGGGAAACAGGCACGCAGCCCGACGGGCTGGAGATCGAGGTCACCGAATCGGTGGCGGTCGGGGGCGTGGAGCTGGCGGTCGAGCGCCTGCGCGAACTGCGGGAGATGGGCGTGACGGTGGCCATCGACGACTTCGGTACCGGTTACTCGTCGCTGTCCTACCTGGAACGTCTGCCGGCGGATCGGCTGAAGATCGACCGCAGCTTCATGCGCGGGCTGGCGCGGGGTGAGCACGGTGGGCGGATCGCCCGCACCATCATCGCGCTGGGTCGCGAGCTGGGGCTCACGGTGCTGGCTGAAGGGGTGGAGAGTGCCGAGATGGCCGAACAGGTGGCCCAGCTGGGCTGCTCCGAGGCGCAGGGTTACTTCTACGCCCGGCCGATGACGGAGGACGCCTTCGTCGCGTGGCTGGCGGGGCAGCGTTCGTGAGGTGGGCGCGTACCGCGCTGGTGGCCCTGCTGGCGGCCGGCGCGCTGGGGGGCTGTTCCAAGCCCGAGCCGCTACGCATCGGCTTCATTGCCGAGCTGTCGGGCCGCTCGGCCGATAGCGGTGAATCCGGCCGCAACGGTTTTCTGCTGGCGGTCGAGGATGCCCGGCAGTCTGGCGTGCTCGGCAAACGTCCGGTGGAGGTGCTGGTACGCGACGTGGGTGCCAGCCCCGCGGCCACTCGCGCGGCGGTGGGCGAACTCCTGGCAGCCGGTGTGGTGGCGGTGGTCGGGCCGATGACCAGCACCAGCGTGGAGATCGTCCAGCCGCTTGTCGAGGCGGCGGGCGTGGTGGAGATCACCCCGACCGCGTCGGCCATGACGCTCTACGGCAAGGACGACATGCTCTTCCGGATCAGCCGGACGACCCATGAAAACGGCCACAGCTACGCCCGCCTTTGTCATGGGCGGGGTCTGCGCCGGCTGGCGGTGGCCGTCAATGACAACAACCGGGTGTTCGGGCAGAGCTGGCTGGCGGAGTTCCGCAGTGCCTTCAAGGCGCTGGGGGGCGAGGTGGTGGCGGCGCCGGTGTTCGATTCCACCTCCGGCAGCTACGGCCCACTGGTGGGGGCGTTGCTGGGTTCGCACCCCGACGGCGTGGTGGTGGTCGGCGATGCCGCAGACAGCGCGCGGATTGCCCAGCAGGTACGCAAGCTGGCGCCCGCCATGCCGCTGGTGGCCGCCGAAATGGCGGGCTCCACCCAGCTCATCGAGCTGGGCGGCCGAGCCGTGGAGGGGCTGATGCTCGCGCAGAGTTACAACCAGGCCGATACCTCGCCCCGCTTCACCCGCTTTACCGAGGCCTACCGCAAGCGCTTCGGGAGCACACCGGCTTACGCCAGTGTGGCCAGTTACGACGCGGGGGCCGCACTGATCGGTGCGCTTGTCCGCCGAAGTGCGGCCATGTCGCTGAAGGACGCGTTGCTCCAGCTCGGGCCATTCGACGGCCTGCAGCAGCAGATCCGCTTCGACCGATATGGCGACGCGGAGCGTTCGGCGATCTTCCTGTCCGTGCGTGACGGCCGGTTTGTCCCGGACTAGCCCGTGACCCGGCACTGGCACCTGCGCACCTGGCTGATCTGGCTGCTGTGCATCAGCTCGCTGGTCACCTCGGTGGTGATCGGTGCGGTGCTGGCCTTCGTCCGCTTGCCCCAGATCTCCGCCGAGACCCGCGCCGACCTGGCGCTGGAGGCGACAGATCTGTCGTTGCGTACCGAAGCAATCCTCGCCGCGCTGAAGGGCGGGCTTGATCTGCTCGCGGTGGTCGCGGTGGGGTCGCCAGAGGCCGATGTCAAGGCGGCGATGGCGCACATGGTCGGCGCAGGCGGGCCTTTCGTCGCGGTTTATCAGGTCGATGCGGACGATAAGGTCGTCCGGGCGGCGGTCGGGCGGGAACCCGGTGATGCCCGCGGCGTCGAGCTGCTGGGGAACGATCTGTCCCGCGATCCGCTCCTGCTTCGGGTGCGCGCCCGGGGCGAAACAACCTGGAGTGACAAGTACATCTCGCCGGTGTCCGGCATGGTTACCGTCGGTGTGGGTGTGCCGGCGGGGCGTCATGTGTTGATCGGCGAACTGCCGCTGGCCTTTGTGCTCAAGACCGTGCGCGCCCTGTCCGGTCGGGCCGCCCAGACCGTGACCGTGCTTGACCGGCGCGGCGAGGTGCTTGCAGACAGCGAGCAACCGGCGCGGGTGGGCACGGTCAATCTGGGTGGCGATCCCCTGTTTCTGGCCGCGCGGGAAGGCGGTGCGCCGGTCGGCGAATTCCGCCTCGACGGTCAGACCTTCGACGCGGCAGTGGCCCACTCCCAGGCGCTGGACTGGTATTTCCTGGTGCGCACGCCGGGCGGCCTCGCCAACCCGCGGGTCGGTTCCACTTTCGACCTGGGTGTGGCCGCGCTGGCAGGTTCGCTGATTCTGGGCATCCTGCTCGCACCGTTCTGGGCGACGCGCGTGCTGCGGCCGGTAAAGGCAATCATCGAACGCGCCCGTCGGGTGGCCGACGGTGAGGCGCCGGGCGAGTGGCCCCGGGGGCGCTCGGTGGAACTCAACGCCCTGTCCTCTGATCTGGAGCGCATGGCCTACGTGCTGCAGGCGCGCGAACAGGAGCTGCAGGCCATCTTCAACGCATCGCCGGTGGGCATCGGGGTGCTCGATCCGACCGCCGACTACACCTTCCTCAAGGTCAACGAGGCGGTGGGGCAGCTGCTGGCGCGGTCACCGGTGGAGATGATCGGCCGTTCGGGTGCCGATATCGGCATGTGGGTAGATGGCGCGGCGCGCGGCGTCTTCTTTGCCCGGTTGGCCGGCAACGGCCAGGCCGAAACCGAGGCCTGGTTCAACCGGGGCGGCAGCGGCGGCCGCTTTCTCGCCTCGATCGTCACCCGCAGCGTGGTGATTGCCGGCCAGCCGCGGGCGATCTGGGTGGTCCGCGATGTGACCGAACTGCGTCGGATCGAGGCCGAACTGCGCGAGTTGAACACCGAGCTGGAGGCCCGCGTGGCCCACCGGACCGACCAGTTGAGCCAGGCCAACGCGGAGTTGTCCGAAACCCTGGAGCGTCTCCAGCTTACCCTCGGCGAGCTGGTGCGCGCCGAGAAGCTCGCCTCCCTGGGGGCGCTGGTGGCGGGTGTGGCCCACGAACTGAACACGCCGCTCGGCAACGGGGTGATGGCGGTGTCGTCCCTGCGCGGCGCCCTCAACACCTTCCGTCGGGAGAGCGAACAGGGGCTTCGCCGCGCCACTCTCGACCAGTTTGTGGAGGCTGTAGATACCGGCACCGACATTGCCGGACGCAATCTCTCCCGGGCTGCCGAGCTGGTGGCGAGCTTCAAGCAGGTGGCGGCCGACCAGACCAGCTCCCAGCGGCGCAGTTTCGAGCTGGCGGAGCTGGTGGGAGAGATTGTGCTCACCCTCAAGCCGCTGCTCAAGCGAGGCAACGCCACGATCGTCACCGAGGTGCCGCCCGATCTGATTCTGGATAGCTATCCAGGCCCCCTGGGGCAGGTGCTCACCAACCTCGTCGCCAATGCGGTCACCCATGCCTTTGGCGAGCGGGAAGACGGTCTCATCCGCGTCGTGGCCAGGCCGGGGCGCGAGGGGCGGGTGACGATTCAGGTCGGAGACGACGGAACCGGCATCGACCCGGCGCTGCTGCCCCGTATCTTCGATCCCTTCGTGACCAGCCGGATGGGGCGCGGCGGCACGGGGCTGGGCCTGCACATCGCCCACAACCTGGTGATCCAGGTGCTGGGCGGGGGCATCATGGTTGAGAGCGTGTCGGGCAACGGTACCACCTTCACGCTCGACCTGCCCCTGGTGGCCCCCGTCGCAAAATCCGCCTGACCGGCCGGCGGTCGCGGGATACACTGCGCGGCTGCGCTTTTTTCCGATCAGGTGCCATGCCCTCATCCGGTCATCGCCTCGGGCTGCTGTTTGCGGTGCTGGGGGCGGTGGGCTTCTCGTTCAAGGCCATCCTCATCAAGCTGGCCTACCCCTACGGCGTCGACGCCGTGACCCTGCTCGCCCTGCGCATGGGGCTGTCGCTGCCCTTCTTTCTGGCGCTGGGTGTTGCCGATGGCCGGCGGCGCCAGCACGCGCAGTTGTCGGGGCGGGATCTGGCCTTGCTGGCGGGCTTGGGTTTTTCCGGCTACTACCTGGCCAGCTATCTGGATTTCCTTGGGCTGCAGTACATCTCGGCGGCGCTGGAACGGCTGATCCTGTTTGCCTACCCCACGTTGGTGGTGGTGTTCTCGGCACTGTTCCTGGGCAAGCCGATCACCCGTCGGGCGCTGGCCTGCATCGGGCTGTGCTACGCCGGCATCGCGCTGGCGGTGGCCCATGATCTCCACATCGCCGGCAGTGCCAGGGACGTGTGGATCGGCGGTGGGCTGGTGTTCGGTAGCGCGGTGTCGTACGCGCTGTACCTGATGGGCAATGGCCAGGCGGTGGTGCGCCTGGGTGCCGCGCGGACCACCGCCTGGGCGAGCGCCATCGCGTGTGTGCTGTGCCTTGGCCACTTTGCCGCCACCCGGCCCTTGGGCCTGCTGCTGGTCCAGCCGGCGCCGGTGATGGGGCTGGCGGTGGCAATGGCGCTGTTCTCCACGGTGCTCCCGGTGTGGATGGTGTCGGAGGCGATCCGCCGCCTGGGTGCCGGCCCGGTGTCGCTGATCGGCACCCTCGGTCCGGTGGTGACGCTCTTCCTGGGCTGGCTGATCCTCGCCGAGCCGATCGGGCTGTTCCAGATCATGGGCGGGGCGCTGGTGGTGTCGGGGGTGGTGCTGGTGGGGCGTAAAGGGCCGAGTGCGCCGCAGGGTTGAACCGGTTTCCCTTCAGGGGAAGTGCGCTCAGCCCGGAGATGAACCTGTTCAGGTTCGAGATGAAAAAGTTCATCTTCGGGTTGAACCGGTTCAAGTCAAAGGTGGGCTGGTTCAAGTCCGGGACGAACGGGTTCATGTTGAAGGCGAACCGGTTCATCTCAAACCCCAACGTGTTTCGCTTTTCCGCCAAGCCGCCTCGTGCGCGGGTTTTCCGTAGCTGCGGCGGGTAGCGTGGCGTGCGATGCTTGGGCCATGGACATTGCCCAACTTCGCCAGACCCTCGAACACGATGCGGTCGCCCTCGTCTTCATGAACGTGCTGCTCCAGCAGATCGGCCTGCCGGTGCCGGCGGTGCCGACGCTGCTGGTGGCCGGCAGCCTGGCGGCCAGCCCGTGGGCGCTGGGCAAGGTGCTGGCAGCGGCGATTCTCGCTTCGGTGATCGCCGATGCGATCTGGTATGCGGCGGGGCGGCGCTTTGGCTACCGGGTGCTGGCCGGGCTGTGCCGGCTGTCGATCAACCCGGCGTCGTGCGTGAGCCAGACCGAGGCGCGCTTCGTGCGCTGGGGGCTGTCGTCGCTGGTGGTGGCGAAGTTCGTGCCGGGTTTTTCGACCGTGGCGCCGCCCATTGCCGGGGCGCTGCGCATGGCGCGCACGGGCTTTCTGCTGGCGGCGGCGGTGGGCGCGGGCTTGTGGGCCGGCCTGGCCCTGGGCGCCGGCTGGTTGATGAAGGATACGGTGCAGGCCGTGATCGATGGACTGGAGGCCAATGCGGGCCGCGCAGTGGTCGTGGCGCTGGGGCTGGCGGCCGTCTGGCTCGGCTGGAAGCTGTGGCAGAAATATCGCTTCCGCCGCCTGCGGGTGCCGATGGTGGCGCCCACCGACCTGCTGGCACAGATCGACGCCGGGGTGCGTCCGCTCATTCTCGACCTGCGGGGCGCCTCGATGGTGGCCGAGCTGGGTCCGATCCCTGGCGCGCGGGTGGCCGAGCACGACCGGCTGGCGGATGCGGTGGGCGACTGGCCGAAGGACGCGCCCATCGTCACCCTGTGCGCCTGCCCCGAGGATGCCGGGGCGATCCAGGCGGCGCGGCGTCTGCTGGGCGACGGTTATCTGTCGGTGCGGGCGCTGGCGGGCGGCTACGAGGCGTGGGTGGCGGCCGGCGGGCTGGACTGGCCGGCTCAGTAGTCGGTCCAGGGCAGGGGCGGCGCGACGAGGCGCCGGTCTTCGCCCCCTTTCACCGGCCCGAAGCGGGCGTCTCCATTTTCCCAATCGTGCTGGGCGCGGGCGATGGCGGCCTTGTCGTGGCCGACGAAATTCCACCACATCGTCACCGGCTCGCCGAAGGGCTCGCCGCCCACCAGCAGGATGCGGCTGCCGGCGCTGAGTTCGAGGGTGATCCGCTGCCGGCCGGGCGGGATGTAGGCGAACTCGTCGGTGGCGAAGTGCTGGCGGCGCAGGCCCATGCTGCCTTCCAGCGGCAGCAGGCCGTATTCGAAGGCGGGGTCGAGGGGCAGGTCGAGTTGTGCATCCTGGCGGGCGAGGATATCCATGCCCACCAGCGGGGTGTGGATGCGCGCCGGGGATTCGCGCCCGCCAAAGCGCCCGGCGAGCAGGGTGAGGGTGCAGCCGGCGTCCTGCCAGCGGGGCAGATCCGGGTAGTGCTCGAAGGCCGGTGGGCAGTCCGCCAGCGCGGGCGGCAGGGCGATCCACAGCTGGGCGGCGTGGAGCCGGCGGGCGTCGGGGGCGCTGTCTTCGGTGTGCACGATGCCGTGGCCGGCGGTCATCAGGTTGACCTGCCCGGGGCGGATCCATTGTTCGTGGCCCAGGCTGTCCCGGTGCAGCACCTCGCCGTCGATGAGCCAGGTGAAAGTCTGCAGGCAGGTGTGGGGATGGGCGCCCACGTGCATGCCGCCGCCGGGGGCAAAATCCACCGGCCCGGCGTGGTCCAGGAAGCACCAGGCGCCCACCATGCGGCGCTGACGGGTGGGCAGGGCGCGGCGGACGATCATGCCCTCGCCCAGGTCGGCGGTGCGGGGCTGGATGCGTTCGATCAGGGGCATGACGGTGCTCCGGGTTCAGGCAAGGGTGGTGAGCACGCGCACTTCACCGGTGAGCAGCTTGTGCATCGGGCAGGCGTTAGCGATCTTCAGCAACTGGGCGCGCTGCTCGTCGGAAAGATTGCCTTCGAGGAAGATCTCGCGGGTGATGTCGTTGCCCCCTTCGGGCTTGCCGCCAGGGTTGAGGGCGAGCTCGACGCGCACGCCGGTGAGGGGGATCTGCTTGCGGGTGGCCACCATGCGGATGGTGATCGCAGTGCATGCGCCGAGGCCGGAGAGGATCAGCCGGTCGGGCCCCGGGGCGGTGTTGCCGCCGCCCACGTCGGGTGGCTCGTCGGCCTGCCAGGTGTGGCCGAGGTCGTCGGTGAAGCTGACGAGGTAGGGCGTGTCGTGGAGGGTGGCGGTGACGGCGGGCGTTCCGGACATGGTGGCTCCGTGATTGGCAGCCCATCGGAGTTGGGCCGTGTTCACTCGGACCGGCGCCGTCGGGCGGGGTTCAGTCGGCGTCCAGCAGCGGGCGGGTCTGCCAGTTGAAGCGGATGGTGAGCATCCGCACCACGAAGAACAGGCCGATGGTGGCCCAGCCGGCGGGTTCGGGATCGATGTGGAGGGCCAGGGTGAGGGCGAGGAAGGCGATGCAGGCGAGGAGCGCCAGCAACGCGAAGAACTGGCCGGGCTGGAGGATGGACGGCACCTCGCGGACGATCATGTCGCGGAGCACCCCGCCACCCACTGCGCTGATCGCGCCGACGAGGATCACCCCGGGTAGCGGAATGGCGGCGGCCAGGGCGAACTGCAGCCCGACCACCGCGAACGCGGGGGTGCCCACGGCATCGATGGTGCCGACCAGCCTGTCCACCACCGGCAGGTGGGCGATGCTGCGCCGGAACAGGCTGACCAGCACGGTGGCGGTGAGGATCAGCGGCAGATAGACCGGATCGGTGAGCACGGGCGGGGTGCGCTGCAGGAACACACCGTCCCGCAGGATGCTGCCCCCCATGGAGGTGAGCAGGGCCAGCACGAAGACCCCGACGATGTCGTGACGCTTGCGCAGGGCCACCACCGCGCCTGAGAGTGCCCACGCGAAGGTGGCGAGGTAGTCGAAGTAGACGGGGATCTGGAAGGCGCTGGCGGGCATGGCAGGGCGGCTTAACTGGCGAAGACGAGCTGGTCGCGGCCGATGTCCTTGGCGTGGTACATGGCGTCGTCGGCGCTCTTCATGAGGCTGACGTCGTCGGCGCCGTGCTCGGGGAAGATGCCGATGCCGATGGAGGCGGAGATGGAAAGCTCGTGGCCGTCAATGGCAAAGGGCTGGGCGAGGGTGCTGCGGATGCGGCTGGCGACCAGCTCGGCGTCGGTGCGGTCGTCAATGCAAGGCAGCAGCACCACAAACTCGTCGCCGCCGATGCGTGCCAGGATGTCCGATTCGCGCAGGCATTCGCGCATGCGGGCCGAGGCCGCCACCAGCAGTTGATCGCCCACCGCGTGGCCCCAGGCGTCATTGACGCCCTTGAAGTGGTCGAGGTCGACGAACATCAGCCCGGCCTTGCCGTCCTCGAGGCGGGCGTGGGCCAGCGCGGCCTGCAGGCGGTCGGAGAACAAGGCGCGGTTGGGGAGCTGGGTGAGGGGGTCGTGCTGGGCCATGTGGCGCATGCGCTCTTCGCTCTCGCGCAGTTCGTGGGTCATGGCCTGGGCGTGGGCGTGGGCGCGGGCGCGGCCGGTGACCAGCAGCCGGGTGAACAGCGCAAGCAGCACGCTGCCGCAGATCCCGGCGATGGCGATGATCTGCTCGGAGCGGCGGCTGTGGCGCTCCTCGAAGGCGGGCGTGGTCTGGATCTGCAGTGTCCAGCTGTGCTGAGGGAAGCTGATGTATTCGGTGGCGCTGAAGCGTGGCGGCGGCAGTCTGTCGATGTCTGGCTGGGACGCGAAGAGGAGTGTGTCCGGCGTAGCGATTGCGCCGTCGTGGATGCGTATCGCCACGCCGGGGATGCCTTCGCCGTAGAGGCTGGCCATCAGGTCGCGGATGCGAAAGGCGGTGTGCACCCAGCCCCGCAGCGCGGCCTCGCGGGCTGCGGGGCTGTCCAGGGGCTGGCGGCGGTCGTACACGGCCAGGTAGATGACCACGGCGGCCGGGCCAGTGGACGGGTCGGTGAGCAGCTTGACCTGGGGCGAGATGGCGATCTCGCCGGAGTCCCGGGCCTGCAGCATGGTGGCGCGGCGGGCTGGGTCGTCGAGGAGGTTGTAGCCGAGGGCCGGACGGTGGTCGGGGCTGTCGGGGGCCGCATAGAGGATCGGCGCGCTTTCGCCGTCGCCCTGCCAGCGGGTGAACATGAAGGCCAGCAGGCCCGAGAACTCGGCGCCCTGGGTGAGGGCGTCCACGAAGGCGGCGAAATCTTCGCGGCTTACGTGGTCGGAGGCGTCGAACAGCCCGCGTGCGCCGCGCAGCATCTGCTCGTAGCTGGCGACGCGCTGTTCGATGCGCGTGCTGGCGAGGCGCACGCTGAAGTCGAAGTCGGCGCGTAGGTTGGCGTCCAGGCTCTGCCGTTCGTGCCACCACAGCCAGCCGACCACCGCCAGCGTGAACAGGCCGACGGCGATGGGCAGCAGCAGATCGCGGAGTTGGCCGAGGGTCTTCAAAATCGCGTCATCTCCCGGGCAAGCTCGGGCTTGAAATACTTCTGGAAGATCCGTTCCACGGTGCCGTCTTCCCGCATCCGGTCGATCAGGGCGCGCCAGCGTTGCTGTTCGGCGGGGTTGATGGCCAGCCGCGAGATGATGAGGCCGTGGGGCACCGGCGGGTCGTCGAATTCGAGGATGGTCGTCTGCTCGCGCAGCGCTGCGCTTTCGACGGCCGGGTAGTCGAAGGGCTCGATGATCATGCCCTGGATCTGGTTGGCCAGCAGGGTTTCGTAGAGCGGGGCGAGCCCATTGGCGTAGCTCACCCGCAGGCTGGCGTCCAGTTCGTCCACCAGCCGGTTGGCGCCAGGGCTGTAACGGAAGCTGCGGATCGCCCCGAGACGCAACTGACTGCTGCGGGGGAAGTCGGTGACCTGCTGGATGCCGGCATCGCGGCGCACCAGCAGGTAATACTTGTTGGAGAAATACCAGGCGAAGGCGGCAAAGGTGTCGCGGCGGGGGTTGGAGATGCCCGACAGGCTGAAATCGAGCCCGCCCGATTCGATCAGTTGCCAGATGCGGGCGCGGGGCATCACCACGAGGTTGATCCGGCAGCCGCTGCGGCGGGTGAGTTCGTCCACGATGTCCTTGTCGATGCCTTTGCCAGTCTGACGAGAGTACAGCAGGCCGTGTTCATGCAGGGCCAGGGTGTAGGTGCGCGAGCAGTCTGGAAGGGCGGGTTCGGCGGCAAAGACGCCAGGAGCGCCTGCCGCCGCCAGCAGCACCAGCAGCGGAAACAGGCGCAGCAGGCTCTCGATTCTCACGGATGGCTCTCCGGTGGTGAGTTCTTCTAGTTCTTGTGGGCGCTTTACGCTTTTTTTTCTGGAATTTTAGGCGCGATTCGGGTCGCGCGTCCCCCCTTTGTCACAGGTCGGCCGTGACGAGGGGCTGCGTGCTAAGTTCGCGCCTTTGCATGTACAGGGAGAGGGTATGTCTCCGAGTTTTCGCGCCGGGGCGCGGGTGGGTTTCCGGGCCTGTCTGCCGGTTTCGGTGGGTTTGGTGCCGTGGGCGTTGGTCACCGGGCTGGCAATGGTGAGTGCCGGTTTTTCGACCGTGCAGGCGATGGGCATGAGCCTGATCGTGTTTGGCGCCACCGCGCAGCTGGGCACCCTGCCGCTGATCGTGGCGGGCGCGCCCTTGTGGCTGATCGTGGCCACCGCGCTGGTGGTGAATCTGCGCTTCCTGATCTTCAGCGCGGCGATGGCCCGGCCGCTCGCGGGGGCTCGCCCGGGCCTGCGCTGGCTGTGCGGTTATCTGCTCACCGACGGGGTGTTCGCGACCATGCTGGAGCGCCTGCGCACCGAGCCCGACCCGGCGTGGCGGCTGGGCGCCTATCTGGCGCCGTCCTTGTGGTGTGCGATGGTGTGGCAGACGTCCACGCTGGTGGGGGTGCTGGCGGCCGGGGCGATCCCGCGCAACTGGTCGCTGGAGTTCATGGCCAGCATCGCGCTGTTGGTGCTCATGGTACCGATGGCGCGGGTGCGCCCGATGCTGATCTCGGCGGCGACTGGCGGTGTGCTGGCGGTGGTGTTGCGGGGCATGCCCCTGAAGCTGGGGGTGATGGTGGCCATCGTGGGTGGCATCGCGGCGGGCTTTGGGGCCGAACACTGGCAGGGCCGGGAGGCGCGGCGATGAGCGACGATGCGGGCCTGTGGCTGATCTTCGTGCTGATCGGGCTGGCGACCACCTTGCCCCGGGCGAGCTTCATCGTGCTGGGTGAGCGGGCCAGCCTGCCCGATGTGGTGCAGCGGGCGCTGCGCTATGCGCCGGCGGCAGCGCTGGCGGCCATCGTGGTCCCGGACGTGGTGCTGGTGGAAGGCGCGGTGGCCGTGTTCAACCCCAAGCTGGGGGCGGCGATTGCCGCGGTGCTGGCGGCGGGCGCTTCGCGCAACCCGTGGCTGCCCTTCGCGGCGGGGATGGCGGCGTTGTGGGGGTTGCGCTGGATGGGTGGGTGACCGACTAGCCGGGGCGTTTGCCGGCGAGGCCGTGCTTGTCGATCCGGTAGCGCAGGGTGTCGCGGCTGATGCCCAGGTGGCGGGCCGCCTGGGAGACGTTGCCGCGGGTGTCGGCGAGGGCCTGAACGAGGATCTCGCGCTCGACCCGGTCGAGGGCCGAGAGGCCGGCTTCGGCGTCGGGTCGGGTGGCGCGGGGCTCGGCATGGGTGGTGGAAAGCGGCAGCTCGTCCGGGCCGATGGCCTTGTCGCCGGCGAGGAGTGCGGCCTGTTCGACCAGGTTGCGCAGTTCCCGCACGTTGCCCGGCCAGGTGTGGGCCTGGAGCAGCCGCTCGGCGGCGGGGGTGAAGCTCAGCGCGCCCTTGCGGTAGCGCTGGGCGAATTCCGCCAGAAAGTGCCGGGCCAGCACCAGCACGTCACCGTCCCGCTCGCGCAGGGGCGGCACATGGATCTGCAGCACCCGCAGGCGGAAATACAGGTCGGCCCGGAACAGCCCCTGCTGGATCTGGGCCTCCAGGTTCTGGTTGGTCGCGGCGACGATGCGCACGTTCACCTGACGCTCGTGCACCGAGCCCAGCCGACGCAGGCGGCCGTCCTCCAGGACTTTGAGGAGCTTGGCCTGCAGGCTGCGGTCCATCTCGCCGATCTCGTCGAGGAACAGGGTGCCGCCGTCGGCCGCTTCGAGCAAACCGAGCTTGCGCTCGCGGGCGTCCGTGAAGGCGCCGCGTTCGTGGCCAAAGAGTTCGGATTCGAGCAGGCTGGCCGGGATCGCGGCGCAATTCACCTCGACGAAGGGCATGTCCCGGCGTGGGCTGCAGAAGTGGCAGGCCCGGGCCACGAGTTCCTTGCCGGTGCCGGTCTCGCCGACGATGAGCACCGGCGGCAGGGTGTCGATACCCTCGACGCCGGCGATGCGGGTGATGCGGTCACGCAGGTCGGCCATGGCCGGGCTGGTGCCGACGAGGGCGTCGAGCTGGCTGCGGTCGCGCTCCCGCGCTTCGTAATATTGCAGGCGGCTGTTTTCGCGCTGGCGCTGGGTGAGCTGACCGATGCGCTGGCGCAGCTCGCCCAGCGCCACCGGTTTGGTGAGCAGGTCGTTGGCGCCGGCCTTCATGGCCTCCACGGCCAGCTCGATGCTGCCGTGGCCGGTGATCATGATGATGGGCACCTGGGGGTCGTCGGCGCGGATCGCGGCGATCACCGCGAGGCCGTCCATGTCGGGCAGACGGTAGTCGAGCACGACCGCGTCGGGGCGCAGATCGGCAAACTGGCGCAAGCCTTCCCGGCCAGTGCCGGCAACGCTGGCGCCGTGGCCGCCTTTTTCCAGGAAGCGGGCAGCGTTGCGGGCAAGGGTGGCTTCGTCGTCGATGATGAGGATGCTGGCCATGATGGTTTAGCGTGCGGGAAAGGTGATGCTGATGAGGGTGCCGGCGTGCTTGGCGGCGCCGATCCGGATCGTGCCGCCGAAGCGTTCGACAATGCGCTTGGCCAGGGGCAGGCCGAGGCCCAGGCCCTTCGGCTTGGTCGTGAAGAAGGGCCGGAAGATCTGGGCCTGGGCGTCGGGGGTGAGGCCGCTGCCGGTGTCGGCGATGTCGATCCGGAAGGCCTTGCGCCCTTCGGGGTGCACCGATACCTCGCAGCGCCCGCCCTCGCCCATGGCCTCGCTGGCGTTGGAGAGCAGGCTGTGGATGGCCTGGCGGAGCAGCGGCGGGTCGCCCTTGATGACAGGGGCGTCGGCCTCGCAGCGGAAGCTCAGGTGCTGGGCGCGGCGTTCGAAGGCGGGGCGGTGATCCGCGCAGCAGGCTTCGAGCAGCTCGCGCAGATCCACCGGGGTGGGTTGGGGCTCGTGGGTGGCGGAGAAGGCCAGCAGTTCGGCCACCCGGTCGCTGATGCGATCCACCTCGCGGATGATGTCGCGGGCTTCGGCGGAGCAGTCTTCGCCGGGAGATTCGAGGGCCAGCTCGGCCGACGAGCGGATCGACGACAGGGGGTTGCGCAGGTTGTGGGCGACGGAGGAGGTGAGCTCGCCCACCACGGCCAGGGTCTCGGCGTCGAGCAGCCGGGCGTGCTGCTGCTTGATGATGGCGTCGGCGCGGCGGATCAGCCAGAACAGGCCCAGGTAGAGCACCAGCGCACTGCCCAGTGCGGTGAGCAACACCTGCCGGCGCCCGGCCTGGATGGCCTGGGTGAGGGCGAGGGGCGCCTTGTACAGCTCGATCACTCCAACGATCTCGCCGCTGGCGGGGCGGCGGACAGGGATGTAGCTTTCGACGAAGAAATGGATCGACGGATCGATGCCCACGTGCTCGGTCTTTTCCCGATGGGATGCCGAGATTTGCCCGGCATGAACCACCAGCTCGCCGCTCATCGCGGCTTCGAGTTCGTCGTTGTCGGCAAAGCGCTGACCCACCAGACGCTGGTCGGACGACCAGATGATGGTGCCGGCGCCGTTGAAGACGTTTGCCCGCAGCACATCGCGCATGTTGGAGAGGTGGTCGGCGGTGTTGCGGAAGCGTTCCTTCAGGAGCTGGTCGGTGGGGCGGGAGAGGTATTCGAGGGAGCCGTCGGCGACCAGGATGTTCTGCACGAAATCCCGGGTGATGCCGGCCTCCCGCTGGAACAGCTGGTCGTTGAGGAAGCTGGAGATGATCCAGGCGTTGGCGAGCGCGATACCGGCGATGAGGAGTGGGCTGAGCCAGGCGAACCAGCGCAGAAGGTCGAAAGGTCTGGTGCGTTTTCCGGTCGGCATCGTCCGCGTCTCCCCCGTTTTGGGGCAAGGTAACACGGCGCGCGGCGATTGGGGCATATCCCCCAGCGGGATTGGGGAATACTCCCCCAGAATGGGTTAAATCTGGTGTTGCGCAGCGCGAAGGGCTGCCAGATCAAGGGCTTGGATTTTTTTGAGGGGCATGGCATGGCTTCTGCAAAGGGTTGGGGGCGGGGTTGAACCCGCGGGCCGCCGAGGCGGCCGGAACCCGAAACCAACAGGAGTCACAAAATGAAGAACACGCTGCTTGCACTCACCGTGGCCGGTCTCATGGGCGCCCTTTCGATGCAGGCCGTTGCGGCATCCGCGTCGGCGCTGGACCAGGGCATCTACCGCGCCGAGCGGCCGGAAAAGGTCGAGAAACCCGAAAAGCCCGAGAAGAAGGAGAAGGTCGGGGCCATCGACGGCGCGCTGCAGCTTGCCCGCGCCGAGCGGCCCGAGAAGGTCGAAAAGCCGGAAAAGGCCGAAAAGCCGGAGAAGGCGGAGAAGCCCGAAAAACCCGAAAAACCCGAAAAACCCGAGAAGAAGGAAAAGGTCGGTGCCGTCGATGGTGCGATCCGCCTGGTGGGCTGAGTGCGTGCCAGGCCTGGCGGGGTGGCGGTGGATCGGTCGCAGCCTCGCCGGCGGGCACGTCGTGCTGGCCCTCGCCATTGTGGCCGGGGGCGCGGCGCGGGCCGGTGAGCTAAGCCTTGCCACCGGCGTGGAATACACCTCTGGCAAGTATGGCGACACCGCGGCATCCACGTCCTGGTACCTGCCGCTGGTGGCCCGCTACGAGCAGGGGCCGCTCATCTTCCGGGCGACACTGCCTTATCTGCGCAACACCGGGGCGGTGAGCCGAACGCCCGACGGCGTGGCGATTCCGGGCACCGGGGGGACCCAGGAAGGCTTCGGGGACATTGTGCTCGCCGCCGGGGCAACGCTGTGGTCGACCCGCGATCTTTCGATCGACGGGGTGGCAAAGCTGAAGCTGCCCACCGCCGACCCGGGCAAGGAGCTGGGCACCGGCAAGACCGACTGGTCGATGCAGGTGGATGGGGTGCAGCGCGTGGGGCCGGTGAGCGTGCTCGCCACCGTTGGCTGGAAGAAATACGGCGATCCGGACGGTGTGGACTTCCGCAATCCACTGGTCGCGAGCCTGGGATTCAGCTGGCGGCTGTCGGCGGTGACCAGCGTCGGGCTCTACCATGACTGGCGCGAGCGGTTGCGCCCGCGGGGCAGCGAGGTGAGCGAGGCGACGGCCTATGTGACGGTCCGGCTCGACCCGGCGTGGAAGCTCCAGCTTTACGGCGTGAAGGGCTTTTCGGACGCCAGCCCCGATTTTGGCGCGGGGCTGATGGTGTCGCGGACCTACTGACGCCGGCTGGCCCACACGGCCATGCCGATGCCGGCGAGGATCATTGGCAGAGACAGCCACTGGCCCATGGACATGCCGAAGGTGAGCAGGCCGAGGAAGTCGTCGGGCTCGCGGCCGAATTCGGCGATGAAGCGGAAGGCACCGTAGCCGATCAGGAAGACCGCCGACACCAGCCCGCGGGGCCGCGGCTTGGCCGAGAACCACCACAGCAACGCGAACAGCGTGAGTCCTTCGAGGGCAAACTGGTAGAGCTGCGAGGGGTGGCGCGGCAGGCCATCCACCTGCGGGAAGATCATCGCCCACGGTACGTCGGTGACGCGGCCGACCAGCTCGCCGTTGATGAAGTTGCCCATCCGCCCGGCGGCCAGGCCCAGGGGCACCAGCGGGGCGATGAAATCGGTGACGGCCAGCCACGGGCGCCCGGTGCGCCGCCCGAACAGCCACATGGCCACCAGCACCCCCAGGAAGCCCCCGTGGAAGGCCATGCCGCCCTGCCACACGGCGATGATCTCGGCCGGGTTGGCCAGGTAGTAGGCGGGTTTGTAGAACAGCACGTAACCCAGTCGCCCGCCGAGGATCACCCCCAGCACGCCGTAGAACAGCAGGTCGTCGATCTGCTGGGGTGTCCAGCCGAGTTCCGGCCTGCGCTGGGCGTGCATACGCCCGAGGACCACGAAGAGGATGAACGCGAGCAGGTACATCAGGCCGTACCAGCGAACCGCGACGGGGCCGATGGCGATGGCGATGGGATCGAACTGGGGATGGACGAACATGGGCTGGACTGGCTGCGGGTTGGATCAGGCGGTGAGAGCGGGCGGCAGCGGCGAGGTTCCCGCCACCGCCGGTAATCACTGGAACTGCTTGCGGAAGGCCTCGAACTCGTTGGTGAGCCAGTCGAGCTGCTGGCGCAGGCGGCGGACTTCCTCTTCGAGTTCGCCCACGCGGCTGCCGCGCGGGGCACCGCTACCGGCGTCGGCATCGAAGGCGTGCTGGGGGATGGCCGCTTCGCCGGACAGCAGGTGGGCGTAGCGGGCTTCCTTGGTGCCCGGCGCCTTGGGCAGCTGCATGGCGAGCTGCTTGTCGTCGAGGCGTTCGAGGACTTCCTCGACGTCGGCCGGGCTGGCGAAGGTGTGCATGCGCTCGCAGCGGGCACGGATCTCGCCGACGGTCTGGGGACCGCGCAGCATCAGGATGGCCAGCACGGCCTGCATCGGCGGGGTGAGCGAGTGGCGCAGGCGGATCTGGTGTTCCCACTTGGCGACGCGGGCGCCGGCCTGATGGCGCTGGCTGACCAGGCCGCGTTCGGTGAGCCGGTCGAGGGCGGCGAGCACGGTGGATTCGGAGAGGCTCATCACCGGCTCGCGGCCGGTGAGCTGGTTGCAGCCGGTGACCAGCGCATTGACCGATAGCGGGTAGGTGTCGGGGGTGACGAAGGCTTTTTCAATGAGCACGGCGAGGACGCGGACTTCAAAGTCGTCGAGGTTGAAGCCGGCGGGGGTATCGGTGGCAGCGTTGTCGGTCATGGCGAGCTTCCGTGGGCGGGCGAGGGCGCCATCATAGCCGACCTGAGCGGTCGTCCCGATGACAGCGTCCCGGGGTGGGCGTCAGGTGGCGCCGTGGCATTTCTTGTACTTGCGGCCGCTGCCGCAGGGGCAGGGGTCGTTGCGGCCGACCTTGGCTTCTTCGCGGCGCACGGGTTCGCGGATGGCGCCCAGCGGAATCGGACGCAGGGCGACAGGCGGAAGGTGGAAGATGTCCGGCCAGTCGGCGATCTCGGCGGCTACGTCGTCGATCAGGCCGTGGCCGACGCGGCGCAAGGCGGCGATGCGCTCGGCGGCGGGGCGGTGGATGTCGGCCTCGATGTCGGCGGGGTCGGCGAAGGTTTCGTCCACCAGCCCGGCGGCGAACCATTCGTGGATGGCCGGCAGGTAGTCGGTGGCGCCCAGGTCGGCCAGGTGGGTGACGACCAGGTCGAGGAGCTGGATGTCGGCGCTGGTGTCCTGGTTGCCGCGCAGGGCTTCGGCCTGGCGGGCGCCGAAGTCGGCGAGGAAGTCGGCCACCGGCACGGCCGGCGCGCGGTGCTCGACGGCGGCGAGGGTGAGCGCTTCGAGCGCCGCCGAGCGGGCCCAGGCGCTGGCGTCGGCGTCGTCGGCCAGCGCGGTGAGCGGGGCGATGTTGCCGTCGCAGGTGGAGGCCAGCGCCCGGCCGTAGCTGGCGTGGCCGAGCTGGCCGAACACCGCGTCGATGGCGGCTTCGTCCAGGTGGCCGAGTTCGGCGAGCGGCGGGTAGGCGCGGCTGTCGCGCCAGCGGGCGAGGAGCAGCATCGCGTAGAGGTGCAGCACGTAGCCGTCGGCCTGGGCGGCGGCGGGGTCGGCGGCGATGCGCTGGAGTTCGGCCACCAGCTGCGGGGCGAGCTCGTCCCGGTGGGCGTCGGCTTCGGCGAGGGCGGCGAGGGGCAGCGTGCCGGTGAAGGTTTCGAGCTGCGGGCGGAGGGCGGACCAGATGTCGGACATGGCGGGCTTTCAGGGCTTGGCCAGGAGCTTGGCGAGGTAGCGGCCGGTGTGGCTCGCGGGGTTGGCGGCGAGGGTTTCGGGCGTGCCGGTGCCGACCACCGTGCCGCCGCCGTTGCCGCCTTCGGGGCCCATGTCGATGAGCCAGTCGGCCGTCTTGATGACGTCGAGGTTGTGCTCGATGACCACCACCGTGTTGCCGTGGTCGCGCAGGCGGTGGAGGACGGTGAGGAGCATCTCGATGTCGGCGAAGTGCAGGCCGGTGGTGGGCTCGTCGAGGATGTAGAGGGTGCGGCCGGTGTCGCGCTTGGACAGCTCCAGCGCCAGCTTGACCCGCTGGGCCTCGCCGCCCGAGAGCGTGGTGGCGCTCTGGCCGAGGCGGATGTAGCCGAGCCCGACCTGCATCAGGGTGTCGAGCTTGCGGGCGACCACCGGCACGGCGTTGAAGAAGTCCAGCGCCTGCTCCACGGTCATCTCGAGCACCTCGTAGATGGTCTTGCCCTTGTAGCGGATCTCCAGGGTTTCGCGGTTGTAGCGCTTGCCGTGGCAGATGTCGCAGGGGACGTACATGTCGGGCAGGAAGTGCATCTCGACCTTGATCATGCCGTCGCCCTGGCAGGCTTCGCAGCGGCCGCCCTTGACGTTGAAGCTGAAGCGCCCCGGGCCGTAGCCGCGGGCCTTGGCTTCGGGCACGCCGGAGAACAGGTCGCGGATCGGGGTGAGCAGGCCGGTGTAGGTGGCCGGGTTGGAGCGCGGCGTGCGGCCGATGGGGCTCTGGTCGACGTTGATGATCTTGTCGAAGTGGTCGAGCCCTTCGATGCCGGCACAGGCTGCGGCCTCGACGTTGCTGCCGTTGAGGTGGCGCGCCACGTGGGCGTAGAGGGTGTCGTTGATGAGGGTGCTCTTGCCCGAGCCCGACACGCCGGTGACGCAGGTGAACAGCCCCACCGGGATGTCGACGCTCACCGACTTGAGGTTGTTGCCGGTGGCGCCGTCGATGTGCAGCACGCGCGCCGGGTCGGCCGGGTGGCGGCTGGCGGGCACGGCGATGGCGCGGGTGCCCGAGAGGTAGGCGCCAGTGAGGGACTCCGGGTGGGCGGCCACGTCTTCGGGCTTGCCTTCGGCGATCACCTGGCCGCCGTGCACGCCGGCGCCGGGGCCCATGTCCACCACGTAGTCGGCCATCCGGATGGCGTCCTCGTCGTGCTCGACGACGATCACCGTGTTGCCCATGTCGCGCAGGCGGCGCAGGGTTTCGAGGAGGCGGTCGTTGTCGCGCTGGTGCAGGCCGATGGAGGGCTCGTCGAGCACGTACATCACGCCGGTGAGGCCGGAGCCGATCTGGCTGGCGAGGCGGATGCGCTGGGCTTCGCCGCCCGAGAGGGTGTCGGCGGAGCGGTCCAGCGAGAGGTAGTCCAGCCCCACGTTGATGAGGAACTGCAGCCGGCTGGAGATCTCGCTGACGATCTTCTCGGCCACCTGGGCGCGCTGGCCGGTCATGGCGAGCCCGTCGAAGAAGTCCTTGCAGTGGGCTAGCGGCAGGCGGCTGACTTCCGACAGGTTGCGCTCGCCGATCAGCACGAAGCGCGCCTCGGTGCGCAGGCGGGTGCCGTGGCAGCTGGGGCAGGGGCAGTTGGCGCGATACTTGGCGAGCTCCTCGCGCACGGCGATTGAATCGGTTTCCCGGTAGCGGCGCTCGAGGTTGGGGATGATGCCCTCGAAGGTGTGCTCCTTGAGCACCGCCTTGCCGCCGTCGGCGAGATAGCGGAAGGCGATCTTGTCGCGCCCGGAGCCGTGCAGCACCACGTGGCGGATCTGCGCCGGCAGGGCCTCGAAGGGCGTGTCGATGTCGAACTGGTAGTGGTCGGCGAGGCTGGCGAGGAGCTGGAAGTAGAACTGGTTGCGGCGGTCCCAGCCGCGGATGGCGCCGGAGGCGAGCGACAGATCGGGGTGTATCACCACCCGGTCCGGGTCGAAGAACTCCACCTGTCCGAGGCCGTCGCATTTGGGGCAGGCGCCCATCGGGTTGTTGAACGAGAACAGCCGCGGTTCGAGTTCGGCCAACGCAAAGCTGCATACCGGGCAGGCAAATTTGGCGGAGAAGAGATGTTCCTTGCCGGTGTCCATCTCGACGGCGATGGCGCGGCCTTCGGCGTGGGTGAGGGCAGTCTCGAAGGATTCGGCGATGCGCCCGCGCTGATCCTGGCGCACCTTGAGGCGGTCCACCACCACTTCGACGTTGTGGCGGCGGTTCTTGTCGAGGGGCGGCAGGGCGTCGATCTCATGCACCACGCCATCCACGCGCACGCGCACGAAGCCCTGGGCGCGTAGCTCGGAAAACAGATCGGCCTGCTCGCCCTTGCGGCCGGAGATGACCGGCGCGACGATCATCAGCTTGGTCTCTTCGGGCAGGGCCAGCACCGCGTCGACCATCTGGGACACACTCTGGGCCTCCAGCGCGTGCTCGGGGTGGTCCGGGCAGTGGGGCGTGCCGGCGCGGGCGTAGAGCAGGCGCAGGTAGTCGTGGATCTCGGTGACGGTGCCCACCGTCGAGCGCGGGTTGTGGCTGGTGGCCTTCTGCTCGATGGAGATCGCCGGCGACAAGCCCTCGATCAGATCCACGTCGGGCTTTTCCATCAGCTGCAGGAACTGCCGCGCGTAGGCCGACAGGGATTCCACGTAGCGGCGCTGGCCCTCGGCGTAGAGGGTGTCGAAGGCCAGGGAGCTCTTGCCCGACCCGGACAGGCCGGTGATCACCGTGAGCCGGTTGCGCGGAATGTCGAGGGCGATGTTCTTGAGGTTGTGGGTGCGGGCACCGCGGATTCGGATGGCGTCCATGGGGCGTTCGGGGTTTGGGCAACCTGTTAATATACGCCTCTTGCCCCTCCCCACGCAGCACGTTTCATGGCTTCCTCCGACAACGACAAGATGAGCCCGGCCGAACGCCGCGCCGGCCTTTCGCTGGCCGCGATCTTCGCGCTGCGCATGCTCGGCCTGTTCCTGATCCTGCCGGTGTTCGCAGTCCACGCCCACGGCATGCCCGGCGGCGACAACACCGCACTGGTCGGCATGGCCATCGGGGCCTACGGCCTCACCCAGGCCTTCCTGCAGATTCCCTTCGGTGCCGCCTCCGACCGCTTCGGCCGCAAGCCGGTGATCGTCGTCGGCCTGCTGCTGTTCGTGATCGGCAGCGTGGTCGCGGCGATGGCCCAGGATGTGCAGACGGTGGTTGTCGGCCGCGTGCTCCAGGGCGCCGGCGCCATCTCGGCGGCGGTCACCGCGCTGGCGGCGGATCTCACCCGCGATCAGCACCGCACCAAGGTGATGGCGATGATCGGGTCGTCGATCGGGCTGGTGTTCGCGGTGTCGATGGTCGCCGCGCCGCTGCTGTATGCCGTGATCGGCATGAGCGGGCTGTTCTGGCTCACCGCCGCGCTGGCCGTGGCGGCGATCTTCACCATCCTCTTCATCGTGCCCGCCGCGCCGCCGGTGCCGCGGGCCGTGGGGCGCTTCAGCGAAGTGCTCGCCAATGGCCAGCTGATGCGCCTCAACTTCGGCGTGTTCGCCCTGCACCTGATGCAGACCGCCATGTGGGTGCTGGTGCCGGCCGGGCTGGTGGCCGCCGGGCTGCCCATCGCCGAGCACTGGAAGGTCTATCTGCCGGCGGTGCTGCTGTCTTTCGTGGTGATGGTGCCGGCGATCATCGTGGCCGAGAAGCGCGGCAAGATGAAACCGATTTTCAACGCCGCGATCGGCCTGCTGCTGGTGGTCCAGATCGGGCTTTACGTGGAAGGCAGCGCCGGGATGTGGCCGCTGGCGATCCTGCTGACGCTGTTCTTCGTGGCTTTCAACGTGCTGGAGGCCACCCAGCCGTCGTGGATTTCCAAGATCGCCCCGGCCCACGCCAAGGGCACGGCGCTGGGGGTGTACAACACGCTGCAGTCCGTCGGGCTGTTCGTCGGCGGTGCCCTGGGCGGCTGGCTGGCCCAGCACGTGGGCCCCGGCGCGGTGTCGCTGCTGGGCTGCGGGCTGGCCGTGGCGTGGCTGATCCTCGCCAGCGGCATGGCGCCGCCCCCGGCCCGTCGCGTGGCCGCCGCGGCCTGACCGCCCCAACCGAATTTTTCAGGAGAGACATATGGCTTCGGTCAACAAGGTGATTCTTATCGGCAACCTGGGCAAGGATCCCGAAACCCGCTACGCCCCGAGTGGCGACGCGATCTGCAACATCACGCTGGCCACCACCGACAACTGGCGCGACAAGGCCACCGGCGAAAAGCGCGAGGCCACCGAATGGCACCGGGTGGTCTTCTTTGGCAAGCTCGCCGAGATCGCTGGCCAGTACCTGCGCAAGGGCAGCCAGGTGTACGTGGAAGGTTCGCTCCGCACCCGCAAGTGGCAGGACAAGGACGGCCAGGATCGTTACACCACCGAAATCCGCGCCGACGAAATGAAGATGCTCGGCAGCCGTCAGGGCATGGGCGGCAGCGATGCCCCGGCCCGTAGCGAAGGCGGTTACGGCGGCGGTGGCGGTGCTGGCCGCGATTCCGGCGCTTACAGCGGTGGTGGTTACGGTGGTGGGGCACCCGCACCCAGCGCACCGCCGGCGCCCAAGAAGCCGGCAGGCGGTGGTGGTTTCGGCGATTTCGACGACGACATTCCGTTCTGATCCTGCGCCTTTCCGGTCGGCTTTACAGACAGCGTGGCATCGCTTGCCACGCTGTCTTGTTTTGGGCCGCCGCAGGCTGTGGCCTCGTCGTTCTTGCCGTGTCGCGGGGTCAAGCTGCTACACTTTAGTTATAGATCAGCCTCCGCTGGCAGGTTTTGCCTACCGGGCGGTCGTTGGGTGGCATTGTTTTCCCCGGCGAATAATCGGGCGTAAATGGCAGGGTTTATTTGTTGCCAAGGTTTAATATTGGCTAACAATTTGGTGTAATTGCTGATTTTGATAAAGACGAGTGTTTGATTACACTCTTCGAGTCTCGCCAGCAGTCTGCCAGAATCCTCGTGCTGGGGTTGGAGCAGGTAGCGGGCCCCGAATGACAAAACCGTTACCATCCCTTGAATCGTTTGTTCTTTTCTCCAGATTGACTCATGGCCGTCACGCCCGAAACGCCCGAAAAGGAATATTGCAGTACTTCCGAAGCTGCCCAGCGGCTTGGATTGTCGTTGGGTACCGTCCAGCAGATGGTCGAGAACGGCCAGCTGGAGGGCTGGAAGACGGCTGGCGGGCATCGGCGCATCCGTGTCAGCTCGATCGAGGAGTTTCGTGCGAGGTCGATGGCGGGCAGCCCCCAGAGCCAGCCGCGCCCGGCGGCTAACAGTCTTCAGGTGCTGGTGGCCGAGGACGACCGCATTCTGCAGAAGCTCTACGAGCACACCTTGTCTTCATGGGGGCTGCCGCTCCAGATCCGCCTGGTTTCCAGCGGTATCGATGGTCTGCTCGAGATCGGTCGCGTGCCGCCCGATCTGCTCATCACCGATTTGCGCATGCCCGGTATCGACGGGTTTGAGATGATCCGTCGCCTGCGAGCCGACCCGCAGCTGCAGGAACTCGACATCGTGGTGGTCAGCGGCCTCACCGAGGACGAGATCCTCGAGAATGGCGGCCTGCCTCCGGATGTCATCTTCTACAGCAAGCCGGTGCCTTTCCGCGAGCTGAAAGGCTATGTGCAGGCCAAGATCATGGCCATGCAGCGCCGCGGTCGAGCAGCCTGATATTCCCCGCGCCCAGACGGCCGGCTCTTGCCGGCCGTTTTGCATTGGGCGCTTGTCATGGCTCGTGCATCGTCCCGCCGCGGTTCGTTCAGGCTCCGCTGAGGTGCTTCTTCAGAAAATAGCGCTGCGATTCGTGACATTTTCCCGGCCTGTGAATGTCCGGTGCGTATTAACGCACGGCTGAATATTCGTCTGATTCATAAAATTTCGTTAAATCACACGTTTCGTGGATAAGTTATTCGAGTGAATTTCGCGATCAATGTGAAATTCATCGACATATCGCAATTTGATGTGAATTTATAGAAACGTAGCTGTTTTTATAAGAAATGAAATTTTGTGAGCCAGATGCGTGACGGTCAGTTTCTGTCCGGATCGGTTCTTCCTCCGGTGGCCTTCCAGAAACAGGTGAGAGAATGTTGCAAAGTGAGCAGATTCGTTGGACCACGCCAGACAAGCTGTGGGCCGTCTCCGAAAACGAAGGCAGACCGGGTGCAACCGATCCGGTGACGGAAGCCGCCATTACCGGCGCGGCGCTGGTGCGGCATCTGGACGATTTCAGATTTGCCAGCCTGCGTGCGCTGCGTCAGCTGCATCGGGCGCTGGGCGCCGAGCGGGTTGCGGTCGGCCTCATCGCGGCGGACGGTCGCAGCATCCGCGAGGAGCTTGCCTGGGCGGGCGGCTTTGGCCGCTGCGGTGAATCCGAGCGGGTGATCTCATGCGAAGCGTTCGCGGTGGACATGAGCGCATGGCTTGCGACCCGCAGTTGCACACTGGAACTCGCGATCGACGGGTCGGCGTCGGCATGGCACGAGCTGGCCTGCGACCACCTGAAGCTGGTGCGTGGCGGACGTGTGATCGAAGGATGCGGGCAGGTGGTGCTGGTGGTGCAGACGCGCAACCCGTCGCGGCTGGCCGACGGCGCCGATCATGCGATGGCGATCCTGCTGGACGAATACGGCCGTCGCCGGCAGTCAGTCAGCGCGTAAGCGCCTCATCTTCGGCCAGTTGGCGCCAATGTTCAGGCGTCGGGCTGGCAAGGCAGCTGACCAGCCGTTGCCGGGCCGTTGCCAGGTTGCGTTCGGCGGCCTCACTGAGCGGCGCGCCGAGTTCAAACGATTCTCCTCTCACGCACAGCACGAAGGCCGGCGGTGGTGGCGTCTGCCGCATATCCCGGAACACCTGCAGGACAGCCTCGGGATCAAGGGCGTGGCTGCTGACCGAGCGGCTGGCCCTGGGCTGGATTTCGGTGAAGGTGAAGGGTGCGGGCGTGCCGGCGCCGGCGTCGATGAAGAGCGCCAGCGCGGCGCCGTCCAGATCGAGTGCGTGCTCGATCTGCAACTGAAAATCCTCCACCCGCCGTACGCCGGGTAGGGCTGCGGCTTCGAGTTCGGCCATCAGTTGCGGGCCGATGGCGTCGTCACCCCGCGAGGGGTTGCCTACGGCGAATACCACCACATCCATTCCTGGCGTCAGGCGCGACTGCTGGCGCGATCCACCCGCGCGCCGTCCGCATCAAGCAGTTCGACCGTCAGTGGCATCTTGCCCAGTGCGTGAGTGGCGCACGACAGGCAGGGATCGAAGGCGCGGATGGCCACTTCGATGCGGTTCAGCAGGCCTTCGGTGAGCTGGCGGCCGTCCAGATAACGGCGGGCCACCTGGCGCACCGCCTCGTTCATCGCCTGGTTGTTGTGGGTGGTGGAGACGATGAGGTTGCAGTAGCTCACCAGATCGTCGTCGCCCACCCGGTAGTGGTGGATCAGCGTGCCGCGGGGTGCTTCGATGATGCCAACGCCCTCGCGACCGCGGGGGCCTTCGGCCATGCGCTCGCCGGCGAGGATGTCCGGGTCGTCGAGCAGATCGCGGATCACTTCGGCGGCGTGGAGCATCTCGATCATCCGCGCCCAGTGGTAGGCCAGCGGGGCGTGGATCGGCTCACCCTCGCCGTGGTCGATGAAGGCCAGGCGCTCGGCTTCGGCCAGCGGGCTGGGGATGAAGTCGCAGTTCTGCACCCGGGCCAGCGGGCCGACCTTGTACCAGCCCTTGGCAGGGCCGAGGGCTTCGACGTACGGGAACTTCATGTAGCTCCAGCTCTTCACCTCTTCGCGCAGATGCACGTCGTAGTCGGCGCAGGGCACGCCGTCCTTCACGATCAGCCCGCGGGCGTCGCGCAGGCGCAGCACGCCGTCGTAGAGGTCGAGTGCGCCGTCGGTCCGCACGAGGCTGAGCAGGTGGCTGCGGAACAGCCCGAACTCGTCGTAAAGCGCGCCGTTGGTCTCGTGGAGCTTGCGGGCGAGATGCACCGCGTCGCGGCTCCAGGCGATCATCTGGTCGGCGTCGGCGCGCAGTAGATCGCGGTCTTCACGGCTCACCAGCTTGTTCACCCCGCCGGGAATCGCGCCGGTGCCGTGCACCCGCTTGCCGGCGGTGACGCGGATCACCTCCTGACCGAACTTGCGCAGCAGCACGCCCTGGCGCGCGACCTCGGGATACGCGGCCGCGACGCCGACGATGTTGCGCTGCTGCACCGGCGATTCAAACCCGAACAGCAGGTCCGGCGACGACAGGTGGAAGAAGTGCAGGGCGTGGGATTGCAGGATCTGGCCGTAGTGCATCAGGCGGCGGATCTTCTCGGCGCTGGCGGTGATCGCCGTTGCGCCTACCACCGGGTCGAGCGCCTTGGCTGCGGCCAGGTGGTGGCTCACCGGGCAGATGCCGCACAGGCGCTGGACCATCACCGGGACTTCCCAGTACGGCCGGCCCTGGATGAATTTCTCGAAGCCGCGAAACTCCACAATGTGCAGCCGCGCTTCCTTCACATGGCCGGCGGCGTCCAGCAGCAGGGTGACCTTGCCGTGACCTTCGACCCGCGACACGGGATCGATGGCAACCCGGCGGAGGTTTTCGCGGTTGGCGGCGGTTTCCAGTTCGAAGCTCATGGGGGAGGCTCCTTCGGAGCAGTGAGGAGTAAGGCGTGAGGAGCGAGGAGGCCTTTCTGAGTCCCGGTGCGCTCGCGGTCGTCAGCGCACAAGTTTCAACGACGGTGCTCCTCACTCCTAACTCATGTCTCCTCACCGTCCTTCAGTCGTAATGCAGCAACCCGCCCGTCAGCCGCGGGGTGCGGCCGGCGATCAGGTCGGTGAGAAATTTCCAGATCGCCGGGCCCGAGGGCGGGCAACCGGGGATGAAGTAGTCGATGCGCACCACCTCGTGGATCGGCCGCACCTTGTCGAGGGGTAGCGGCAGTTCCGGGTCGTTGGGGATCTGGCCGTTCTCGACGCCGGGCCGGAACTGATAGACCTCGCGCAGGCATTCGGACAGCGACAGGTGGTTGCGCTGGGCCGGCAGGCCGCCGTTGACGGCGCAGGCGCCCAGGGCGATCAGCGTCTTGCAGTTGCGGCGGAACTCGCGCAGCACGTGTACGTTCTCGGAGTTGCACACGCCGCCCTCGATCAGGCCGATGTCGCAGGGTCCCACGTCCTTGATGTCGGTGAGGGGCGAGCGGTCGAACTCGACGAGCTCCACCAGCTCGAACAGGTGCTCGTCGATATCGAGGAAGGACATGTGGCAGCCGAAGCAGCCGGCCAGCGAGGTGGTGGCGACGCGCAGCTTGCGGGGAGCGTTCATGGTACGACCCTCCGGTCAATGCGTGACGGAGGCTTTGCCTTGCGCTGCGAAGCCGTTCCGCGGGTGCGGTGCGGTGCACCGCGAAACCCCTGCTTTACCCTCCCCGGGGGAGGGTTCGCGCCCACTTCGGGCGGCCGGGCGTGGACGCTCATGCTCATGGCTCCTCCTTCAACGTCCTGGCGCTGATCGTGCTGGTGTCGAAGCTGCGTTCGCCGATGGGCACCGCAAAGCCCGTGCGCTTGGGCACGATCACGCCCACCGGGCAGATGTTCGCGGCGCGGTCGTCCTTGGTGAAATCGGTGTCGGCCAGGTGCCCGGATTCGGCATTCACCACCAGATGCTTGTGGATGCCGCGCCCGGTGAGGGCGAACACCGACTTGCCGTCGATGTCCCGGCTGGCGCGCACGCACAGCTCACAGAAAATGCAGCGGTTGAAATCCAGCAGCACGTCCGGGTGCGAGGCATCCACCGGGCGATCCGGGAAGAAGTGCCGGAAGCGCGGTGTGAGCATCTCGTATTCGTAGCCCAAGGCCTGCAGCTCGCAGTTGCCGCTCTTCTCGCAGGACGGGCAGAAATGGTTGCCCTCGACAAAGAGCATCTGCAGGATGCCGCGGCGCTCGCCGTTCATCTCGGGGGTGTTGCTTTCCACCTCGGCGCCATCCTTTGCCGGCGTGGCACACGCCGAGACATGCCGGCCCGCGCTCTTCACCACGCACAGCTTGCAGCTGCCGTGGGGCGGAAAATCCTTGTGCCAGCACAGGCTGGGGATGTAGTGGCCGGCGGCGCGGGCGGCCTCCAGAATGGTCTGGCCGTCTTCAAACCTGACGGGCTGGCCGTCGAGGAGAAACTGTTTCATCGCGCATCCTCCTCATGGGTCTTCAGGTGGGCGCCGGGGTCGTCGCGGGCGGTGAGCTGGCGGGCTTCGGCCAGTGCGGCGTCGAGATCGAAGGCTGGCTCGAAATCCAGCGACACCAGCCGCCGCTCGTAGGCCGGGCGGAACTTCTGCAGGGTGTCGATCACCGGATTCGGCGCCGCGCTGCCGAGGCCGCAGTGGCTGGCGTTCTTGAGCAGGCGGTCGAGCCACTCGATGTCGTTGAGGTCGGCCCGGGCGCCGTGGCCGTCGGCCAGTTTATCCATGAAGCCCTTGAGCAGTGCGGTGCCGACCCGGCACGGGGTGCAGAAGCCGCAGCTCTCGTGGGCGAAGAAATGCACGAAGGCGCGGGCCACCTCGAAGAGGTCGCGGGTGCCGTCGAAGATCATGAAGGCGCCGGCGGTGGGCACGTCTTCGTAGGCGATGAGGCGGTGGAACTCATAGTTGGCGAGACACATGCCGGCCGCGCCACCCACCTGCACGGCCTGGGTGTCGCTGGCGCCGCAATCTTCGAGGATGCGGGTGATGGGCACGCCGAAGGGGTATTCGTAGATGCCCGGCGCGGCGCAGTCGCCTGAGATCGACAGCAACTTGGTGCCGGTGGATTGGGCCGTGCCGGTGTTGGCGAAGGCTTCGCCGCCGTTAAGGGCGATGAGGCAGGTCTTGGCGTGGGTCTCGACATTGTTCACCGCGGTCGGCCGGCCGAGGTAACCCTTCACCACCGGGAAGGGCGGGCGGATGCGCGGGGTGCCCCGCTTGCCCTCGAGGGATTCGATCAGTGCGGATTCCTCGCCGCACACGTAGGCGCCTGCGCCCAGGTGGAGTTGGATGTCGAAGTCGAAGCCCGGCGTGCCGAGGATGGCGGTGCCGAGCAGCCCGGCCTCGCGCCGGCGGGCGAGCACGGCCTCGAGCTGCGGGCGCAGGTAGCGGTACTCGCCGCGCAGGTACAGGAAGCCTTCGCGTGCGCCAATGGCCCAGGCGGCGAGAGTCATGCCCTCGAAGACCAGATCGGCGTAGCTGTTGAGGAGCACGCGATCCTTGAAGGTGCCGGGCTCGCCTTCGTCGGCGTTGCACACGATGACCTTGTCGGCGCCCGGCGCGTTGCGGGCGCTTTCCCACTTCACCGCGGTGGCGAAGCCCGCGCCGCCCCGGCCGCGCAGGTGGGAGGCGCGCACCTCGTCAAGCCACCCGTCACGGCCACGGGCGATGGCGGTGCGGAGGGCGTCGCCCGGCGGCATCTGAAGACCCAGCAGGGCGTCCTTGCGGCGGATGTTGTCGTCCACCCGGAAGTACTCTGCCGGCCACAGATCAAGCGGGCGCTGCTGGCGGATCAGCTCGGCGATCTCGTTGATGCGCCGGTGGCTCAGCTGCCCGATGGCGCGGCCGTTGACCAGCATCGCCGGGCCTTGGTCGCACAGGCCGGTGCACGAGGTGGTGGCCACGCTCACCAGCCCATCTTCGGAGATGTGGCCGGGCTCGACCCACAGCTTGCGGCACAGGGCGTCCAGCAGGCTGTCATTGCCGAGCATGCGGTCGGTGATGTTGTCGGAGAACAGCACCCGGTAGCGCCCCACTGGCTGGGTGTAGAGAAAACTGTAGAAGCCGGCGACGCCTTCGACCCGGGCGCGGGGGATGCCGAGGGCGGCGGCGATGTGGGTGAGGGTCGGGGCCGGCAGCCAGCCGGTCAGATCCTGGGCGTCGATGAGGATCTGCAGCAGGCGGGCCGGGTTGTGCTGGTGGCGCTGCAGTACGCTGTCAAGGTCGGCCAGTGTGGCAAGGGGAGCGGTGACCACGGACGTCTCCTGTGGAAGTCACGTCACCAGTATGCACCCGGCTGGCCCGGCTGATTTGAGTTATATCAGAAAATGCTGTTGGATCAGGCACTTATGCTGCGGCGCAGCAATTTTAGCTGGGGGAAGACGCGGGGGCTCGCGGCGACCACCAACAGCGTGACCAGGCCGCCGCCGACCACTGCAGCCACCGGCCCGGTGAGGGCCGCGAGGAGTCCGGATTCCAGCGCGCCCAGCTCGTTGGACGAGCTGATGAAGACGCGATTGACCGCGCCGACCCGGCCGCGCAGGGCGTCGGGCGTGGCCTGCTGAATCACCGTCTGGCGGATCACCACGCTGACGCTGTCGAGCCCGCCCAAGAGCGCCAGTGCCGCGAGCGATAGCGGAAAGGACGTGGACAACCCGAAGACGACGGTCATCAGCCCGAAGCCGCCCACCGCGCCGAGAAACAGGCGCGCGTCCAGCGCCACGCCGAAGCGGGCGATGATCAGCCCGGCGGTGGCGGCGCCCACGGCGGGCGCGGTGCTGAGGATGCCGAGCCCGGCCGGGCCGACCTGCAGGATGTCCTTGGCGTAGATCGGCAGCAGCGCCACCGCGCCGCCGAACAGCACGGCCACGAGATCGACGCTCATCACCGCCAGCAGCAGGCGGGTGCGCCAGACGTGGGTGAAGCCCGCCAGCACTTCGGCCAGCCGGCCGGCGCCGCCCGTGGTGGGCTGGCCCCGGGAGCGCTGGCGAATGGCGAGCGTGGCAGCGAGCGCGACGACGGTGAGGGCGCAGTTGGCGGCGTGGATCGGCAGGGCCGAATGGGACGCGGCGAGCACCATCCCGGCCACTGCCGGGGCGGCCATCGACGCCACCTGATGCAGCGACGACGCGATCGCGATGCCGGGGGCAAGCTTGCCTGGAGGGACCAGCGCGGGCATGAGCGCATCTCGCGCGGGGCGGTTGAGGATCTGGGCACAGCCGGAGATCACCAGCGCGGCGTAGGTCCAGCCCACGCTCAGGTGCAGTCCCGCGGCAAGCGCCAGGAGCAGGGTGGCGGCGGCGGTGAGGAGCAGGCTGGCGACGATCACCCGGCGCCGCTCGAAGCGGTCGGCTACATGCCCGGCGGGCAGGAAGAAGATCAGGATCGGCAGGAACTGGGCGACGCCGACGAGGCCGAGGGCCATGGGCGAGCCGGTCTGCTCATACACCGACCAGCCCACCGCCACACCCTGGCCAAAGTGGACGATGGCGCCGATGACACTGATCAGCAGGTAGAGCTTGAAATCCCGGGGCAGGCCCGGGCGTGGATGGCTGCTCACGGGCGCCTACGCCACCGCGCGGGCGATGCGGGAGAGGCCTTCTTCCAGCCGACTCGGCGGGCAGCCGAAGTTGAGGCGCACGAAGCCCGGCAGGCCGAAGTCCTTGCCGTCGGAGAGGCCGACGCCGTGGGCTTCGAAGTGGGCCGCGGCGTTGGCAATGGCGCGCGCCTGGAGAAAATCCCGGCAGTCGATCCACGCCAGGTAGGTGGCCTCGATAGGCGTGGTGGCGAGGCCGGGCAGGGCGTTGACCGCCTCGACCACCCGCGCGGCGTTGGCCCGCAGGGTGTCGATGAGGGCTTCGCGCCACGGGCCGCCGTGCCGGTAGGCGGCCTCGGTGGCGGTGAGGCCGAGCACATTCACGTGGGGCACGATGCCGGCCATCGCGCGCTTGTAGCGGGCGCGAAGCTTGGCGTCGGGGATGATCGCGAAGGCGCAGTAGAGCGCCGGGATGTTCCAGGTCTTGGAGGGCGCCATCAGGGTGATGGTGCGGCGGGCGACGGCTTCGTCCAGCGCGGCGATGGGGAGGTGGGGCGTGGTGGGGTCGAGCACCAGGCCGCAGTGGATCTCGTCGGAGCAGATGACGAGGTCGTGGCGTTCGGCCAGCTGAGCGATGCGCGTCAGCTCGTCCCGGTCGAACACCCGGCCCACCGGGTTGTGCGGGTTGCACAGCATGAAGAGGCGCACGCCGTCGGCCACCGCGGCTTCGGTACGGGACCAGTCCCATTCCCAGCGGGCGCCGCTCTGCACCAAGGGGGTGGTGACGAGGCGGCGATCCGAATGGGCGGGAGCGTGGAGGAAGGGTGGATACACCGGCGTGGCGGTGAAGATGCCGTCGCCCGGCTGGCCCACCGCGCGGGCGGCGACGTTGAAGCCGGTGACGACGCCCGGCAGCCACACCAGCCAGTCGGGCTCGATGCGCCAGCCGTGGTCGCGGGCGATGCCTTCGATCACCGCATCGAGCACCGACGGCCACGGGTCGGCATAGCCGAACACGCCATGGTCGAGGCGGGCGCGCAGGGCGTCGAGCACCGGCGGCGGGGCGGCGAAGTCCATGTCCGCGACCCACATCGGGATTACGTCGCGGCCGGCGTAGCGGCGCCATTTGATGCTGTCGGAGCCGGCGCGCTCGGGGCCGGTGGTGAAGTCGAAGGGAGTCACGGTGGAGTCGCGTGGAAGTGGGTTGGGCAACGGCCGGCCAAGGATGCAATGAAGATTACGCGAATCGACGCTGCAGCGGCAGAGCGGGTGCGCCGCGGGGCGTGCCGGCATCGCGTCGCCCCCGATTACATAAAGGCGTGCAGCTGCGGGGGATGGCCCAGGAGTTCGCCGACGGCGCCTACAGAAGCAGGTGGTCGCGGGGCTGCAGGGGCTCTGGCAGTGGGGTGATGCCCCGATAGCTGGCCAGGTCGATCTCGATGCTGCGGGTGATGGCGTCGAGGGGAAGATCGTTCTGGGCGGTCCCGAAGGGCTCTTCAAGTTCGTCGCCGAGGGCGTCCAGCCCGAAGAAGGTGTAGGCCACCAGCGCGGTGAGCAGTGGTGTGGCGTAACCCAACGATTGCACCACGCCAAAGGGCAGCAGAAAACAGAAGATGTGCGCCGTGCGGTGCAGCAGCAGGGTGTAGGCGAAGGGCAGCGCGGTGTGGCGGATGCGCTCACAGGCGCCCTGGATGGCGGTGAGCTGGTTGATATGCTCGGCCAAGGCGCAGTAGGTGACCGAATCCAGGCGACCGGCTCGGCGGGCCTCGCACAGCAGGGCGGTGATGTGACGCAGGATGGCGTCCGGCACGTTGTGGCAGGCGGCGACCTGGGCGTGCTCTGCCGCCGTGAGGTGGGGTGCGGCCGCGGCAGCGATGGGGCGGTCGCGCAGGCGGGCGGTGAGGGCGAGGATGAAGGCGGTGGCGAGGCGCAGCAGGGTCTGGCGCTGCTCGCGACCGGCATCGTCGGTGTCCAGCAGCGCGCTGTCTCTGGCCAGGCAGCGCATGACCACCAGCAGGTTGCCGTAGTGCTTGCGGGCTTCCCACCAGCGGTCGTAGCAGGCGTTGTTGCGAAAACCCAGGAACAGGGACAGGGACAGGCCCAGGAAGGTGAAGGGGCCGGTCGCGAAATCCGGGAAGCGCGGGCCGAGGAATTCGGCTGCGCCGGTGACCATTGCGGCGACCACGGTGACGAAAAGCACCTGGGGCAGGATCAGCGGAATGATGGAGCCCTTCCAGATGAAGAAGAGCTCCCGCATGCGCGGGCGGGGGCGGACGATCATGGGCGGTGGGGTCTTGCGATGGATGGGCCCGGCGCGCCGGAGTGGCGGGGGCAGGGCGCTACTTTAGCGCGTTGTGGGGTGTTGCAGCACAGGGTGGGTGGGTTGATGTTTCCTGCGCTGGGTCCGGGAGTGTTTCGCGTCGTGGCACTCGGGGGCGCGTCCGCTCGCTAATCGCCTTGTACAATTGACAGCCATTTGTCATTGTTGTTGCGTTTCCCCGTTTTCCTTTCTGAGCCTCTTTTGCCACCGCGGCGTTGTCTATGAACATGAATCGAGAAGTCTTCTGCCCGGCGCGGGAGCCCGCTGTCGACGCTTTGCGCGGTTATGCGGCCCTGATAGTGGTGATCGCCCACACTACCGTCGCAGTCCTTTACCAGGTGGAGCCGCTGTGGAGCTCGCTTAAGTGGCTGCCCGTCCGCCTGTTCTGGTCGGGCCACCAGGCCGTGATCCTGTTTTTTCGTGTTGAGCGGCTTTTTCCTGGCGCTGATGCTGCGCAGCGACGGGCAAGTGACGCATACACGCTACTGGCTTGCGCGTGTTGCCCGGTTGTATCCACCCTATATCGTGTCGCTGCTCGTGGCGCTGCTTGGCTACAGCTTGCTGCGGGCAGCGGGTTTCGACTGGAAGGCCGGCTGGATGAATGTGGTCGTGCCTGAGGTATCCCCGGAAAACCTGGCGGCGCATGCCGCAATGGTCGGAAGGTTTGCCACCTGAACAATCAATCCGCCGATCTGGTCGATCGTCCACGAGATGCGCCTGTCGCTGGTGTTTCCCGTGCTGCTGTGGCTAACGATACGCTGTGACCGGCGCGCGCTCCTGATCGGAGGGGCTGGCTCGGCGCTTTAGGCCTGCCTGTTTACGTTCGCGCGGGAAGCGCTGCTGCCCTTGGTGCTAGCAGGCCGATGCAAAACTCTATTCTTTGGATAAAAATGCCAACGGCGAAAAATATCGGCTTGTAAGGCTATGAATTTCAAAGTCTCTCATTTAAATTAATGTATTTGCCATTACAACCTTGGGCGAAATCGGGGTTTTGCATCACCCTGCTAGATGTTTTCGCCACGCTTCATGACGGCACTTTCTTCATTATCGGGGCGTGGCTTGCCATCCATCGTGACCAGGTACGAGTGTGGGCAGTGGCGCTTGGCCGACGGCGTATGGTCGGGCTCGCAATCCTTGCCGCGCCGCTCTACACATATCCCTTCGACAACCCTTGGAACCAGGTTTGGCGGGCCATGGGCGATCTCCTGGTCGGTGTTGGGTCTGCGCTTGCATTCGTCCTCGCGATGGCCGCTCAGGGTGGCTCAGTGTTAAACCTTGGCCGCCGGCTAGGCAAGATCACTCACAGCATGTACCTCAACCACATGCTGGTGCTTAATGCCGCGCTGGGGGGCACTGCCCGTCTGGCTGGTGGCGATCCCTTGCAGCGTTCTGCTGGGGTGGGCCCTTCAGCGGCTCGTGGAGGCGCCTGCTATCGGTTTTTCCCGGAGGGTGTTTCGCCGGGCTGCGTCGCGGCCGATTGCATCGGTGGCTTGAGTTGCCTCAGTTTTGCGTTAAAAGTCCGGGTGTTATAATCGCCGGCTGAAAATTTTTGCCTGCCCCTGGTGTTGCGCATGCAACTCTTTGCCCTCGGACTCAACCATCACACTGCGCCGCTCTCGATCCGGGAGCAGGTGGCCTTTCGGCCAGAACTGCTCGGGCAGGCGCTGGGTGATTTCGTGCGGGCAAAGCCGGTGAAGGAAGCGGCAATCCTCTCCACCTGCAACCGTACCGAACTCTACTTTGCCACCCAGCAGCCCCAGCACGCGGCCGACTGGTTTGCCGAGTACCACCGGGTGGCGCTGCAGGAGCTGTCGCCCTATCTCTACACCTTTCCCCAGCGTGACGCGGTGCGCCATGTGTTCCGTGTGGCCAGCGGGCTGGATTCGATGGTGATCGGCGAGCCGCAGATCCTCGGCCAGGTGAAGGATGCCGTGCGTCACGCCGAAGAGGCCGGCACCCTCGGCACCACGCTCCACAAGCTGTTCCAGCGCACGTTCTCGGTGGCCAAGGAAGTCCGCTCCACCACGGCCATCGGGGCCAACATCGTGTCGATGGCCGCCGCCGCGGTGCATCTGTCCGAGCGCATCTTCGAGAGCGTGCGCGACCAGCGTGTGCTGTTTGTCGGTGCCGGCGAGATGATCGAGCTGTGCGCAGCCCACTTCGGCGGCGAGAAGCCCCGCAAGCTGACCATCGCCAACCGCACCCCGGCCCGCGCCGAGGCGCTGGCGGCGCGCTTCGGCGCCGACGTGCTGCGCCTCGACCAGGTGGGCGAGGCCCTGGCGGGCTACGACATCGTGGTCTCGTGCACCGGCAGCCCGCTCCCCATCATCGGGCTCGGCATGGTCGAGCGCGCCCTCAAGGCTCGTCGGCATCGCCCGATGGTGATGGTCGATCTGGCCGTCCCGCGGGACATCGAGCCCGAGGTCGCAGCGCTGGGCGACGTCTTTCTGTACACCGTCGATGACCTCGCCAAGGTCGTCGATTCGGGCCTCGAATCGCGCCAGCAGGCCGTGGTCGAGGCCGAAAGCATCATCGATCAACGGGTGGATGGGTTTCTTCACTGGCTCGATACCCGCGGCACGGTGCCGACCATCCGCGCCCTGCGCGAGCATGCCGACCACCTGCGCCAGGCCGAGGTGGAGCGCGCGATGCGCCTGCTCGCCAAGGGTGAAGATCCGCAGAAGGTCATCGAGGCCCTCAGTCACGGCCTCACCAACAAGCTCCTCCACGCCCCCACGCGCTATCTCAACGAAGCCGACGGCGCGCCGGGCGACTGCGCCGAACTCGTGCAGCGCCTGTTCAATCTCGACAAGAACCACTAGCCCGCCCGGGCGCCTCACCTGCCCGCCGCCGCGGGCCGTACCGCCATGAAACAGCGCATCCGCGACAAGCTGGACAACCTTGCCGACCGTCTGCAGGAACTCGACCGCCTGCTTGCCACCAGCGAAGCCGCGGCCGACATGGACAACTACCGCAAGCTCACCCGCGAGCACGCCGAGATCACGCCGGTGGTGGGCCTGTACCGGGATTACTGCCAGGCGCTGGAAGACGAAGCCACCGCCAAGGAGCTGCTGGCCGACCCCGAGATGAAGGAGCTCGCCGCCGCCGAACTCGAAGCTGCCCAGGAAGCCCAGGCCCGCATCGACGCCGAGCTGCAGACCGCACTGCTGCCCCGCGACCCCAACGACGACCGCAACCTCTTCCTCGAAATCCGCGCCGGCACCGGCGGCGACGAGGCTGCGCTGTTTGCCGGTGACCTGCTGCGCATGTACACCCGCTACGCGGAGGGCCAGGGCTGGCGCGTCGAGATCATCTCGGCCAGCGATTCCGAGCTGGGCGGCTACAAGGAAGTCATCGCCCGCATCGCCGGCAACGGCGCCTACAGCAAGCTGAAGTTCGAATCCGGCGGCCACCGGGTGCAGCGCGTGCCGGCCACCGAAACCCAGGGTCGCATCCATACCTCGGCGTGCACCGTGGCCGTGATGCCCGAGGCGGACGAAGTGGGCGATGTGGAACTCAACCCTGCCGATCTGCGCATCGACACCTTCCGCGCGTCGGGTGCCGGTGGCCAGCACATCAACAAGACCGACTCGGCGGTGCGCATCACCCACCTCCCCACCGGCATCGTCGCCGAGTGCCAGGACGGCCGCTCCCAGCACCAGAACAAGGCTTCGGCCCTGCGCGTGCTGGCGGCGCGGATCAAGGACATCCAGGTGCGCGAGCAGCAGGCCAAGGAAGCCGCCACCCGCAAGAGCCTGGTGGGCAGCGGCGACCGCTCGGAGCGCATCCGCACCTACAACTATCCCCAGGGACGCCTCACCGACCACCGCATCAACCTCACCCTGTACAAGCTGGATGCGGTGATGCAGGGCGATCTGGGCGAAGTCGTCGCGGCCCTCACCGCCGAGCACCAGGCCGAACTCCTCGCCCAGCTCGCCGACGAGAATGGGTGATCGGCCCGCTACCGTGGGCGCGGCCCTGGCTGCCGCCCGCGGACGCATCCCGGCGGGCGAGGCGCGCTGCTTCCTGCGCGAGATCCTTGCCGTATCTGCCGCCCGCATCGCGGCGTATCCCGAGGATGTGCTCACGCCCGCGCAGGCTGAACGTTTTGTCGATCTCCTCGAACGCCGCGTGGCCGGCGAACCGGTGGCCTATCTGCTGGGCGTGCGGGAGTTCTACGGGCGGGATTTCAAGGTCGGCCCGGCGGTGCTGATCCCCCGGCCGGAGACGGAGTTGATCGTCGATCTGGTGCGCGAGCGCGTGTCGGTGGGGAGCGCGACGGCGATCCTCGATCTCGGCACCGGCAGCGGCGCGCTGGCGGTCACGCTGGCCCTCGAACTGCCTGCCGCCACGGTGACCGCCGTCGATTTCTCGTCCGCCGCCCTGGGCGTGGCCCGCGCCAACGCCGACGCCCTCGGCGCACCGGTGCGTTTTGTCGAGAGCGACTGGTTTGCTGGGCTGGATGCCGGCGAGCGCTTCGAGGTGATCGTCAGCAACCCGCCCTATGTGGCCGATGGCGACCCGCATCTGGCTGAAGGTGACGTGCGCTTCGAGCCGGCGAGCGCGCTGGCCTCGGGGCCGGCAGGGCTGGACGACATCGTGCGCATCGTGGTGGCGGCGCCGGCCTACCTGGTGCCTGGCGGCTGGTTGCTGCTGGAGCACGGCTACGATCAGGCGGCCGCGGTACGCGATCGGCTGACGGCGGGCGGCTTTGTCGAGGTGGCCTCGGCCTGCGATCTGGCCGGCATCGAGCGCATCACCCTGGGTCGTCGCCCTTGACGCGACCGGCACTCGGGCCTAGACTTTTCCGACTGAATTGCTCAACTATTTTTGCGAGATCACGATGGACGTCCAACAAATCATCGACGAACAAGTCAAATCCCACCCGGTCGTGCTGTACATGAAGGGCTCGCCCTCCATGCCCCGCTGCGGCTTCTCCGCCACTGCCGTGCAGATCCTGCAGGCCTGTGGCGCCAAGGAAGTCTTCGCCGTGGACGTGCTGGCCGACGAAGGCATCCGCCAGGGCATCAAGGAATACGCCAACTGGCCGACCATCCCGCAGCTTTACATCAAGGGCGAGTTTGTCGGCGGCTCCGACATCATGCGCGAGATGTACCAGTCGGGCGAACTCCAGCAGATGCTGACGGCCTGAGCGAATTTTTCGCTCACCAAAAAAAGCGGCTCAGGCCGCTTTTTTTACGTCTGCCGGCAGCTGGACCTGTTCGGTGCTGAGGGGGTGGGTTTCCTGTCGGGCCGGCAGGATCGCCTTGTGGGCCAGGTGGTAAGCCAGCAGCAGCGGTGGCATCCGCAGCCAGTGGGCGCGGATGTACAGGCTGCGACGGGCCAGCGGGGTAAGCATGTCTGCGGTGCTGGGATGCTGGGGGCGCAGTACGCGGGCGTACATGGCGTCGAGCAGCTGTTGGACGAGTCCGCCTTCGAGGCAGCGAGTGCGGGCCTGGACGCGCTCCGGCAGCGGGGTGTCGAGCATCCGGTGGCAGTAGCGCAGGGCCAGGCGCAGCGGGCCGGCAAGCTGGAGCTGCTCGGCCCGGTGGAGCAACCCGTCCCAGGCGGACGGATCGCGAGCCAGGTGACGCAGCAGCAGGTCGAGGTCGGTGAGGTCGCGCAGCAGGTTGTCCGGCTCGCCTTCGTGAAAGAGGTGGGACGCGCTGTGCAGGATCAAGTCGGGCAGCGACAGGGTGCGCACGCCGGGCAGGTCGGGCAGCGGCACCGCAGCTTCGATCAGCAACTTGGCGTCCGGTTTGAGTCGGGCGGTGGGCGGCAGGATGGTGTGGTGTACGTCGAGGGCCGAGCCGCGGAAGATGTGGCGCATGGCGGGCAGCTCGTGCATCCAGCGGCGGTAGTAGCGCTGGTCGTAGTCGTCCGTGGCGCTGCTGATCCAGCCCTTGAGCTGGAGGGCTGACTCGGCGTCGGCGAGGCGCGCCTTGGGCAGCAGGATGTCTACATCCGAAAACAGCCGGCCCTGGGCGGCGGGCAGGCCGCTGGCCACGTAGGCGGCGCCCTTGAGCAGGATGACAGGGATGCCCTGGGGCTCGAGGGCTTCGCGCAGAAAGCGGGCCTCGCGGCGGATCGCATGGCGCTGCTCGCCCGCCATCTGGGCGCCGGAGAGCAGGTGGTTGCGCGGCCGCTCGGGAATGTCATCCTCGACGCCGCCCGCCTGCAGGCGCAGGTAGAGCCGCCCGAGCAGGTTGGCGTGGCGGGCCTGGCGGACGAGCAGATCCCACTGCGACGGACCGAGCTGCCGGACCGACTGGGGATCGCGGTAGGCGTGGAGGAGCAGGTTCATCGGGTGTCCTCGCTGGCGAGGCGGTCGAACACGGCGATGGCGTCGTCGAGCCGGCTGTATTCGAAGCTGTAGTTGCGACAGCTGTCGATGATGCGGCCCACGGTGTCGAAGCCCTTGGGGCCCAGCACATGGTAGTTCATCGCGTTGTCGGCGAGCTGCATGAACGCGGCACCGCTGCCCATCGGGGCGAGCACGGCCTCGCTGCCTGCGCGGTAACGGGGCAGCACCATCCAGGCCGGGTCGGCCCATTCGCCAACGGCTTCAACGCTGGCGCGGGTGGGCGCCATCAGGGCCACGGTGCCCTTGGTGGTGTCGCGCACCGGCTGGGTGAGGAAGGCCTCTGGCGCGTAGGCGCGGATGATGTCGATGGAGGCGTTCTTGAGGTTGACCGGCCGGGCGAGGCCCATGATCTGGCCGGTGTCGAGCCGGATCAGGGTGAGTTCGTCCGACAGCAGGCGCCAGCCCCGATTGACCAGCGCCGCGCACAGGGTGCTCTTGCCCGAGCCTGGGGGGGCCGGCAGGATCACGGCGCGGTTGCCACGGGCGACGGCCGCGGCGTGGATTACCAGGATGTGGTGGCAGTAGGCTGTGACGCACCAGTTGAGACCCCACTCCATCATCGGCAGGGCCTGGCCGCGGGGCAGCGGCGTGAAGGGCTCGACGGCATCGACCACGAAGCGGGCCTGGGGCCGGAGCCAGCGGCGCAGGCCATGGCCGGGCTCGACGGCGACGTGGAAGTCGGTGAAATCCGCGGCGTCGGCAAGCGGGTGGTGGGCGTAAAGCCGGGCGAGCTCGTCGGCGATCTCGGGGATGCCGCTCTGGAGGCGGCAGTTGAACGGCCCGGCGGCGAGCCGGATGCCGTCGCCCGTCAGCCGCTTGCGGAACTCGGCTGGGGACAGGTCACGGATTCTCAAGGCGGCGGCTCGACTGGGCTCGGATGAGGCGCGCGCCGAGCAGTGCCTCGAGGGCCGTGGCGACGAATTCGCGACAGGCTTCGGGGGCGGCTTCGGGTTCTTCGCGCAGGACCGCGACGGCGAGCTCGTCGGCGTTCAGGCTTTGACCGGGGACGGCCAGCTGATCGAGCACGAAGCGGGTGACGGGGGCGATAAGGAGGGTTTCGCCTGCGGATGGGTCGTAACGAACCCATCCTTCATCCACTTCTTTCCAACGTACCTCGGCCAGGCCCTCGAACAGGGTTTCAGAGGCGATGTACTGGGCGCCGGCCGAAAGCAAGACTCGATACGGGATCAGGGATTGAGGACGTAATCCAGGTACTGCTCGACCTGAACCGGGCCCCAGGAGATGCTCGGGATGCTCGGGTTCGGGTGCCAGGCGCCGCCGATCACGCCTTCATTCCACATCGCCTTGGCCTGCAGTTCGGTGAACAGCGGGCTGCCGGCCTTGGCGCTGAGCCACGCGGCGACGATCTTCTTCTGGATCGGACTGCCGCTGCTGAGGATGGTGCGCAGGGTGTCGGTGATGCTGGCGGAGGTGTCGAAGACCGCGCCGAACTGGAGGTCGAAATCCGGGTTGGTGGGCGGCGAGATGGCAGCCTGGGCCTGCCAATAGCTGACGCCGTTCATCTTCGGCGCGCAGGGGGTGGTGCCGTTCTGGCTAAGGTTGCCGGAAGCGGAAAAACCGGACGGCTGCTTGCATTCGGCGGCCAGCGCGGGAACGCTCTTCAGGGCCATCAGCAACGGAGCGCCGGCCAGGCCAGTCTGGATGAGCTTGCGTCGATTGGCCTTGGGCGTCTGGCCGTCGTCGCTGGGTTGCAGCTCGGCAGATTTTTCGGGGTGTTCCAGATTCATCCTAAACCTCGTTGAACTGACGCCATGACAGGCGTGATTAACTTGCAGTATATGCAGCCCCGCCGATCACGAGTGTGACATGGGCACGCATTTGGGTCGGATTAGGTTAAGCAACTTCCATTCCGCTTTTCCATTTTGGCGGTATGGTTATGATTTTCAAGGGTATTAAATGATTCGGCGAAATCGCTGACGGAAAACACCGAATGCGTGTAAAAAATGCCGACAATCTCTGCCCGGTCGCCCTGGCCGTGCGGCCGGGCGGGTTCAGACGTTGGCAATACGGCTGTTGGCGAGGGACAACCGGCTGGCCAGAACTTCCAGAAAACCCTTGTAGAAGTGCATCTGGCACAGGCTGGTGGCCCGCAGCAGGGCTGGGGCACGGATGGTCAGGATGCGTGTCTCGCTGCTGGTTTCGACCGAAGCGGTGCGGGCTCCACGCCCGGCGGCAAAGAGCGCCATCTCGCCGAAACAGTCGCCGGGGCTGAGCGTGTTGAGCAGGTGCCCCTTCTTGACGATGCGCATGTTGCCTTCGACCACGAAGCAGAAGTAATTGCCGGGCTCGCCTTCCTTCATGACCACGGAGTCGGGCGGGAACAGCCGCCATTCCGCGAAGCGGACGATCTCCCAGATCTCGATGTCGCTGAACTCACGGAAGAAGCGGAAGGCCCGCAGGCGCTCGAACTTCTCGCTGTCGGGCATCTCGGGGTTGTCGGCCGAGAGGCTGCGGTTGCGATAGGCCTGGGCGAGATCGTGGGAGAACTCCAGCCAGGTGGCGTAGCGCCCGGCTACGTCGCAGCGCATGGCCTTGCAGACGATGGCGTCGAGTTCGGGCGGAATCTCCGGGCGGATGCTCGACGGCGGCGGCGCGGTTTCGTGGGCGATCTGGTAGATCAGGCCAACGTTGCTGCTGCTCTCGAACGGGAGGCGGCCGGTGAGGAGCTGGTACATCACGACGCCGAGGGAGTAGATGTCGGTGCGGTGGTCGAGGGGCTGTTCGCGGACCTGCTCGGGCGACATGTAGGCCGGTGAGCCGAGGGCTGCGAGCTGGGTGGTCTCGGTGGCGGTGAAGATCGCCGCGCCGAAGTCGGAGATCTTGATGTCCTGGCCCTCCGGCGAGACGAGCAGGATGTTGGCCGGCTTGATGTCCCGGTGGGTGACGCCGTGCAGGTAGGCGTAGTCGAGTGCCCGGGTGCACTTGAAGATGATCTCGACGAGGCGCTCGAAGGGGAGCAGCCGGTCGGGGTGGGTGAAGGCTTCGAGGGTGCCGCCCGGGACGTATTCCATCACCACGTAGGCGTCGCGCTCGTCGATCACCGCGTCGTGGATCTGGATGATGTGGGGGTGCAGCAGCTTGCCTGCGAGGGAGGCCTCGTTGAGCAGCATGTGGTGGTAGAGCGTGGTGTGGTCGGTGACCCGCAGCATCTCCGGGTGAAGCTGCTTGATGGCCACCTCCCGCTGGGCGAAAGGATCGTAGCCGAGATAGACGTTGCTGGTCGCCCCTGCGCCCAGCAGCCGCCTGACCTTGTATTTGCCGATCCTTTCCATGTCTCGTGTCCTCCTCAGGCGAGCCGCTGACGGGCGCGGGCGATCGCGGCGCGCACCTGGGCCGGGGCTGTGCCGCCGATGTGATCGCGGGATGCCAGCGAACCTTCCACCGTCAACACTTGGAACACGTCGCCGGCCAGACGTTCGACCGCGCCGGGCACGTGGGTCATGGCGGCCTGCAGTTCGGCCAGCGGGATCTGCGGGAGATCCACGCCCTTGGCGTCGGCGGCGCGTACGGCCAGCGCGACGGCCTCGTGGGCGTCGCGGAAGGGCAGGCCCTTCTTGACGAGGTAGTCGGCCAGGTCGGTGGCGGTGGCGTAGCCCTGGGTGAGGGCGGCCTGCATGGCCGCGCGCTTCACGCGGACGTTGAAGATCTTCTCGCCGGCTTCGATGCGGCTGCCCATCATGTCGGCGTAGATGCGCAGCGTGTCGATGGCGGTGTCGGCGGAGTCGAACAGGGGTTCCTTGTCTTCCTGGTTGTCCTTGTTGTAGGCCAGGGGCTGGCCCTTCATCAGGGTGAGCAGGGCGATCAGGTTGCCGTTGGCGCGGCCGGTCTTGCCGCGGACGAGTTCGGGCACGTCAGGGTTCTTCTTTTGGGGCATGATCGAGCTGCCGGTGCAGAAACGGTCGGCGAGGTCGATGAAGCCGACGCGCGGGCTCATCCACAGGATGAGCTCTTCGGACAGGCGCGACAGGTGGGTCATGAGCAGCGACACGGCGGCGCAGAATTCGATGCCGAAGTCGCGATCGGAGACGGCGTCCAGCGAGTTGAAGCAGACTTCCTCGAAGCCCAGCAGCTCGGCGACGTATTCGCGGTCGATGGGGTAGGTGGTGCCGGCCAGTGCGGCGGAACCCAGGGGCAGGCGATTGACGCGCTTGCGGCAGTCGGCAAACCGCTCTGCGTCGCGGCGGGTCATCTCGTAGTAGGCCATCAGGTGGTGGCCGAAGGTGACCGGCTGGGCGACCTGCAGGTGGGTGAAGCCCGGCAGCGGCGTGTCGGCGTGGTGTTCGGCGAGGTCGAGCACCGCCAGCTGGAACTCGCGGATCAGGCCGAGGATGGTGTCGATGGCGTCGCGCAGCCACAGGCGGATGTCGGTGGCGACCTGGTCGTTGCGGCTGCGGCCGGTGTGCAGGCGCTTGCCGGCGTCGCCCACGAGGGCGGTGAGACGCTTCTCGATGTTGAGGTGGACGTCCTCGTCGTCAAGGTTCCAGTTGAACTCGCCGCGTTCGATCTCGCCGGCGATCTGGGCCATGCCGCGTTCGATGTCGGCCAGATCCTGGGCGCCGATGATGCCCTGGCGGGCCAGCATGGTGGCGTGGGCGATCGAGCCGCGGATATCCTGCGCGGCCATGCGGTTGTCGAAGAAGACGCTGGCGGTGTAACGCTTGACGAGCTCGGAGACGGGTTCGGAGAAGCGACCGGACCAGGCCTTGGCGGCGCCGTCCTGCGGTACGGATTGATCTGCCATAATTGAAATGCTCTCTGCGATAAAGGGGGGCTATCTGCGGCGAGAATCCCGTGGATTCAAGCTGTTGGCCCGGATTTCGACTCATGAGTATAAAGCAAAAAGCGCACCCCGCCGGACGGAGCCGGTATCCGGCGAGCCTGCCCGATTTCCGCAACCTGGGCGTCGTGCTCCGCACGGTGGTGCTGGTCAATGCCCTTGGGCTGGCGGCGGTGCTGGTGCGCAATGAAGATATCGATGCGCTGTTCGGGGACTTCCTCGACATGGCGGTTCGGGTCGAGTTTCCGCTGATCCTCTCGGTGGCGGCCGTGTTCCTCCTGACGACGGTGCTGCGACGCCTGCCCTATGCGGGCGGGGTGGCGGTGGTGATGCTGGTGGTCGCGGGCGTTGCGTTGGTGAGCGGCAGCCTGCTGGCGCCGGTCGAGGTGAATGAAGGTCCGCGGCCGCTGGTGTGGTCGCTGGTGGTAGGGGCGATCGTGCTGATCTACTTCCATCTGCGCGGCGCGGCGCTGGCGCCGGTGCTGGCCGAGGCGCGCCTGTTGGCGCTCACGGCGCGCATCCGGCCGCACTTTTTGTTCAACAGCCTGAACGGCGTGCTGGGCGTGCTGCGGCGCGACCCGCGGCGGGCGGAGGAGGGTCTGGAGGAACTCGCCGATCTTTTTCGCGCGCTGATGCAGGACAACCGCGAGCTGGTGCCGCTTGCCGACGAGGTCGCCCTGTGCGAGCGCTACCTCAACCTCGAACGCCTGCGCCTGGGCGATCGCCTGCAGGTGGACTGGCAGCGCGACACCTCGGCCGGCGTCGCGCTGGTGCCGCCGCTGCTGCTCCAGCCGCTGGTGGAGAACGCGGTTTATCACGGCATCGAGCCCGGTGCGGCGCCGGGCACGGTTTCGATTACCATCGCGCGGCGCGGGCCAGAGGTGTTCATCACCATTGCCAACCCGCTGTTCGACGCCGAAAGCCATCACGCGGGAAACCGTATGGCCCTGGATAACATCCGTGAGCGACTGATGCTTTTTTACGACCTCGAAGCCACCCTCGACACCGAGCAGGATGCCGACGCCTTTCGCGTGCGCATCCGCCTGCCTTTCCGGAGTGCGCCATGAGCGAGCCCGTCGACCACGCCTTCGCCCCGCTCTCGGTGCTGATCGTCGATGACGAAGCGCCGGCCCGGGAGCGGCTCCAGGATCTGCTTGGAGACATTGCCGAAACCCAGCCCACCCGCGTCGCTGGTATGGCCGCCAACGGCGTCGAGGCGCTGGCGATCCTCGAGAAGGAGCCGGTGGATCTCATCCTCACCGACATCCAGATGCCGGTGATGGCGGGCATCGAGCTCGCGCGGCATGTGGGCAGGCTGGAACGTCCGCCCGCGGTGATCTTCACCACTGCCTACGACGAATACGCAGTGCGGGCGTTCGAGCTGGCAGCGGTGGACTACCTCCTCAAGCCGGTACGTGCAGCCCGGCTGGCCGAGGCGATTGCCAAGGCTCGCCGGCTGCGTCCGCCGGCCGACGAAGTGCTGCGCCGGATCGAGCCCACCACGCGGAGTCATTTCAGTGTCAGCGAGCGGGGCCGCATCCTGCTGGTGCCGGTGGCCGACGTGCTTTATCTCAAGGCCGAGCAGAAGTACGTGATCGCCCGCAGCCTCGAACGGGAATACCTGCTGGACGAATCCCTGGTGCAACTGGAGGAGGAGTTTCCCGGCCGTTTCCTGCGCATCCATCGCAACTGCCTGATCGCGCGGGACGCCGTGCGTGGCGTGGCCCGCGCCACCACAGGCGTGGACGGCGAGGCCCACTGGGTGATCCTCCTCGAAGGTTTGCCTGAGCAGTTGCCGGTGAGCCGGCGCCAGTGGCCGGCGGTGAAGGAAGCGCTGGGCGTGTGATACCTGGGCGTTCCGCGGAACGTCTGCTTTCGCGGGTGTTTCAACATGGGCTCCCGTACAATCGCGCCCATGGAAAACCCCGGCACTGCCCCCTACCTGCTTTCGTATCCCCGCTACCGGCCCGACCTCAAGCCGGCGCCCTTCCTGCCCATGAGCCGGGCGGAAATGGACGCCCTCGGCTGGGATGCCTGCGACATCATCATCGTCACCGGCGACGCCTACATCGACCACCCCAGCTTCGGCATGGCGCTGGTGGGCCGCGCCCTCGAAGCCCAGGGGTTCCGCGTCGGCGTCATCAGCCAGCCCGACTGGCACTCGGCCGACGCGTTCCGGGCGCTGGGCAAGCCGCGGCTGTTCTACGGCATCACCGCCGGGAACATGGACTCGATGATCAACCGCTACACGGCGGATCGCAAACCCCGCTCCGACGACGCCTATACCCCCGACGCTGCGCCCGACAAACGTCCGGATCGCGCCGTTGTCGTCTATGCCCAGCGCGCCCGGGAAGCCTATCCGGACGCCAACATCGTCATCGGTTCCATCGAGGCCAGCCTGCGCCGCATCGCCCATTACGACCACTGGTCCGAGAAGGTGCGCCGCTCGGTGCTGCCGGATTCCAAGGCCGACCTGCTGGTGTTCGGCTCCGGCGAGCGGGCGGTGATCGCGCTGGCCCACCGCCTCGCCGCCGGCGAGCCCATCGAATCCATCCGCGATCTGCGCGGCACCGCCTTCATGGTCAAGCCCGGCTGGCGGCCGGAGGGCTTTGTCGAGGTGGACTCCATCGCCATCGACCGCCCCGGCCCCGTCGAGCCGCATCCCGACCCTTACGCGATGGAGCCCCGGCAGACGGCCCCCGCCGCCGACGGTGCCCAGCCGGTGCGCATCATCCCGGCCGCCGAACGCGTCGCCGCCCGCAAGGCCGACCGGGCGAAGCAGGTGATCCGCCTGCCAGCCTACGAGGTGGTGAAGGACGACCGGGTGATGTATGCCCACGCATCGCGCACCTTCCACCTGGAGTCCAATCCCGGCAATGCCCGGGCGATGGTGCAGGCCCACGGCGTCGGCCCCGGCTGCCGCGACGTGTGGCTCAACCCGCCGCCGGTGCCGCTTTCCACCGAGGAGATGGACTGGGTCTTCGGCCAGCCCTACGCCCGCCAGCCGCACCCGGCCTACGGCGAGGCGCGCATCCCGGCCTGGGACATGATCCGCTTCTCGATCAACATCATGCGCGGCTGCTTCGGCGGGTGCACCTTCTGCTCGATCACCGAGCACGAGGGGCGCATCATCCAGAGCCGCTCCGAGGCGTCGATCCTGCGCGAGATCGAGGAGATCCGCGACAAGACGCCGGGCTTCACCGGCACCATTTCGGATCTCGGCGGCCCCACCGCCAACATGTATCGCATGGCCTGCAAGGACCCGAAGATCGAATCGTCCTGTCGCCGGTTGTCGTGCGTCTTCCCAGGCATCTGCGAGAACCTCGGCACCGACCACGGCCCGCTGATCCGCCTGTACCGCAAGGCGCGAGCGATCCCTGGCGTCAAGAAGGTACTGATCGGCTCCGGCCTGCGCTACGACCTCGCGGTGCGTTCGCCCGAATACGTGAAGGAGCTCGTCACCCATCACGTGGGCGGCCTGCTCAAGATCGCCCCGGAGCACACCGAGGATGGCCCGCTCGGCAAGATGATGAAGCCGGGCATCGGCACCTACGACCGCTTCAAGGAGATGTTCGAGCGCTTCTCGAAGGAGGCCGGCAAGAAACAGCACCTGATCCCCTACTTCATCGCCGCACACCCGGGTACCAGCGACGAGGACATGGTCAATCTTGCGCTCTGGCTGAAGTCCAACAACTTCAAACTGGATCAGGTTCAGACCTTCCTGCCCACGCCGATGGCCATGGCCACCACCATGTATCACTCCGGCAAGAACCCGCTCCGCAAGGTGTCGGCCACGTCCGAGCGCGTCGATACGCCCAAGTCCGGCCGTCAGCGCCGGCTCCACAAGGCGCTGCTGCGCTATCACGACCCCGAGGGCTGGCCGCTGATCCGCGAAGCCCTGAGGGCGATGGGGCGCGCCGACCTGATCGGCACAGCGCCACGTCATCTGGTGCCCCGCGACCAGCCCGTGGTGCTGGATCGGAGCGGCGGCAACCCCGGCGGCGGCCCGCGCCGCACCGGCAAGGCGGCCAGCCCGGTGGGCGCCCGTCGGGCACCGCCGCCTGTTCGTGGCCGCAAGCCGGCACGATAGGGTAAATTTGTGCATCGCAGCGTGAGCACTGCACGGGTCGCTTTCGTCGGTCGCCGGTATCATGGGCTTACCCATGTCAGGTGGGTGCCTTGAATCCTTTCAAAACTGGTGGTGAAAGAGTGGAAAAGCTTGTCTATCGGCCGAGCCTCTCCGGACGGCTCGCCTCGCTGATCGATGTGGGTTTCGGGACGTTCCGCGGCTTTGTGCGGTTCGTTCTGGGCGAGGTCGAGTTTCTTGGCGGGCGTCTGACTCCCTTTGTGCAGATCCGCCCGAAGGAGGTGAAGCGGCTGGTCTTCGTATGCCTGGGCAACATCAACCGCAGCGCCTTTGGCCATGTGGTGGCCGAAGGCAATGGCGCCCGGGTGGCATCGTTGGGCCTGTCCACCACCACCGGCGCGCCGGCCTTCGAGAAGGCGGTTGCCACGGCGCCGGTGTATGGCTTTGATCTTACCGCCCACCGGGCCACCAACTTCACCGATTTCAAGTACCAGCCCGGCGACCTGCTGCTGGCGATGGAAGTGCGCCACGCCCACGAACTGATCCGTCGCGGCATCCCCGCCGACGCCATTGCCCTGCTGGGGCACTGGTCGCGGCCCCACCGCATCCACATCCACGATCCGCACCAGCACACCGACCAGTATTTCCGGACGTGTTTCGCGATCATCCACTCCGCTGTCGCCAACCTGATCGAGGAACTGCGCGAGGGAGAAAGCCCATGCCTGACCCGGTAAAGGTCTACCTCACCTTCGACGTCGAAGTCTGGTGCGGAGGGTGGAAGAACCTCGACGCCAAGTTTCCGGCGGCCTTCGAGCGCTATGTGTACGGCCGCTCGTCTGCCGGCGATTACGCGCTGCCGAAAACTCTCGAGATTCTCGACCGTAACGGACTCAAGGGCGTGTTCTTCGTCGAGCCGCTGTTTGCCGCCCGATTTGGCGTCGAGCACCTTGCCACCATCGTCGACCTGATCCGCGCCGGCGGTCACGACGTGCAGCTGCATCTTCACCCGGAATGGTCTGACGAGCTGCGGCCGCTGCCGTTTCCTGGCGCCAGCCGCAAGCGCCAGCATCTGGCCTACTACACGCTGGAAGAGCAGACCATCCTGATCCGAAAGGGGCTCGACCTGATGGCCCAGGTCGGCTGCCGCCCGGTTGCATTCCGGGCCGGCAGCTTTGCCGCCAACGGCGACACCTTTCGTGCGCTCGAAGCCTGCGGGCTGGGGCTCGATTTCAGTCTCAACGACGTCAGCCCCGACAGCGCGCCCGATCTGCGCGGTCAGGCGGATTTCCTCCAGCTCAGCCACATCGGGGCAGTGAAGAGCATGCCGATGACGATCTTCCGCGACGGCATCGGGCGTCTGCGTCCGGCCCAGTTGGGCAGCTGTAGCGTGGCCGAGCTGGAACGCGCGCTGGAATCGGCCCGCGCGCTGGGCATAGGCCATTTTGTGCTGCTCTCCCATAATTTCGAGATGCTGAAACAAGGACGCAGCGATCCAGATGGTATCGTGGTGCGCCGGTTTGAAAAATTATGCAAACTATTGGCGGCGCGGCGTGACGAATTTACTGTGTCCACCACGGCTATGCTGCCAACATTCACAGGAGGTTCGCAGGCAGTGTCTTTGCCTGCCGTTGGCCTGCCGGCAACGCTGTGGCGACTTGGAGAGCAGGCCGCCCGGCGTTTTTTTGGCTGAAACCGGCGCACTTTCCGCACCTCCTGCGCTTGAGGAGCGGGCAAGGTGGAACGAACCGCTTTTCGAATCCAGCCCAGGGTGTGCCATGAGAGCAGTCCTTCATCAACGTGCGGCGCGGGCCTTGACCGTGCGGAGTCCTTCTTGATCGGGCCGTCCGGCTCCGCGTCTGCGCCGCTGCTGCGCGAGCGGTGGCGGGCCACCGTGGTCCGCTACGCGCTGACCGGTGTCGGATTGCTGGTGCTCGACATGTGCGTGTTCCTCTTGCTGGCCAAGGTCTTCATGGTGACGCCGGCGTTCTCCCAGCTCGCTGCGCGGACAGCCGGGGCGGTGGCCGGGTTTTTCGGGCACAAGTATTTTTCATTCGGTAACGGGGGGACGGGCGCGGCCGTTCCCTTGCGTCAGGCGCTGCTTTACGGTCTCGTCACGGCGGTGACGATCTGCATCTCGCCGCTCGTGCTGGTAGGACTGCTCGCGCTGATCGACAACCTCGTGGTGGCCAAGCTTGGCACCGAGGTGGTGATGGTGGCCTTCAATTACTTTTGCCTCAGCAAGGTGTTTCGATGAAACTCGGTGCAGACAGGATAGACGTATCGGTGGTCGTGCCGGCGTTCAACGAGTCCGAGGGTTTGCCTCATTTCGTCGAGGCACTCGACCGGGTGCTTGCTCCGCTGGGTGTCCGCGCCGAGCTGGTCATCGTCAACGATGGCTCGCGGGATGCCACCGAGCAGGTGCTGGGCGAGCTTGCCCTGCGTCGTCCGGATGTGGTGCCGGTCAATTTCTCGCGTAATTTCGGCAAGGAGGCCGCCCTGGCCGCCGGCCTAGCTGTGGCCCGCGGCGAGTGCGTGGTGTTCATGGACGCCGACCTTCAGCATCCGCCGGAGACCCTGCCCGAGATGCTGGCCCGCTGGCGCGAAGGCTTCGACGTGGTGAATGGCCGCAAGCGGCGGCGAAGCCAGGAGCCGGCGCTCTATCGCAAGTTTGCGGCGCTGTTCAATGGGCTCATGAGCCGCACGGTGGGGGGCGACATGGCGGGGGCGAGCGATTTCAAGCTGCTCGACCGCCAGGTGGTCGATACCCTGCTGCAGTTTCCCGAGCGCAACCGGTTCTTCCGTGGCATGGTCACCTGGGTTGGATACAAGGTGGCGGATGTGGAGTTCGACGTCCACGAGCGCGAGATCGGCAGCACCAAGTGGTCGCTGGGGGGGTTGATCCGCTATTCCGTCAACAATCTGCTGGCGTTTTCGTCGCTGCCGCTGGTGGCGGTGGCCTACGTGGGCTTTGCCACCGTGGGCGTCGGTTCCTTGCTGCTCATCCAGACTCTCTACCGCTACTTCACGGGTACTGCGGCGATTGGTTTTACCACCGTGATCGCGGTCCAGGTGATGCTGGGCGGCATGATCCTGACCGCGCTGGGGGTGATCTCCATCTACCTGGCACGCATGTACGACGAGCAGAAGCAGCGGCCGATGTTCATCATCCGGCGGCCGCGCGCGCCCCGTGAGTCAGGAGAGGGGGCATGATCCACGCCTCTTCGGCGGCGATTACGCCGATGACTCTCGGCCAGCGCCTGAGCGCCCTGGGCCTGCTCCTCGCCCTGGCGCTGGTGCTCCATTTCCCCCATTACGGCTCGCATACCGGCGACCCGAACTTCGATTTCTACCTGCACTACCACTGGGCCAAGGAGTATGCGCAGCGCTTTGCCGAGGGCTGGCTGTACCCGCGGTGGACCTTCCTGGCCCGCTATGGGTTGGGCGAACCGGTTTTCGTGTACTACTCGCCGCTCTACTACCTGCTCACTGCGCTGGTCACCCTGACGGGCCTTGGCACCTGGAACGCCATGCATGTGGTGGAGGTGTTGAGCAACGTCGTGTTTGGCTACTTCATCTATCTCACCTGCCGCCACTACGTGTCCAACCGGCTGGCGTTGGTGGCAGCGTTTGCGGCTTCCGCCAACCCTTTCCTGGTGATGTTGCACTACAAGTTCCAGGGCTTCGCCTGGGCGTCGGTGGGTTATGCGGCCCACGGCATGCTGCTGTGGTCGATGTTCCGCCCCAGGGCGTCCTTCGAGCGCATCAACCTGTGGGCGGCGGTGGCCCTGGGTATCGCGGTGGTGGGCCACACCATGAGTACCCTGGTGATGCTGATTTCGTATTCGGCGGCGGTCCTGGTGGCGCCCACGGCGTGGGGCGGCGTGAGTTTTGCCGGCCTTGTGCGGCGTCTCCTGGCGTGGGCGGGCACGGTGGCCATCGGGCTGGGGCTGGGGGCTTTCTATCTGTTGCCGGCGCTGGGCTCCACCTCACTGATCAACGTGGAGGGCTGGACGGGCCCGCATATCCTGCGGGCTTTTGCGTGGCCTACCTTCTCGGCGCTCATCAATGGAGTGCAGTGGTTCTCCTTTCAGTGGCCGCTGGCATTGCCGTTGCTGGCATTGGTGATTGTCGAAGGCTGGTTCCTGTTCCGCCTGCGGGGCGGGGCGGGGCAGGCGACCAACCCGCTGCTGATCCGGCTGTTCCTGGTGCTGGGCATTTCGGTGTTCTTCGCCTCCGAACTGTCTTACCCACTGTGGACCTTCGAATGGCCGCTGCTGCGCATCCAGCTGCCTTACCGCTTCCTGTCGGTGGGCTATGTGATGGTGATCGTCATCGGCGTGGTGGCCGCCCAGGCGGCTGGCAGCATCGGGCGGCGGGGCTGGGAGGCCGGGTTGGTGCGATCGGTGGTCGCCATCGGGGTGCTGGGTTTGCTCATCGCCGCCAAGGCAAACTATCTCGACGGTGGCGCGCTGCCCTCGACGGTGGTGAAGGACGAATACACCTTCAGCCACCTCAGCAAGTGGTCGCGTACGGCCAACGGCGGTTTCCGCTGCGATCTCGCGCCGGCCGATTGCGAGGATCTTCCTGTCAGTGCCGGTGCCTTCCGGGGTACCTCGGAGTACGTCACCCGCTTCGCGCCATCGGGCTGGGCGGATTACGCCATCGCCGGTTTTGAAAAGGAATGTCAGAACGACGGTGCCCGCTGTGGCGCCGGGCACCATGTGGCCAACACTGTCACATGGAAAATCGAGGCGCTGACGGACACTACCGTTCATCTGCCGGTGTTTTACTTTCCGATGTGGGCGCTGGAGCGGGATGGCCAGCCGGTGCCAATGCAGTTCGACGCGAAAAACGGGCTGATGCAGGTGAATCTCACCGCCGGACCCCACGAAGTGCGCCTGACCTGGACCGAAACGCCGCTATTCGAGCGGGCCCGCTGGATCTCCCTGTTCGCGCTCGGCGTGTTGATCGTCCTGGCGCTTGCTGGCAGAGTGCGCCGCTGAGCCCGATCTGGGCACGCAATGAGTACCCCGAATGACCGACAAGCAAGTCCGCCCACCGTGCTACGTGCTGGGCATCGAGACCCAGATTGGCCTGAGCCTCGTCCGTGAGCTGGGCGAGGCTGGTGTGCCGGTGATCGGCATCGCCACCGGCGACAAGGCCATCGGCCTGCAGTCCCGCTACCTTGCCTACGGCGAGATCCTCAAAAAGCCGCGCACCGACGCCGGCCTGGCCGAACTACGCGCCATCGGCGAACGCTACGGCGCCGGCTACCTGCTCACGGTTTCGGAGGCCAACACCACCTGGCTGATCGAGAACCGCGACAAGCTCGGCGTCATCACCCCGTTGCTGCCTTCCAAGGACGCCTTCGCCATCGTGCTCGACAAGGGGCGCACCCTCGAGGCCGCCGAGGCGGTGGGCATCGACGTTCCCCGGAGCGCCAGCCCGGCCACCTGGGCCGAGGTGGAGCAGGTCGCTTCGAGCTTCCCCTTCCCTGCGGTGCTCAAGTGGTCCGACCCCAACGGCGTGGCGCCGGTGCTCCACGCGGCGGGCATCCCGCTGGTGAAGGCCGAATACGTCTATACCGCCGACGAGTTCCTGCGTGTCGCCGAGCGCTACCGGCGCGTGGAGATGTGGCCGCTGGTGCAGGAATACTGCCCCGGCGTGGGCCTTGGTCAGTTCTTCTTCATGCATGAAGGCAAGGCCGTGCGGCGCTTCCAGCACCTGCGGGTGGCCGAATGGCCGCCCGAGGGCGGGTTCTCCAGCGTGTGCGATGGCGTGCCGCTGGACCAGTTCAAGGATCTTCAGGAGAAATCCATCCGCCTGCTCCAGGCCATCGGCTGGGAAGGCGTGGCGATGGTCGAGTACCGCTACGACCCGGGCTCGGGCCGCGCGGTGCTGATGGAGGTGAACGGCCGTTTCTGGGGCAGCTTTCCCCTTGCCATGTACAGCGGCGCCGGCTTTGGCCTGCTGGCCTACAGCCTCCAGGGCCAGGGCGTGATGCCCAGTTTGCCCGCCCTGCGCGAGAACCTGCGCTGCCGGATGGTGGCCACCGAGATCAAGCGCCTGCGTCGCATCCTGCTGCAGCCTGGGCAGATCCGCGACCGGACTTTCCAGGTGCGCCCGGTGCACGAGGTGCTGCGCTTTGTGGGCGATTTCATGCGCCCATCGGTGCGCTACTATGTGTGGAACGCCCGGGACATCAAACCCTTCTTCCGTGACGTCAAGAACGCTCTGGGCATCTGATCTGGTCCAGCAGGCGGCGGCCTGACGAAAGCGATACGAACTACAGCCGGAACATTGTCCGGCTGTAGCGCTTCAGCGCGGTGGCGATGGTGCGTGCGTCGGTGAGTGTGTCACCCTCGCGGCGCGATCAGCGGCCGAAGTGCGCCTTGACGCGCGCCATGCACTGGTCCTTGGCGTCACCGGCGAGCGCATCGCACTTCTCCTTTTCGGTGGCGTAGGCTGCGTCGCTCTTCGCTTCGGCCGCGTCATGCCAGGCTTCCTGCGTCTTCAGGCGCGCCTTGGCGTCGGCCTTTGCATTGACGTAGGCTTCCTTGGCTTCCTTCGTGCAGACGTCCTTGGCGTTGCCGGTCTTTTCGTCGCACATTTCCTTCGCGAGCTTGTAGTCGGCTTCGGCAATGTCCTTGCGGGCATCGTAGGCCGCCTCGGCGGTACCCTTGTAGCGGGCCTTGGCGCTTTCGGTCGTGCGCGTCCGGTCGGCCTTGGCCTTCAGCTTGCAGATGTCGGCGCCGTTGCCCGACAGCTTCGAACATTCCTTCAGGGCCGCGTCGTAGGTCTGCTCGGCCTGTTGCTTGGCGGCGTCGTAGGTGGCGCTGGAGCCGGCGGCAAAGGCCGGCGCCGAAACGAGTGCGGCGAGGGTGAGGGCGGGCAGCAGGCGGCGGGTGAAGTGGGCAATCATGGCGTTTCTCCTGATCATGTTGGTAGAGGTCGGTGGCGCCGTCTTCGAGGCGGGGTGCCGGTAGCGGCGTCACTGGTTGCCAGATTACGGACGGGCGGGGTTTGACACCGCCGGCATCCGCCTACATGCCCTGCCGGGCAAGGATGAAAGCCGCGTAAGTGGATGCCTACGGTCTGCTCGGGCCCCGCTCCGGACAAAAGAAAGCCGACCCGGAGGTCGGCCTTCGTACTGCTGCGCGCCGGTGGGGTCAGCCGCTGTTGCGCAGGCCCGCGGCCACGCCGTTGATCGACAGCAGGATGCCGCGCCGCACGCGTTCGTCCTGGTGGCCTTCCCGGTAGCGGTGGAGCAGCTCGACCTGCACGTGGTTGAGCGGGTCGAGGTAGGGGAAGCGGTTGTGGATCGAGCGCTTGAGGAGCGGGTTGGCGTCGAGCAGCGCCTGTTGGCCGGTGATGGTGAGCAGGGCCTGCAGCGTGTCGGCGTGCTCCTTCTCGATGCGCGGGAAGATCGCCTCGCGCAGGGCGCCGTCCTTTACAAGATCGGCGTAGCGGCTGGCGATGGCGATGTCGCTCTTGGCCAGCACCATGTCCATGTTGGAGAGCAGGGTGGCGAAGAACGACCACTCCTTGTGCATCGCCGAGAGGCGTGCCGCCCCGGCCTCGCCGTGTTTTGCGATATAAGCCTGCACTGCCGAGCCGAAGCCGTACCAGCCCGGCAGCATCAGGCGGCACTGGGCCCAGCTGAACACCCACGGGATCGCCCGCAGGTCTTCGATGGCTGTCGACTTTTTGCGCGACGCGGGGCGACTGCCGATGTTGAGGGCAGCAATTTCCGAGATCACGGTGGATTCCCAGAAATAGCGCTCGAAGCCGTCGGTTTCGTATACCAGGTTGCGGTAGGCCTTGAAGGCGCCATCGGAGAGTTCGTCCATCGCCTCGAGGTATTCGGGGCGCGGCGCCGGATCGCGGGGGGCGAAGAGGGTCGCTTCGAGCGTGGCGGCGGCGAGCACCTCCAGGTTGCGGCGGCCGACTTCGGGATTGGCGTACTTGGAGGCGATGACCTCGCCCTGTTCGGTGAGGCGGATCTGGCCCTGCACGGCGCCGCCCGGCTGGGCCAGGATCGCCTGATAGCTGGGGCCGCCGCCGCGGCCGACTGAGCCGCCCCGGCCGTGGAATAGGCGCAGGCGTACGTTGTGGCGGGCGAAGGTGTCCACGAGGCCGATCTCGGCCTTGTAAAGCTCCCAGCCTGAGGTGAGGAAGCCGCCGTCCTTGTTGCTGTCGGAGTAGCCGAGCATCACCTCCTGCTCCAGCTTGCGGGATTCCAGCAGGCTCATGTAGGTCGGGATCGAGAACAGGCGGTCCATCACGCCAGCGGCGTTCTGCAGGTCGCCGATGGTCTCGAAGAGCGGGATGATGTTCACGTCGAGCACGCCTTCGGCCGGGCGCAGCAGGCCGGCTTCCTTGGCGAGCACGGCGACTTCCAGCAGATCGGAGACGTCGTCGGTCTTGGAGATGATGCAGTTGGGCACCGCGGCTTTGCCGTAGCGCTGGTGGGCGGCGCGGGCGGCGCGGAAGATCGCCAGCTCGCCGCGGGTCTCGTCGGAGTAATCCAGCCACGGCGAGGCGAGCAGGCGCGGGGTGGCGAGTTCTTCGAGCAGCATCTCGATGCGACCGGCTTCGTCGAGTGCGAGGTAGTCGCGGGCGGGGTCGATGGACTGGATGAGTTCGGCCACCACGCGCTCGTGCACGTCGGAGTTCTGGCGCAGGTCGATCGGGGCGAGGTGGAAACCGAACACCGATACCGCTCGCCGCACCATGCGCAGGCGGCCGCGGGCGAGGCTGCCCAGGCCATTGGCGGTGAGGGAGCGGTGGATGACTTCCAGCTCGTCGGCCAGGGCGTCGGGGCTGTCGTAAGGCTCGGCGGCGGCCACCGCGTGGCGCGGCGGCTGGTGACCGAGGAGGTTGGCATAGGTGGCGGCGAGGCGCGCGTACACGCCGGTGAGGGCGCGGCGGTAGGGCTCGTCGGAGCGGTGCGGCGAACCATCGGGCGAGGCTTCGGCAAGGCGCAGCAGCGCGTCGGAGGCGCTCACCAGCCCCTGGGCGATGGACAGCTGCGAGCCCAGGGTGTGCACCTCGTCCATGTAGTAGGTGAGGACCTTCTCGGCCTGCACGGCCAGCGCCTTCTCGAGGATCTCGGCGGTGACGAAGGGGTTGCCATCCCGGTCGCCGCCGATCCAGCTGCCGACCTTCATGAAATTGGGCAGCTCCAGCGCGCCCCAACTGCGGTCGCGGGTGGCGAGGCGGTCCTCGACGTTGGCGTACAGGCGCGGCAGCTCGCGCAGGAAGGTGTAGTCGAAGTAGGACAGTCCGTTGGTGACTTCGTCCATCACCGAGAGTTTCTCGGTGCGCAGCATGCGCGTCTGCCACAGGGTGAGCACCGCGCGGCGCAGGGCTTCGTCGTTGGCGTCCTGCTCCTCGGGGGTGAGCTGCATGCGGTCGCGCTCGTCGAGCAGGCGGGCGATCACCATCTGGCAGTTGAGGATGCTCTTGCGCTGGACCTCCGTCGGGTGGGCGGTGAGCACCGGCACCACGCTGGCGGTCTCGAAGAAGGCGGTGAGCTCGGCGCTGCCCATGCCGGCGTCGAAGGCCCGGGCCAGGGCGTGGGCCAGGCTGCCCTCGCGGGGGGCCGAGCCGGCGATCTGGTGGGCACGGGAGCGGCGGATGTGGTGCTGGTCCTCGGCGATGTTGGACAGGTGCGAGAAATAGCTGAAGGCGCGCACCACGTCGATGGTCTGGTCGCGGGAGAGGGAGTCCAGCGTGGCCTCCAGCTCGCGGCGGGCGGCGTGGTCTTCGTGGCGGCGAAAGCGGATCGAGCACTGGCGGATGGCCTCGACCAGATCGAACACGGCCTCGCCTTCCTGGGCGCGGACGGTGTCGCCGAGAATACGGCCGAGCAGGCGGATGTCGTCGCGCAGGGGGAGGTCTTTGTCGTCGCTCTTGTTGTGTTCGCTCATCGGAAATCCTGTCCAGTCGGTTGCGGTTGGCGCGGGAGGCGCAGCAGGGGGCCATGCTAGAATCGCGGCCCGGAAGACCGCCATAGGTGGCAACCCTGATGCTGCGCTGCAGAAACCGCAGATTGCCGTCGGCACCCACCGATTGTCCATCCCCCGAACCCCCCTCAACAACCCTTGCCGAGCCCGAATACCGTGAGCGCCCCTACGCCCGACCGCATCGTCATCGCCACCCGTGAAAGCCGCCTCGCCCTGTGGCAGGCCGAGCACGTCAAGGCCCGCCTCGAAGCCCTCTACCCGTCCTGCAGGGTCGAACTGCTGGGCATGACCACCCGCGGCGACCAGATCCTCGACCGGCCGCTGGCCAAGGTGGGCGGCAAGGGCCTGTTCGTCAAGGAACTCGAAACCGCGCTCCTCGACCGCGCCGCCGACATCGCCGTGCATTCGATGAAGGACGTGCCGATGACGCTCGCGCCCGAGTTTGCGCTGGTGGCCATCGCCGAGCGTGAAGTGCCGCTCGACGCCTTCGTCTCCAACAAGTACGAAAGTCTCGACGACATGCCGCCGGGCGCCGTGGTGGGCACCTCCAGCCTGCGCCGCGAATCCCAGATCCACGCCCAGTACCCGATGCTGGCCGTCACCAGCCTGCGCGGCAACCTCGACACCCGCCTGCGCAAGCTCGACGAAGGCCAGTACGACGCGATCATCCTCGCTGCCGCCGGCCTCACCCGCCTGGGCCTCGCCAGCCGCATCCGCGGCACGCTGCCGTCCGACGTCTCCCTGCCGGCCGCCGGTCAGGGTGCGCTGGGCATTGAGGCGCTGTCCGACCGGCCCGAAGTCGCCGCCTGGATCGCCCCGCTCGCCGACGCCAACTCCGCCGCCTGCGTGCGTGCCGAGCGCGCCACCTCGCGTGCGCTGGCAGGCAGCTGCGAAGTGCCGCTGGGCGCCTACGCCGAAGTCAAGGACGGCGAGCTGTGGCTGCGCGGCTTCGTGGCCCTGCCCGACGGCTCGCGCATCGCCCGCGCCGAACGCCGTGGCCCGCTCGACCAGCCGGAAGCCCTTGGCCTCGCGCTGGCCGAAGACCTGCGTGCCGACGGCGCCGACGAAATCCTCGCCGGCCTGTAAACCTGCGCTATGGCTGGCCAGCCGCTCGCCGGGCGCAGCGTCGTCGTCACCCGCCCTGCCGGTCAGGCCGACACCCTGTGCGCGGCGCTGGCGGCCCTTGGTGCCGAGCCGCTGCGCTTTCCGCTCCTCACCATCACGCCGGTGGCCGATCCGGCCCCGCTGCACGATGTGGCCCGGCGGCTGGCGGATTTCTCGCTGGCCTTCTTCGTCAGCCCCAACGCGGTCAATCTGGCGCTGGACGCCATGCAGCCGTTCGCGCCGTGGCCGGCGAGCCTTGCCGTCGCCACCGTTGGCAAGGGCAGCGAGGCCGCCCTGGCCGCCCGTGGCTTTGCCGACGTGATCGCCCCCCAAAGCGGCTTCGACAGCGAATCCGTGCTTGCCCTGCCGGCTTTTCAGGCGGGCGCGGTGGCCGGCAGGCGCGTGCTCATCCTGCGCGGCGATGGTGGCCGTGATCTCCTCGGCGACACCCTCGTCCAGCGCGGTGCCACCGTCGAATGCCTCACCTGCTATCACCGCGGCGGCCCTTCGGATGATCCGGCGCCCCTCGTCGCCCGGGCCCGTGGCGGCCGGCTCGACGCCCTGACCCTCACCAGCAGTGAAGGCGTCGTCCATCTGGCGGCCCTGCCGGGGGCGGCCGACCTGCGTCCGGTGCCCGTCTTCGTGCCCCATCCGCGCATCGCCGCGGCAGCCCGGGACGCCGGATTCTCTACCGTCATCGCCACCGGGGCGGGTGATCAGGGCCTCATCGACGGCCTCATCGACCACTTCTCGGCGCGCAACCACAACGCCTATCCGGGTTAAACTCACGCCCATGAGCAGCGAAAATCCCAGCCTCCCGCCCGCCGACTCCGCTCGTCCGGCGCCCGCGCCCTCGTTGTGGCGCCATCCCTCCGCCATCGTTGCCGCCGTCGCGCTTGCGCTGCTCGGCTGGCAGTGGGTCGAAACCCGTAGTCGCCTTGCCGACATGCAGGAAGAGCTGGCCCGCCGGCTCTCCACCAGCGACACCGCCGCCACCGAAAGTCGCGCGCTGGCCAGGCTGGCCCAGGAAAACCTGCAGGACATCCAGACCAAGATCGGCGCGCTGGATTCCCGCTTCTCCGAATCCCAAGGCCAGCAGGTGGCCCTTGAGGCCATGTACCACGAGTTCTCCCGTTCCCGGGATGACCGCCTGCTGTCCGAAGTCGAGCAGGCCGTGGTGATCGCCGCCCAGCAGCTCCAGCTGGCCGGCAACGTGCAGGCCGCGCTGTTCGCGCTGCAGACCGCCGACGCCCGCCTGGGCACTGTCGACCGGCCCCACTGGCTGCCCCTGCGCAAGGCCATCGCTGCCGACCTCGACACCCTCAAGGCGCTGCCGCAGGTCGATGCCGCCGGTGTCGCCCTCAAGCTCGAAACCCTCATCGGTCGCATCGACAGCCTGCCGTTGGCCTTCGAGGCCAAGCCCAGGGCCGAAGCCGCCACGGCCGATGAGGCCGCGCCTTCGTGGGTCAAGCGCCTGTGGCTCGATTTCTGGGCCGAATTCAGCCAGCTGGTGCGCGTCGAGCGCATGGATCGCCCCGATCCGGCGCTCCTCGCCCCGAGCAACGCCGTCTTCCTCCGCGAGAACCTCAAGCTCCGCCTGATGAACGCCCGCCTCGCGCTGCTCTCCCGCGACGGCAACACTTTCCGCGAGGACATGCGGATCAGCGCCGAATGGCTGGGCCGCTATTTCGACCTCACCAACACGGGCGTCGAAGCGGCCAAGGCCGATCTGGTCGACTTGCAGAAGACCCCGGTGGGCGTCGACCTGCCCAACCTGCAGGCCAGCCTCACCGCCCTGCGCAGCCTGCAGGCGGTGCCCGACCGGCGCATCGACGCCGCCAAGTCCGCCGCCGCACCGGCGAAGAAGAACTGAGGCGGCCATGCGCGGATTGCTCTGGCTGCTCGGCCTCTTTGCCCTGGCCGCTGCCCTCGCGGTGGCCGGCCGTTACAACGAAGGCTACGCCCTGCTGGTGTGGCCCCCGTATCGGGTCCAGATTTCCCTCAACCTGTTGATCGTCCTGCTCGTCGGTGGTTTTGCGGCGATCTACGCCCTCACCCGCCTCGTCGCGCGCACGCTGGCGCTGCCTCGGGCTGTGCAGCGTTATCGCCAGCGGGTCGGCCGTGAGCGTGCCGCCCAGGCGATCTACGACGCCGTGCGGCTGCGTATCGAGGGCCGTTTCGGCCAGGCCCTCAAGCAGGCCACCGCGGCCTACGAGGCAGGCGAATCCCGTGGCCTCGCGGCGCTGCTGGCGGCCCGCGCCGCCCATTCGTTGCGGGATGAAACCCGTTATCGCTACTGGCTCGGCAAAGCGGCCGAGCAGGGCGAGGAGATGCGCCTCGCGCGTCTGATGACCGAGGCCAAGCTGGCCGTCGAGGATCGCCGCTTCGACGATGCCGCCGAGAGCCTCGCCGAACTCCAGACCGGCGGCCAGCGCCACATCGCCGCGCTGCGTCTGGCGCTGCGTACGGCCCAGGCCAAGGGCGACTGGGTCGAGGCGGTGCGGGTCGTGCGTCAGCTGGTCAAGGTCAAGGCGCTCACGCCCGAGCTGGCCGAGCCCATCAAACGCCGTGCCCACCAGGAAGGGCTCAGGCAGCGGGCTGGCGATCCGCTTGCCATCAACGCGTATTGGCAGGACGTGCCCCGTGACGAACAGCGGGATGCCCGTCTGGTGGCATCCCTGGCCCGCGCTTTGATTGCAGCCGGCGACGGCAGCAGTGCCCAGAAATCCATCGAAACCCAGCTCGCGCTGGGCTGGGATACCACCCTCGCCGGGATCTACGGCCGCTGCGAAGGGGGCGAGGTGCGCAGCCGGCTCGTCAAGGCCGAAGACTGGCTCACCCGTAACCCGCGCGATCCGCAGCTTTTGCTGACCCTTGGCCGGCTGTGCGTGCAGTCCCAGCTGTGGGGCAAGGCCGAGAGCTATCTCGAGGCCTCGCTGGCCATCGAGCCGGGTTGGGAAGCCCACGTCGAGCTCGCCCATCTGGCTGAGCGCATCAACCGCACCGACGATGCCAACCGGCATTACCGCGCCGCAGCCGAACTCTCCCGTCGCTGATCCGCCGAGGCGAAGGCCGCTTCGCCCTGCGCTTTCCAGTCTTCCCACTTTGTTCCCGGCGGAATAGTATTGATGCTTCGGGCCGGCCCGCCGGCCACCTTGGTTGATAGTTTTGTTTAATCCGGATCATTTCATCAATCAATTTGAGCGATATGATGTCCGGGCCTATCATGTGATTTCCGAACACCCAAATCCAACCTGTGAAGGAAACATCGATGTCCCTGATCAACACCGAAATCAAGCCGTTCAAGTCCACCGCTTTCCACAACGGCAAGTTCGTTGACGTGACTGAAGCCGACGTCAAGGGCAAGTGGTCCGTGTTCTTCTTCTACCCCGCCGACTTCACCTTCGTCTGCCCGACCGAGCTGGGCGACATGGCCGACGTCTACCCCGAATTCCAGAAGCTGGGCGTTGAGGTGTACTCCGTCTCCACCGACACCCACTTCGTGCACAAGGCTTGGGCCGACGCTTCCGACACCATCAAGAAGATCAAGTACCCGATGCTGGGCGACCCCACCGGCACCATCTCCCGCAACTTCGACGTGATGATCGAAGAAGCCGGTCTGGCCCTGCGTGGCACCTTCGTGGTGAACCCGGAAGGTGTGGTCAAGGTCGCCGAAATCCACGACCTGGGCATCGGCCGTGACGCTTCCGAGCTGCTGCGCAAGGTCAAGGCTGCCCAGTACGTCGCCTCCCACCCGGGCGAAGTGTGCCCCGCCAAGTGGCAGGAAGGTGCCGAGACCCTGAAGCCGTCCCTGGACCTCGTCGGCAAGATCTAAGTCTTCCGCCGGACAGCGCTTCTCGCTGTTCCAGAACGCCCGGGCGTCTCACGGCGCACCGGGCGTTTTTACTTCTGCGCATTGAAAAGAAAAGGAATTCGTCATGCTGGATGTCGACCTCAAGAACCAGTTGCAGGCCTATCTGACCCGCGTTAGCCGCCCGGTGGAGATCGTCGCGTCCCTCGATGACGGCGACACCGCTCGCCAGATGCGTGAACTGCTGCAGGAGATCGCCAGCCTGTCGCCGCTGGTCAGCCTCGTCGAGCGCGACGACGGTGCCGAGCGCAAGCCTTCGTTCCGCATCACCCGTCCGGGTGAGCCGATCGGCATCCGCTTCGCGGCGATCCCGCTCGGCCACGAATTCACCTCGCTGGTGCTGGCCCTGCTGCAGGTGGGCGGCCACCCGCCCAAGGTGAGCGACGAGGTGCTGGCCCAGATCCGCGATCTGGATGGCGAGTACAACTTCGTCACCTACATTTCCCTGTCGTGCCAGAACTGCCCCGAGGTGGTCCAGTCCCTCAACCTGATGGCACTGGTCAATCCGAAGATCCGCCACGAGACGGTGGATGGCGCGCTGTTCCAGGACGAGGTGACCCGCCTGCAGATCATGGCGGTGCCTACCATCCTCCTCAACGGCCAGGAGTTCGGCCAGGGCCGGATGGAGCTCGAGCAGATCCTCGCCAAGGTCGATGCAGGCGCTGAAGCCCGCGCCGCCGCGAAAATCGCCGCCCGAGAACCCTTCGACGTGCTGGTGGTGGGCGGTGGTCCGGCTGGCGCTGCAGCGGCGGTGTACGCTGCGCGCAAGGGCATCCGCACCGGCGTGGTCACCGAGCGTTTCGGTGGGCAGGTGCTGGACACCCTCGCCATCGAGAACTTCATCTCGGTGAAGGAAACCGAAGGCCCGCGCCTGGCCGCAGCGCTGGAAGAGCACGTCAAGCAATACGAGGTGGACATCATGAACCTCCAGCGCGCCGAGGCCCTGGTGCCTGGCGAGCTGATCGAGGTGAAGCTGGCCAGCGGCGCGAGCCTGAAGTCGAAAACGGTGATCCTCTCCACCGGCGCCCGCTGGCGCGACATGAACGTGCCCGGCGAAACCGAATACCGCACCAAGGGCGTGACCTACTGCCCCCACTGCGACGGCCCGCTCTTCAAGGGCAAGCCGGTGGCGGTGATCGGCGGCGGCAACTCGGGTGTCGAGGCGGCCATCGATCTCGCCGGCGTGGTGGCCCACGTGACGCTGCTGGAGTTCGACAGCAAGCTGCGCGCCGACGCGGTGCTGGTGAAGAAGCTCGAAAGCCTGCCCAACGTGAAGATCATCGTGAACGCTCAGACCACCGAGGTGAATGGCGACGGCCAGAAGGTGACCGGCCTCACCTACAAGGATCGTGTCTCCGGCGAGATGCATCAGGTTCTGCTTGCCGGCATCTTCGTGCAGATCGGCCTGCTGCCCAACACCCAGTGGCTGAAGGGCACGGTCGAGCTGTCGTCCCGCGGCGAGATCATCGTCGATGATCACGGCCGCACCTCGGTACCGGGCGTATTTGCCGCCGGCGACGTGACCACGGTGCCTTACAAGCAGATCATCATTGCGATGGGCGAGGGGGCCAAGGCGTCGCTGTCGGCCTTCGATCACCTGATTCGCAACTGAACGCCGCCGGCCTACAAAAGCCTCCCGGGTACCGCAACCCGGGAGGCTATTCTGCATTCTGGCCTTGGGGGCGCCAGCTGGCGCTGACTATAGTGAGATGGCGTATCCATTTCTATTGGGGAGAGGTTCATGGCCAGTCTTACTCGTGCGGTCGGGCGCGGTACGGAAAAGCCGCTGAAGCGCGAAGTCCTGCTCGTGCAGCAGCTGCTCAACCGCCATCGGCCGCCGTCCTTGCCGCGGATCGCAGAGGACGGGGGGCAGGGCGACGAGACCTACAGTGCCATCGAGGAGTTCCAGCGTCGGGTGATGAAGCTCAAGAAGCCGGATGGCCGGGTGGACCCGGGCGGCAAGACCTGGACGGCGCTCAACCAGCCGCCTACGGTCGTGTCGACGCCGACGCCTCCGACTCAGCCCCCGACTACCACCCCGCCGACCGGCGCAATGCGCATGAGTGCAAAGGCGCGGGAGTTGCTGCGCAAGCTCGAGAGCCTGTTCCTGTTCACTTACGACGACCAGACCGGCAAGGCCACCCATGTGTGGGTGAAGGGCGCGACAATCGGTTACGGCCACCTGATCGCGAAGGCGGAATGGGACACTTACAAGGGGGGCATCACCGAGGCGGGGGCCAATGCGCTGCTCGACAAGGATCTGCAGCCTTTCGAGGCAGCGGTGAATTCAACGATCACGGCGAAGCTCAGCCAGGCCCAGTTCGACGCGCTGGTGATCCTCACCTTCAACATCGGTGCAGCCAATCTGGCCCGCTCGTCGGTGGCGAAGATGGTCAATGACCCCACCGCTCAGACCATGTACAAAACCCTGGAAGCGGCCTGGAAATCCTGGAACAAGTCCCAGGGCAAGGTGATGCTGGGGCTTGATCGGCGGCGGCAATGCGAGTGGAACGTTTATTCCTTGGGGAAATATGAGAAGAACTGGTGAGCGATTTTCGGCCCGGCTGGCCGGGTGGGCGCTGGTCGTTGCGCTGGGCTTGCCGGCCAGCGCGGCGCTGGCCATCGACAACCCGGACAGGCCCGATCCCGTGGCCGAGTTTGCCGCCCGCGCGGGCGAGTTTGAAAGCCGCATCACCGGCGCAGGGACGGACCGGGATGCGTTGGTGGTCTATGCCCAATATGAGCAGTTTCTCGACCGGGAACTGAACCTCGCCTACACCGCACTGTTACGTCAGGGGCGCGAAATCCGCCGGCAGGATCTGGTGCGCAGCCAGAAAAGCTGGCTCGTCTTTCGGGACGCGGAGATGCGTTTCATCGCCAACAACTGGACGCCGCAGGATTTTGGCTCGTCGTCGGCCACCTCGAGGGCCGCGTATCGCGCGGCGCTGATCCGCGGGCGGGTGGAGACGCTGCTGGGCTATCTGCGCAGCTATCCGCCGGGTGGGCTGGCCCGCTGATCGATCACGCCTGGTTTCCGGCTGCGCGCAAAGCGCAGGCCGACACCGATCACGATCATCCCCAGGAGCCCGGCAAGTACCAGCTTGCCGAGGATGATCGCCATCGGCACGCCGAGCGCAGAGAGTAGGCCGATACCCAGTTCGACGCTTGCCATCAGTTGCGTCTTGAGCTTCTGGCGAGTGGCGTTGAGCATCGCTGGGCTCAGGCCCAGTCGCGGGGTACGAGGAAGTCCGAGTACAGCCGCGCTTCTGGGCTGCCGGCCTCGGGGTGCCAGTCGTAGCGCCATTTCACGATGGGCGGCATGGACATCAGGATGGATTCGGTGCGGCCACCCGACTGCAGGCCGAATAACGTTCCGCGGTCGAAGACCAGATTGAACTCGACGTAGCGGCCACGGCGGTAAGCCTGGAAGTCTCGCTCGCGTTCGCCATAGGGTGTGTCACGGCGGCGTTCGACCACCGGCAGGTAGGCGGGCAGGAAGGCATCGCCGACGTTGCGGGTCATGGCGAAGGCGGCGTCGAAATCCACCAGGCCGTCGGCACCGTGGTCGTCGAAGAAGAGGCCGCCCACGCCGCGGGGCTCGTTGCGGTGCTTGAGGAAGAAGTAGCGGTCGCACCAGTCCTTGAGGCGCTGGTATTCGGCCTCGCCCCAGGGCAGCACCGCGGCCTTGCAGGTGGCGTGGAAGTGGCGGACGTCTTCCTCGAAGGGGTAGTACGGCGTGAGGTCCATCCCGCCGCCGAACCACCACACGTCGGCCTTGCCCGGTGCGCTGGCGATGAAGAAGCGCACGTTCATGTGCACCGTGGGGCAGTACGGATTGCGCGGGTGGAGCACCAGCGAGACGCCCATCGCTTCGTAGCTGCGGCCGGCCAGCTCGGGCCGGGCGGCGGTGGCTGACGGGGGCAGGCCTTCGCCCATCACATGGGAGAAGTTGCAGCCGCCTCGTTCGAAGAAGTGGCCTTCCTCGATGAGTCGAGTGAGGCCGCCGCCACCGGCGGGGCGCGTCCAGCTGTCGGTGACGAAGGGCTTGCCGTCGAAGGCTTCGAGGGTGGCGACGATGCGGGCCTGGAGGTCGAGGAGATAGGCTTTGACGGCGGCGCGGTCAGGCATGTGTGGGCTCCGGGGATGGCAATAGCCGGCCAGCGGCCGGCAGAGATCAGGCGCCGGGGATGAGGCGCTTCGAGTAGGTGTCGCGATCCATGTCGCGGGCTTCGGAGGTGATCTGCACTACCTGGGGGCCGGGCGCGATGAGCGGCGCGATGGCATCGACAAGGGCGCTGGTCAGTTGCCGCTTCGTTGCGGCGTCGCGCCCCGACAGCAGCGCGAGCCCGGCGTGAATGAAGCCGTGGTCGGCGCCGCCTCCCACCTGGAAATCGGAAACGGGCATCAGGCGTGCCTTGACCGCTTCAGGCGGGTCGAAGACGCCGCTTGCCACCAGTGCGTCGGTGGCGGCACCTAGCACCGCGACCGGATCAAACCGGTCGGCGATGTTGGTGCTGTACTCGATGCGCAGGTGGGGCATGGCTCACCCCTTGCGGGCGACGGCGCGGTAGCCGATGTCGCGGCGGCACTGCATGCCGTCGAAGTGGATCTGGTCGAGCTGCTCGTAGGCGAGTTTCTGGGCGCTCCTGACGTTGTCGCCCAGCGCGGTGACGCACAGCACGCGGCCGCCGCTCGTCACGACCTGGCCGTCCTTCTCGGTGGTGCCGGCGTGGAAGACGTGCACGTCTTCCGTTGCGGTGCTGGGCAGGCCGTGGATGGCGTCGCCCTTGCGGGGGCTGTCCGGGTAGCCGGCAGCGGCCATCACCACGCCAAGGGCGAAGCGGCGATCCCACTCGGCCTCGATCTTGTCGAGCTTGCCGGCGATGGCGGCTTCGACGAGATCGACGAGATCGGTCTTGAGCCGCATCATGATCGGCTGGGTTTCCGGGTCGCCCATGCGGCAGTTGAACTCGACGACGCGGGGCGCGCCCTTGGCGTCGATCATCAGGCCGGCGTACAGGAAGCCGGTGTAGGGCAGGCCTTCGGCGGCCATCCCGGCGAGGGTCGGCATGATGATCTCGCGCATGGCGCGGGCGTGGACTTCGGGCGTGACCACCGGGGCGGGCGAGTAGGCGCCCATGCCGCCGGTGTTGGGGCCCTGGTCGGCGTCCTTGAGGCGCTTGTGATCCTGGGAAGTGGCCAGCGGCAGGGCATGGCGGCCGTCGGCCATCACGATGAAGCTGGCTTCCTCGCCGTCCATGAACTCTTCGATCACCACCCGCGGGCCGCGCTCGTCGTACTGCACGCCCAGGGTGTTGTGGGTGAGCATGGCGTCGATGGCGGCGTGGGCTTCGTCGAGGCTCATCGCCACCACCACGCCCTTGCCGGCGGCGAGGCCGTCGG